>DASZDZ010000034.1:0-124346 GCA_035941355.1 Pseudaminobacter sp.
CCGCGCAACGAACATGACGCATGCGGTGTGGGCTTCATCGCGCAGATGAAAGGCGTGAAGTCGCACCAGATCGTCAAGGACGGTCTGGCGATGCTTCAGAACCTTACGCATCGCGGCGCGGTCGGCTCGGACCCGCTGATGGGCGACGGAGCCGGCGTGCTGGTGCAGATTCCCGACCGTTTCTTTCGGGAGGAGATGGCCGGGCAGGACATCGAACTGCCGCCGGCCGGACAATACGGCGTCGGCCACTGGTTCATGCCGCAGGACGCGGCGCTGCGCGCGCACATAGACGAGGTCATCGCTGAGTCGGCGCAGTCGGAAGGCCTGCCGCTGATCGGCTTTCGCGACGTGCCGGTCGACAACTCCTCGCTGTCCAAGGCGCCCGAAATTGCTGCCGCCGAGCCGCACCACCGCCAGGTTTTTATCGGGCGCACGCCCGACATCGACGATGACGAGGAGTACGAGGCGCGGCTCTATCTCCTGCGCAAGGTGATCTCCGGCCGCATCTACGCCGAGAACGACAACCGCGACATCGGCGCCTACTGCGTGTCGCTGTCGGCGCGCACCATCGTCTACAAGGGCATGTTCCTGGCCTACCAGGTCAGCTCCTACTACAAGGACCTCAACGATCCGCGCTTCGAGACGGCGTTGATCCTCGTCCACCAACGTTTCTCGACCAACACCTTCCCGTCATGGAAGCTGGCGCATCCATACCGCATGGTCGCGCACAATGGCGAAATCAACACGGTGCGCGGCAACAACAATTGGATGGCGGCGCGGCAGGCGTCGGTGGATTCGGAGCTGTTCGGCAACAACATCTCGAAGCTGTGGCCGATCTCCTACGAGGGGCAGTCGGACACGGCCTGCTTCGACAACGCACTCGAATTCCTGTTCCAGGGCGGCTATTCGCTCGTCCATTCCATGATGATGCTGATCCCCGAGGCGTGGGCCGGCAACAAGCTCATGGATGCCGACCGCAAGGCGTTCTACGAGCATCATGCGGCCCTGATGGAGCCGTGGGACGGCCCTGCCGCCGTGGCCTTCACCGACGGCCGCCAGATCGGCGCGACGCTTGATCGCAACGGCCTGCGTCCGGCGCGCTATATCGTGACCGACGACGACCGGGTCATCATGGCGTCGGAAGCCGGCGCGTTCACCGTGCCGGAGCAAAAGATCGTCAAGAAGTGGCGTCTGCAGCCCGGCAAGATGCTTCTGATCGACCTCGAAAAGGGCCGGATCATTTCGGACGAGGAGATCAAGTCCGAGATCGCAACCAAGCATCCCTACAAGACCTGGCTTTCCAACACGCAGCTCATCCTGGAAGACTTGAAGCCGGTCGAGCCGCGCGCGCTGCGCAAGGATGTCAGCCTGCTCGATCGCCAGCAGGCTTTCGGCTACACCCAGGAAGACACCAAGCTCCTGATGTCGCCGATGGCGACAACCGGACAGGAAGCCGTTGGCTCGATGGGAACCGACACGCCGATTTCGGCTATGTCGGACAAGTCGAAGCTGCTCTACACCTATTTCAAGCAGAATTTTGCGCAGGTCACCAATCCCCCGATCGACCCGATCCGCGAAGAACTGGTGATGAGCCTCGTCTCGTTCATCGGACCGCGGCCAAACATCTTCGACCTGATCGGCAGTTCCAAGCGCAAGCGGCTCGAGGTGCGTCAGCCGATCCTTACCAATGCCGATCTCGAAAAGATCCGCTCGATCGGCCACACCGAGGACCGGTTCGACACCAAGACGATCGACGTCACCTATGCGACGGCGGAAGGCGCCGCCGGCATGCAGGGCGCCGTCGAGCGGCTATGCGAGCGCGCCGAGGCGGCGGTCGCCGGCGGCTACAACATCATCATCCTGTCGGACCGCCAGATAGGCCCCGACCGCATCGCGATACCCGCGCTGCTGGCGACGGCGGCGGTCCACCATCATCTTATCCGCAAGGGACTGCGCACTTCGGTCGGTCTCGTCGTCGAATCGGGCGAGCCGCGCGAGGTCCATCACTTCTGCTGCCTCGCCGGCTACGGCGCGGAGGCCATCAACCCCTATCTCGCCTTCGACACGCTGACCGACATGCACAAGCGCGGCGAAATGCCGGCCGAGGTCGATGCGGGCGAGGTCGTCACGCGCTACATCAAGTCGATCGGCAAGGGCATTCTCAAGGTCATGTCCAAGATGGGCATCTCGACCTACCAGTCCTATTGCGGCGCGCAGATTTTCGACGCGGTCGGGCTGCGGACCGATTTCGTCGACAAGTATTTTACCGGCACCGCGACGATGATCGAGGGCGTCGGCCTCGAAGAGATCGCGGCCGAGACGGTCAACCGCCACAGCGCGGCGTTCAGCGACGATCCGGTGCTGCGCAACGCGCTGGAGGTCGGCGGCGAATATCTGTTCCGGATGCGCGGCGAGGCCCATATCTGGTCGCCCGACGCCGTCGCCTCGCTGCAGCATGCGGTGCGCCAGGGATCGTGGGACACGTTCAAGGAATATTCCGCCCAGATCGACAGCCATACGGCGCGCGCCCAGACCATTCGCGGCCTGTTCAAGATCAAGACCGCCGAGGAGACCGGGCGCAAGCCGGTTCCGATCGAGGAGGTCATGACGGCGGCCGATATCGTCAAGCGCTTCTCGACCGGCGCCATGTCGTTCGGCTCGATCTCCAGGGAGGCGCACACCACGCTGGCGCGCGCCATGAACCAGATCGGCGGCAAGTCGAACACCGGCGAGGGCGGCGAGGAGCCGGACCGCTACCTGCCATTGCCCGGCGGCGGCAGGAACCCGGAACGCTCGGCAATCAAGCAGGTCGCCTCGGGACGGTTCGGCGTGACCGCCGAATATCTCGTCAACTCCGATGTCATGCAGATCAAGGTCGCGCAGGGCGCCAAGCCCGGCGAGGGCGGGCAGCTTCCGGGCCACAAGGTCGACGCGACGATCGCCAAGGTGCGCCATTCGACACCGGGCGTTGGCTTGATCTCGCCGCCGCCGCATCACGACATCTATTCGATCGAGGATCTGGCGCAGCTGATCTTCGACCTGAAGAACGTCAACCCCGCGGCGGATGTCTCGGTCAAGCTGGTCTCGGAGGTGGGCGTCGGCACGGTTGCCGCGGGCGTCGCCAAGGCGCGCGCCGACCATATCACCATTTCCGGCTATGATGGCGGCACCGGTGCGTCTCCGCTTACGTCGCTCAAGCATGCCGGTTCGCCCTGGGAGATGGGTCTCGCCGAAACGCACCAGACGCTGGTGCTGAACGGGCTGCGCTCGCGCGTGGCGCTGCAGGTCGATGGCGGCCTCAGAACCGGGCGGGATGTCATCATAGGCGCGCTGCTCGGCGCCGACGAGTTCGGCTTCTCGACCGCGCCGCTGATCGCCGCCGGCTGCATCATGATGCGCAAGTGCCATCTGAACACCTGCCCGGTCGGCGTGGCGACGCAGGATCCTGTGCTGCGCAAGCGCTTCAAGGGCACGCCCGAGCACGTCATCAACTTCTTTTTCTATGTCGCGGAAGAGGTGCGGGCGCTGCTGGCCGAAATGGGCTTTACCCATCTCGACCAGATCGTCGGCGACACCGATCTTCTGGAAAAGCGGGCGGTGATCGAGCACTGGAAAGCCAAGGGCCTCGATTTCAGCCGCGTGTTCTATAAGCCCGAGGCGCCGCGCGACGCGACGCACTGGACGGAGCGCCAGAAGCATCCGATCGACGATGTGCTCGACCGCAAGCTGATCGAACTCGCCGCGCCGGCGCTGGAATCGAAGCTGCCGGTCAAGATCGAGGTCGAGATCCGCAACGTCGACCGTTCGACCGGCGCCATGCTGTCGGGCGAAGTCGCCAAGCGCCACAAGCACAAGGGGCTGCGCGACGACACGATCTCGGTGAAGCTGACGGGCACGGCCGGCCAGTCGTTCGGCGCCTTCCTGGCGCGCGGCATCTCGTTCGAGCTGATCGGCGACGGCAACGACTATGTCGGCAAGGGCCTTTCGGGCGGACGCATCGTCATCCGTCCGCCGAACGACGCCAGGATTGTCGCGGAAGAGTCGATCATCGTCGGTAATACGGTGCTTTACGGCGCGACCGAGGGCGAATGCTATTTCCGCGGCGTGGCCGGCGAACGCTTCGCCGTGCGCAACTCGGGCGCAGTCGCGGTCGTGGAAGGCGTCGGCGATCATGGCTGCGAATACATGACCGGTGGCGTGGTGGTGGTCATCGGCCAGACCGGACGCAACTTTGCCGCTGGCATGTCGGGCGGCGTCGCCTATGTGCTCGACGAAGCGGGCGACTTTGCCAAACGCTGCAACATGGCGATGGTCGAACTCGAGCCGGTGCCGGAAGAAGACGACATGCTGGAGAAGCTGCACCATCATGGCGGCGACCTCGACCACAAGGGCCGCGTCGACGTCTCCGGCGACATGACGAGCCATGACGAGGAGCGTCTCCATCTGCTCATCTCGAACCATGTTCACTACACCGGCTCGACACGCGGCAAGGAGATCCTCGAAAACTGGGCGAGCTACCGGCCGAAATTCCGCAAGGTGATGCCGGTCGAGTATCGCCGCGCGCTGCAGGAGATGGAGCGCCTGCGGATGAGCGTGGCGGCGGAGTAGGCAGGTTGGAATATCAGCGCTGCTAAACTATTGTCGCGCGCCTTCATGCAACGGAGGAGTGCGATGTGCCTTGGAAAACAGAAGTATATGAAGGTGTGGTCGAGGTCATTGACGGTGATCGCATCATCCGAATCCCGAAGGATTTTGTGTTGGTAGGAGATGCGATCAGCATCTGCCAGGAAAAAGACGGAACGATTTCGATCTATCCAGCGACCGAGGAAGGGCGACGTGCGCTAGACTCGTTTAGCCCCTTTGGCGACTGGACCGAGGAAGATTGGAAGAGGTTCGAAGAATACGACTGGTCGACGCATCCAATCTCCGCTCGGACAAAAGCCAAGACCTGACAGGACGATTTATGGGCAAGGTAACAGGTTTTCTCGAGATCGACCGGCAAGTGCACAAGTACCAGCCGGCTTCCGACCGCATCCGGCATTTCCGCGAATTCACGCTGCCGATGTCGGACAAGGAAGTCGAGAAACAGGCCGCGCGCTGCATGGATTGCGGCGTGCCCTACTGCCATGGCCCGACCGGCTGTCCGATCCACAATCAGATTCCGGACTGGAACGACCTGGTCTATAACGGCGACTGGGACAACGCGATCCGCAACCTCCATTCGACCAACAATTTTCCGGAATGGACGGGCCGCATCTGCCCGGCGCCTTGCGAGGAAGCCTGCGTTCTCAATCTCGAGGATATTCCCGTCGCCATCAAGACGATCGAGCAGGCAATTGCCGACAAGGCCTATGAGCTTGGCCAAATCCGCCCGCATCCACCCGAGAAGAAGACGGGAAAGCGGGTTGCGATCATCGGATCGGGTCCTGCGGGCATGGCGGCGGCCCAGCAGCTTGGCCGGGTCGGGCACAACGTCCATGTCTATGAGCGAGAGAGCCGGCCGGGCGGGCTCATGCGCTTCGGCATTCCCGACTTCAAGATCGAAAAACACTACATCGACCGGCGCGTCGAGCAGATGCAGGGCGAGGGCGTCACCTTCCATTGCGGCGTCAATGTCGGTGTCGACAAGAAGACTTCCGAACTTCTCGCCGAATATGACGCGGTGCTTTATTGCGGCGGCTCCGAAACACCGCGGGCGGCTGGAATTCCCGGCGACGACCTCGACGGCGTGCACGACGCGATGCCCTATCTCGTCCAGCAGAACAAGCGCGTCGGCGGCGAGGACATCCAGTCGGTGGCATGGCCGGAAAAGCCGATCGTGGCGGCGGGCCAGCATGTCGTCGTGGTCGGCGGCGGCGATACTGCGTCGGACTGCGTCGGTACCGCCTTCCGTCAAGGCGCCGTGCGTGTCACGCAGCTCGATATCAGGCCGCAACCGCCCGAAAAGGAAAACAAACTCGCGGTCTGGCCCTATTGGGCCACGAAGATGCGGACCTCCTCGTCGCAGGCCGAGGGCGCCGAACGGGAATTCCAGGTCGCGACGCTCGAATTCATCGGCGAAGAAGGCCAGCTTACGGGCGTGAAGTGCTGCGAAGTCGACGAGAAGCGCCAGCCGATCGCAGGCACCGAATTCGTCATCCGCGCCGATCTCGCCTTCATCGCTATCGGCTTTGCCGGCCCTTTCGGCGACGGGGTCGTGAAGGAATTGGAAGGACAGCTTGCGATCGGCACCGACAGCCGGCGCTCGACCAATGTCCAGGCCAACGATCGCAATTACAGGACCAGCGTCGACCGTCTCTACGCCGCCGGCGACGTGCGCCGCGGGCAGTCCCTCGTGGTCTGGGCGATCCGCGAAGGCAGGCAGGCGGCGCGCGCTATCGACGAGGCGCTTATGGGCGCCAGTGTTCTGCCTCGATAATTGAGGACTGCCGGCCCGAGGCCTAACGGCCGATAGCGGTCGTCGTCTCCGCGGCCCCAGGTGCGCTAGGAGGAACCGGCGGCTTCGGCCGGCGGGAGAAATCGTCTGCCCGCCCCGGCGCGGGTTCGGGGGCTACGCCCTCGATCGTAAGTTTCTCGCCGGCGGAGCGGGGGTCGCGCTTCGATTGCGCCTGCGCGCCTAGGAGTTCGGTTGCGCCGTCAAGCGCCGGATCGGCGAGCGATATCGGAACCGTGCGGTCGACCGGCGCTGCGTTCGGCGCATCTGGCGCGATGGCCGGCATGCCCGCCGGCGCCAATGCGACCGGCTCCGAGCCGCTGGTTTCGCCCAATATCTTGTTCAGCGGCTTTTCGGCGTAAAAGGCGAGCTTGCGCTTGCCCGCCGCCGTCATGTTGATCCCGTCGCCCGCGCGCAACCGAACCGGCTGCCCGTTCACGTCCGGCCCGGTCGTAACGAAGGCGCCGTTCTCATCCACAAAGCCTTCCCAGATATCGACGAATTCCGCGCCAACGCTCTCGGCCGCGGCCCGGTATATGTCGTTGAAGGCCAGCATGTCCGAGGTCATCTTCGATGATTTGAAGGCCGGCATGCCTACCCAGATGAACGGAATCTTGCTCTCAGCCGCCGCCTTGCCGAACTCCGTCACACGCAGCGTATATTCGTTGGTCCAGCTTTCGGATCTGACCGTCTCACGAACGCCCGCGACCTTCATCTGCTGGCGGTCGTTGGAGCCGAGCATTGCTACGATCGCCGCCGGCTTTTCGGCTTCTACCATGCCGGCGATTCCGCCTGGCCAGTCGAAAAAGTCATCGCGCACGAATCCGGACGAACCGTTGGACCTGTCGACGACCTTCACTCGCGGGTTTTCGGCATAGGCGGCGGCCAGCCCCTCGGCCAGCCCGCTTCCGAGAAAGTCGCCCACCACCAGCACGATCTTGGCGTCGGGAAGCTTCTCGACGACTTCGACTTCCGGCTCGGCCACCCGGGCGGCTCGCTCGACGCTTCGTCGTGAAACCGTCTTGCGGGTCGCTTTGCCAGTGCTCCTGCGTATAGTGTTCCGTCTCGCGCCGGGTACCTCGCGCTGCGGCACCGCCCGCCGTATCACCCGCCGCTCCCTGCGCGGTGAATAGAACAAACCGCGCAGCCAAGGGCGGTATACACCATCCTGGGCCATGGCATGGAACGGCGCGGCAGTCGAAAAGCCGGTGACCAGCATCGCGAGCGCCAGCATCCGCGCCGAGAGGCGCCGGACGGCGGACCAGAAGCGCTGGTGCGATGGCAATGCCTTCTCCTGCGGCCATGATCGATCCGAAGGCTCCGCTCAGAGAAGTCGCGGCCTCTTCGGTAATTTTCTCAAGTCAAAATAGGTCAGAGCCCATTCCGGTTCCACCCGGAATGGAATCGTGCGCTAGCGCTTCCTCAGCGTAGACAACACTTCCATGCTAGGGTGGCCATCCGGCGCCAGACCCAGTTGCGCCTGAAACGCCTTGATCGCCGTGCGCGAGCCCTCACCGATCTTGCCGTCGAACTTGCCGTCATAATAGCCGTGCGCGGACAGCCTTTGCTGCAGTTCCTGCCTTTCCTCGAAGGAGAGCTTGGTGAACGGCCGCTTCCAATCCTGCACAAGCCCGCCATAGCCTGCGATTTCGTCGGCGAGCAGGCCGACCGCTAGCGCATATTTGTCGGCATTGTTGTAGCGCTTGATGACCGAGAAGTTTCTGGTCATCAGGAATGCCGGCCCGCCGCGGCCGTCCGGCACCTTGAGTTCCGCCTTGTCGGAGCCGTTGCGGAACGGCTTGCCGGTGGCGCGCGCGACGCCGATGCTCTGCCATTTGGCGAGCGACATCGAGCCGTTGGGGAACTTCCGGCCGGCGGGCAAAGTGACTTCGTAACCCCAGGTCTTGCCGGCCTGCCAGCCGTTCTTGCGCAGGAGATTGGCGGCGGTCGCAAGCGCGTCCGGGATAGAGGTCCAGATGTCGCGCCGGCCGTTCCCGTCGGCGTCGACCGCGTAGGCCTGATAGGAGGTCGGGATGAACTGCGTGTGGCCCATCGCGCCGGCCCAGGAGCCGGTCAGGTGGCTGACATCGATGTCGCCGCTCTGCAGGATCTTCAGCGCCGCGATCAGCTGCGTGCGGGCGAACTTGGCACGCCTCTTGTCGGCATAGGCCAGCGTGGCGAGCGACCGTACGACATTGCGCATCACCTTGTCGTTCTTCAGGATCTCGCCGTAATTCGATTCCATCGACCAGATGGCGAGCAGGATGTAGCGATCAACGCCGTACCTCGCCTCGATCTTGTCGAGCCACGGCTTCCATTGGCGCGCCATCTGCCGGCCGACCGCGACCGAATGCTCATGCACGCGGTTATCGAAATAGTCCCAAACCGGCGCGGTGAATTCAGGCTGGTAGCGGGCCTTCTCGAGAACTTCGGGATCGATGTCGGTGACGCCCCGGAAGGCGCGGTCGTAGGTCGCGCCGGAGACGCCGTTCTTGGCGGCCGTGGACCGGAAGCTTGCGACCCAGTTCTGGAAGCCGGCGTCGGCCGAAGCGGGGCCGGCCGAGAAGAGAAGGGCAAGCGACAACCCGGCAGCCGTCAAGACGCTCCCCAGGCGTGTTGCGGTCTTGCGAACGAGCATCTTTTCCTCCTTAGAAACGTGCGGAAGTCTCATTCTTCGCCGAAGCCGGTTATCAATCGGTTTACCATAGCTCGACGAGAACAAAAATCGGTTGGAATGGTTGAACCCCCACACTGAAATTGGATTTTTCTCACTAATATTCAATTCCGGCATCAAGATGTCATTTTTTGTGATTGCAGCCCGGCCTTCCGAAGGAATAATTGCGGCATGAAAAAAGTTCGCAAAGCAGTCTTCCCCGTCGCCGGCCTCGGCACGCGTTTTCTTCCGGCTACCAAGGCCATTCCCAAGGAAATGCTAACCGTCGTTGACAAGCCGGTGATCCAGTATGTGGTGGACGAGGCCCGCGAAGCCGGGATCGAGCACTTCATCTTCGTGACCGGCCGCAACAAGGGCGTCATCGAGGATCACTTCGACCTGCAGTTCGAGCTTTATGATACGCTGGCGCAGCGCGGCAAGGATGACCAACTCGCGCACCTCCAGCGTCTGCAGCCGGGCCCCGGCCAGACCAGCTTCACGCGCCAGCAGGTTCCGCTCGGCCTCGGCCACGCCGTCTGGTGTGCGCGCGACCTGGTCGGCGACGAACCGTTCGCGCTGCTCCTGCCGGACATGATCATGCAGGCCGACAAGAGCTGCCTGAAGGCGATGGTCGATCTCTACGCCGAAACCGGCAACAACATCATCGCCGTCCAGGAATGCGACCCGTCCGAAACCCACAAATACGGCATCGTCGGCCGCGGCAAGGATGTCCATACCGGCTTCGAGATCACCGGCATGGTCGAGAAGCCCAAGGCCGGCACTGCGCCGTCTAACCTCTATATCAACGGCCGCTACATCCTCCAGCCCGAGATATTCCGGGTGCTCGAGGGGCAGGAGCGGGGCGCCGGCAACGAAATCCAGCTCACCGACGCCATGCTGAAGCTGGAAAAGCAGCAGCCCTTCTTTGGCTACCACTATCAGGGCCGCACCTTTGACTGCGGATCGCCGCAAGGCTTTATCGAGGCGAATGTGGCTTTCGCGCTGTGGCGCGCCGACCTGCACGAGAGCATGTCGGCCACCATCGAGGCGCTGCTTGACGAGATCCAGCCGCTGGAACACCGAGCGGCTGCCAGCTGAGGGGCTACGCTCCTTAGCGCTGCAGCTTCAGGCCGAGGAAGACGCTGTTGGCCTCGTACTCCCGGTCGGGCAGGTTGCTGTCCAGCGTCTCGTGGCGCAATCGCCCGCTGAGGCCGGCATAGCGGTTCAGCCACCATGTCGCGCCGGCTTCGGCGGTCAGGATCAGATCGTGGCCGTCAGATTCGGCGTAGTTGCGGTAGCCGGCGCCGATCGAGGCGTTCGCCGTCAGATTAGCGCGGAGCTGACGCTCCACACCCAAACGCGCCGCATGCAAGATGGAGCCGCTTTCGCCCGCCGTCGTAGTGCCTTCCACCGTTGTTGCCGCAGCCAGGTTGACCATCGTGCCGCGCTCGGGCGACCACGCCAGATCGGCATTCAGCGTCGCCCCCGAAATCGGGTCCAGCCGGTCGTCGTCGAACGTCTCCCGGATCCATCCGGCGGAGAATTCGCCGGTCAGCTTTTCGGTCATGTCGAGTTCCAGCCCGGCGCGCGCGCCGGCGCGGTCGGAGGATCTCTGGAACCCGCTGGCGTCCTCTTCCAGCGTATATTCGCGGCGGCCGAATTCGGCCTCGAGGAATGGGGTGATCGCCGGGGAAATCTCGTAGCCGCCGCGCAGCACGACGGCAGCCAGAGTGAAGTCGCGGTCTTCCTGCGAAAGCGTTCCGCCGCCGGACAGGTCGGCATCGCCATAGGTGTTGTGTTCGACCAGGCCGGTGACGCCGAAGCGCGCCTTGCCGAGGTCCTTTTCGAGACCGAGGCTTCCGTTGAAAATCTGGCGGAGCGGCTGCGACGCCGTTCCCTCGATCACCACCGGCGACGAAGCCGATTCCGGCCCGGCCTCGTAACCGAGTTCGGCCCGGGCCCTGTAGTCGTTGGCGAGATCCAGGTCCAGCGCGGCGTCGATCCCGCCTCGCGTCTCATCGATCTCGTCGCCTGAAATCGTCTTCCGGTAGTTGCCGTACGCGTCGATGGTCGCGAAGTGGCGGCTCCAGTCCGACACGGCGTTCAGGCGCAGCGTGGTTTCCGAAAGCAGCGCCGGCTCGCCGCTGCTGCTCGAATCTGCATTGTCCGTCGCGGTGATGCCTTGTTCGAGCGTTGGGCGCATGATAAAGGAGCCGACGCGGATGCCGACCGGGGCGAAGGGGTCTTCCTCCGCTTCCGCGCGGTCGATTGCCTCGATCGCTTCCACGCGTCCGGCACCTTCGTCGAGTATCAGGTCGATTTCCGAGTCCACCGTATCGACGCGTTCGATCCCGCCTGTCTCCTCGTCGTCGGTCTCGGCCCGGTCTTCCTCGGTTTCGGCCTCCAGCCGTTCGGCCGCCGTTTCCGGTTCCGCCGATCGGCGCATCCGCGCTTCCTCGGCGCGCCGGCGCGCGGTCGTCGGTATCCTCGTAGGGACAGGCGGATCGCCGGCGAAAGTGTCGTCCGGGATGTCAGCCGGCGCAAAAATGCTGTCGTCCTGTGCGGCGTCCGTCTCGTCGGGCACGGCGCCGGGGCTGACCGGAATGTACTGGGGAAGGGGCGGGTCCTGAACAGGCGCTGGCTGCGCCTGACCGCTTCGCAGCAGTGAACCGGTGATTTCCGTTTCGGCAACGGCGCCGCGAAGATCGGCGCTCTCCTGGGCGTGAAGCGGAGATGCGCACAGCAATGCGGCGGCGGCGGTCGTCAGCAGCCAGATGCTGGATGCCGGACGACGCGCGCTTGCTGTCAATACTCGGCGAACCCGCGGCATCGTCACCTTGCTTGCTGGACGGCGCGCCAGCGCCATGCTTACCGAACCGTAAATGGCGATGGTTAATGTAGGGTTGAGAGCGGCGCCCTCAGTCTGTGCGCGGGCGGCAATAATATTGGACAGCCGCTCGGCAACGCGCTAATCGCATCGACCATGCATGCAAGAAGCTTGAAGAAGAAGCCGGACCGGCAAGCGTCGATAGCCTCGGCGCTGAGGACTGTCGGCACCGAGCAGGCCGGCGTGGCGGCCCTTGCCGCCGCGCTTGAGACCAACATGGCCGAGCCATTCGCGGAGGCCGTCGAACTGGTGTCGCAGATCAGCGGCCGGGTGATTGTCACCGGCGTCGGCAAGAGCGGCCATATCGGCTCGAAAATCGCGGCCACGCTCGCCTCCACGGGCACGCCTGCCTTCTTCGTCCATCCATCCGAAGCCAATCACGGCGATCTCGGCATGATCGCGCGCGACGATGCGATCGTCGCGATCTCGTGGTCCGGCGAAACGGCGGAGTTGAAGGGCATCATCGCCTATTCGCGCCGGTTCCTGATTCCGTTGATCGCGGTTACCGCCGGACACGCCTCGGCGCTCGCCCGGCAGGCCGACGTGGTGCTCTCCCTGCCGCGCGCCGTGGAAGCCTGTCCGCACGGGCTGGCCCCGACGACTTCGACGCTGCTTCAACTCGTCGTCGGCGATGCGCTGGCGATCGCCCTGCTCGAAGCGCGAGGCTTCACGCCCGACCATTTCCGCACCTTCCATCCGGGAGGCCAGCTCGGCGCCAATCTCACGCAGGTGCGCGAGATCATGCACACCGGCGATGAACTGCCGCTCGTCCGGCTGGGCTCCGGCATGCAGGAGGCCGTGCGGGAGATTTCGCGCAAAGGCTTCGGCTGCGTCGGCGTGGTAGCCGCCGACGGGGCGCTCGAGGGCGTCATCACCGATGGCGACATAAGGCGGCATCTCGGCGGCAACGTCCTGGCGATGACGGTGGAAGAGGTGATGACGAAGGAGCCGAAGTCGGTCCGGCCCGAAACGCTGGTCGCATCCGCGCTCCAGACGATCAATTCCTCGTCGATCACCAGCCTGATGGTCGTGGAGGACGGCCGCACGATCGGCCTCGTGCATCTGCACGATCTATTGCGAATCGGCGCCGCTTAAAAGCATGATCCCAAGCCGAAGCTCCGCGAAAAGTTGCAGACTTTTCGGACAAGATCATACGGCCAAATAATTCGGCTCTCAGATCGCTTCGACGGTCAGTTCGGAATCCGTTGCGGAGGTGACCCGCACCCGGGCGCCCGGCGGCAGGTCGGGGCCGGACACCCGCCACAGCGTGTCGCCCAGCTGAATGCGCCCGCGGCCTTCGCGGATAGGCTCAGTCAGTGTCGCGGTGCGTCCAATGAGCTGTTCGCCTCGCAGGTTGAGCAGCGGCTGGTCGGTTTCGGCGTTCCTGCCGCCCATCAGCCTATGGCCGAGATAGGCCGCGACCAGCGCCAACGCCAGGAACGCAACCACCTGCACCTGCCAGACCCAGAAGCCGGCATCCCAGATCAGCAGCGACACCGCCCCGACGAGCAGCGCGGCCAGCGCGATCCACAGCAGGTAGAAGCCGGGAACGACGAGTTCCAGCGCGAGCAGTGCGAAGCCGAGAACCATCCAGTTCCACGGTCCGAGTTCGACAAAGATGCTTTCGAGCATTGCCGCACCCTCAACTCTGCTCGGGCCGCACAACCGGCGGCCTCGCCGCCTGGCGCTGTGCCCCCGCGGTGCCTTCGTTGCGGAAAACCTCCTGCGCGATGGCGCCGATGCCGCCCAGCGAGCCGATCAGCGAAGCGGCTTCTATCGGCAGCAGCACGACCTTGCTGTTGTTTGCCGAGCCGATCTTGGCCATTGCCTCGGTGTATTTGAGCGCGACGAAATAGTTGAGCGCCTGCACGTCGCCCTTGGCGATTGCCTCGGAGACGACCTGCGTGGCGCGCGCCTCGGCCTCGGCCGCCCGCTCGCGCGCCTCGGCGTCGCGGAAGGCTGCTTCCTTGCGGCCCTCGGCCTCCAGCACCTGCGCCTGCTTCAGGCCTTCGGCCTCCAGGATCTGGGCGCGCTTGGTGCGCTCGGCCATCATCTGCCGGGCCATGGACTCGACCAGATTGGCCGGCGGGTTGATGTCCTTGATCTCGACGCGGGTCATCTTGATGCCCCAGGGGCTCGCCGCCTCGTCGACGATGCGCAGCAGGCGGTCGTTGATTGTGTCTCGGTTGGACAGCAATTCGTCCAGATCCATCGAACCCATGACCGAGCGGATATTGGTCATGGTGAGGTTAAGGATCGCGTTCTGAAGGTTCGTTATCTGATAGGCTGCCTGCGGCGCGTTGAGCACCTGGAAGAAAGCCACGCCGTCGACGGCGACGATGGCGTTGTCGCGCGTGATGACCTCCTGGGTCGGCACGTCCAGAACCTGCTCCATCATGTTCATCTTGGCGCCGATACGGTCGATGAACGGGATGATCAGGTTGAGGCCTGGCGTCAGCGTCTTCGTGTAACGCCCGAAACGCTCGACAGTGTAGTTGTATCCCTGGCCGACCGTCTTGATGCCGGTGAAAAGCACAAGCAGCACAAGAACAACCAGGACCGGGATTATGATGTCGAGACCAGTAAACGGCATGCGAGCCCCCTCGGATTACCGCCCGGCAATGCGTTGATCGAATCCTGCCAAGCGCCCCGAAAATACTTAAGTGTGTTTCGGCTACGTTACAATCAGCGGGTTGTCGATTGTCGGACCGGAAGGCCCCGTCCGGAAATCAGAGCCAGCCGGACAACTCGCGGCGCACCAAGTCCTCGATCACGGCCATGCCCTCGGCGCTGTCATTCAGGCATGGGATGTGGGCGAAGTTCGTGCCACCGGCGTGGACGAAGATCTCGCGCGCTTCCACCGCGATCTCCTCCAGCGTCTCGATGCAATCCGACGAGAAACCGGGATTGACAATCGCTATCGACTTCACACCTTCCTGCGCGAGCCTTTCCACCGTCTTGTCGGTGTAAGGCTGCAGCCATTCCTGCGAGCCGAAGCGCGACTGGAAGGTGGTGATCAGTTTTTCTTCTTCCCAGCCCAGCCGCTCGCGCACCAGCCGCGTCGTCTCGAGGCAGTGCCAGTAATAGGGATCGCCCTTGTCGGAATAGGGCTTCGGGATGCCGTGATAGGAGGCGATGATCACCTCTGGTTCGAAATCGAGAAAGGCGAGGTGTGCTTCGATTGAGCGGGCCAGCGCGTCGACATAGACCGGGTCGTCATAATAGGCCGGCACACTGCGGATAGCCGGCTGACGGCGCATCTTCGCCAGCGCGGCAAACAGCTTGTCGTTGGCGGTCGCGGTCGTCGTTGCCGAGTATTGCGGATAAAGCGGCAGGATCAGCAGCCGGTCGCAGCCCTGCGCCACCAGCCGCTGCGCCACGCTCTCGGTGGACGGGTTGCCGTATCGCATCGCCCAGTCGACGACGATTTCCGGCTCGCCGCGCAAGGCCTCGGCGAGCTTCTCGCTCTGCGCCCGTGTGTAGGTGCGAAGCGGAGATTCGTCGCGCTCCCGGTTCCAGATCTTGCGGTAGTTCGCGCCGGACTTTTGCGGCCTCGTGTTCAAAACGATGCCGTAGAGGATCGGGTACCAGGCGATGCGCGGCAATTCGATGACGCGGGGGTCGGAGAGGAACTCCCGGAGATAGCGCCACATCGAGCCGAAGTCGGTGCCGTCCGGCGTGCCGAGATTGACCAGCATGACGCCGATCTTTGGCGATTTCAGCGCTGGACCGTCGGCGGGGGGCGAACTGCCTGTCTCGGTTTTCGTTGTCTTGCTGGTTTTCGCGGCATCCATTCGGCGCTCTCCGGTAACGGCCGGGAAACTATCCGTACGCTCCTGGAATACAATGGAGCGTCTGGCCGCACCTCGCCAGGAAAAAACCCCGCCCGGATGGCTCCGGACGGGCTCTTCGACATCGCAGCCTAAAATGCTCAACTTGCCGGGGGAACTTTCAGCGTCGCGCCGACCGGGAGCTTCAAGGGCGTATATTCCGGATTGGCGTCGGCGATCACCTTCCATTTGAAACCGTCGCCATAGATCTTCTCGGCGATGTCCCAATAATTGTCGCCGGCAACGACCACATGGCTGACAGCCGCCGCCGCGGCCGCCGGCTGGGCGGCGGGCTCTGGGGTCGCCGGCGCGGCGGCCACGTCCGGCTGAGCGGGCTTTGCCGCCGGCGCCTCCGTGGTTTGCGGCGTATCGACCGTCGGCGCGGCCGTGGCGATTTCACCCGAGGCGGCCGGCAGGTCCGGCATCTTGATTTCGGGTTCGGTCGCGGGGGCAGCCTCGGCGGCGGCGACCGCCGGGGCCGGCTCTGCCGCCGGCGCGGCTTCGGCCGGCGCGGCTGCTACTGCAGCCCCAACCTCGGTGATGCGGCCCTCGAGCTTCGGCGTATAAGGCCGGTTCGCGGTCAGGTAATCGGCAACGACCTGTTCGAGGCTCGGACCGAAATCGTAGGGGTGCTGCGCATTCTCGGCGAACAGCTTGTAACCGTCGCCGCCGCCGCGCACGAAGTTGTTGGTGGCGACGGTATAGACCTTTTCAGGCTCGATCGCCTTCCAGGCGCCGCCTTCCATAACTTCGACCGACTTGATGCGGCCTTCGTTCGGCTTGACCGATTTGTCGAAGGAATATTTCAGTCCGCCGACCTGCGGGAACTTACCCTTGCCTTCCTCGATCTCGCTCACGCCGCCTTCCAGCGACGCCATGATGTCCTTGCCGGTCAGCTGGAAGGTCGCCAGCGTGTTCTGGAACGGCAGCACGGTCAGCACCTCGCCCATCGTGACGGTGCCGGCGTCGATGGAGGCGCGGATGCCGCCGCCGTTCTGGATAGCGATCGTCACGCCCTGATCCTTGACGCGGTCGAGGATCGCGTCGGTGATCAGATTGCCCATCTCGCATTCCTTGGCGCGGCAGGTCTCGCGGCTGCCGTCGATCGGCGCCGTCGTTTCCGAGACTTCCTTGTTCTTCAGTTCCTCGATCGGCGCGCCGAGTTCCTTGATGCGGGCAAGAACGGCTTCGTCCGGCTTGATCGAATTGTCGAGATAGAGCGGGTCGCCCTTGGCTTCCTTGACGACGCCGTTGTCGTCGAAGGTCACCATGAATTCGCCGAGATATTTCGAGTAGGACGCCGCCTGGGTGACCGGGACCTTGTAGCCGTCCGGATTGTCGATCATCGTCGGGTAGGGCCCTTCGGCCTTGGCGTCGGTGTTCGACAGCAGCGAATGCGAATGCCCGCCGACCACAACGTCGACGCCCGGGATTTTCGCGATCATCTCCTTCTCGCGGGGATAGCCGACATGGGTCAGTGCGATGATCTTGTTGACGCCCTCACCTTTCAGTTTCTCGACCTCGGCGGTGATCGTCTTGATGTCCTCTTCGATGGCGATGTTGGGTCCGGGCGAGGCGAGTTCGGGCGTGTCGTTGGCAACCGCGCCGACGATCCCGATCTTCTGGCCGCCCACTTCGAGCACGACCGACGGCTTGATGCGGTCGCCGACCTTCGACTGCGGGTTGGCCTTCACGTTGGCCGAGAGCACCGGAAACTTGATCACGTCGAGGAACGGCGCCAGCGCATCTTCGCCGTCGTCGAATTCATGGTTGCCGACGGTCATCGCATCGAACTTCATCAGGTTCAGGAACTCGGCTTCCACCGCGCCCTTGAACGTTGTGTAGAACAGCGAGCCCTGGAAATTGTCGCCGCCGTTGAGCAGAAGCACGTTCTGGCCTTCGAGCGCCTTGCGCCGGTCGTTGATCACCGTGACGAGGCGCGCCGCACCGCCGATGCACTCGCCCTTGCCTTCCTCTTCCGCCGAGCAGGTCGATTCGAATTTGTTGTTTGATTCGATGCGGCTGTGCCAGTCGTTGATGTGCAGGATGTTTAATGTGTAGTCGGCAAATGACGCGCCCGCCGACATGGCGAATGCCGATGCGGACAGGGCGGCTATGGCGGCTATCTTCTTCATCTTTGTCTCCCCGAGTGATCCCTTCGGAGCGCTCTGCGCGACT
This sequence comes from Pseudaminobacter sp., assembly GCA_035941355.1. Lineage (GTDB taxonomy): Bacteria > Pseudomonadota > Alphaproteobacteria > Rhizobiales > Rhizobiaceae > Allomesorhizobium. The sequence goes on from DASZDZ010000034.1 coordinate 17,982, forward strand.
CCCTGACCGCTCATGCGAGACGGTCCCCGATCCATGTTCACATTGCGGTTTGCCGGATGCAAGAGGAATCCCGGCCCCGGATCAGCCTCTTCGGAGCTTCAGGCGCTGTAGTCGCGCTCGTCGGAAATGACCTTGCCGTCATTGGCGAGCGAGCCGGGCGCCGCGAGGCGGACCGCGCCGCCGAGCTTGGTGATTTCACGCAAAGAGGCTTCGACCGCCGCCAGGTCGGGCGCCACGCCGCTGCGGGGCTCGATATGCAGCACCATGGCGTCGCGGTCGCCGTCGCGGACGACGACCAGGCGCGCCTTGGCTATCTCGGGATGCCGCCGCACCACCTCCGCGATCTGGACCGGATCGACGAACATGCCCTTGACCTTGGTGCGCTGGTCGGCGCGGCCCATCCAGCCCTTGATGCGCGCGTTGGTGCGGCCGCAGGGCGATATGCCCGGGAGGATCGCCGTGAGGTCGCCGGTTCCGAGCCGCACCAGCGGATATCCCGCATTGAAGCCGGTGACGACGATCTCGCCGACCTCGCCCTCGGCGACAGGGTCGCCGGTGCCGGGGCGGACGATCTCGACGATCAGGTTCTCGTTGAGGATCATGCCTGGATTGGGCGAACCGTCGTCTGCCGCACTTTCGTAGGCGATCACGCCGAATTCTGCGGTGGCATAGCATTGGAAGACCTGGATCCCGCGCGAAAAATATTCGGCGCGCAGCGAAGGAAACAGCGCGCCGCCCGACACCAGCGCTAGCCGGAAGGAGGACAGGTCCTTGCCGGTCTCGGCGGCGCGGTCGAGCATGACCTTGAGGAAATCCGGCGTGCCGCAATAGACCGAGGGCTTCAGCGCAGCCGCCGCGTCGACTTGCATGTCGGTGTTGCCGGTTCCTGCCGGGAACACCGTGCAGCCCAGCGCGCGCGCGCCGGCATCAAGGATAAAACCGCCCGGCGTCATGTGGTAGGCGAAGGCGTTGTGACCGATGTCTCCGGCGCGGATGCCGACGGCGAAGAAGGCGCGGGCGGTCGCCGTGGCCACATCGTCGCCGAGCTCCGGCTCCCACAGCGGACCGGGCGACAGGAACACCCGGTTTGCCCGCAAGGCCGCGGGGTCGGCGAAGCCGCCGAAGGGCGGGTCGGCCTGCTGGAACCCCATCAGCTCCGATTTCCGGAGCACCGGGAGCCGGGCAAGGGCGGCGCGATCGGTTATGGCATCCGGATCGACGCCCGCGAGCCAGTGCGCGAGGCCGGATGCCTCGGCAACCGCCTTGCGCAGAAAGCCGGGAAGGGCGCCGAACAGCGCCGCTTCGCGTTCGGCGGGGTCTCGGGTTTCGAGGTGGTCGAAATGGAGGGCCATGAGCTCCGTCCGTTGCCAGATGTTGTTATCGCAGCAGCCTTATCCAGCGCGCAAGGTTGATCAAAGATATCAGTGCGCCCGCGAGATAGGTAAACGCGGCGGCGCGCAGCACGCTTCGTATGGCCGGCATGTGGGTGGCGTCGACATAGCGGCCTTCCTCCAGAATGGGCAGCGCCTTGGAGAAGCTGGCGTCCGTCTCGACCGGCAACGTGACAAGGTTGACGAGGACACGAACTGCCAGCAGAGCTATGCCAATTCCGAGCACTGCAAAGAAGGCCACGGGCGTTCGCGCAAGGGCGGCCAGCACGGGAGCCGCTATGAAAAACACGCCGGCAATCCGATCAGTGATAGCGGTAAACTTGGCAAGGCGCTGGCGCAACGCCAGCAGGCGTTCGCCGCGCGCATCCTGAAGCGCATGCGAAACTTCGTGCGCCGCGATCGCAACGGCGGAAAGAGAGCGGCCGTCATGGTGCGTGGCCAGCAGCCTCACCGCCTTGGCATCCGGATCGTAGTGGTCGCCGCGGTCCGTCGTTTCAACTTTGACGTCGGCGAGGTCGAAGCGGTCGAGAAGGTGGCGAGCAAGTTCCGCGCCCGTGCCCTGCAGATCCGGACGGTCGGTCCCGTGCCGGTCTATGGTGAACCGCACCCAGACCTGCGGAAGCACGACGACGCAAATGAGGGCGAAAAGAATGACGATCGCCATTCCCTACCGCCTCCAGCGCCGCCCTGCTCACCCTACGTTCGGACGTCTCGTCAGCACGAATTGCTGGCCGGTCGAACTCGTGCAGTTGAGCTGGGTGGGAGCGGCCAGCGCGCAGTTGACGCTGCTGGTCGTCTGGCGAATCAGCGATTTGACGCTGATCGCGACTGTTCGATCGTCCACCATCTGATAGCTGCCGTCGGCCAGCTTGTTGCCGGTGTCGAGAGCCGTCGTCTGGAATACCCCACCCGAGAAGCGCGACACAGCGACGCCGTCGGTGCTCAGCCATTCGCCTTCCACGCCGGACGCGGCGGCCAGCGGGCCTCCACCGGGGCCGCCACCGGTCATGCAGCCAACCAGGCCCGCCGACATCGCGGCGAGCGCAGCCGCGGAAAACAGTTTGCGCGCTATCGTCATGTTCATCCTCTCCTCAGTCCGCATGCGTAGCAATCGCCCGATTTCCGGGCGATTGCAAGAAGCCGCGATGAAAGTCCCGCTAGGTCTACGACCTAGCGAACCAGTATGTTGCGGAACTGCCAGGGGTCCTTCGTGTCGAGGTCTTCCGCGAACAGTCCCGGGCGGCCCTCCAGCGGCGTCCAGTCGGTGTAATAGCCCCTGACCGGCCCGAGATAGGGCGATTGCACCTCCAGGCAGCGCCGGTAGTCCATCTCGTCGGCCTCGACGATGCCTGCCTGCGGGTTTTCCAGCGCCCAGACCATGCCGGCTAGCACCGCCGAGGTCACCTGCAGGCCGGTTGCGTTCTGGTAGGGCGCCAGCTTGCGCGCCTCGGCAAGCGAGAGCTGCGAGCCGAACCAATAGGCGTTCTTCGCGTGGCCGTAGAGCAGCACGCCGAGTTCGTCGACGCCGTCGACAAGTTCGTCCTCGTCGAGCACGTGATGCACCGGCTGCGCGTTGCCGCCCGACCCGAACATCTCGTGCAGCGACAGTATGGCGTCATTGCAGGGATGATAAGCGTAGTGACAGGTCGGGCGGTAGGAGACCTTGTCCTTCTTGTCGCGCAGGGTGAAGAAATCGGCGATCGAGATCGCTTCATTGTGAGTGACGAGAAAGCCGTATTGCGGTCCGGGCGTCGGGCACCAGGTCCGCACCCGCGTGTTGGCGCCCGGCTGTTCGAGGAAGATCGCGGCCTTCGAGCCCTTCTTCTGCTTGCGGGCGTTTTTCGGCATCCATTTTTCGTGCGTGCCCCAGCCGAGTTCGGCCGGCTGCAGGCCTTCGGAAATGAAGCCTTCGACCGACCAGGTATTCCAGAACACGTTCATCGGCTTCGGGTTCTTCGTGCGCTGCGTATCGCGCTCGGCGATATGGATGCCCTTCACGCCGGCGTCCTTCATCAGCCGCGCCCAGCCTTCCCGGTCGCCTTCCGCCGGCTCGGCGAATTCGAGCCCGAGGTCGTTGGCGAGATTGACCAGCGCCTGCTTGACGAACCACGACACCATGCCGGGGTTGGCGCCGCAGCAGGAGATGGCGGTGGCGCCGCCGGGATTCTTGCGGATTTCCTCGCGCACGGTTTCGCGCAGCGCATAGTTGGTGCGCGAAGCGTTGTCGGCCTTGGTATCGAAATAGAAGCCGAGCCAGGGTTCGACGACAGTGTCGATATAGAGCACGCCGAGCTTGCGGCAGAGCTTCATGAGTTCGAGCGAGGAGGTGTCGACCGAAAGGTTGACGCAAAAACCCTGGCCGCCGCCCGCGGTCAGAAGCGGCGTCAGCAGCTTCTTGTAGTTCTTCTTCGTCACCGCCTCCTGCAGGAAGGCTATGCCGCGTTCGTCGAGTAGCTTGCGGTCATCGTCGCGCGGATCGATAACGGTCATGCGGGATTTGTCGAATTTGAAATGGCGCTCGATGAGGGGAAGCGTGCCGCGGCCGATCGACCCGAAGCCGATCATGACCACTGGGCCGGTTATTTCACCGTGGACGGGCCATTTTTCTTTCGCCATTCTTTAGACACTCCTGGTTCGCGCGTTATGCGTGCATCTCGACGGGTGGTCGAGTTGAAGAACATAGTTCCTCGTCACAATAAAGCGAAAACCACCAAGCTGGTTAGCGCTGAGCCAAGCCCAGCATGACTGCCACCAGCCGCTCGCGGTCGGCGGTCAGCCCCTTGTAGTCGAGCTGCGCCTCGTCAAGCGCGGCAAGCTGATCGGCGAAGGAGGAGGCGAGCCGCTGCCGGTCCGGATGCCTTTCGAGCACCGACAACGGGTCGAGATGGATGCGGATGGTGAACAGAATGTCGCCCGAAACCGGCAGCTTGCGCAGCGTCTGGCGCTCGATACGGATGAAGGCCTGCGCCGCAATCTCGTCGGTTGAAAATCTCGACGGCCGGTTCGTAGCGAGGTCAATGCGCTCCTGGTGCGAGAACGGCAGGTAAAGATCGTTGCCGGCCTGCAGCGACCAGTTCCAGCGCAGAACCGCCTGGCCCTGAAGACTGTCGAACATGCGGCTTATCAGATCGGCGTTGCGGGTGCCGCCGCCGAAACCCGGCACCGGCGCGTGGATTTCATGCAGCGGCCGCCCAAATTTTTCGCGCAGCGACCATGATGACGGAAAGCACAGCGACCCCGCGGCCAGCCGCCAGCCGTTCTCGCCCCTGCGCATCAGGATCAGGTCCTCCTGGACGAGCAGGGATGCGGTCAGGAGCGGTGGAGCGTCCGCCTCGTCGCCGGTCCGCACGTCGGCTCTCAACCGCTGGAGCAGCTCAGGATGATGCCGGGCCAGATGCGCCTCGATGAGGTCGAGCACTTCGCGCTGCGCTTCCCGCGTATCCGGCTCCTCGACGAAAACCTTGTCCGGAACCGTCGCGTAGAGCCTACGCTTCTCGGCCAGATGCATGTCCAGATCGTCGCCGACCTCGATCCATTCGGCGAGGTTCAGCGGCTTCAGGCCGATGCTGAACGGCTTTGACGAGCCGTCATAGGGGGTGTGTCTCGGGGCTGCGCTCAAGATAGTCCAATCCGGATGATCGGGTCTGCAATAGCCGGTAGTTCAAGGCTGCTGCAAGAAAACGCGACTAGGCCAGTCGTACCCTGATCAGCCCACGCAGCGAATTGCCGACGAAGAGCGCCTTCGTGCGGCGCAGATCGTCCTCAGTCAGCGCCGCCTCCTTGGCCCTGCCGCTTTCCAGCAACTCGCCGCGCAGCACGCCGGGCAGCAGCCCGCATCGCAACGACGGCGTCAGCAAGACGCCATCGCCCATATCGGCAAAGACATTGGTAATCGTGCCTTCGCAGACCTGCCCATGCTGATTGAGCAGGATGACCTCATCGGCCTCCTCACGCGGAAATTCCGCGCGCGCCGCATCATAGATGGCGCGGCGCGTCGTCTTGTGGCGCAGTAGCGGATCGTTCGCGTCCAACCGGGTTTCGGCAATTTTGAGCGTCCAGACGGCGTCCGGCGCGAGCGGCGTGTATGGCTGCGTCGTAACCTTCGACTTACCGTCTTGCGCCAGCGTCAGGCGGACGCGCAGCGCCGCGCCGCCACCCACGGCGTCTCGCAGTGCGCGATCGGTCCCGGCCGGCGACAGTTCGAAGCCAAGCTCCCGCGCCGATGCTGCGAGCCGCGCCATGTGCCGCTTCAGGCGAACAAACCCGCGCGCCGGCTCCCAGCGCAGCGTCTCTATCAGCTCGAAGCTGGTACCGTTCCCGTCGCGAACCGGGCCTTCAGGAGACATTCCGCATACTCCTCCTCGACGGTCGAATCGAAGACTATGCCGCCGCCGATATTGTAGACGGCCTCGCCGCCCGGAAAGAGCGAGATGGTGCGGATCGCCACCGAGAACCGCATCGTGCCGTCCGGCGCGATCCAGCCGATGGCGCCGCAATAGACGTCGCGCGGCTTCCCTTCCAGCGCGTGCAGGATTTCCATGGCGCGGATTTTCGGCGCGCCGGTGATCGACCCGCACGGAAACAGCGCCGCGAAGATCTGGACGATGGTCAAGTCTGGCAGGAGTTTCGCGCGCACCCGGCTCACCATCTGGTGCACGGTCGGGTAGGTCTCGATGCGGAAAAGCTCCGGCACGTCGAGCGTGCCGACCTCGCTGATCAGCGAGATGTCGTTGCGCAGCAGGTCGACGATCATCCGGTTCTCGGCCTGGTTCTTCGGGTCGTTGCGCAGGAACTCCCGTTGCGCCTCGTCCTCCTCCCTGGTCACCCCGCGCGGGGCGGTGCCCTTCATCGGATGCGTCTCGATCCAGCCTTCGCGGTCGATCTCGAAGAACAGTTCCGGCGAGCGCGACAGCACCGTCGGCTCGCCGAGACAAACCAGGGCTCCGTATTTCACCGGCTGGCGCGCGGTCAGCGCGTCGAAGGCCGCGAGCGCCTCGCCCGACCATTGTGCGTTGACCGGAAAGGTCAAATTGGCCTGGTAGCAGTCGCCCTTGCGCAGATGCCGGTGCAGCCGCGCGAAGCGCGGTTCGTAGTCGCCGAACGACCAGCTTGCCCGCGCGTCGAAGATCGGCCCGTTGGTGTCCGGCGGACGCAAGGCGGGCAGGGGCGTCTCAGAAGGCCCGTCGAAGACGCCCAGGCAAAACAGCGGCGCGCGCCGGCCTTCAGGCAGAAGCGGTCTGAGCTTCGGCTCGAACAGATAGCCGGCCTCATAGGCGAAATAGCCGGCAAGCCACTTTCCCGATTCATGGGCGGCCTGCGCCGCTTCCAGCGCCGGAAAGAAGCTCTCCGCCGTGTCGGGGGCGATGATTTCGTGCGGCCGGTCGAACAGAAGCTCGCGGCCGGCGGGGTCGTTGCGGAAAAGGACGAATGGTGAAGCGGGCATATTTGTCAACTCGCGGGAGCCGCGTCTGCCCGCCTCACTCCAGCGCTTCCAGTTCGTCGATCAAGTCGCCGATGACGCCAAGGCCGATCTGCCAGAAGGCGGGGTCGGAGGCGTCGAGCCCGAAAGGAGCAAGGATCTCGGAGTGATGCTTGGTGCCGCCAGCCCGCAGCATGTCGAAATATTTCTCCTGAAAGCCGCGCTCGGCGTTCTGGTAGACGGCGTAGAGCGAGTTCACCAGGCAGTCGCCGAACGCATAGGCATAGACGTAGAACGGCGAATGGATGAAGTGCGGGATGTAGGTCCAGAACGTCTCGTAACCCTCTCGCAGCCTGATCGCCGGGCCCAGGCTGTCGGCCTGCACCTCCAGCCAGAACTGGCCGAGCCGGTCGGAGGTCAGCTCGCCGTTGCGGCGCTCGGTGTGCACCTTGCGCTCGAACTCGTAGAAGGCGATCTGGCGCACCACCGTGTTGATCATGTCCTCGACCTTCTGGGCGAGCATGGCCTTGCGCTCGTGCCGGTCGGTGGTGTTGTCGAGCAGCGAGCGGAAGGTCAGCATCTCGCCGAACACCGAGGCCGTTTCGGCCAGCGTCAGCGGCGTCGAGGCCATCAGCGCGCCCTGGCCGCCGGCCAGCACCTGGTGCACGCCGTGGCCGAGTTCGTGCGCCAGCGTCATCACGTCGCGCGGCTTTCCCATATAGTTTAGGAGCACGTAGGGATGCGCCGACGGCACCGTCGGGTGCGCGAAGGCGCCCGGCGCCTTGCCGGGCCGCACCGGCGCGTCGATCCAGCGGCGGTCGAAGAAGGTCCGCGCGATATCGGCCATGTCCGGCGAAAAGCGGTGATAGGCCGACAGAACTGTGTTTTTCGCTTCGTCCCATCCAATCGTCGCCTGCGGTGTCTCGGGCAGCGGCGCGTTGCGGTCCCAGTGGTTCATCGCATCCATGCCGAGCCACCGCGCCTTCATCGCATAATAGCGGTGCGAAAGCCGCGGATAGGCCTCGCGAACGGCGGATGCCAGCGCGTCCACGACGCTGCGTTCGACGCGGTTGGCGAGATGCCGCGAGTCGGCGATGTCCTCGAAGCCGCGCCAGCGGTCGGAGATCTCCTTGTCCTTGGACAGTGTGTTGGTGATCAGCGTGAAGGCGCGCAGATTCTCCTTGAAGGTCTTCGCCAGGGCTTCGGCGGCCGCGCGGCGGACCTCGCCGTCGGCGTCCTGCAGCTTGTTCAGCGTCGGCTCCAGCGTCAGCTCCTCGCCGCCGACCTCGAAGCGCAGGTCCGTCATCGTCTCGTCGAACAGGCGGTTCCAGGCGCCGCGCCCGGTTATCGATTTTTCGTGGAATAGCTGCTCGATGCGGTCCTCGAGCTGGTAGGGCTTGTCCTTCCTGAGATCCAGCACCCAGGGCCGGTAGTGGCCGAACGCCGGGTCGGCTTCGAGCGCGCTCGAAATCAGCTCGTCGTCGATGAGGTTCAATTCGAGCGCGAAGAACAGCAGGTGCGCGCTGGCGTCGGTCATCTTCTCCTGCACGTCGCCGTAGAGCTTGGCGCGCTGCGGGTCGGCCGTGTTGCCTGCATAGATCAGCCCGGCATAGGAGGCGATCTTGCCGATCAGTTCCTCGATCGCCTCGTATTGCTGCAGCGCTTCGCCCAGCCGGCCGGCGCCGCCTCTTCCGGCCTCTTCGGCCAGCGTGCCCTTCCAGCGCCGCTCGAAGCTCACCGCCTCGAGAGCCGCCTTGGCGAGATCGCTCTTCAGTTCGGGCGCGTCCATGCCTGGATAGAGGTCGCCGAGGTCCCATTCCGGCAGGTCGCCGAGAATCGAAAGTGTCTGGCTCGCGGCCATGGCAGCGACCTTTCCGCCGGGATTCAGATCCATCGTGACAACCTTCCGATTCGACAACCGCCCGTGCAAGCTAAAGACTTCATTCACCGGCTTTTTTGAAGGCTTATTTAGAACCCTGTGCCAGGATGATCCAGACGGCAATAAGGCCGTATAGAACATGTCATGGCAGCCTGCATCCTCATAGTCGATGACGATCCCGTACAGCGCCGGCTGCTCGAAGCGGCGGTGACCAAATTCGGTCATGCCGCGATTGTCGCCGATGGCGGCGAGGCGGCCCTCAAGGTGCTCGACGGACCGGAGGCGCGCCCGGTCGCCGTCGTCATACTCGACCTCTCAATGCCAGGCATGGACGGCATCGGCGTGCTCAAGGCGCTGGCCGAGCGCGGCATCCAGCTTCCGGTCATCGTCCAGACCGCGCAGGGCGGCATCGAAACCGTGGTGCTGGCCATGCGCAACGGCGCATTCGATTTCGTGGTCAAGCCGGCCTCGCCGGAGCGGCTGCGCACGGCCATCGACAACGCGCTCAAGGTGGAAGCGCGCGGGATGGAGGCGAAGCGCTCCTCCAGACGCGGCGGCGGCACGCTTTCGTTCAAGGATATCGTGACCCGGAGCCCGGCCATGGACCGGGTGCTGCGCCTGGCGCAGAAGGCGGCCTCGTCCAACATCCCCATCCTCATCGAGGGCGAATCAGGCGTCGGCAAGGAACTTGTCGCGCGCGCCATCCAGGGTTCGGGCGATCGTCGCGGCAAGCGCTTCGTCACAGTCAATTGCGGCGCCATCCCGGACAACCTTGTCGAAAGCATCCTGTTTGGCCACGAGAAGGGTTCGTTCACCGGCGCGACCGAGAAGCACACCGGCAAATTCGTCGAGGCGCATACGGGAACGCTGTTTCTCGACGAGATCGGCGACCTGCCGCTCGACGTCCAGGTAAAGCTCCTGCGCGCCGTCCAGGATGGCGAGGTCGATCCGGTCGGCGGGCGCTCGACCGTCAAGGTCGACATCCGCCTCATCTCGGCCACCCACCGCAATCTCCTGCAGCAGGTGAAGGACGGAAAGTTCCGTGAGGACCTGTTCTACCGGCTAAACGTCTATCCGATCTTCGTTCCACCGCTGCGCGACCGCCGCGACGACATTCCGCATCTCGTGCGCCATTTCATGGCGCGGGTCGCGCCCGCCGAAACCCGCGGCCGCATCACCGATATTTCCGCGCGAGCCTTGTCGATGCTCGAGGCCTATGACTGGCCGGGCAACATCAGGCAGCTTGAAAACGCGATCTTCCGGGCGACGGTGCTCTGCGAAGGCGACACGCTCACGGAGGAAGAATTTCCGCAGATAAGGGCGCAGGTCGAGGGGACGGTCAATTTGGACCGGGATCCAGATGCCGGCCTCATCGCGCTGCCCGAGCCGCATTTTTCGCCTGCCGAAATCAGGCCGGAGCTTGCCCGGCCGGCGGGCGAAGTCCGGTTCGGCATTCTCAAGGCGCTCGACGACCGCGGCAATGTCCGCTCGCTGGCGGAAGTCGAACTCGAGATGATCAAGATGGCCATCGACCACTACAGCGGCCAGATGAGCGAAGTGGCGCGCAGGCTCGGCATCGGCCGCTCAACCCTTTACCGGAAGCTGAAGGAGCACGGCATAGACCCCGAAACGGGACGCGCCGAAAAGCTCGCTTCCTGACCCACCCACCATCGGGTGACCCGGTTAGGACGAAGCTCACGCCAGCGCGCGAATCTCCTCGGCGACTTCCGTCATGTCGTTGTTGAGCTGGTGGTCGCGGCTTTCAAGTCTCCGAACATGAGCCTGTGGGATTGCTCTTGCGTACAGGTCGAGATGAACGGCGGGGGTCGTGTCGTCGTCGCTGCCCTGGAAGAGATAAACCGGCGTTGCTGGCGGCAGTCGCGCGCCAGCATTGTCCATCGGCGCGACGTCGTCGCTGGGCCAGCCGCCCTCGCCGACAAAGGGCGCCGCGATCAACAAGACGGCGGATAGCTTATGCGCGGTCGGCAACTCGGTCAGCACATTGATCAGGACCGTGCCGCCAATCGAATGGCCGACGACGATAGCGTCGTCATCAAGTCCGGCGATCTCCTCCACAAGCGCAGGCTTCCAGGCGGCGTAACTGGGTTCGGCTTCATCGGGCATGCGCGGGTAGAGGATCGAATAGCGGGGACCCAGCTCTCGCTTGAGGCTCGCGACAAGCTTGTCGTCCCAATCGTCGTGAGTGCCCTCGCCGCCGCCTTGCACGAACAAAACTTGCTTCGTCATGCCGCCGTCTCATGTGGGACCTGGAAACCAACCGATGAGACAGGTCGTCCGTTCCAAAAAAATCTGGAATCAGCGCCGATGTCTCGTCTTGTCGGCCATGTGTTCACGCCTCTTCGCCGACGCGCCGCCCGCTGCGCCACCTGGTGGCATACGGCAGCGCGAACAGGTACAGACCGCTGAGCATGAGCAAGGCGAGCGGGATCAGCGGCATGAGGTACACCCAGTAAGCGGGCTCCACACCTACGCCCAAGCTGATAAAGATGGCGGCGACGACCGCCGTAAAAATAATCGACAGCCAGCGATGGATCTGCCGAATCCACATATTCCAATTCAATGGGAACCTCCTCTGAAGACGAGCAGAAGCGGACCGGGCGACCCGCTTGGCTGCGGCCTTCTTTGCTACCGTCGTTGAGTTGATGGACGTCGTATCGGCCATCGCGTTCAATCCACTGATAGACGAGGATACTTAATCTTAGGGTGGACTCAATCGGCCCAGCACTTTGCGGCGCATTTCATTGTCCGCTTTTGCAAATCGCCGGCGTTGGAGATTGGCGGAAACGCAAACGCAGTCCGTCATTCTCGACCTCGTGAGCGAGCGAAGCGAGCGGAGAGTGTCGGGAATCCTTGCCTCACCGGGAATGACATCAGAATCGGAGCAAAGGACCAAGGAGGAGCAAAGGGGGAGGGGTGTTGCCCGGCCAGCACCGCGTAAGCTTCATCCCATAAGATGCCGTTTACCATGAACTTCGTTCGATATTTTTGCCGGGATATCGCCATGGTCTTACCGCATTTCGACTTCAATAAGCTGTGATTAACCATTAGGATCGATATTCGGACGCAACTTTCTTGCGTCCGGGCTTCAAATCCGGGGACAAATGGCAGCCTGCAAGGCCTTTTGATTTGAATAGAATCGAGCGACACACGAACCGGCGACTCGAAACGACCGGCTTGCCGAAATGGCTTGCGGCTTTCATCCTCGCCCTCAGCTTCCTCTTGATGGCAACGCCCGTCGCCAGCGCTGAAACGCGGACGCTCAAGCTCTACTTCATCCATACCAAGGAAAAGGCCGAGATCACCTTCAAGCGCAACGGGCGCTACGATCAGTCCGGCCTTAAGAAGATCAACAGGTTCCTGCGCGACTGGCGCCGCAACGAACCGACCAGGATGGATCCGCGGCTGCTCGACCTGGTCTGGGAGACCTACAAGTCCGTCGGAGCGCGCGACTACATCCACGTCGTTTCCGCGTATCGTTCGCCGGCCACAAATTCGATGCTTCGCAGCCGGAGCAAGGGCGTCGCCAACAAGAGCCAGCATATGCTGGGCAAGGCGATGGATTTCTACATCCCCGGCGTCAGCCTGAAACAACTGCGCAACACCGCCCTCAGGGCGCAGGGCGGCGGCGTCGGCTATTATCCGCGTTCGGGTTCGCCCTTCGTGCATCTGGATGTCGGCAATGTGCGCCATTGGCCGCGCATGAGCCGTGGCGAACTCGCCTCCGTCTTCCCGAACGGCAAGACGCTGCACGTGCCGACCGACGGCAAGCCGCTGCCCGGCTTCGAGACGGCGCTCGCTTCCTACAAGGCGCGCAGCAAGAGCGGGGCCACTGCCCTGGCGCTCGCCAGCTCCAACTCCAGCAGCGGCAGGCGCACCAATCTCTTTGCGGCCATTTTCGGCGGCGGCGCGGACGAGGAAGAAGAGAGCAGCGGCGAGGTCGCCGTCGTTGCGGCCGCAAGCTCGAAGGTCGAAAAGCCCCAGGCAGCCAGGAAGGCCGTGGCCGAACAGCCGCAGCAGCAGGACGCCAACAAGCAGCTGCCCGGCATCCAGATTGTCCCGCCCGATCAGGCGCAGCGCACCGAAATTCCGCAGGTCGCCGAGGCCGGGGAGCCGCGCGAAGAAACGCCCGAAACCATCATAGCCGCGCTACCGGCGCGCAGCGTTCCGGTTCCGGCCCTTGCGCCGCGTCCGGAGGCCGAGGTCGGCCCGACCGTCGCGGCGTTGGCTGAAGCCGAGCAGGTTCCGTTCGGAGCGGCCGAACAACCCCTGCCGGACGAACTGCTTGCCGAGAAGGCCGAGCTTGCGCTTGGCATTCCGCTGCCGACGCGCCGTCCGGACTACGCTCCGCCGGCTGTGCTCGCGTCTGCCAGCGCGACCGATCCGATCCTGCTGGCCATGGCGGCGGCCGACGAGGGCCCGATGAGCGCCACCGACGCATTCGCGCCGCTGCCGTCCAGCCGTCCAAGCGATGCCGACGCCGTATTCGATCTCGCCGCGGTTCCGCCCGCGCGTCCCGAGCCCGCCAGCACAGGCGCTGTCGAGACAGATCCGAAAGCCGCCCTGGAGGCCGTCATAAAATCAAACGGCGAACGGGTCGCGGCGCTCGCCACGACGGTGACGCCGCGCGCGGCGGTCGCCGGACGTCCGGCCGGGACCGATCCCGCCTCGGCGATGGATTCCGGCGTCAAGACGACGCGCAAGGCCTCGCGGCCGAGCGCCCGCGACACCAAGCCCGATCCGAAGCCGGTGGTGGTGGCCGCGCAGCCGCAGGCCGCGCGTTGGGTGCTGCACAGCGACTATGTCACCACGGCCGGGCAGAACACGACGGCCCCGTCATTCGCCTACAACATCGTGCGCACCGCCCCGCGCGCCGTCTATACCGCCGGCTTCCAGCAGGACGACCAGACGGCCGACGCCAACCGCTTCTCCGGCAAGGCCGTAGAATTCCTGTCGGTCGCGCGCTTCCAGTAGCGGCAACGCAAGCTGCAATAAAAAAGCGCCTGTGTCCGGCGCTTTTTTGTTGGCCTGTTTGGAGGCGTCAGCACGCCCGCAGCGTCGCGGCTTCCCGGGCCAAAGCCTCGATCTCGTCCCACTTGCCGGCTTTCACAAGATCGTCGGGTGCGACCCAGGAGCCACCGACGCAGATCACGTTCGGGAGGCCGAGATAGTCGTTCGCATTCTTGGCCGTCACCCCGCCGGTCGGGCAGAATTTTATGCCGCCGAAGGGCGAGGCCAGCGATTTCAGGAACGCCGCGCCGCCGGCCTGCTCGGCCGGGAAGAATTTCAGGAAGTCGAGACCGGCTTCGCGCGCCGTCATGATCTCGCCCGGGGTGATCGCGCCGGGCAGCAGCGGCGTCTCGCTGTCGGCCGCCGCAGCCAGCAGTTCGCGCGTCACGCCCGGGCTCACGATGAATTTCGAGCCGGCCGCGGCCGCGTCTTCGAACTGGCGGGCATCCAAAATAGTACCGGCGCCGACGATGGCATCCTCGACCTCGCCAGCCGCCCGGCGGATGCATTCCAGCGCATCCGCGGTCCGCAACGTGATCTCGATGACGCGCAGGCCGCCTCGGGCGAGCGCGCGTGCAAGGGGGACCGCGTCCGCCACCCTGTCGATCTTCAGCACAGGAATTACCGGCTGGCCATCGAGCAGCGACAGGAGTTTTTCGGTCTTGCTGGGCATGAGCGTCTCTCGGCGATTGGGATTTCAGCCGATTAGCAGAAGCCTCCGGCCAAGTCCACGAAGGCGCTCTGATCAGCCTCGCCCGAGGAAGCCGGACAGCCTGGCTGCAAGGCTGCTCCAGAAGGGCGCTTTAATCGGCCGGACCGCTGGCGCTTTCGTCGGAATCGCCGTCTCAGGGAGCGCTTTCCTGACCGGTCTTTTCGCGATCCTGACTGCTGGATTTCTTTTCTCCGGCAATGGCTCCCCGCATTCAGTCCGGAAGCGGTGGTAAGCCGCCGCTATCTTCACATGATAGCCGTGCCGCCGGAATTGGGGTCCGTTGTAGCCGCGGGCGAAAGCCTCCCAGTCGCAGCGCCGGATAGCAGCCGCAAGCCCGGCCTTGTCGATATAGCGCGCCATCAGCCGGACCTGGCCGGCGACGCCGCCGCGCGCTTCCGCAACGAGCGCGTCGACATCGGCGTAACCCAGCCATGCCCAGTGCGCGCCCATGACCTGGCCGATGCCCCAGGATACGCTTTCATTGGCTGCCCTTGCGTCAATCGCGCAGGCTTTGGCGAGAAGCGACCAGCGCCCTGCCTGCGTCCCCGGATTGGCGACCGCGCCGGCGGCCGGCGAGGCGAGGCCATCCGCCCGCGCCCGCATCCGGTTCGCCGCCGAAAGCCGCCGGTCGAAATAATGGCCCTCGAAGCGGATCAGCGGTTCGGGTTTGCCGCCGACAATGGCGAACCCCTTGCCGCCGCTCTCCACTTCGGCGATCGCCAGCAACGCTTCCGGCTCAAGTTCGAGGTCGTTGGCGATGACTGCGATTTCGAGCCTGGTTTCGGCAGTGAACATGCGCGGTGTATCCTTTGGTTGGCTTCAATCCGCCTGATTTTCGCCTAGCCCGGGCGCGTGTGAACATTTTGTGCGGCGTTGCGCTCGTGCGACGAAGCCAAGCCGCTGATTTCATGCAGATAAATCCGTGCCTTGAATTACCCGCACCGGAGATTTATCCACACCCCATGGACACTTCGCCCGCAATTCCCGGCTTCCGCGTCGCCGCCCTCTACCGGTTCTGCCGGCTTGAGCGATACGAGGAACTGCGCGCGCCGCTCGCCGCCTTCTGCTGCGGCCGCGGCATCAAGGGCACGCTGCTGCTTGCCTCGGAAGGCATCAACGGCACCGTCGCCGGCAGCGAGGCGGCGATCGCCGAACTCCTCGCGTGGCTGGAGGCAATGCCGGAACTCGCCGGGCTGGAGGTAAAATACAGCGCTGCAGCCGAAATGCCATTTCACCGCATGAAGGTCCGGCTGAAGCGCGAGATCGTCACCATGGGCATCGAGGGCATCGACCCGCGCCACGGCGCAGGGGCCTATGTCGCGCCGGCCGAGTGGAACTCGCTGATCTCCGATCCGGAGACGATCGTCATCGATACGCGCAACGATTACGAGGTGTCGATCGGAACTTTTCAAGGCGCGGTCGACCCTCAGACGAGGAGCTTTCGCGAGTTTCCCCAATGGGTTGCCGCCCATCGCGACCAGCTTGAAGGCCGCAAGATAGCCATGTTCTGCACCGGCGGCATACGCTGCGAGAAGGCGACAGCCTATGTGAAATCGCTCGGCCTCGAAGATGTTTTTCACCTCAAGGGCGGCATCCTGAAATACCTCGAAGAGGTTCCGGCGGAGGAAAGCCTCTGGCAAGGCGAGTGCTTCGTTTTCGACGAGCGCGTCTCGGTTTCGCATGGGCTGGAGGAAGGGCAGTCGGAACTCTGCCGCGCCTGCCGCCATCCACTGACCGCCGAGGAATGTCTCGCGCCGCAATTCATAGCCGGCGTCTCCTGCCCTCATTGTTTCGACCAGCGTTCCGACGAGGACCGCGCCCGCTATGCCGAGCGCCAGCGCCAGGTGGAAATTGCCGAGAAGCGCGGCGTTCGACACATAGGCAGTTGAGGGGCGGTCGCACGCCGCGTCATTGTAATGTCGCGTTCTGCTGCCTACTTCCGCCGCACCGGGAACCGGCCCGGACATGTGCCGGAAATCATTGCTGGAGGCCTTTGATGTTCGATCCCAAGAAGCTGCTCGATGATCTGCTCGGCTCGAAAGTTCCGGGTACGGAATCCACCGTCCGCGACCATGCCGGCAGGGCGACGCAAATGGCCAAGGACAATCCGCTGGCCGCCGGCGCGCTGGTGGCGGTGCTTCTCGGCACGGGTACAGGCCGCGCGGTGACGGGATCGGCGCTCAAGCTCGGCGGCCTCGCGGCGATCGGCGGGCTCGCCTACAAAGCCTATCAGAACTACCAGAAGGGCAAGCAGCCCGCGGAAGCGGCCGCCGAACCCGAACTGCTGCCGCCGCCCGAGGATACGAGCTTCCATCCCTCGCAGGCGCCGCAGGGCGAGCAGGAATTTGCCCTCACATTGGTGCGCGCCATGATCGCGGCGGCGAAGTCGGACGGCCATGTCGACGAAGAGGAGCGCGAGAAGATATCCGACAAGCTCAGCCTGTCGGGTATCGGCAGCGAGGCCGAGCAGTTCCTGCTCGCCGAGCTCGATGCGCCGCTCGACCTCGACGCGCTGGTGGAAGCCGCCAAGACGGACGCGCAGAAGGTCGAGATCTACACCGCCTCGCGCCTCGCGATCGACCCGGATTCGCGCGCCGAACGCGGCTATCTCGATATGCTTGCCGGCCGCATGAAGCTCCCGGACGCGCTGGTCGACCATGTCGAAGCCACCGTAACCGCAGCCGGCGCAGAAGCGCCCATGAAGCCTGGCGCGGGAAGCGTCTGGGGCGCTTGAGGCCGTTAACTTTTCGTTAACGCTTAAAGCGCATCATTTTAGACAGTCGGATCGGCTTCTCCTCCTCCCAAGCTCGGTTCGAACCGGGGCGGTCGCCAATGGCCGCCCTTTTTGTCAGGCGGCTTGCCACATTATCCTCCATCTGCGATTTCATGTTCTCTTCCAGGGAAGGAACATCGCATGCAGAACGGCAAGATCGCGATCGTCACAGGCGCAGGCACCGGCATTGGCAAATCGGTAGCGACGGCGCTGCTCAAGAACGGCTGGAATACGGTATTCTGCGGCCGCCGCAAGGACGTACTCGATACGGCTGTGGCGGACGCGGATTCGACGGAGGCAAAGGCGCTCGCCGTCTCCTGCGACATCGCCGTGCCGGAACAAGTCGATCAATTGTTCGCGGCGGTCACCAAGACCTTCGGTCGGGTCGACCTGCTCTTCAACAATGCCGGAATGGGCTACAAATCGACGACCATCGACGAGATCCCGGTCGAGGTGTGGAACGATGTCGTCGGCGTCAATCTTACCGGCTCGTTCCTCTGCGCCCGCGCGGCCTTCGGCGCGATGCGCCGGCAGCGGCCGATGGGCGGGCGCATCATCAACAACGGATCCGTCTCGGCTTATGCGCCGCGCCCCGGCTCGGTCCCCTACACGGCGACCAAGCACGCCATCACCGGACTGACGAAGACGCTCGCGCTGGACGGCAGACCCTATGACATAGCGTGCGGACAGATCGACATCGGCAACGCGCTGACCGACATGGCCAGGCCAATGACGGTCGGCGTGCCGCAGGCGAACGGCACCATGGCGCCGGAACCGGTGATGGATGTGGACCGCGTCGCGGACGCGGTCGTTCACATGGCCAGCCTGCCGCTCGACGCCAATGTGCTGTTCATGACCGTGATGGCGACCAAGATGCCGTACGTTGGCCGCGGCTAGATATTTTAATCATAAAATTTCATGCTTGAAACTTCCCGGTGGTTCTGCAATTCTGCGGCGGAGGACTGACGCAGGGCTGACGCCGCCCGCCGATTTGGGACACGTCGCATGACGCAGACTGGCTCTCCCCATCCCGCCGAAGGCGCCCAGATGGAGTTCCGCGGGCGCATGTCCTACGGCGACTATCTCCACCTCGAAAAGATACTAGATGCGCAGTCGCCGCTGTCCGCCGCGCATGACGAATTGCTGTTCATCATCCAGCACCAGACCTCGGAACTGTGGATGAAACTCGCCATCCACGAGATACGCTCGGCGTCCAGGGCGATCCACGAGGACAGGCTGCAGCCGGCCTTCAAGATGCTGTCGCGCGTGGCGCGGATATTCGACCAACTGACCGGCGCCTGGGATGTGCTCAGGACCATGACGCCCAGCGAATACACCCAGTTTCGCGGCTCGCTGGGGCAGTCGTCGGGCTTTCAGTCATATCAGTACCGGGCGATCGAATTCCTGGCCGGCAACCGCAACGAGGCGATGCTCAAGCCGCATGCGCACCGGCCGGAGGTGATCGCCGAACTCGAGGAAATCCTCGCCGCCCCGAGCCTCTACGACGAGGCGCTGCTCCTGCTTTCGCGGCAGGGCTTCGACATTGGCGACGACGCCGGCAGGACCGACTGGCGCGCGACCCGGAAGCCGAACAATGCCGTCCTTGCCGCCTGGCGGCAGGTCTATCTCGCGCCCGAGAAGCATTGGATGCTCTACGAACTGGCGGAGAAACTGGTCGACTTCGAAGATTATTTCCGCCGCTGGCGCTTCAACCACGTCACCACGGTGGAGCGGATCATCGGGTTGAAGCGCGGGACAGGCGGAACGTTGGGCGTTTCCTACCTGCGCAAGATGCTGGAGGTTGAACTGTTTCCGGAACTCTGGAAAGTTCGCACCGAGCTGTAGAGCTTGGGAACATAAGAACAATCAACGGGAGAAGAGAATGAAGAAGATTATCGCATCCGGCGTCTTGGGCTTGTCGCTCGCCACGTCCGGCTTTGCCTATGCCGAGCCGATCAAGATCGGCATGATTACGACGCTTTCGGGCGGGGGAGCAGGTCTCGGCGTCGATGTGCGCGACGGTTTCATGCTGGCGCTAAAGCAGGCCGGCAACACCGAGATCGAGGTCGTCGTCGAGGACGATGCGCAGAAGCCGGAAATGGCTGTTCAGATCGCCGACAAGATGATCCAGAGCGACAAGGTCGATATCCTGACCGGCATCATCTTCTCCAATATCGCAATGGCCGTAGTGCCGAACGCAGTCGCGCAGGGCAAATTCTATCTTTCGCCAAACGCTGGGCCGTCGGCTCTCGCGGGAGCGATGTGTGACAAGAACTACTTCAACGTCGCCTGGCAGAACGACAATCTGCATGAAGCAATGGGTAACTACGCCAACACCGCCGGCTACAAGAAAGCCTTCATCCTCGCGCCCAACTATCCTGCCGGCACCGACGCGCTCACCGGCTACAAGCGCTTCTACAAGGGTGAACTCGCGGGCGAGATCTACACCAAGCTCGGCCAGACCGATTATGCCGCTGAGATCGCCCAAATCCGCGATTCCCGAGCGGATTCCGTCTACATCTTCCTGCCCGGCGGCATGGGCATCGCCTTCATGAAGCAGTATGCGCAGTCGGGCATCGAGATCCCGGTCACCGGTCCCGGCTTTTCCTTCGACCAAGACGTGCTTGGCGCGATCGGCGACGCGGCGCTGGGCGTCAAGAACACCTCGCAATGGTCGAAGGAACTCGACAATGCCGCGAACAAGAAGTTCGTCGAGGGTTTCCAGGCCGAGTACAACCGGCTGCCTTCGCTCTATGCAAGCCAGGGCTACGACACGGCAAACCTGATCCTGTCGGCGGCGGCGACGGCCAGCGTCAAGGACGCCGATGCGTTCCGGTCCGCGCTCAAGGCCGCCAAGTTCGAATCGACCCGCGGCGACTTCAAATTCGGCAACAACAACCATCCGATCCAGGACATCTACGTCCGCGAAGTGGTGAAGGAAGGCGACGTGCTGACCAACAAGATCGTCGGAGTCAGCCTCGAGGACCATCAGGACGCCTACGCGGCCGAGTGCAAGATGTAAGACGACGCTACCCCTCACCCTTACCCTCTCCCCGTGAAGAACGGGGAGAGGGGGCGTCAACGCAGCCGCTTCTCTCTTCGCCCCGCCGCTTGCGGGGAGAAGGTGCCGGCAGGCGAATGAGGGGCGGGATCGGCATTGCTGAATTTCCCAGTGAAAAGCTGAACAGGACCAACGTCTCCGTGTCCACGGCCCTTATCATCGAGCAACTGCTCAACGGACTACAGTTCGGCGTCATGCTGTTCCTGATGGCGGCGGGGCTGACGCTGATCTTCGGCGTGATGGGGCTGATCAATCTCGCGCACGGCTCGTTCTACATGATCGGCGCCTTCGCCTGCGCGGCGGTGGCGGCGGCGACCGGCTCGTTCTGGCTCGGGCTGGCCGCCAGCCTCGCCGCCGCCGCTGCCGCCGGAGCGCTGGCCGAACTCGTCGTCATCCGGCGGCTCTACGACCGCGACCATCTCGACCAGGTGCTTGCCACCTTCGCGCTGATCCTGATCTTCTCGGAAGGCACGCGCTGGCTGTTCGGGTCGTTCCCGCTGTATCTCGATATTCCGCCGGTGCTTTCCGGTGCGGTCGATCTGCCCGGCGGCGCGCGCTACCAACTGTACCGGCTGGCGATCATCGGCGTTGGCGTTCTGGTCGCGGTAGGGCTTTATTACCTGATCGCCCGAACCCGGCTCGGCATGCGCATCCGCGCCGGGGAGTCGGACCGCGAGATGATCGCGGCGCTCGGCGTCGATATCGGCACGCTTTACACGATGGTTTTCGCGCTCGGCGCGGCCTTTGCAGGCCTTGCCGGGGCCCTGGTCGGCGCTCTGCAATCGGTGCAAGTCGGCATGGGTGAGCCGGTGCTGATCCTCGCCTTCGTGGTCATCGTCATCGGCGGCATCGGCTCGATCAAGGGTGCACTGATCGGCGCGGTGCTGGTCGGCCTCACGGATACGCTCGGCCGCTTTCTGCTGCCCAAGCTTTTCACCGTCTTTCTCGGTCCCGCCGACGGCGCGACAACGGGCGCGGCTCTCGCCTCGATGCTGATCTACATCGTCATGGCGCTCATCCTGGCGTTCAGGCCCAAGGGCCTGTTCCCGGCAACGGCATGAGCAGGCGGATGAGCCGCGAAAGGATGATCAACCTGCTGCTGGCGGGGCTGCTGCTCGCAGCACCCCTCGTGGCGACGGCAATCGGCGAGCCGTTCTACATCACGCTTGCGACCCGCATGGCAATACTGGCGCTCGCCGCCGTCGGCCTGAATTTCGCGCTGGGCCTCGGCGGCCTGGTCTCGTTCGGCCACGCGGCCTTCTTCGGTATCGGCGGCTATGTCGCCGGCATATTTTCCAGCCACGCCTTCAACCAGACGCCGCTATTTTCCTGGCCGTTCGAGTTTTTCGGCAGCGACCAGATGCCCGCGATCTGGCTGGCGGCGATGCTGGTTTCCGCATTGGTGGCGCTGCTGATCGGCGCGATCAGCCTCCGGACCGCCGGCGTCTATTTCATCATGATCACGCTCGCCTTCGCGCAGATGATCTACTATTTCGCGATTTCCTGGCCGGCCTATGGCGGCGAAGACGGGCTTTCGATCGTTGTCCGCAACGGCTTTCCCGGTGTGAACACCGCCATCCCGCTAACCTTCTTCCTGATCTGCTACGTCCTGCTCCTGGCGGCGCTTGCGTTGTTTGCGCTCGTACGCGACTCGCGCTTCGGCGCGGCGCTGCAGGCTGGACGGCAGAACGAGACGCGCCTTGCCGCTGTCGGCATCGCGCCGTTCCGGATAAGGCTCGCGGCCTTCACAATATCAGCTGCGATCACTGGGCTTGCCGGCGCGCTGCTGGCCGATCTCAACCGCTTCGTCAGCCCGTCCATGCTATCCTGGCAGATGTCAGGCGAACTGATCGTGCTGATCATCCTCGGCGGCACGGGGCGCCTGTTCGGCCCGGTCGCCGGCGCGATGCTGTTCGTGCTGTTCGAATTCGTGCTCGGCGGCCTGACCGAGCGCTGGCAGTTCTTCCTTGGGCTGATCCTGCTCGGCGTGGTGCTGTTCGCGCGCGGCGGGCTGATCGGCGTGCTCGCCGGAAAGGCTCGCCATGGCTGAGCCGGTCCTGTCCATCCGCGATCTCAGGAAATCCTTCGGCGCGCTGAAGGCGACCGACGGCGTCAGCCTCGATCTGCGGCCGGGCGAAATCCATGCGTTGATCGGCCCCAACGGCGCCGGCAAGACGACGCTGATCCACCAGATCGCCGGCGGCATCGCGCCGGACAGCGGCGAGATCGTTTTCCTCGGCGAGGACATCGGCGCGCTCGGCGTTGCCGCGCGCGCCCGCCGCGGCCTCGGCCGCAGCTTCCAGATTTCCTCGCTGGCGGCGGAATTTTCTGCGCTGCGCAATGTCATGCTAGCCGTGCAGTCGCGGCAGGGATCGAGTTTTCGCTTCTTCCGCCCGGTGATGAGGGACCGCAGCCTGACCGAACCGGCCATGGCCATGCTGGAGCGCACGGGCCTCGCCTCGCGCGCCAATGTGCCCGCGGCCGAGCTATCGCATGGCGAGCGCCGGCAGCTCGAAATGGCCATCGCGCTTGCGCTCGGGCCGAAAGCATTCCTGCTCGATGAGCCGATGGCCGGTATGGGCCCGGAAGGCTCCCGGACGCTCACCGGCTTCCTCGACGGGTTGCGGCGCGAAGCGCCGATCCTGCTTGTTGAGCACGACATGGATGCCGTCTTCGCGCTCGCCGACCGCATTTCGGTGCTGGTCTATGGCCGCATCATCGCCACCGGCACGGTCGGTGAAATCCGCCGCGATGCCGAAGTGCGCCGCGCCTATCTCGGAGAGCGGCCGTGACGTTGCTTCAGGTCAGCGGGCTGGAAAGTTTTTACGGCGCGTCGCAGGCGCTGTTCGGCGTCGACTTCTCGGTCGGCCAGAGCGAGGTCGTGGCGCTGATGGGGCGCAACGGCATGGGCAAGACGACCGCGATCAGCTCGGTGCTCGGCCTCATCCGCCCGCGCGGCGGAAGAATCCGCTTCATCGGCAAGGACATCGCCGGCATGCAGTCCTATCGGATCGCGCGGCTCGGCATCGGGCTTGTTCCCGAGGGACGGCGCTGCTTTCCCAACCTGACGGTGCGCGAGAACCTGGTCGCGGCTGCCCGACAGGGACCGTGGACGCTGACGCGCATCAATGCGCTTTTCCCGCGGCTGGAGGAACGGCAGGACCAGTATGCGCATTCGCTTTCCGGAGGCGAGCAGCAGATGCTGGCGATTGGCCGCGCTCTGATGACCAATCCGCAACTGCTCATCCTCGACGAGGCCACGGAAGGCCTGGCGCCCGTCATCCGGCAGGACATCTGGGCAGCGATCCGGCGGCTGAAGGCGGAGGGCCAGTCGATCCTGGTGGTCGACAAAACGCTCGCCGAACTCCTGCCGGTGGCCGACCGCTGTTTTGTCCTCGAAAAGGGACGGACCGTGTTTTCCGGCAAGCCGGACGAGCTTACGCCGGAACTGCAGGACCGGTATCTCGGCGTCTGACGCCCGAGCCGATGTTGGAGAAGAAAAATGACCGCCGATCCCGTCCACCAGCTGCTGCACCCGGCGAACTGGAAAGCCGCCAAGGGCTATGCAAACGGCATCGTCGCCGAGGGCCGCACCGTCTATCTCGGCGGCCAGATTGGCTGGACCGGCGACCAGGTGTTCGAGGCGCATGATCTCGCCGGACAGACGCGGCAGACCTTGCAGAATATCGTCGACATCGTCGCGGAGGCCGGTGGGCGGCCCGAGCACATCGTTAAGATGACCTGGTACGTGACCAGCAAGACGGAATATCTCGCCAATCTGCGCGAGATCGGCGAGGCCTATCGCTCTGTCATGGGCAAGCACTATCCGGCGATGGCGATGGTGCAGGTGGTGGCGCTGATGGAAGACGCCGCCAAGGTTGAGATCGAGGCGACGGCGGTTCTGCCCAAATAGCTCTACGCTGCCGCGGGCCGCGCCTTCAGGAAATCCGCCATCCTGTCCAGCGCGCGCAAGATGTTCTCTTCCGAATTGGCGTAGGACAAACGGACATAGCCCTCGCCGAGCACGCCGAAATCCGGCCCGCCGATCAGCGCCACGCCGGCTTCATCGAGCAGCGCCGAGGCGAGCTTCTTGGCCTTCCAGCCGGTCGCCGAGATATTCGGAAAGGCATAGAACGCGCCCTTTGGCGTGATGCACGAGACGCCAGGCAGCAGGTCCAGCCCTTCGACGACGACCTTTCGCCGCCGGTCGAAGGCCCGCATCATGCTATCGACCTCGTCCTGCGGCCCGTCGATCGCCGCGATGCCGGCATACTGGCTCGGCGCGTTGACGCAGGACCAGCAATTCACCGCGAGCTTGCGCACCTTGTCGTAGAGATGGCCGCTCTCGGGCGAGTTCGGCCAGATCGACCAGCCCATGCGCCAGCCTGTCATCGCCCAGGTCTTCGACCAGCCGTTCAGCACGATCAGACGGTCGCGGATTTCAGGAAATTGCAGCAAAGAGCAGTGCTTCTCGCCGTCATAGGTCATGACGTCGTAGATTTCGTCGGAGAGGATCGCGACGTTCGGATGCGCGGCCAGCCCCGCGACCAGCTTCTCGATTTCGGCGCGCGGCGTCACGCCGCCTGTCGGGTTGGCCGGCGAGTTGAGGATCAGGAGCCGCGTCATCGGCGTGATCAGAGCCAGCGTCTCCTCGGCCGAGAAGGCAAAACCGTTGGCCTCGCGCATAGGCACCGGAATGGGCGTGGCGCCCGTGAATTCGATCATCGAGCGATAGATCGGAAATCCGGGATCCGGGTAGAGAATGTCCGCGCCCGGTTCGCCGAACATCAGGATCGCCGCAAACATTGTCGGCTTGCCGCCGGGCAGGATCATCACCGATTCGGGCGAAACCTCCACGCCCGTCATCGCCAGGGTCCGGCGCACCACGGCTTCGCGCGTCGCCAAGAGCCCGTTGGCCGGCGTGTAGCCGTGATGGCCGTCGCGCAGCGCCTTGATCGCAGCCTCGACGATGTGTTCCGGCGTACGGAAGTCCGGCTGGCCGATGCCGAGATTGATGATGTCGCGGCCCTGTTGCGCCAGCGCCGTCGCTCGCGCCAATACGGCAAATGCATTTTCTTCGCCGAGACGGTCGAAGGCCGCAATCGTTTGGAGCATGTTTCACATCCATCTGGTGCTTATGCCGCGAATGGGCTTTTGTGAACGTCCCGCCGGAAATGTCAACGGAATGGAGCAGCCCTTGTCGGACGATCTGAAGAATTGGCAGCCGCGGCCGCGCCCCGAGCGACGTGTGCTCGAAGGCCTCTATGTTCGGCTCGAGCCGCTCGACGTGGCCAGGCATGGCGACGGTCTTTACGAGGCATCGTCGGTCGTGGATGCGGCGGATCGCTTCCGCTGGCTCTTCGATTATCCGCCGGAAAGCCGCGCCGCTTTCCAGCCCTGGCTGGAAAAGGCGGCGGCGAGCGAAGACCCGATGTTCTTCGCAGTCATCGACAAGGCCAGCGGCAAGGTCGCCGGGCGGCAGACGCTGATGCGGATCGAGCCTGCGCATGGCGTGATCGAGATCGGCAACATCTATTGGGGACCGCTCGTCTCGCGCAAACCTGCGGCCACCGAGGCGCAGTTCCTGTTCATGAAATACGCATTCGACGATCTCGGCTACCGCCGCTACGAATGGAAGTGCAACAATGCCAATGAGCCGTCGAAGCGGGCGGCCGAACGCTTCGGCTTTCGGTTCGAGGGCGTTTTTCGCCAGAACCTGGTCGTGAAAGGACAGAACCGCGACACGGCGTGGTATTCTATCATCGACAAGGAATGGCCTGCGCTGAAACGCGCCTATCAGGAATGGCTCGATCCGGCTAACTTCGACAGCGAAGGCCGGCAGAAGCGGCGGCTCGAAGAGCTTCGCGCTGAAGCGGTGGCGCAGCAGACGACGGATAGATGAGCGGCAATCACGATCACGGCCACGGCGGCCACAGCCACGCCGGCGCTCATGCGCACGACGCGAACAAGTCGCGGGTGCTGATCGCCGCCATCCTGACGGCCGGCTTCATGGTGGCCGAAGCGATCGGCGGCGTGCTCACCGGTTCGTTGGCGCTGCTCGCCGATGCCGGCCACATGCTCACCGATTCGGTGTCGCTGGTGCTGGCCTGGTACGCCTTCCACCTCGCCACCCGCGCCGCGACCGCGCGCATGACCTACGGCTTCGACCGGGTGAAGACGCTCGTCGCTTATGCCAACGGGCTGACCGTGTTCGTGATCGCGCTGTGGATCGTCTACGAGGCCTGGCACCGTCTCAACGAACCGTCGCCGGTGCTCGGCGGCCCGATGCTGCTGGTCGCGCTGATCGGGCTGGCGGTCAACATCGCGGCTTTCTTCGTGCTGCATGGCGGCGATCGTGAAAGCCTCAATATGCGCGGCGCCATACTGCATGTTGTCGGCGACCTGCTCGGCTCGGTAGCGGCACTTGTGGCCGCGCTCGTCATCCTGACCACGGGCTGGTACACGATCGACCCGATCCTTTCGGTTCTGGTCGCGCTGATCCTGTTCCGGAGCGCCTGGTCGCTGGTGCGCGAGGCCGGACATCTGCTGCTCGAAGGCGTCCCGGCCAGCCTTGACCGTGACGGCATCGCCAGGGATATCGCGGCGCATGTCGCGGGAGTCCGCGAAATCCATCATATGCATGTCTGGTCGCTCGACGGCTCGAAGAACATGGCGACGCTTCACGCCTGCCTGGATGACGGCGTCGACGCCCATGCCGCGGTGAGCGCCGTCAAGCAGCGCCTTGCCGCCAACCACGGCATCAGCCATGCGACCGTCGAGCCGGAATACGGCCACTGCGCCGATGCGCACGAGCATGGCGACGACCACGATCATGATCATGCTGGGCACAAGCATCGCCCCGGCAAGGCGGCCGCCCGATGATCCGCAAGGACCGCAACGCGCTGGCAGCAGCGGCAGTCATCATGCTCGCCTTCGGCCTGACGGCGTTCTACCTGCCGGCCATAATGCTGGCGGTGGGCGAGGTGTCGCCGATCGCGGCAGGCGGCGTCGCGCTGCTCTTCATCGCTGCTTTGTTCATCGTGTTCTGGCTGCGCGCACGCAGCCAGCAGGGAAAAGAGGACTGAATGCGCATACTGATTACCGGAGCGGCCGGCATGGTCGGACGCAAGCTCGTCGCGCGGCTGCTGGACGCCCCGCAGCTCGCAGGGCGGACGATCACCGCGATCGACCTTCACGACATCGTCGCGCCGGAGACGCCGCAAGCGGGCGGGATTTCCATCCGCGCCTTCACTGGCGACCTTGCTGCGGCAGGCGCCTCGGAGGCTTTGATCGCCGACCGTCCGGACATGATCTTCCATCTGGCGGGCGTCGTTTCGGGCGAGGCAGAGACGAATTTCGATCTCGGCTACCGCGTCAATCTGGACGGGTCCCGCGCTCTGTTCGACGCCATCCGGCCGGCCGGCTATGCGCCGCGCGTGGTCTTCACCTCCTCGATCGCGATTTTCGGCGCGCCGTTTCCGGAGGTCATTCCCGACGAGTTTCACCCGACGCCGATGACCTCCTACGGGACGCAGAAGCTGATGGCCGAGGCGCTGCTCTCCGACTATACGCGGCGCGGATTCTTTGACGGCATCGGCATCCGGCTGCCGACGATCTGCGTACGCCCGGGCAAGCCTAACAAGGCCGCTTCCGGCTTCTTTTCCAGCATCATCCGCGAGCCGCTCGCCGGCCAGGAGGCGGTGTTGCCCGTGCCGCGCTCGGTCGTGCATACACATGCCAGCCCGCGCTCGGCGGTCGGTTTCCTGATCCGCGCGGCCGGCATCGACGGCGCGCTGGTCGGCCCGCGCCGTAACCTGACCATGCCGGGCGTCGGCGTGACGGTCGGCGAGCAGATCGAAGCGCTGGAGCGCATTGCCGGTGCAGATGTCGTGAAGCTCATCCGCGAAGTGCCGGACGCGGCGACTTGGGCGATCGTCCAGAACTGGCCGACGCGGTTCGAGGCGCGGCGGGCGCGCGAGCTTGGGTTTACGGCTGAGCGGAATTTCGACGAGATCATCCGCGCGCATATCGAGGACGAGCTGGGCGGCTGAGGTCAAAGTGGGGTCGCTGGCGCGCTTCATCATCGCCACGCCCGGTTTTCACCGTCTGGCCTCTGTCAAAGAACCCTCCCTTTGCAGGAGGAGTCGGGAAGCGGGGCGCATGGCCTTGCCTACCGAAACTCAAATACGTGGCGCAGCTTCCGCGCCCCGCCGGTGTCTGTCGCCACGGTCGACCGGTCACGCGCCCCGCTCCATGTTCTTTCCATGGACAATGACGCGCGGATGATCCGCCTTCCGTTCACGAAGCATTGTCGCTTCGCTCCGGAATGCCGGCCCGTCGGACGCCCTCGGAGCCATGGGTTCCGATCCCATGGCGGGAGGTCACCGCCATTCTGCCTGATACCCGGTGCGCACCAGGTCCCGCCAGAACGGTGATGAGATTATGAGGGAGGGGCAGGATGTGTGAACAAAACGCCGCTCCAGATTTCTTCCAAAATCTTTTATCTTCTTGATCTGAAAGGCGGATTTCTTCGATCGGGCCGAAAGGGAAGCGAATCCTATCCACAGTCTGGACCGGACAGGTTTGATGATACCGTCAATCTTAGCCGGGACCCATTCCTGAACTTCGAATCCAGATTCGAGGGCTGCTGGCGCCGGCTGCAAATCCTCAGCGCTAAGAAGGCTCGAAGCGCCGATTGGGAGGAAAGCTAAGCGTTCAGGCTGGCGCCGAGCAAAGCAAGGCCGAGCAGGAACACCATGGCCGCGCCGGCGATCTCGATCGTGGCGTGGACGCGGTTTCCGGCGCGGCCGTCGCCGGCGATCGCGACCGCCCAGTTCTTGGCGGTCACGGCGATGGTCGCGAGGGCCGATACGGTGATGGCCGTGCCGAGCGCCATGGCGAACACCGACAGCACGCCGCCGGCCCATAGCCCGTTCAGGAAAGCGAAGGAGAGCACGATCAGCGCACCGGAGCAGGGGCGCAGGCCGACCGCTGCGACTGCCGACCACGCGGTTTTCCAGTTGAAGCGGTCGCCCGAGATCATCGCCGGGTCGGGGGCATGCGAATGGCCGCAGGTGGCGCAGACCTCGCCCGCCGCGTGAGTGTGGGAATGCGCGGCGTGATCGTGGGAATGGGCGTGAGAATGATCGTGATGCGCGTGATCATGCGAGCAGGTGTGATCGCGGACGTGATCGTGCCCGGAATGCGCGTGCGCGGCTGAAAGGCTGCGCACAGGATTGCCCCCGAACAGGCCGGCGATCCGCGGTCCTGTCTTGCGCCACAGGAGCCACGCGCCGAAGAGCGTGATCAGCGCGTAGCTGGCGACCTCCAGGAACCATGTCGCGTCGGTCATCGACACCGCCGTGCCGCGCAGCACCAAAAACACTAGCGCCATGACGACGATGGCGGTGAGCGCCTGCAGGAATGCGGACACGAAGGACAGCATGATGCCGCGCCTGAGCGCCACTTCATTGGCCAGCATGTAGTACGAGATTACCGCCTTGCCGTGGCCGGGACCGGCGGCGTGGAAAATGCCGTAGGCGAAGGACAGGCCGACGAGCAGCCAGACCTGGCCGCCGTCCTCGCGCATTCCCTTCAGCGCCCCGGTCAGCGAACGGTAAAAGTCCTGCTGCTGGACATTGATCCAGTTCATCCAGCCGGCGAACAGGCCGGTGGAGGGCGCAACTGCTTCGTTGGCGCCGATGCCGAGCGAGCTTTGTGCGTGGGCATGGCCGAGGAAATGGGTGAGAACATAGGTAATGGCGAGGATTGCGAAAACGATGCGCGTGGCGGTTTTGTTCACGAGATCATCCTTGCGCCTGACAATTGAGTTCAAGCCGGGTTGCGAAGATCTTGCTGAGATCGGTGCCTGAGGGGTCGTTGAAGAAGGCGTCTGTGAGATTGCTCTGGTTCTGCGCGATCGCCTCGTCCGGGTCGGGGCGGATGACGCTTCGCTTGCAGGTCGGGGGCAGGTCGTTCACAGCCATGTTCTCGTCCTCGATGAAGTCGATCGCGGTGTAGAAAGTCGGGTCGTAAACGCCGAAATCGACCTTGCCGGCTAGCTTGAGCGGCTCTTTAGGCTCGGATTCGAAAAGGACGATGAGCTGGTCGGCCTCGTAATTGGCAATCAGCGTCGGCGGCGGCTTCATCGACACGTCCTTGCCGTTGGCGGTGACGAGCTGAAAATAATCGTATTCGGCCAGCGAGGCGTAGACCGTGTTGGACACATCCTGCAACTCGGCATCGTCGAGCTTCAGATCGGCGTTCTTGTCGAACTCCATCAGCACGGTCGAGGAGAACAGATCGTCGAAGCGCCAGAGATGGCGCAGCGACTTGACGGTCTTGTCGGGGTTCAGCATCACGTCCAGCCGCGCTTCGGCGAAAACATGCGGATGGACGCGGACGGGCGCTGAAGAGCCGAGAACCATGGCAAGCGCCGAAGCCAGAATCGCTGCTCGCTTTGTCAGATGCATTGCCGGTTCCTGTGAAGATAGAGCCACGGAGAGTTATCATAAACCCGGCGAAATTGGGACCGGCGCCGGCACAATCCTCAGTCGCGATCCCTTACCTTGAACCACTGCACAAGGAAATCGACAAAGACGCGGACCTTGGCCGGGAGATAGCGGCGGTGCGGATAGACGGCGAAAATGCCGCCGCCGGGCAGGATCCGGTCGCCGAGCATGGCGACCAGCTTGCCGTCGGCGATGTCGGGCGCGGCGATGAAGTCGGGCAGGATCGCGAAACCGAGCCCGGCGACGGCGGCCGCGCGCGCCGCCATCGGGCTGTTGACTTCAATCGGGCCGGAAACCGAAACGCTGATCATCTCGCCGCCGTCACCCAGGAACGGCCAGTTCGATAGCCAGCGACCATTGGTGTCGATGATGCAGGGCAGGCCGGCCAGATCCTGCGGTCGCTTCGGCTCGCCATGCTTTTCAATCAGTTCGGGCGAGGCGCACAGGCATACTGAAAAAGGCGCAAGCCGCCGCGCGATCAGCGACGAGCTTTCCAGCCGCGTGATGCGGACGGCCAGGTCGAAGCCTTCCTCGACCAGGTCGACGAAACGATCGTCGAGATTGATGTCCAGCACGATGTCCGGATGCTCTTTGGCGAAGTCGATGAGCGATTGGCCGACCGGCGCGTCGGCGAAGGAGCGGGGCGCGGACAGCTTTATGCGGCCGCGCACGTCGCCCGACGATTCGCGCACGGCGTCGGCCAGATTGTCGATTTCGCGGACGATTTCGGAGGCGCGCTTGTAATAGGTGTGGCCGGCTTCGGTCAGGGAAAACTGCCTGGTCGTGCGGTTGAGCAGCAGCGCGCCGAGCTCGTCCTCGAGTTCGCGGACATATTTCGACAGCAGCGCCTTGGAGCGGCCGATCTTGCGGCCGGCGGCCGAAAAACCCTCGGCCTCGACGACGTCGATGAAGGCGCGCATGCGGGTCAGCGTGTCCATGCTCAGGCCTTTCCTGCGGCGGCGAGGACTTCGCGGCCGAGCCTGATAAGCGCAAGGTCGCTTCCTGCCGGCCCAAGCAGCGAGATACCAAACGGCGCGCCATGAACTTCGCCCAGCGGCAGCGTGATCTGCGGGAAGCCGGACAGGCCGGAAAGGCAAAGGAGTTTCAGGGCGCGTTCGCGATAGGCCTGCAAATCCTCCTGCGAGGAGGTTTTGAGGGGTGCCGCGCCGGGGACGGTGGCCATGACCAGAAAGCCATCGTTGCCGAGCAGGCTGGCCAGTTCGGCGCGGAATGCATTTCGCCGCCGGGTCTCGGCAACGGCGACTTCGCCGTCCAGCGTCGCGCCGAATTCGAAACGCTCCCTGACGCCGGGGCCGAGGCCGCGATCCTTTTGCGAAATCCAGTCGCCATGGACAGTCCAGGCTTGATAGGCCTGCAGCTTGCGGAAGCACCAGTAGAGGTCGTTGATAGAGTGGGAGAGGGCAGGGGCGGCTGCCGGCTCGCCGATGACGGCGGCGACGATGCCCACCATGCGGCGGTATTCGGCGGCTTCGGCGGGGCCAAGAAGAAGGGCGTCGAGGGCGGAGAGGCGGAGCGTGACGCTCTCCCCCCTTGAGGGGAGGGTGTCGGCGAAGCCGACGGGTGGGGTCGCTGCGGCAGCGCTCGACGTTCTTGCGGTGCCTTCTGATGCAGCCCCCTCTGGGCTGCCGCCCATCTCCCCCTCAAGGGGGGAGAAAGCTTTCAGCACCACCTCCGCCACCTTCTCATAAGTCGCGATGTCGCGGGCGAACCAACCGAACGTGTCGAGGCTCGGGGCAAGCGGCATCGTGCCGTCAAGCGGGATGCGGCCATGCGTGGTGCGCAGGCCGACCAGCCCGCAAAAGCTCGCCGGCGCGCGGATGGAGCCGCCCGTGTCGGAGCCTGTCGCGATGTCGGCGAGGCCGCCGGCGACCGCGGCCGCGGAGCCCGAGGACGAGCCGCCGGTGACGCGATCGGGCGCGGCTGGATTCACGGGATGAGGAAAATGCGCGTTCTGGCCCATCAGCGAGAAGGCGAGTTCGTCGGTCTGCGTCTTGCCGGCGAACTCGGCACCGGCGTCGAGAATCACCTGCACGGCGGGCGAGGTTTTTTCCGCCGGCTTGGCCTCTTGATACAGCTGAGGGTTGCCGCAGCCTGTCCGATAGCCGGCGACATCGAAAATATCCTTCACCGCCAGTCGCAATCCCGCCAAGGGGCCGGATTTCGCATGCGGAACAGGTACTTGCGGCAAATCGAGGAAAGCGTTGAAGGGATCTGGCGCGGCAGTCATCGTTCACCGTTCGAATACAATCCGTTCAGCATTGTTCGACCCTCAAATTTTTACAAGCTGCAATGCGATTTTTGTTGATTGTGACGGACACGTTTCATATATCGCGCTTGCCCAAAGTCGCACGTGCCTGTGGGTGTCCGCCGATCCTCGAATGGCGAGGGATATCGGTAAGGTAACTGGAGCTAACCCCTCCAGTCGGTTCAGCGGCCAACCGCCAAACCGAGGACACCTTGAAGCAACGACGGTGCGGGCCTTTCTGGTTCTCTTCCGGTTGTCCAAAGACCGGGGTTACTGAAGAGGCACACCTTCATTGCCGGCAGTGCGGAACGGGTCTCCCCAATCCAAGCCAAGGCAGACAAAGCGAACCGAGGCCGGGCAAGGCCAAGGTTCACCGCCGCGAGACGGCGCTTCATGGTTCCGGGGTCTCCACCGGCTGGTTCCATGAATTTCCGTCCCGCCTTTGTTTGACCAGCGTGTTCGCTGGGCCGTCGGCCCGCGTCCCCGCAGCCCTTGCACGCGCCGGAAGGCGCGATCGGAGAGACTTATGGCCACGCAGCGCATCCTCGACTTTCTCGCCACCCGACGTCCGAACGGCCCCTGCCTCGTCGTCGACCTCGACGTCGTGCGCGACAATTTCCGCGCCTTCGAGAAGGCGCTACCCGATTCCAAGATTTATTACGCGGTGAAGGCAAACCCGGCGCCGGAGATCCTGCGCCTGCTTGCCTCGATGGGCTCGTCCTTCGACACCGCGTCAGTTGCCGAGGTCGAGATGGCCATGGACGCGGGGGCTCCAGCGGACCGCATCTCCTTCGGCAACACCATCAAGAAGGAGCGCGACATCCTGCGCGCCTATGAGCTGGGCATCCGGCTGTTCGCCGTGGACTGCGTCGAGGAGGTCGAGAAGATCGCCCGCGTCGCTCCCGGCGCGCGCGTGTTCTGCCGCGTGCTGACTGACGGCGAAGGCGCCGAGTGGCCGCTGTCGCGAAAATTCGGCTGTGTGCCGGCAATGGCTGTCGACGTGCTGCGCCGCGCCCGCGAACTCGGCCTCGAGGCCTACGGCGTGTCGTTCCACGTCGGCTCGCAGCAGACGGACCTGTCGGCCTGGGACCGTGCGCTGGGCGACGCCAAGCAGGTTTTCGCCACGCTCGCCGCCGAAGGCATCGTTTTGAAGATGGTCAATATGGGCGGCGGCTTCCCGACCCGTTATCTCAAGGACGTGCCCGCCGCACGCGCCTATGGCGAGGCAATCTTCGGAGCCCTGCGCAAGCATTTCGGCAATGCCATCCCCGAGACCATTATCGAGCCCGGCCGCGGCATGGTGGGCAATGCCGGTGTCATCAAGTCGGAAGTCGTGCTGATCTCGAAGAAAGCCGACAACGACAATGTCCGCTGGGTGTTTCTCGACATCGGCAAGTTCGGCGGTCTGGCCGAGACGATGGACGAGGCGATCCGCTATCCGATCGTCACGCCGCATGACGGCGGCGAGACGGCGCCTTGCGTGCTTGCCGGCCCGACCTGCGATTCGGCCGACGTGATGTACGAGAAGACGCCCTATCCGCTGCCGCTGTCGCTGACCATCGGCGACGAGGTGCTGATCGAGGGGACGGGCGCCTACACCACGACCTACGCCTCGGTCGCCTTCAACGGCTTCGAACCTCTCCGATCCTACGTGATCTGACGGGCTCGTGCTCGTCGGATCATCCGTTTCAGGCGACGACACACGCCTGAAACGGTTTGCTTGTGGAACAGACCTCCGCTTGTGAAGGATTATGGAAATGGACTTTTCTCCTTTTGTTGAAGCCGGTCTCGGCGATTTCCCAGTCTCCCCCTCAAGGGAGGAGATTGGCGGCGCCTTGGCTTTCACCATCATTGCCGAGACCTCCGTCGACGTCCCCGCGCGCGAGGCGCTGCTTGATCGCGCCATGGGGGCGAAGCGTCGGAAAAAGTCGTCGGAAAAGCTGCGCCGCGGCCGCAGGCCGTCGGAAGGGCTGGCCTTTGTCGCGCGCGATGCGGCTGGAACCGTGGTCGGCACGGTCCGGCTGTGGGATGTGGCGGTGGGAGAGAGCGGTGATGCAGCCCTGCTGCTCGGGCCGCTTGCCGTCTGTCCGTCGCAGAAAAGCGCCGGCATTGGTTCTGCGCTGATGCGGCATGCGATCGCCGAGGCTCGGCGTCTCGGGCATCGCGCTATCCTTCTGGTTGGCGACGCGCCTTATTACGGAAGGTTCGGCTTTTCGGCGGAAAAGACCGGCCGGCTGGCCATGCCCGGCCCGTACGAGCAGCATCGCCTTCTGGCGCTCGAACTCCGCGAAGGGGCGTTGGACGAGGCGACCGGAACCTTGCGGGCTGCTGGCCGGAAACTCAACTCCGGCCGGATGCAACTCGCGGCGTAGCGCATAGGGGGCGTCCCGACAGGGTCGCCGCCAGCGGGTTCAGATAATCTGGCTGAGCGCCATGGCGACCGACATGTCGCCTTCGACCTTGATCTTGCCGGTCATGAATGCGGTCGTGGGGCTGAGGTCGCCGGCAACCAGGGATTCCAGATCTTCCAGCGCCAGCTTGATGGTACAGTCGGTCGGCGCGTCGGTGGTCGATATGGTGGCGCCGTCGATGACGATCACGCCGTCCGCGCCGGTGTCGAACTTAACCGAGCGGTCGAAGCCGGAGCCTTCAACCTGCGCCTTCATCTTGTCGGCAATTTCCTGAACGCCCATGATCTGCTCCTTATCCATCGCGCTTTCGCTCCCCTATAGCCTTGCATTTACGTTTACGTCAACGCAAGTGGCCGGCGAGGATCGACTGTGCGTCAACACAGGACCGGATAACTGGAATCGGTTCCGGGAAGGATCACGAGCAGGTTCAAAGCCTTAGTGGGCCGGAGGCGGGGCGGGCTGAGATGCTTTCTCCGCGTCGATTGCCTTCGTGCGGCGGCGCACCGAGTTGTCGCGGATATCGTCCTTGGAAAGGAAGTCGATCTGCTCGACCAGTATGTCGTCGACAAGCGTCTCCTGCACGCGGGCATTGATGGCATCGCGGATGCCGGCCCGGAATATCTCCAGGTCGAGCGTCTCGTTGACGGCGAAATCGAGCTGCGGATTGGAATAGAGGTAGGAATACACCTCGTCCACCAGGATCGCCTCGGCCGGAACGGAAAGCAGCTTGAGCTTCGCCGGATCCACCACATAAACCAGGCGCGCAAGGAAATAGCCGTCGATCCGGGAGTTCCTGAGGATCGGGACCGAGATCACGTCGGTCTTGACGTAGTCGAGGCCGCCGAACAGCGCCGGGCCTTTCGCGTCCGCATTGGCGCCGGACGTCTGGAACGAGTAGACGACGGCGCCGATGGTGACGACGCAGATCCAGATCGCCGCGGCGATGAATTTTATCAACGCGCCCACCCGAATTCACCGGCCGAGTAGGTGCCGTCAGTTTCGGAGCGCTGGATGGCGTTCTGCATCAGATTGGCGACCTCGCTGACCGCGTTCAGATGCGCGCGGATGGCGGCCTCGTTAGAGGCGAGCTTTTCGCGCAACCGCTTGATGCCGTCGCGGTGCTCGGCCAGGAAATCGCTTTCACCGACGCCCTTCATGGCGCGGGTGAGTTCGTAGAGATAGCGGCTCTTGCGGGCGTTCGACGATTTGATGTCGAAGCCGAGGTCGGTGCGGATCGCCACCGTCTCCTCCTCGACAGCCTCCTCGATGCGTCCGATGAGCGCGGAAAAGTTTCCCGGCCGCGTGGAGGCAGGCTCTGGCGCCGAGGCGCGGGCCGGCAGGTTCTGAACGAATTGCGTGTAATCCGACATCATTTGTCCCGTGTTCAGGATTTCGTTTCGGCGGGGTTCGCCTGATCTTCAAAAAGCGAGCGCGCGACGTTTCGCTGCATTTCCTGCACCAGCGCCGTCGACAGCATCGCCTGCTGGTCGGCCTCTGCCCGGTCCAGTCCGCCCGAAACGGGTCCGACCGGCAGGGTCTTTTCGCCTTCGACATAGTGGTCGCTGAGGATGCGGTCCGAAATGCCGATGCCGCCGCGCTCGGCCATGGCGTCGGCCAGCTTTCCCGCCAGCATGGATTTCCACATATCGCCTGCGACGCCCTTGCCGTAGACGTTTTCAGCGTTCTTCGGCAGCATGTTCTGGATGAAAGTTTCCAGCACCATCGCCTCGAAGCGCTTGAATGTGTCCGGAGATTTGGTCTGATCCGCCTCCGGCGCGGCCGAATTCCTCATATCGCTAAGTGAAAACGCCGCCGCCGCTCCACCGACAGCGCCGCCGCGCCGCGCGAGTTGCGCGCGCGCCGCCTCGACGCCGACGGGCTCGACGGCCCGCGCAACGTCCAGAACAATGTCGCTCGGTGGAGAGATCGCCACAGCCGATCCTTGTCAGTTTTTCTGATCCTCAGGATGGCTCAACAAGCTTGTGGCAGGCTTGCGAGGGAAAGAGCTGTATTTATGGTGGAATGGGACCATGTGCGTGTCTCGCGCTTGGTCCGCGGAGGCCTATAATGGCGGCATGAAAATGCGCGCGCTTGACCACATCGTGCTCTGCGTCAACGACGTTGCGGCCACCCGCCGTTTCTATGAGCGCGTGCTGAACATGGAGGCGCGGGAAGAGCGGCCCGGCAAGTGGTCGTTGCATTTTGGCACGCACAAGATGAGCCTTCAGGACGCGAGCCTATCGCCAAATATCGCCCGCCGTACCGTCCCGGGCAGTGGAAATTTTTGCTTGCTTACCGATACCCCTCTGGACGCAGTCATCCTGCACCTCAAACGCCAGGATGTAGAGATTGTCGACGGACCGGGCGAGCGGGCGGGGGCGATGGGCAAAATCCTGTCGATCTATTTCAATGATCCAGACGGCAACCTGGTTGAGGTAAGCAATCAGCTTTAGCCGGAACTGCGAAAGGCCGCTTTGGGGTCGGAAAAGCGAATTCCGGAGTGTCTGCAAAATGGCGCAGGCCTGCCGCGTTTGCGGGGGAAGGCAGCGCCTTGAACCACCGTTGTTTACAGTTTGTTAAGTCGGGCGACATCAATGGATGCTTGGTTGTTTAATAAAAGAGTTACGATTTCGATGAAGCTCGCTTTGGCTATCCTGTTTGTTCTCACATTGGCGATGTCCAACCCGGTCCACGCGAAAACGATCTGCACGATCGTTGCGGATGCGGCGGATGGCAAGGTTCTCCTGGCAACAGGTGATTGCAAAACCCGCGTGACGCCTGCTTCGACAACCAAGATCGCCTTTGCGGCAATGGGTTTCGACTCGGGTTTTCTGAAGGACGCGCATTCGCCGACGCTGCCTTTCAAGGAAGGCTACGCCGATTGGCGTGGTGATGTGTGGAGGCAACCGACAGTCCCCGCGAGGTGGTTGAAATATTCGGTCGTGTGGTTCTCCCAGGTGCTCGCGCATGAGCTTGGTGAAAAACGTCTTGAGCGCTACGCGTCGGAATTCGGATTCGGCAATGCCGACTTCACGGGCGATCCAGGCAAAAACAATGGCCTGGATCGCGCCTGGATATCTTCCTCGCTGCAGATTTCACCCGAGGAGCAGGTGATTTTCCTTCGAAAACTCGTCAATCGGACGCTGCCGGTCGCACCGGACGTCTTCGACAAAGTGTATGAATCCGTCGAGATGACACCACTGCCCAATGGCTTGAATGTTCATGGCAAGACGGGCTCGGCCTTTCCCAGGAAGGCCGATGGCAGCTTCGATCGTGCGCGTGCCTATGGCTGGTTTGTCGGATGGGCATCGAAAGGCGACCGCACCATTGTCTTCGCTCGCCTTGAGCAGAACGATAAGGAGGGATCTGGCGGCGGAGGAAACCGCGTTCGCGAATCCTTCCTGAAGGAATTGCCCTCGCTTGCGGAATCCCTGTTGCGGTAGCGCCCGCAGCACAATCCGCTACACAGGCTTCCGCCATTCGCCCTGCCGCCTGCGCTCGATGATTTCGAGCCGTTCGCAGTCGGCATTGTCGCGGTCGTCATGTCGCGGGCGACCTAACCGCCCGCGGCATGGAAGTAGACCGAATTGGACTCGTTAGCTCGCTGCCTGGAAACGAATTTCGCCATTGTTCAAGAAGCACGTCTTGTCGAACAGTGACAAATCCAGCGGGTTCGGCAACCGCACATCGCTGATATCGGGACACGGCTTCTTTGACGGATCGTACGATCGATCAATCTGAGAAATAAAGACGAGGATCAGTCCTCTATTCCGGGCAAATAACTTCAGCTTGCGAACCTGAGGCATCAGTTCCGGGTTTTCACGCTTCTGATCGAGTAACTGGAGATAGTCTATAACCACCAGCGTCCCGCGCGGCGCTGACTCCAATTTCCTTACGATGTGATCGGCGCTTATGGCGTCGGAATTGTCGAATTCGAACAACCCGCCGAAATGCGCCAGTTCCGCCCCGATCACGTGGGAACGATTCAGAATATCCTGCTCGGTGTATTCAAGCGTGAAGAAAACACTCCGATTGCCGGATTTCATCGCCTCCACGGCCAGTCCGAGGCTCATCAAGGTTTTGCCTTGACCCGGCCGCGCGCCGACCAGCACCAAGTCTCCGGGACTCAACCTCGCAAATAGTTCGCTTACGGGCACGGCCCGAGATACTTTGGCCGCAAGCAAACTCCAACTGCTGAAGCCTTCTTTGGCGGCAATTCGGTCAAGCGCTATGTGAAGTGGAGTGTTTTCTTCGCGGGATAAGAGTTTGGCTTTGCGCTTCAAATGATAAATAGGCGCAGACAGTTTCATCGAAAACCTCCTATCGCGAGCAATTTTCGCAACCCCTCCTTATGCTTGGTGCTCGAACAGTCGGTTCGATAATCACATGGCCCGCATGAATTATGCTTTCCCGGACGGAGGGGGGAGGCGTGGGCTAAGCCGAATCAAATCATAACCCGATTCTTGCCGAGGGAAAATTGGCTGCGTCCAGCACCAACGCAATGAAGTCAGCTCAGGGTCGACAGGCGAGTTCGAGAGCGCCTGTGAATAATGCGCATTGACAGTTCGCGGTTCTATTCGCCTTGCCGCTTGCGCTCGATGATTTCGAGCCGTTCACGATCGGCATTGTCGCGGTCGTCCTGCCGGCGGATGTCGCGGTAAGCGCGCTCGACCATGTTGGTGCGGGCGGTGGCGGTGGCGATGCGGCCGGCCTCTTCGCGGGCCATCGCGATATTCTGCTCCTGGCGGGCAAGCGCCTGTTCGATGCGGCGGTTGTAGATTTCCGGAAACAGGATGGACATGGATTCCTCCGCGTTGAAGCGGGCGGCAAGCTCCGACGCCTCCTGACCGGCGGCCGCCGCGGCGGCAAGAAAACCGGCGTGGCGGGTCTCGTGCAGCGCCTTCAGCTGCTCCTGCACAGTCACCAGCTTACGCAGCCGTTCCTTGCGGGTGGTCATCGTCAGCGTCCCAGCGCGGTTGCCATGAAACCGTCGGCGAACAGAGCGAGCATGGAACCGGCCGCGAAATAGAAGATGATCAGCCCGCCTGCGATGACGAAGGGCAGCGAGATGAAATAGACCGGGATCTGCGGCACCAGCTTGTTGACGAAGCCGATCGTCAGGTTGACCAGGATGGCATAGGCGACGAATGGGCTGCCGAGCCTCAGCACCATGAAGAACGCCTCCGACAGCGTGTCGGCGATATCGACGAGGGCGGCCTGCGGGTTGAAGAAGACGTTGAGCGGCGCGACCGAATAGGAGGCGACGAGCGCGCGGATGATCTCGTGGTGGAAATCGAACACGAAGAGCAGGAGCAGCGCCGAGAACGAGATGATCGAGGCGAGGGCCGCCTGCGGCTCCGCCTCCTCGATGCCGGAGCCGGCCATGCCGCCATAGCCGATCAGCATGGCGATGCCGGCGCCGATGAACTGCAGCGCCATCATGTAAAGCCGCGCCATCAGGCCGATCAGCGCGCCGATCATCAGTTCGGAGACGATCATGGGCGCGAGGACCTGCGGCCGCCGGTCGATGAACGGCAGGATCTGGTCCCAAAGATGGACGAGCAGCGCGCCGGTCGCGGCGATGGCGACGAACAGCCTGATCTGCACCGGGACGCGGACGCTGGCGAGCCCCGGCATCAGGAGAAAACAGCCGCCGACGCGGCAGAAGGCGACGAAGGCCGCAAGCACGATCGCTTCGGCCGCAGCGCTCACGAAATCGTCCCGAGGACGCGGATCTCGACGCCCTTGGCGATCTCGACATGGCTGAGGACGGGCAGCGTCGAGAACAGCCGCTCGACGATCATGCGGACATAGGGGCGGGCGTCCGGCGCGGTGACGATGACGAAGCGCTCGCCGGCGTCCATATGGCTTCGGATCGCCTTGGTGGCGTCCTGGCCGAATTCCTCCAACTGGCGCGGATCGATGTCGAACTCGCGGATCTCGCCCTTGGCGTCGCGCTTGAGGCTCTGGTGGAAGGCGAGGTCCCAGCGGTTGCCGAGCCGCAGCACCTTGAGCACGCCGCCTTCGGAGAGGTCGCCGCAGATCTGCTGCGCCATGCGGATGCGGACGTGCTCGACGATCTGCTCGGTGCGGCGCACATGCGGCGCGATCTCGGCGATCGCCTCGATGATCAGGTGCAGGTTGCGGATCGACACGCGCTCGGCCAAGAGCAACTTCAGCACCGCCTGCAGGCCGGGATAAGAGATGTGCGAGGTGCAGATCTCGTCGGCGAGCTTGCGGTATTCGGCGTCCTGGCGCTCGAGCAGCGCCTTCATGTCCTTGTAGGACAGAAGCTGCGGCAGGTTGTTGCGGATGACTTCCGAGAGGTGGGTGAGAAGAACCGACATGTTGTCGGCGAAGGTGAACTGCTCGCGCTTCAGATCCTCGCCGAACATTTCCGGCACCGAATAGGCGCGCATGCCGAAGGCCGGCTCGCGCACTTCCTCGCCGGGGATCGCGGGCACCTCGCGCGAGCCGAGCAGCACCATGATCTCGCCGACACGCATCTGGTATTCGGCGACGACCGTGCCGTGGATCTTGATCTGGTAGCTCTTGCCTGGGATGGTCAGGTCGTCAGTCAGGCGCACCTCGGGCACGACGAAGCCGTATTGCGAAGCGAATTTTTTGCGCATCTTGGCCATGCGGAAGGCCAGTTCCTGGTGCGAGACCAGAAGCTTGGCGGAAAGCTGCTTGCCGATCAGGAGCTCGATCTCGGCGGTCTTGAGCGAAGCCTTGACCGAATTCTTCTCCTCGTGCTCCTTGACGGCCTTCTCCTCTTCGTCTGCGGCCTTGGCCTCGGCGATGCGCCGGTTGTGCTGCATCGGGATAACGTAGCCGACTGCGGCCATAGCGGCGGCGAGCACCACGAACGGGAACATCGGCAGGCCGGGCATCAGCCCGAGGACCACGAGCAGCACCGCCGCGACATAGAGCGCGCGCGGATAGGCGCCGAGCTGGCCGAACACCGCCTGGTTGGTGGAGCCGCGCGTGCCGCCCTTGGAGACCAGCAGGCCGGCCGCCAGCGAGACGATCAGCGCCGGAATCTGGGTGACGAGGCCGTCTCCGACCGAGAGCTTTATGAACACGTCGGAGGCTTCGGCCATGCCCATGTCGTGGCGGAAATAGCCGATGGCGATGCCGCCTACGATGTTGATGGCGGTGATGATGATGCCGGCGATGGCGTCGCCGCGCACGAATTTGGAGGCGCCGTCCATAGAGCCGAAGAAGGAACTCTCCTCCTCCAGCTCCCGGCGGCGATGCTGCGCGGTCTTGTCATCGATCATTCCGGCCGAAAGGTCGGCGTCTATCGACATCTGCTTGCCGGGGATGGCGTCGAGCGTGAAGCGCGCGCCGACCTCGGCGATGCGGCTCGCGCCCTTGGTGATGACGATGAAATTGACCACGATCAGGATCAGGAAAACGATAAGGCCGATGACGAAATCGCCCGACATCACCAGGCGCGCGAAGCCGCTGATGACGTAGCCGGCGGCGTGCGTGCCCTCATTGCCCT
This sequence comes from Pseudaminobacter sp., assembly GCA_035941355.1. Taxonomy (GTDB): domain Bacteria; phylum Pseudomonadota; class Alphaproteobacteria; order Rhizobiales; family Rhizobiaceae; genus Allomesorhizobium. Next base: position 60,943 of record DASZDZ010000034.1, read on the forward strand.
CCGACAGGATCATCCGGGTGGTGGCGATGTTGAGCGAAAGCCTGAGCATCGTAGCGATCAGCAGGATCGTCGGGAAGGACGAGAAGTCGAGCGGCCGCTGGATCCACAACGCCACCATCAGGATCAGCACCGACAGCGCGATCGAGAAGGCAAGCCCGATGTCGATCAGGAAGGCCGGGATCGGCAGGAACAGCACCGCGAGGATGACGACGATGCCGAGCGCGAAGAAGACGTCGCGGCCGTTCTTGGCGGGGTTCCCTGCGGGAAAGGTTTCCGAAATAGCCATTTTCTGTCCACGCCCGTCCGACAGCCGGGCGGCAAACGCGCGGCCCGGCGATGTAAGCGTAGGCGGCCAAGCTTGCGCGAAGGTGGGAGGCGGCCTCGCAGGTGGACGAAAGAGCAATTGGCGAGGCGTACCGGCAGACATATCGTACGGGCGCCTTGGAGGAAAAGCGATGTCCGGAACGTGTCCCGCCACTGCGCAAGCCTGGTCCCGCCTGATCCGCTACGGCGCGGGGGCCGCGTTGGCAGGCATGGTCGCGGCCGGTTCAGCCGCATCGGCCAATGCCGCGGAGCCATCGACGCTTGCGGTCGCCAGCTTCGACTTCAAGGACACGTTCGGCGAAGTCCGGGACCAGACCGTCGAGCACGCGGCGCGGCTGAAGGCATTCGGCGCGGTGCTGCAGGACGATCTCTCGGCAAGCCCGAAGATCGATCTCGTCGCCCTGCCGTGCGAAGCCGGCCAGTGTGGCGATCTCGGCGCGCTCGCTACGCAGGCCAGGGCCGCGAGCGCGAAATACCTGCTGGTCGGCGAGGTGCACAAGATGAGCACGCTGGTCGGCTGGGTGAAGTTCGCGGTGCTGGATCTGGATGACAACAAGCCCGTCTGCGACCGATACCTGATCTACCGGGGCGACACCGATGAAGCATGGCAACGCGCGGCCGCATTCACCGCGCGGGATGTGGGGAAGTACTGCATGCCGTAACGGCAGTGCCGGAATCTGCTGGGCGCTGCGATTTTCCTCGCCGGCATGCACCTCTCCGTTGCCACGCTGCGTTTCCGCCCTGGCCTCTGTCAAAGAACGCTCCTCGTTTGCGAGGAGGTAGTCGGGAAGCGGGGCGCGAGGCCGTGCCTCCTAACTATAAGTAACGTGGCGCGAACCTCGCACCCCGCCGGCGATTTCTGTCGCCGCCCGTTCCGCTGCGCGCGACCGGCTGTGACGACGCTTTGGCCTTTCGGCCTTACGCCCTCTCGGCGATGGCTTTCGCCACCGCCTTTGCCGGTCCCGCCTGTGTGCTCGTCCAGCACGCCGGGACCGTATTGTCCCGAGGGGAACCTTTGGACGGAGCCTCCCCGGGCGGCAGGCCACGTTAGCCCGCCACCGGAGGCGCCGGTTCCTCCCCACAGATCACCGTCGCGACCGGCGTTCCCGCGGGAGAAACTGTGGAGGAGGATAAGGGAGACGGGGAAGGGGGTGGATAAGATTTCTTTCGAGGGCCTTGTCGGGGTCAAAAACGTTCACGGCCGCTAATGGCGGGTGCTGACCCGATACGACATTTTTGCTGACCGTGGCGGAGGTCCTGAAGCAGGTATCCGAACGAAATCTCGCTCGCCTAGTGACAAATCAAGAAGAGTATTACCCTTTCGGTGCAGAGCGCTTCTAGTCCGCGGAGCGGGATGATCATCGGCGCCGATCATGACCCCGGAACTATGAATTTGCCCGTAAAGTCATGCCAATCGGCCCGGGGTCAACTTTCGGTACTGATTCACAGATGTAAGAGGCTTCAAGGGGTGTGGCCGCTCGGGCAGGTCTCTTCTCGCCGGTTGCCACGGGCGAACGCGAGGCGTAATCTCCCAGCCATGCCGATAGCGGCCGGCCCTTATGAGCGGGGCCGCACGTGCCGCATGTGACGAGAGCCAAGTCCCCACCACCTCTGCCGCCGGCTGATGCTGCTCACGTTTCAAGGGAGTTGACGTCAATGAACAGGCGCGATGCGTTGGCCGTCCTGATCGGACTATCTTCCGCTTTGTCTTTCGCTTTCGACACCGCTGCCCATAGCGAGGAAGACCGCCTCGCCATCAAGGGCTACGACCCTGTGGCTTATTTCACCGAGGCCAAGCCGATGATCGGCGATCCGCAGTACCAGTACGAATTGGATGGCGCCCTGTACCGCTTCGCCTCGACGCGCCACCTCGATCTCTTCAAGGCCGACCCCGATCGATATCTGCCACAGTACCAAAATTGGTGCACGGCGGCGCTGTCGAGGGGCTATAGGTTGGCTGCCGATCCCAACAATTGGGTGATTCACGAAGGCCGCCTGTACATTTTCGGAGGGCCGGCCGGTCCAGGGAAGTTTGCTGCCGATCCGGCGGCTATGGCGAGCAACGCTGACGCGAACTATCCGCGATTGCCGGATCTTCCTGAATGGCCACCGCAATAGCGCCTCACAAGCCGGCTCGCCTGAGTCCCTCCTTCAGATACGCCGGATAGGCCGGATCTCTGAAGCGCGAGCCAAGAAAGTCAAAGCTCATATCGAGCTGCGGCAGGCGTCGCCGTATCTCGGCGACGTAGCGGTCCGCCTGCTCCTGGCGCCCAAGCTGTGCCGCTGCGGCTGCGGCCGGGACATTGAACATCGCGAAATTCGGAAACCGGGAGATGCCACGTTCGGCGACACGCAGGGCATCTTCGTGCCGGCGTGCGAGATAATAGCTGATGGCGAGATCGAAATGGTAGTTCGGCTGGAGCATCGGATCATATTTCAAAGCCAGTTCAAGCGACTCGATGGCGCCGGGAAGGTCCCCATCAAACGATTGGAGGGCTCCCCGGACCCCCAACGCATTGGCGTCACTCGGATTGAGGTCGATCGCACGCTGCAGCGCGTTGCGCGCCTGATCGTATTCGGTGCGGATAAGCAGGATGCGACCAAGGGTGCGGTGCCCATCAGGCTCATCGGGAGCGAGCGCGATGGCGCGGCGGGCGAGTTCCTCGGCACGGCCAAGCTCGCGGTCGGGGAACTCCGTCCAGCCCTGAACCACCTGCGAGTAGATGGCTTCGCCCAGAAGAGCATGGGTGGTGGCGTAATTCGGATCCAGTTCGATCGCCTTGGTCATCAACTCTCGGACCTGTCGGTTGGCGGTCCGAGAAGTGGCATGGCCGACAGCTCGGGCGCGCAACAAGAGGTCGAAGGCATTCTGGTCCGGCCTGGCTTCCTTGAAATGGCGCCGCACCTCCACCTGACTGATATTGGCTGCCAGCGTGCCAGCAATGTGCCGTGCGATGCTGTCCTGAAATTCGAATATGTCTGACAGATCGCCATCGTATCGATCAGACCACAACACGGTAGCGGCGTTCGCGTCAGTCAGCTGCGCGGAGATTCGCACGCGATCCTTGGATGCTTTGATGCTGCCGTCTACCATGTATGTTGCGCCAAGTTCGGAGGCGATTTCGGCCTGCCGCTCCTGCCGTCCCTTGTACCGCAAGACGGCATTGCGGCCGATCACCCGCAAGTTCTTGAAGCGGCCGAGGGCATTGATCACCTCCTCGGTGACGCCGTCGGCGAAGTACTCCTGCGACTCGTCGCTTGTCTGGTTTGTAAATGGCAGCACGGCGACGATGGGAAGTACAGGGCCGCTGTCTGGTTTGGTTGCCGTCGAACTCGCGACTTGCTGTTCCGGGGCCGGGGCTCGGCCTATGCCGGACCAGGCGGCCAGGGCTGCGATGGCGATGAGGATCACGGCCAGACCGGCCATCGCCAGCCGGAGTCTGCTCGCCCTGCCGCCCCGAATACCGGAAAGCCGTTTGATCCCTGTTGCTGATGAAGCCGGGTCGATCCGGTAGACCCTGACGGGGTTGGCGATGTTCTTCAGGTGCTGCTCGCCGGCGTCGCACGCCTGAATGTCGAGCTTGTCCCGCACCTGCCGGTAGGCATCGTCGGAGATGCAGATGCCGCCCGGCTCCGAGATCTGTTCGAGACGCGCGGCGACGTTCACGCCATTGCCGAAGATATCGCCGTCTTCGATGATGACGTCGCCGATGTTGATGCCGACGCGCAGCTCGATGCGCCGTCCTTCCGGAACGGCCCTGTTTCGCTCGATCATGGCGCGCTGCACGGCAACGGCGCAGGCCACCGCCTCAACGACGGAGGGAAACTCCAGCAGCAGACCGTCACCGGTCGTCTTGACGATATGGCCCTTGTGCTCGGCGATGAGAGGGTCGATCAGCTCCTTGCGGTGCGCCTTGAGCGCCGCCAACGTCTGCGTCTCATCCTCGCCCATCAGGCGCGAGTAACCTACGACATCGGTCGCGACGATGGCGGCAAGGCGACGTTCTGCTGTGGAGCTTGGCACCTCGGCTCCCCGGTCGATCTGGATCTCTCGTCATTGTAGCCCACGACGCCGGAACCGTCGTGGCGAATCGCCGGTCGCTTCCCGTCAGTCTCGCCTCGGGGAGGTCCGCAAGGATCAAGGTAGCGACTTGTCGGATGCCACCGGGCAGGTCCGGAGATAGTGCGAGGCGAACAACAATTCGCTCAACATGCCGCCGGGAAAACTGGCTCTAAAACCCGGTCTCGATCCGCTCGAAAATCACATTGGTGAAGGCGGAGATCTGGCTGCCGATGAACGGGCCGGTGAACGCTACCACCAGCATGATGGCGACGATTTTTGGGACGAAGGTGAGCGTGATTTCCTGGATCTGGGTCAGCGCCTGCACCAGCGCGATGGCGACGCCGACCAGCATGGCGACCGCCACCGCCGGACCCGACGCGGTCAGCACCGTCCAGATAGCGAACTGGACTATATCGAGGGCGTCGGCCTCGTTCATGGCGCGTGTTCATATTCAGGTGATGCCGGCCTGCAAATGGCGATTTCTGCGCTTCCGGTACTCACGTACTTAAACGTACGCTCCGTTCCGGTTCTCGAAACTCGCCATTTTCGGCACGGCCTGACCTGAATCTCAACACCCGCCAGGCGGCGAGACAATGGACCTACAATAGGTCTGCCGCTCATGACGCGCTGGGGGCGATCTTGACGCCTGGCCCCATGGTGATCTCCTTGCCGCCTTCCAGCACCGCGACGATGCCGTCGGACAAGAGCCGCACTTCGGCCACCTTGCCGGTGATCTTGCCGTCGGCCGAGGTGACGGTGCGTCCGATCAGCGCGTCGGCCTGCGCCAGCGTCGAGGACTGCAGGAGCTGGTCGAGCTTGGTGTTGATCTGTACCGACTGCTCGACCTGCGAAAACGCGGCGAGCTGCGCCACATATTGCGTCGAATCCATCGGGTTGGTCGGATCCTGGTTCTTCATCTCGGCGACCAGCAGCTTCAGGAAGGACTGATAGTCGACCGCCGTCTTGGAGGTCTGGTCCGTCGCGTTGGTGGTCGACGGCGCCTGAGTGTTCATCTGGACGTTCATCAGTTTTCTCCGACGGCGATGGGGCGGGGCGCTTCCGGCATGGCGTTGGCGATGCCGAGCGCCTGCGCCTCGAGCGGATAGAGCCCGCGGATCGCCTTCAGCGCCTCGTAGACATGGCCTTCGCCGACCAGGCGGTCGACCTGCTTCAGGGTGGCGCAGATATGCTGATCGTCGAAGCTCGCCAGAAGCAGCGGCAGCGACCTGCGGAACATGTCGCGCGCCTGGACCGCGCCGGCCGGTTCCATCAGCATTACCTGCAGCATGAAATAGAGCTGGCGCAGCGGGGTCGAGGCCTCGCCCGGCTGCAGCACGTGGTTCTGCAGCAGGAACTGCACGTCGTTCAGAAGCTCGATCGTCACCTTGCGGTCGACGCTGATGACGGCGCCGTTGAGATAAATCTTCTCGTTGGGCTTCAGCGAGAGTTTCAGCGTGTTCTTCATTGGATGCCGTCCCGGATGATCTGCGAGACCTCGATCAGCCCCTCGAAATTGTCAGAGCGGCCCTGGCGCACCTCCTCGGTCTCGCGCAGCAGCCACAGGCCGATCGAGATCAGGTTGGCGCGCAGCTCCTTGGGCAGGGCATTCTCGGGATTGCCGAGATCCTCGACGAAGGAGGTCCAGACGCGGTTGGTGAAGTGAAGCGCCTCGATCGCTTCCATCGAGTCGGTGCCCACCGAGCTTGCCGTGGTCAGGAGATCGATCGAGCGGGTCAGCAACTGCCGCTCGCGGTCCTTGGCGTCGGCCACCGATTCGGTCTGAATGTCGGCATAGGAAAATTGATACATTGTGCCCCTACCCCAGGAATCTCAGGAAGCTCAGTTGCTGTATGCGCGCGGTGAGTGCGTATGACGTCTCGATGTGGGCGAGCAGGTCGGCGACTCGGGTCGAGGCCTCGTAGGGATCGACGCCTTCGAGGTTGAGGATCTGCCGCTCGAACAGGTCCGACTGCAGCTTTATGCGCTGGCTTGCGTCCGCCACCCGCTTTTCGGTGATGCCGGTCTCAGCCCGCAGCGTACCGAGATCGCTGATCGCCTCGCCCACCAACGTGACCGCCCGCGCGATCGCGGCCGACTGGCCGGCGAGGCTGACTTCGCTCGACAGGAGATCGCTGATCGTCGCCGCGGCCATGGCGAGCTTGCGCACGCCGTCATTGTTGGCGCTGACGGACGTCACCGCCGTCTCGTTGAGCGCGATGCGGCTGACGATCGTCTGGTCGGTGGCGTTCGACCAGTTGGCCTGCCAGCCGGCGCCGGTGAACTGCGGCTCGACAGAGGTGAGGAACGCCTCCATGTCCGGCTTGGTGATGGCGCTTGCTGCCGGATCGTTCTGGGCGAAGCCGAAATGGGCGAGGAAGGCCGCGTCGAACGCCGCCTTGGCCGTGGAGCCGGGCGCGGTGAAATCGTCGAGCGGCTTCACGTCGGTGTTGGTGCCGGCGAAGAGGTGCTCGCCGTTGAAGCTGCTGTTGAGCAGCGCGGTGAGTGCCTCGAGCGTCGCCTCGCCGCTCGCCTGGGTGACATTGGAGAGCGCGTCGCCGGATGAGGCGGAGGTGAGCGTGGCGAGGAAATCCTGGGCGGCCAGGGTGACCTGATCGAGGGCCTTCTGCGTGGCGGACAGGCGCGACGAGACCAGGCCGTTGGAATCGACGATGCCGTTCAGCCGTTCGAAGTCGCGCGCAAACGAGATGGATGATGCGGTACGCGCGCCGAGCGCCAGGCCGGCATCGGCGACCTTGCCGGTCGAGACTTCCTTCTGCGCCTTGACGAGGTCGCCCTGCGAGCGGACCAGCGAATAGCGCATCGCCTGCGATACGGCGGCGGAGGAGACGAATGACATCTTCATCGCGCTATCTCACCGCCGCGAGCAGCGAGGCCAGCATCTCGTCGACAGCCTTTATCAGGCGGGCGGAAGCCTCGTAGGAATGTTCGAGATCGAGCAGCAGCGACATTTCCATGTCCACATTGACGCCGGTCTCGTTGGACAGCGCCTCGGCGGTGCGCACCGCCAGCGCCTCCTTGGATTCGGCCGCCCCGAACGCTTCTTTCCGCAGGCCTTCGAACCAGCCAATGGAACTGGTGGAATAGTTGACCAGGCTGGAATTCGCGCCGTTGCCGGCGGCATTGTCGAAGGCGATCGGCTGTTCGAGACGGTCGCCGTAGGCGATCAGCAGTTCAGCGTAAGAGGCGCCGCCGGTGGTGTTGGCGACGTAGGCCGCGCCGTTGGCGCCGCCGTCGCGCAGCAATTGCGGGTTGCCGCCGGCGTCAGGGTCCATCGCGGCGTTGAGGCGGATGGTTCCGGCGAGACCGTCGACCAGCGTTCCGGCAGGCGGCATGCCCGGCGCTCCCGGCCAGGTGAAGAGCCCCGGCGCATCGGGGGCGACACCGCCGGTCTGGTCGATCTCGGCGAATGCGGTAATCAGGCCGCGCGCGATCTCGTCGAGCTGGCTCTGCATCGTCGAGGAAACGCTGTCGCGCAGCTGTACCAGCCCGGCGAGCTTGCCGGATGCATTGGTGTTGCCGCCGGTGGCGGCGGCGATCGGCACGCCGTCGACATAGACGGCGTTGCCGGTCATGCCGGCTGCGTAGGCCGTCGACTGCTGGAAGCTGACGGTGCGCGGCACGGCCTCGAACAGCGTCGTGCCGTCCATGGTCATCAGCACCATGTCGTTGTCGCCGCGCTTGAAGCTGGAGACCGGAACGTAGTCGGCGATCTTCTTCAGGATGGCGTCGCGCTGGTCCAGCGCGTCCGAGGCGTCGCGGCCGGCGCGGGTGCCATTGATGACAGCGTTGTTGGCAGCCTGGAAGTCGGCGAGCAAAGTGTTCAGCTCGTTGACCGCGGTCGCGATCTCCTGGTCGGTCTGGACCCGGAAGGTCTGGATGGTGGTGGAGGCTTCGTTCAGGCCGCGGACCACCTGCCGGGCGGCGTTGATCGCGTTCGCCGCGAGATTGCCGTTCGACGGCGTGCCAGAGTAGAGCTGCAGCGCCTTCTGCAACTCGCCAATCGCGTTTGCGGGCGAGGTGGCGTTGTCGACGCCGTTCACCGCCAGGCCAAGCTGCTCCATGCCGTAGTAGAGTGCGCCCTGTCCGCTCCAGGCGGACTGGGCGGAAAGGTTCTGGCGGAAGAGCTGCTCGTTGGTCGCGCGGTGGATCTCGACGACGCGGGCGCCAGGCGCCGAACTCGACACCACGGCCGAGCGGCGCGTGTAATCAGGGTTCTGGCTGTCCAGGACATTGCGAGAAACGACGCTTGTCTGACGTCCGGTATTCAGAATTGACTGTTGTGCGATGCTTAGTGCGGTGGACAGCGACATGCTTTATCTCAATCAGGCTCTCGCCTTGCGGCTTACCTCTTCAGGTTAACCAGGATGTCCATGAGGTCGGCGCCGGTCTGGAACACCTTCGAGTTGGCGGTGTAGCTGCGCTGCGACTCGATCATGTTGGTCAGTTCTTCGGCGACGTCGACGTTGGCGTTTTCCAGCGCGCCCGACATCACGCTGCCGCGCCCAGCCTCGTTGGCGAAGCCGATCTGCACCGCGCCGGATTCCGGACCTTCGGTAAAGACGTTGCCCGTCAGCACGGTCAGTTGGTCTGGGCTTGGGACGCTGGCGAGCGGAATGCGGTAGAGCGCCCGCGACGAGCCGTTTTCGTAATTTGCAAAGACGGTGCCGTCCTGGCTGATTTCGATGCCCTCGATGGCGCTCGGCGCATTGCCGTTCACCTTGGCGTCGAGCAGGGTGTACGTCTCCGCCAGTTGCGTCATCTTGGCGAGATCCAGATCGAGCGACAGGCCGCCGGGGATAGCGATGGCGATGTCGGAGGCGCTGGCTGCCGTGAGCTTGCCGTCCGTCGCGCTGAAGTTCAGCGTCCGGGTGGCCAGCGCCGGCGCGGTATAGGGGAATGAGGTGTTGGGAGCGGCGTTCGCCTGGTTGTAGACCGCGACTTCCCAGGTGTTTGCGCCGGTCTTTGTGAAGTACACGTCGAGCAGGACCTCGCCGCCGAGATTGTCGTAGGTCATCAGCGAGGACTTGGCCGAGTAGGTGGCGGTCGCCGCATTGGCCGACGGACGGTTGGCGGCCGGAACGATGTCGGCGCCGGCCGGCAGGTTGGCGGTGAAGACGCCGGTGGTGGTCGGCGTGGCGATGAGCTCGTTCTGGGCGAGCGTCACCGGTTCCAGACCGCCGAAGCCGTTTGCGGCAGCGCTCGGCTCGCCGTTGGCGAAGCTGTAGCCGAGGAGCTGATAGCCGGCGGCATTGACTAGCCGGCCCTGGCCGTCGGGGACGAAGGAGCCGGCCCGGGTCAGCACCGGCGTGCCGTCGGCACCCTGGACGACGAAGAAGCCGGCGCCGCTGATCGCCAGGTCGCTGCCCGACGTGGTGAATTTAAGGTCGCCCTGCTGGCTGATCGAATTGCGGATCGAGGTGGTGACGCCGCCGGAGGCGTAGTTGCCGTTGGTGCTGGGCAGCACCAGCGAGGCGAATTCGGTGGTGGCGCGCTTGTAGCCGGTCGTGCTCGAATTAGCGATGTTGTCGGCGACGGCAGAGAGCCGGTTGGCCTGGGCGTTCATGCCCGAAACGCCGGTGCGCATCATTCCGTAAAGGCTCATCGAACCATCTCCTCGATTTCCAGGCCGCAGGTCGCAACACTAGCGCTTTTGACTTGCGCGAGGCTGGCGGTTAGCAGCCCGCCGAAGCCGGCCATCAGCCGACCAGCCGATAGCCGAGGAAGCGTTTCGAATCGATAGGATCGAAGCCGAGCTTCTCGCGCAGCTTCTTGCGAAGCTTGCTGATGTGGCTCTCGACGACGTTCTCCTCGACCTCTTCGTCGAAGATGCCGTAGATGGCATTGAACACCTGGGTCTTGGTGACGCGGCGGCCGCGATTGCTCGCCAGGTATTCGAGGATGCGGCGCTCGCGGCGCGGCAGGGGCAGCGGTTGCCCGGCGATTTCCGGGTCGCGGCCGTCGAGGAAAATGCGCATCGCGCCAATTTCGGTGAAGCTCGCCTCTTCCTGGACGCGGCGGCGGATCGCCGATATGCGCGCCAGGATCTCGCGGATGTGCACCGGCTTGCGGATCACATCGTCGACGCCGGATTCAAAGAGCCTGAGCGTGTTCTCGAGCGAGTGGTGTTCGCTGAGCGCAATGACCGGCGCGCCGGTCCTGCCACGAATTTTGCGCGGAGAGACCGTATCTTCGCCACAATCTCCGATCAAAAACGCCCGCACTGATTTGACGTCCTCGTCGGCTGCGCTTTCGACCCATTCGTCGAATTCGCCCGACGCGAAGCCTGCGCTTGCGACGCCTTCTCGGTCGAAAAGTGAGTTGTATCCCTCAGTGACGAGCTTTCGCTCGTCCACGATAACGATCATCGGCCCGCCCTCCGAATCATCTGCAATTTCAGTGAGGAAAGGGGTAGCGGTTGACGTTATTCCTGAACAACCGTCATTTCTTGTAGCTAGTTTCTTGGGAGTCTGGAGCAGCCAGGGTTGCGCGGGAAGTTTCCGGGCGAGAACCGGCGTGGTTGCAGGTCAGGCGCTGCATTGCGCCTACCGGTTGCAGAATGTTCTGGCGTTTTCGGTCCACTTGCCGAAGCCGGTCGCGACCATGTTGGCGATGACGCGGCAGACATAGCGCTTCTGCGCCGGGTCGTTGTCGGGGCCGGCGTGATAGCGGGCTACCGCCATCGACCAGGTCTGGTGGCGCTGATGCAGCCGCGCCAGAAATCGCGCCGCATAATCGACGTTGCGGCGGGGATCGAGCATCTCCTCGACGCTGCGGAAATTCTCCGAATGATAATGATGGTTGATCTGCATGCAGCCGAGATCGATCAGCTTGGCACCGCCCCTGCGAGCGCTTTCGAAGGTCACAACGGCGTCACCGGCGCTAGCGGGGAACACGGCTTTTCCTTCTATGTTCAAGGCGTTGGGCTGCAGGCTGCCTTTCCGTCCGGTCTCAGTCAGGCCAACGGCATAGAGGATGCCGGCGGGGACGCCGTAGCGGTCGGCGGCGCGCAGGATTTCGGGTTCGCAGGGATTCTGAGCGGCCACCGGCCGCGTGCCGACGACACTAGATGTAAAGGCCGCCGCCAGTCCGATCCACACCGCCGGATGCGACGTTCTGAGAGGCTTGCGCGCCATTGCTGGTGCTCCTTCCGGATTGCTGGCCGCCGGCCTGGCCGTTGCCGCCGCCGGAATTCGCCGCATTGAAAGATTGCCGGTCCGACGCCTGCTGACCGTTCTGTCCTGCGTTTGTATCGGCTCGGGTATTCGGCGCCGGTACAACTGCTGATTGCTGGATGGTGACGCGGTCGACTTCCAATCCGAGCGCGCGCAGCGATTTCACGATGGCGTCGGAATCGGCGCTCAGACGCTGCTGCGCCTCGATCGATTCAACCTGCAATTCGATCGTCAGCTGGTCTCCCGCAAAACGCAGGCTGGCGGTGACCACTCCGAGCTCCGCCGGATGCAACTGAACCTTGAGGGAGTGCGTCGAAGCGACGGCGTTCTGATCCGCCGACAAGCGCAGATCGGCCGTGGCGGCAAGTTCCCGCCACGATCCGTCCGCGGCGATCGCCGTCAAAAGGGGAGCGGCCGTCGTTGCCGGGACCGCGGGCGCGGGGATGTTCTGCTGGGCAAGGACAGTGACGCGACCGGGCTGAATGGGTGCATCAGGAGCATTTTCGCGTAACGAATCACGGGCGTTCGTGGTGCTTGCGGTGGTGATGTCCAGGCGTGTGGCGGATTCGGCAGCTGCCGGCTTGGTGGTCTCGTTGGTCGAGGCGGCGCCGGAGTGAGCCCCGGCCGGCGGCTTGATGGCGAGATCTCCGAGCGAGGCTTGTACAGGCTTGGTTTCGCCTTCCTTGCCGGCGGCCTTCGTCCACCGTTCAGCCGCGAGTTGCGCGACCGTCGCAGCTTTGACCGGCACGGCACCTGGTTTGTTCGGGTCGCTGGGCGGCGGCGATGCGGTGCCTGCCTGCAAGAAAGCAGGTGCGGTTGGCGAAGTAAGATCGCCATCGGATGCCGCGCCAGCCTCTGGCCGGCCAAAACCCAGCAAAACCATCGGCGGAAGCGGCGGCCTGAACGCGATCGGCATCGTTTCCGATGCGGTCGCGGTTCGCTCTTCCGGAGCTTCCTGTTGTTCCGCAGACTCTAATTTGGGATCTATACGGCCATCGGCGTCCCTGTGGCCGACAGGGAGTTCCCACTGGCGACGTGCGTCGGTTGCTCCGGCTGCATACGGTTCGCCAGCGGTCCGGTCCGGGGCATTGAACGCGACGTTCAAACGGGGCCGGCGCAAATCGTCGGCTGCCTCCGTGATGGAAGGGCGCGTCTGTTTGCCGGGCGCTCCGAACTTCACCGCCTCGGCAAAGCCGGTCTCACCGTCCTTGCCGTTCTGGCGCGGCGCGTCGGCTTTCGCCCGCTCCGGCAGCGCCGCCCCGGCTTGCTTGACGCTGGAGGTCATTTGGCGGCTTCCCCAAGAAGTTTGTCGATCGCGTCGAGTTTCTTGCGCGTTTCCGTAACCAGCACATTGGCCGGATCCTCGGGCGAGGTAGCCTCGCCGGTCTTGCCTATGGCGGGGGTGGGCTGCGGCGCTGCCACCAGTACGCCGCCAGCACGAGCGGGATCGGCGCCTGCGACCGGCACGACGGCCGGCGAGTCAGCTTCCCCGGCCGGCAGCATGACGACCTTGGGATTGGGAGCGGGAGGCTCGGCAATGACTTCCGCCGCGACCGCGCGCACCGCGTCGAGAAGCCTCCGGTCGCCCGGCGACAATCTCGCCCGGTCGATCCGTTCGATCTTGGCCTGCACCTCCTCGATAGAGACCGACGTTATCGAGGCGAGGCTGGAATAGAGCAGGGCGCGGGGGTCCTCCTCCTGCCGTCTGCCGGGGGTCTTGCGTTCGGCTTTCTCCGAGGCAAAGGTCGAGAGTTCCCTGCGTCCGTCGATGGCGGCGCGGCGCGCGACGCGCAGGTAGATGACCTGCTGTTGTTCCGGGTCCATCATTGCCACGATCCTTTCGACCCGTTCGAGATCGATCGAGGCATGGAGCGCGACGACGCCGGACACGAACGAATCGGCGAACTGGCTCGCATAGGGCGAGCGGAGATAACCCCGGACATATTGGGCCGAAGCAGCCAGGAAGCGCTCCGGGTCGCCGATCGTGCCGCAAATGCCGACCGTCCGGCGAAGGGCCGCTTCCTCGACCAGCGTGCCCGGCCCCAGCAGGCGAGCCTGATCGAACAGCGCCAGCGCCGGCTTGGGATGCTCCAGCGCGACCAGAGATCCCTTCACCAGCGCCACGAACGCGCCGAGTTCGGCCGGCGCCTGCATGGGGTCGACCGACGCGAGCGCCGCCTGGGCTGCCTTCGGGCGGCCGGTCAGATAGTTCAGCACGCCGGCGCCGATACCTTTTTCCGTATCGTCGAGGTCGAGCCGAGCCATCACCGCCTCGATCGTGGCCGGATTGCCGCCGCTCATGGCGTAGACGAGCATGGCCCGGAAATTGCGCGGATCGCCGAGCTGCTCGCGGTCGCCTTCGCGCAGTTTGGCGTCGATCATCTCGAGCAGCTTGCGCTGCATGGGCAGGGCGGCGTGATCGCCGTCTGCGATGCGGTCCTGCACGAGTTGAAGCGATCGGACCATCTGGAACGGCTGCAAATCGCTGCCACCGGCCGCAAGCGCGTCCGCGGGCTGCAAGCCCACGGCAAGCGCAAGCCCGACAGCGCCGCGGAGTGCAGCCGCAATCCTCATTCGCCGTTTTCCAGCAGGATCTCGATGCGACGGTTCGCGGCCGCCATCGGTTCGCGGGATTCCTTCAGCTTGCGGTCGGCGAAGCCCGCGACTTCCTTGATCCGCTGCTCGTCCAGACCTCCGCGCACGAGCATGTAGTAGGCGGAGTGAGCGCGGGCCGTGGAGAGCCGCCAATTGTCATAGGCCTCGCCCTTGAACGGCCTGGCGTCGGTGTGGCCGCTGATGACAAGCGTACCCTTCTGCGCGCTGATCGCCTTGCCGATCTTTTCCATAGCCAGCACCAGCTCTCGCCGGGGCACGGCCGAGCCGATCTCGAACATGCCGAAATCGAGCTGGTCAGTGACCGAAATCACGATGCCTTCGTCGGTGGCGGTGACGGAAATGCCTTCCAGCAAGGGGTCGCCGGGTTCGAAGGCTGCCGCAAGCTCCTGCCTTATCTGCTCGGCCGCCTCCAGCGCGGCTTTGGTCGGCGCGCCCTCGGCAGATTCAGGTTTGGCCGCGTCGAGCAGAGCTTCGACCGGGTTCGGCTTCGCCTGCTCGCGCAGGGCTTCGGCCGAATTGTCGTTGGCTCCATCGCGGGCAGAAGGGGCGTTGACGCTCGGCGCGGTCAACTCGGCTGCGGGAACGTCCGCTTCGGCTTCGCCCTTCTTCTCGGGCCGCTCGGCGCTGGCATCGGCGGGGGCGGGGGTCGCCATCTGCTGCGACCAGAAATCGGGCGCGAACGGATCGCGGTAGGATTCGCCCCCCGAGGCGCCGGTCGCCGGCCCAGCCTCCTCTGCGCCGCCATCGCCCTTGCTGCTGATGTTCTGCCTGGCATCGGTATTGGTGGCGATCTCGGCCAGCACGGCATAGGGATCGGCGAAGAGATTCTGGTCGGAGTGGGCGGCGGCTTCGTTCTCGTCCTTGGCCGAGTGGAGCTTATCGTTCTGCCCGGCGGTCGCCTTCCCGCCATTGCCGGCCTTCTCGGCGGATACTTCCGGGCTCTCGGGTGCGTTGCCGGAAAAATGCGGGCCGTCGCCGATGTCCTCCAAGCCCTTGCGGCTGGAGTTGCGGTCGATCAGCTTCACGGGATTGAAATAGCTGGCGACCGATGCCCGGATCTGCTCGTTGGAGGCGTTGATCAGCCACATCACCAGGAAGAAGCACATCATCGCGGTCATGAAATCGGCGAAGGCGATCTTCCAGACGCCACCGTGATGGGCGTCCTCGTCGTCGCTGTGCATGCGCCGGACGATGACGATCTCGTGCTTGACGTCGCCTATTTCCACTGAACTCAAGACAGGATCTCCTGCACGGCGCCGGACCATTCCGACAGCCGGGTCTCGAACAGATTGCCGTCGATGGAGACGGTCAGGTCGAGGCCCGGCGCCTCGACGAAGTCGAAGCTGCCGGCGCGGTCGCCGAGCGCCTGCTGCAACGTCTCGAACAGCGATTGCGGGCCGCGCACCTGGATGCGCACCGCCTCGGCGTCGCCGATCGCGGCGCGGATCGAGCGGGCGAGGCTGTCCAGCGAGCGCTTGCACAGGTCGTCGGTCAGCAATCCGCCCAATATGCGCGCCGCGGCGGATGTCGTGAGATCGGCGACGCGGCCTTCCATTTCGGCTACCCGCGCCGCGATCGTGTGGCCCGCTTCCTCACCGAAACGGTGCATAAGCGCCTCGATCTCGGCGGCATGCGCCTGGCGCTCGGCCTCGAGCGCCGCTTCATGCGCCAGCGAAAGCCGCTGTTCGAGGGCAAGTTCGGCGCGCGCGATTTCCGCGGCGATTGTCTCGGAGAGGCTTGGCGGGGGCGCCGCTGGAGCGGAAAATCCACTCGGCGCATCCGATCGTGGCGGCTCAGAAGGCGCGGCGGCCCGGTTCGGGCGCTTGCCGAAATCGGTGAGAACGTCGAAGAGCGCCAGCGCGGCCATCAGCCTGCCGCCTCCTGATGTGCCCATTTGCGCAGTATCTGGGCGGTGCGCTCCTCATTCAGATCGACCATGCGGGCAAGGCGCTCCTGCGGCGCCGGCCGTATCTTTTGGCGAAGATCGTCGAGCGGATTTTGCGCGCGCGCGCCGGGCAGGGCGCCCGCCGATGCAGCCTGGGCCGCTTGCTCGGCATCCGGCAGGGGCAGGGACCGCTGCACCGCCTCGAAGCTCGGCCCGGCGATCGCCGCCGGCGCGGGTTTGCCGAGTGAGGCCGCGAGGGGCCGCAGCCCGAAGAAGATGACGAGGAAGACGACGACCACGAAGGCGCTTGCGTTGATCATGGTGCCGACATGCTGGCCGGCCTTGTCGAGCAGGCCGGGTTCGGCGATCTCGACGCCGTCGAGGCCGTCGATGAATTCCACCGACGAGACATTGATGACGTCGCCGCGCGCCTCGTTCATTCCCGTCGCGGAGGCGACCACCTTGCGGATTTCCTCGATGCGCGCCGCAACCAGCTCGGGTGTCGCGTCCTTGCCGAGAATGGCGGCGAGGCGCTGCTGGTTGACGACCACGGCGATCGACATCTTGGTGACGGTATAGCCGTTGCTGACCGTGGCGATACGCTTGGAGTTCATTTCGTAATTGGTGGTTTCCTCCTTGCGCTCGCTCTGCTCGGAAGATTGCGGGCCGCCCTCCGCCGGCGCGTCCACGGCCTCGGGCAGGTTCTGCTCGACGGTTGCCGGAGCGGCGGCGGACTGGCGGTTTGCGTTCTCGTTGGCGCGGACGATCTGGACCGAACGCTCGACCCGTGATTCAGGGTCGAAGATGGTCTCCTCGGTCTGCCTGGTGTCGGTGTTGACCTCGGCCCTGACGCTGGCGCGGAAATTCTCCGGGCCGAGATAGGGGGTCAGCGCGCGGCGGATGTTTTCCTCGATCTGCGTCTCGACCGTTCGCTCTACGCCGAAGGAGCGGCTGGCGTTGTTGTTGGGATCGTCGCCGGCAGCCAGCAGCGTGCCGGAGGAATCGAGCACCGTCACCTTGCTGGCGTCGAGGCCGGGAACGGCCGCCGCGACCAGATAGCGGATCGACATGGCGCTCTTGACCGCGTCGACGCCCGAGGCGCGGATGATGACCGAGGCGGAAGGCTGCTGCTCGTCGCGGCGGAAATTAGCGCGCTCGGACATGACCAGATGGACGCGCGCCGCCTTGATGCCGTTGATCGACTGAATGGTGCGGGCGATCTCGCCTTCCAGCGCGCGCACCCGAGTCACCTGCTGCATGAACGAGGTGAGGCCGAGCGAGCCGACATTGTCGAACAGTTCGTAGCCGGCATTGGCGCTGGTGGGCAGGCCCTTTTCGGCGAGCAGCATGCGCGCCGCGGCCGTGTTTCCGGCCGGGACCAGCACGGCCGTGCCGTCGGCGGCAACGTCGAAACCGATGCCGGCCTCGCCGAGCACCAGGCCGATCTGGTTCACGTCGGAGCGCTCCAGCCCGACATAGAGGGTCTCGTAGGCGGGGCGGTTCAAATAGACGGATGCGACGCCGATGATGGCAAGGACGAGCGCCGCCACGCCGGCCATGATCGCCAGCCGGCGCGGGCCGAAGCTCTGCAGGTTGGAAACGATGTTCTGGATCTGCTCCGGCACGGATTGGTCGCTCCCGCATGATGGTCCGCAGGAACACTAGACGGCGAAGCTTGTGCGAAAATGAAACCGGGCCGCGTCCCGAAGGAGCGCGGCCCGGTTTCGAATGAAAACCCGAGCCTTGCCGGCGTCAGTTCTGGAAGAGGGCCAGGATGCTCTGCGAATTGCTGTTGGCGATCGACAGCGACTGGATGCCGAGCTGCTGCTGCACCTGCAGCGCCTGGAGGCGGGTCGATTCCTTGTTCATGTCGGCGTCGACGAGCTGTCCGACGCCGCGATCGATCGAGTCCATCAGGCTGGTGGTGAACTGCTTCTGCAGGTCGACCTGCTTCTTGGCCGAGCCGAGCTGGGTGGCTGCGGTGGTCAGTTCCGCCAGGGCAATATCGACGACTTTCAGCATCTGGGTGATCTGCGCGTCCGAATAGCCCTTCACGGTCAGCGTCGAGACCGCATAACCGTCCGTGGCGGCGATGGCGACGTTGGCGGCCGGCGTGAGGGCGGTGTCTTCGCGCACACCGGTGGTGCCCAGCCGGACACCTTCGAGGATGCCCTTGGTCTCGTTCGTGGTGGCGCCGGCGTCGTAGAGCTTGATGGACTGGACACTGATGGAGATCGTGCCCAGCGTTACCGTACCAGAGGCATCGCGGTTGAAGGAGGAAACGATCTTCGCGTCATTGTGCACGCCCGCCGCGGCGTGCCCGCCGGCGACGGTGGCGTTGACCGACATCCAGTTCGAGCCGCTGAAGGTGGCCGAATCGGCGTAGCTCTTGAGCTGGACCTGCAGGGCGGCAATTTCGGTCTGGATCTTTTCCTTGTCGGCCGGGCTGGCGCCATAGGCGGCGACGACTTTGACCTTGATGTCGTTGACAGTTTCTACCGCCTTGTTCATGGCGGTATAGGCGGTGTCGACCTTGGAGGCGCCGAGACCGAGCGCATCCTGCACGGTCGAGAGGGCGGAGTTATCGGAGCGCATCGTGGTTGCGATTGACCAGTAGGCGGCGTTGTCGCTCGCCTCGGCGACGCGGTAGCCCGTCGAAATGCGCGCCTGCGTGGTTTCCATCGCGCGGTTGGTGGCGCTCAGGCTCTGCAGTGCCGTCAGTGCCGAGGCGTTGGTCATTATGCTTGCCACGAAACTCATCCCCTTTGAATTGGCATGCTGGCGCATGCCCGATCTGACCGGCCGGCGGATCGGCGTCATGCCTTGGACCGGAACGGTCCTCCGCCATAGCGTATGGTTAACAATAGATACAGAGCTATGGTTAACGCTGTGTTAAGCGGGTTGGGGCTGTTAATCTCCTGTTGTGGAGCGACGGCAGCTCACAAAAGCAAATCGGGCCGCGCTGGAAGCGCGGCTCGATTCATAAGTGGTTACGGTTCCCGGTCGACCCGGGAGGCGGAGATTAGCGGAAGAGCGACAGGATCGACTGCGAGTTGCCGTTGGCGATCGACAGTGCCTGGATGCCGAGCTGCTGCTGAACCTGCAGGGCCTGGAGGCGGGTCGATTCCTTGTTCATGTCGGCATCGACGAGCTGGCCGACGCCGCGGTCGATCGAGTCCATCAGGCTGGTCGTGAACGTCTTCTGGAGGTCGATGCGGCTCTTGGCGGCGCCGAGGTTGGTGGCGGCCGTGGTCATGTCCTTCAGCGCGCTTTCGACGACGCCGAGCATGGCGCCGATCTGGGTGTCGCTGGCGAAAAGCGTGCCGTTGGTCAGCTGCATCGTCGAAACGGTGTAGGTGTCGGTACCCGCCGCAACAGCACCCAGAGTCGGGGCCGAAGCAGTACCCTCGACGCCTGCCGACGTGCGGTTGGAATCGAGGATGCCCTTGTTGACGCCCACGTTGGCGCCGGCTTCATAGAGCTTGATGCCCTCGACACTGATGTCGATGGTCGAGATCGAGGCCGCGCCGGTAGCGGTCCGGTTGAAGGCGGAGACGACCTTGACGTCGGTAGCCGTGGTTGCAGCGGCGTCGGTGGTGACCGACAGCATGTTGGTGCCGGAGAAGGTCGCGGCGTCGGCATAGGCCTTGAGCTGGTCCTGCAGGGCCTTGATCTCGATCTGATACTTGGCCTTATCGGCATCCGTCGAGCCACTGGCCGCGACCAGCTTGGTCTTGATCTGGTTGACGGTGTCGATCGCCTTGTTCATGCCGGTGTAGGCGGTGTCGACCTTGGAAGCGCCGAGGCCGAGAGCATCCTGCACGGTCGACAGCGCGGCGTTGTCCGAACGCATCGTGGTGGCGATCGACCAATAGGCGGCGTTGTCCGAAGCGTCGGCGACGCGGTAGCCGGTCGAGATGCGCGCCTGCGTGGTTTCGAGTTGTTTGTTGGTTGAGTTCAAGCTCTGGAGAGCGGTCAACGCCGAAGCGTTGGTCATGATGCTGGCCATGGGTACTCGTACCTTTTACACGGAACTTTTTTTGCATACCGGATCGGCCGGTATGACGGTGCGGCATCATGCCAATGGTCGCCTGAGACGTGACCACCCGCCATGCCCGCACAATGACCGACACTCCCTTCGAAAGGGCTAAGCGTCATGGTTAATGAAAGGTAATTTCGCGCCCTGAAGCGAGCCTTCAGGTGAAGGAGCGCACCAGCGATCCCACCAAAAGGTTCCAGCCGTCGATCAGGACGAAGAACAGGAGCTTGAACGGCAGCGAGACCACGGTCGGCGGCAGCATCATCATGCCCATGGCCATGGTGATGGTCGCCACGATCAGATCGATGACGAGGAAGGGCAAGACGATCAGGAAGCCGATCTCGAAGCCTCGCCTGATCTCGGAGATCATGAAGGCCGGAACGAGAATGCGCAGATCCACCGTCTCCTCGGCAACCGTCTGGCCGCGCTCCCGCGCAAGGTCGGCGAAGAGGTCAAAATCCTTGTCGCGCACATGGGCGACCATGAACGTCCGGAATGGGTCTGAAATCCGCTCCAGGGCCTCGGCCTGGGTGATTTCGTTGTCCATCAGCGGCCTGACGCCGTTGTTCCATGCCTGGTCGAAGGTCGGCGCCATCACGTAGAAGGTCATGAACAGCGACAGGCTGATCAGGATCAGATTTGCCGGCGTCGTCTGCAGCCCGATGCCGGCCCTTAGAATCGAGAAGGCGATGACGAAGCGGGTGAAGCTCGTCACCATGATGAGCAGGCCCGGCGCGACCGACAGGATGGTCAGCAGGCCGAACATCTGGATGATGTAGCCGACGGTCGTGCCGTCGGCCTGGCCGATGGCGCCGAGGTCGAGCTGCTGCGCCTCGGCAATCGAAGCCGACGCCGTGAGCCAGATTAGGGTGGCGAGAAGTTTTTTCATTCGAACAGCAGAGTCCTGATCAGGAACTGCTTGACGTGGCCGTCGCTGCGGATTTTCGCGCGCTCTTCCAAATCGGCCTTCAGATGCTGGAAGCCGCTGGCGCCCTCGACCTGGTGCAGCTTTACCGTGCGGAGATAGGCGAGCAGATCCTGATGGATTGTCTCGATCAGTTCCTGCGGCTGCGGCTCGTCAAGCACGACCGACGCCTCGAGGCGGATCCATACCTGCTCGGGGGCGGCCAGATTGGTGGTGATGGAGGCGAGCGGGACGACGGTCCTCGCCTCCTCCGCGCCTTCCGGGGCTGCTTCGCCGTGGGCTTCGGTTGCATGCGCCGCTGGCTCTGCCGGTTCGCTGCTGCCGTTGAGATAGACGCCGGAGGCCCAGCCAAGGACGATCGCTGCGGCGGTCATGCCGAGCAGCACCGCCATCTGCACCAGCAGCGATGGGCTTTTCGGCGGTGTCGGAGCCTGATCGGTGATTGCCATCGCCTGCTCGCTTTAAAACGGAAGGACTTGATCGAGGAACTGCTGGCCGTAAGGCGGCTGCTGCACCTCGGTCAGACGTCCCCGGCCGCCATAGGAAATGCGGGCCTCGGCGATGCGCTTGTAAGAGATCGTGTTGTTGGGCCCGATATCGACCGGGCGCACGATGCCGGCGATCGTCAGGATGCGAAGCTCGGCATTGACACGGACTTCCTGTGAACCGCTGATCATCAGATTGCCGTTCGGCATCACCTCGGTGACGATGGCCGCCACGGAAAGCTCGATGGTTTCCGATCGCGTCGTTTCGCCCGTCCCGGCCGATGCCGTTGTGGAGTTGATGCTGCCGTCGGCGCTGCCGCCCGAGCCGATCCCATCCCATTCATATTCCAGAGCGCCGCCGAGTCGTTTGGTGGAGATGCGGCTTCGATCCGATTCGTTCTTGAACTTCGCGCGGTCGTTGATCTCGATCTCGACCGTCAGGAGATCGCCGGGCGACAGTGCGCGAGGGTCGGTGAAGAGCCGGCTCTGGCGGTCGTCCCAAAGCGAAAAGCGCTTGACCGGCTGGGCTGGCGTTTCAGGATACTGATAGACCGACTGGGTTCCCGAGGCGACGCCGGAGCCGACCGCCGACAGAGCCGGCGGCTGGCCGATCTCCTTTAGATTGGAGCCGCAGCCGGCGAGTGTCGCCGCGGCGATGGCCAGCAAGAGGTTGCGGATCATGTCGGATCTTCCCTTCGGGCAGCGATCGCCATGATGCCGGTGAGCGCGGCCGCGGCCTTGCTTTCCATTTCGTTCAGGATGACGCCGGCGCGGCGCGAATCGAGCTTCATCAAAATGCCGGCGGCGAGGTGCGCATCGAGCTGCGCGAGCCGCTCGGCGGCTGCGTCCGGCTTCATCGTGGAGTAAATCTTGACGACGTTGTCTTCGGCCTGCGCCAGGAAAGTCTCGCGCCGCTTCATCCAGCTTTCGTATTCGACGCGCTTCTCCTCGAGCAGCGCGATGCGCTTGTCGACTTCCTTCTGCAGCGTCTCCATTTCCATCTTCTGGAGCGCATAGCGGCGGTCGCGCGCGGCGTCGGCAATGCTCGAGCAGAAGCGCTGGATCTCGCTGTCGGTCTCGGCGGGCACGCCGGCCGGTACCGTCTCGGTTGCTGCGGGACCGCCGGCGGCGAGCAGCGCGGCAAGCGTTGCGGCGGCAAGCGTCTTGCGGGCGATGCGCCTTGGCGGGGTCAGGAGATGAAATTTGGCCGGCATCGCGTCACCTATTGAAGTACGAGTTCGGCCTGCAGGGCGCCGGCGGATTTGATGCCCTGGAGGATGGCGATGATGCCGTCGGGCTTGACGCCGAGCCGGTTCAGCCCGGAAACCAGCGTTTCGAGATTGGGGCCGTCGAGAATGGCAACGCGCCCGTCCGGCTGGTCCGTTTCGATGGCGGTGAATGGCTCGACCTCGGTGCGGCCCCGGGAGAATGGCTCGGGCTGGACGACCCTCGGCATCTCGGTGATGCGGACCGTCAGCGTGCCATGGCTGATTGCGACGCGCGAGATACGGACCTCGTTGCCGATGACGATGGTGCCGGTCCGCTCGTCGACCACGACACGCGCCGGCATGTCGGATTCGACGACCAGGTTTTCGAGCTCGGCGTAGAAGCGGGCGGCGGAGATCTTTTGCGGTTTCTGGATGATGACGGTGCGCGAATCCTGCTCTCGCGCCACGCGCTTGCCGAAGCGCTCGAGCGCGTAGTCGTTGATCGCGTCGGTGATCCTGACCGCGGTTGAGAAATCGGCATTGCGGAGCTGGAGGGTCAGCGTGCCGACATCGCCGAACGCGGCTTCGACCTGGCGTTCGATGATCGCGCCATTGGGCACGCGGCCGGAAGTTGGCACGCCCTGCGTGATCTGCTCGGCCTCGCCCTGTGCGTTGAAGCCGGAAATGAACACCGGTCCCTGCGCGACCGCGTAGATTTCGCCGTCGGCGGCCTTCAGTGGCGTCATCACCAGCACGCCGCCGCCGAGCGATACCGCGTCGCCGAGCGACGAGACGCTGACATCGATGCGCGCGCCGGACTGGACGAAGGGCGGCAAATTGGCGGTGACGATCACCGCCGCGACATTCTTGGCGCGGGCCCGGCCGCCCTCGCTGGCGATGCCGAGATTTTCCAGCATGGCGCGGATCGACTGTTCGGTGAAAGGCGAGTTGCGCAGGCTGTCGCCGGAGCCCTGCAGGCCGATCACCAGGCCGTAGCCGACAAGCTGGTTGTCGCGGGCGCTCTGGAGCTGGGCGATGTCCTTGATGCGCGAGGGAACGAGGTTCTGGCCGGGGTAGAGGTCGCGCTGCTCGTAATGGCCGTCGCCATTTGCACCGGCTCCGCCCAAGCCGTCCTTGCGGATCAGTCCGTCCGCCAGGGCGGCCTGAACGCCGAACGCTGTCGCGACAGCCAGAATGAGCAGCCGGCGGATCATATTGCGCCGATCCGGATCGATCCGTCGGCCATGACCGTGCCGGAGAGAATCTTGCCGCTGTCGATGTTGCGGACCTTGACCAGATCGCCGGCGGAGCCGGGCTCAAGGGTGACCGCGCTCGCCGAGATCGTCAGAACGCCGGAAACGAAGACCACCTCGACGGCCGCGCCCTGCTCGACAAGATACGCCTCGCGCAGCGAACTCACCGGGACGTAGCGGCCGGGCAGGAGCGTGCGCCTGGCGACTTTGCCGTCGAGCTCCGCTAGCGAAACGGCAACCGCTTCGGGCGCCTGCTTGCCGGGTTTCAGCGTGACTTCCTTGAGCGCCTCGGCGGCGACGGTCTCGCCGGGGTAGATGACGCGGTTGGGGATGAGCACGGTCTCCTGTGCCAGCGCCGGCAAGGCGCAGCACAGCGCCATCACTGCCGCCGCCGCTTGAACCAGACCGCGCATCGTCCGAGCCGACATCTGCCTACCTGATGTTCTTGGAGACGACGGCCGCCATCTCGTCGGCCGCCTGGATGACCTTGGAGTTCATCTCGTAGGCGCGCTGCGCCGAGATCAGCTCGGTGATTTCCTTGACCGGATCGACGTTAGAGTTTTCGAGGTAGCCCTGCTGGATGGTGGCGAAGCCGAGGTCGCCGGGCACGCCGATATTGGCGGCGCCCGATGCAGGCGTTTCCTGGAACAGATTGTCGCCCAGCGGCGCGAGGCCGGCCTCGTTGGCGAAGCTCGCCAGCGTCAACTGGCCGAGTTCCTGCAGCTCGACCTGGCCGTCGAGGCGGGCGAACACCTGTCCGGTCTTGTTGACGATGACCTCGAGCGCGTCGACCGGAACCGTGATCGCCGGCTGGACCGGAAAGCCGTCGACCGTTACCAGCTGCCCGGTGGCGTTGGTGTTGAACGAGCCGGCGCGGGTGTAGAGCGTCTGGCCGTCGGCGCCTTCGATCTGGAACCAGCCATTGCCGGTCAGCGCGAGGTCGAACTTGTTGCCGGTGCTGGTCAGCCCGCCCTGGACATGGACGTTGCGCACCGCGCTGGTCTTGACGCCGAGGCCGATGCTCACGCCTTCCGGCACCAGGCTGGAATTGGCGCGGTTGGGAACGCCCTGCAGCCGGTCGACCTGGTAGAGCAGGTCGGAAAACTCGGCCCGCGCCCGCTTGAAGCCGGTGGTGTTGATGTTGGCGATGTTGTTGGCGATCACTTCCAGGTTGGTCTGCTGGGCGTTCATGCCGGTCGCGGCGATTGCGAGTGCCTTCATGGTCTCATTCTCCTCAGATCGCCATGCGGCTGACTTCGAGATAGGCGGTCACGATCTTGTCGCGGATCGCTACCGCCGCCTGCAGCGACTGCTCGGCGCTCATCACCGCGTCGACCACCTGGCGTATATCGGCCTCGCCCTGCAATGCCTGGACGGAAACCTGCTCGGCCTGCTGGAGCGTGCCGATCGCGTCGCCGGCAGCGCGCGTCAGCATCGCGGCGAATGACGCGCCGGCGTCTGCCGCCGGCGCATTCGGGAAGAGCCCGCCGTCGTCGTTCGTATTGCCGATCTGGAGCTGCGGTAAGACCGCGCCGACGCCGCTTATCATTACTGGCTCCTCATCAGGTCGATGGTCATCGAAATCAGCGAGCGCGCCTGCTTGATGACCTGCAGATTGGCTTCATAGGAGCGGTTCGCCTCGGTCATGTCGGCCATTTCGATCAGCACGTTGACGTTGGGCATCATGACGTAGCCGTTCTCGTCGGCGGCCTCGTGGCCGGGCGAATATTCGACGGGGAAGGCGGACGGGTCGCGGTTGATCGCGGTCACGTCGACCAGGGAGCCGCCGCTGGCGCGGTCAAGCTCGGCGGCGAACGTGATGGTCTTGCGGCGATAGGGCTCCGCGCCCGGCGTGTCGCCGGTCGACTGAGCGTTGGC
The DNA here is from genome assembly GCA_035941355.1 of Pseudaminobacter sp. Taxonomy (GTDB): domain Bacteria; phylum Pseudomonadota; class Alphaproteobacteria; order Rhizobiales; family Rhizobiaceae; genus Allomesorhizobium. The sequence goes on from DASZDZ010000034.1 coordinate 86,812, forward strand.
GAGGTTCTCCGACACGACGCGCAGCCGCTCCGACTGGGCGCCGAGGCCGGAGGCGGCAACCTTCAGGGCTGTCGAAAGCGGATCCACCGTCAGCTCCTTATGCCGGTCATCATCATGCGGTGAAACGCCTTGACGATCGCCGTGTTGAGCTCGAAGGAGCGGCTGACCTCGCCGGCCTTCATCAGTTCGTTTTCGAGCACCACGGTGTTGCCGGAAGGCATGGCCGAGATCTCCTGCTCATCCTGCCGCACGGCATAGCCGGCCTCGGTCGCGCCGCCGCTGAGGTGTCCCTCGTGAGTGGCGCTCAGGGCCACGCGCGTGTTGTCGAGCACTTTCTCGAAAGGCTCGACATCGAACGCGCCGTAACCCGGCGTGTTCACATTGGCAACGTTGCCGGCGATCGCGGCCTGGCGCACGGCCAGCCATTGCGACTGCTGCGAGGCGAGATCAAAGAGGTTGACGGGCTGCATAGAAATCTCCGGGCAGATTTCCACACGATAGGTAGCCAGTCTTGCGCGGGCCTTGCGCTAGGGCGTGTTGATATTCAGGTGATGCCGGCCTGCAAATGGCGGCTTTCTGCGCTTCCGGTACTCACGTACCCGAATGTACGCTCCGTTCTGGTTCTCGAAATCCACCATTTTCGGCTCGGCCTAACCGAATCTCAACCCACCCTGGACAAGCCGCCGCCGGACTCCCGCTACTTGGAAAGTTCGATCACCCTGTCGGCGCTGGTGACGAGGACCCATTTGCCGTCGCGCTGCTCGATGCCGGCGACGCGGCTGTTGTCGGGCAGGCGCGAGCCGCGCTGCACCACCCAGAGGCCGGTATCGTCCTCGATCATGGCGCGGCCATTGGCGACGTGAACGAGGCGGAAGGCGGCGATTTCGGGCGGGAAAGGCTGTTCGCTCAAGCCCGGCACGCCTCCGCTCACGCCATCGTTTTCGGGCAGGGTGCCTGTCGCGAACAGGTCGAGCTTCATGGGCGGGATGTCCTCGACCGTCATCGGCGCGCCGACGCGGTCGGGCTGCGAGCCGAGATAGATCGGGCCTGTCTCGCGCTCGCCCTGGCCTTCGAATTTCAGCGCGCGAATACCGAACTTGTCCTGGTTGAAGAAGATGTACCAGGGAAACAGCGCACAGCCGAGGCCGAGCGCGATGCCCAGTCCGGCGATGACGAGGTCGCCGCGGCGGTCCCGCGATTGCGGCGTCAGTCCGGGCGCGACGGCTGCGCGCCGGCCGAACAGCCGGGGCATGAGCGAACGCCGCGCTGGCTTTTCGGCCGCCGCCTGCGCCTGCAGCTTGCCGCGCAGGGCGTTGTCAATCTCCTTGAGCTGCATTGGGCTTGTCCTTGGCTCTCAGATGGCGGGCGAGATCGGCGAACGGGTCGGGCGAGGGGCGGTCGGCGGGCGTTTGCGTCAGCGCCTCATAGATCAGCGGAACCTGGCGCACGGCCATGTCGAGTTCGGCGTCGGCTCCGGGCTGGTAGGCTCCGAGCAGCCGGATGTCGCGCGTGTCCTCGAAGCGGGAGATCATCGATTTCAGCCGCGTCACCAGCGCGCGCTGCTCGTTGCTCCACGCCTTGGAAGCCAGCCGCGAGATCGAGGACAGCGGGTTGACCGGAGGATAGCGGCCCTGCTCGGCGATCGAGCGGTCGAGCACGACATGGCCATCGAGAATGCCGCGAACCGAATCCGCGACCGGGTCGTTGTGATCGTCGCCGTCGACCAGCACCGAGATGATGGCGGTGATCGATCCGGAGCCGTCGAGGCCCGGCCCTGCGCGTTCCAGCAACTTCGGCAGATCGGTGAAGACAGACGCCGGATAGCCGCGCGCGATCGGCGGCTCGCCTGCCCCGATCGCCACTTCGCGCAGCGCGTGGGCGAAGCGGGTGATGGAATCGAGCACCAGAAGCACGCGGTCGCCGCGCTGGCGGAAATGCTCGGCGACCCGCATAGCGGTGTCGGGCGCGCGCTTGCGCATCATGGCGCTTTCGTCGCTGGTCGCGACCACGGCGATGGTCTTCGCCATGCTCTTTTCGCCGACCGTGTCTTCCAGGAATTCGCGCACTTCGCGGCCGCGTTCGCCGACCAGCGCCACCACGACGGTGTCGAAAGCGTCGGCTCCGGCGAGCATTGCGAGCAGCGTCGACTTGCCGACGCCGGAACCGGCGAAAATGCCGAGCCGCTGCCCGAAGCAGATTGGCGTGAAGATGTCGATGGCGCGTACGCCGGTGAGGAAGGAGGTGCCGACGCGCTGGCGGGAGAGCGCCGATGGCGGCGTCGCTTCCGCTGCATCCAGTGGCTCGCCGGCAATCAGCGGCGCGCCACCGTCAATGGCCCGGCCGAGCGAATCGACCGCGCGGCCACGCCACGAGGCATGAGGCGTCACGGTAAACGGGCCGCGGTTGAACACGGCATCGCCCACGCCGGCGTCGGCCGATCGCTCGAAGGGGGCGACCAGCACTTCCTCCGGCCCGATCTGGACGATTTCGCCGCGCCGCGTGCCGGCTTGGCTGCGATGCTCGACAATGTCGCCCAGCCGGGCGGCGTCGGAAATTCCGCGTACGCGGTACTGTGTCTGCGACACTTCGGTAATGCGCCCGCCGCGCCGGATGAGCGTGCGGTCGTCGGCAAAGCGCCGCCAGGTGCGCTCCAGCGCCGTCAGCGCAGTGTCGTGGGCTGGCCGGTCGATCAAGGCAGGCGGGTGCGCAGTCATCAGGCCTTGGAGCCGAGCGTTTCGATGGCGTTGCCGAATGTCTGCTCGGTGCTGCGCATCGCGGCGGCGATATTCTCGAAGGCGCGCTGCACGGCGATCAGCCGCGTCATTTCGAGCATCGGATTGACGTTGGAATCTTCGAGGAAGCCCTGCGCCACGCCGATATCGACGCGGTCGACTACCGGTTCGGGCTGGCCGGCCGGCACGATGCCGGAATTGCCGAAGCGGGTGAAATTCGGGCCGGGTTCGAACTCGAACAGGCCGATCGCGCCGACGAGTTGGCCATCCTGCCGCAAAACGCCGTCGGCGCCCGATTGCGGCGGACCGTTGCGCGGATCGAGCTGCAGCGGCGCGCCGCCGGCGTCGAGCACCGGATAGCCTTCGATCGTCACCAATTGACCGGTGTCGAGCATCGAGAAGCGGCCGTCCCGCGTCATGACCGTGCCAGCCGGGGTCTCTATGCCGAACCAGGCTTCGCCCTGAATAGCGAAGTCGAACGGGTTGCCGGTCTCGCGCAGCGAGCCGGACTTGGCCGACAGATAGGTATCACCGGCCGAGGCGAAAGACACGGCATCCTGACCAAGCCCCGACACCACGTCCTCGAACTTGACGCCGGTGGCCCGGAACCCGATGGTCGAGGCGTTGGCGACATTGTCGGCGATCGTATTCAGCCGGCGTTCCAGCGCGATCTGTGAGGAAAGGGCGACGTAGAGACCATCCTGCATAGCCCGGACCTCAGCGTTTCATGGCCTGGATGGCGAACAGAGTGTTGGTCGAGATGCCGTATTCGACCGGCTGACTGAACAGCACGCTGAGCGAGGTCTGCGCGCTCGATGTCGGGTTGCCGACCTCCCACAGGCTGGTGAAGCGGGTAAGAAACTTGCCCAACTCCTTGGGATCGGAAAAATCCTCGATGTTGAGCTTGCTCTCGAACAGCTGCACCTGCTTGTCGATATTGGCAGAGGCGAACGAATCCGGCAGGGAAAGGGCCGTTCGCACGACCCGTGCCAGCGCCGGGTCGGCGAGGATTTCATAGAAGGATGTGAGGGTTTCCGCCTTGCGTTCGAAATAGAGCGCCAGCCGCACGCCTTCATTGGTGTCGCCGGCGTTTTCCTCGAGCGTCTGACGCATATATTTGTCGACAGTTGGCTTCAGTGCGAGGCTGAAGCTGGTTGCCTGTTCTCCGTGCTCGACAAAATTGAACGCCGACACGAAGGCGACCCAGCGGCTGTCGCCGGACTTGTTGGCGGGACTACCCTCTTCCTTGATGCCGCCCTCGAGCAGCTCGCGGATCTTTGCCGGGCTCTCGTCAGCAGGATCGAAGCCATAGGAGGCCAAGGCGTAGTTCAACAGCCGCTTGTCGGCCATCAGGTCATCGATCGAGGTGAGCTTGCCGACGTTGGCCTTGTAATAGTCGGTCTCCGCCTTGACGTAGGCGGCAGGCAATTTGACGAGGCCAAGATCGCGCATGGTGTCATAGCGCGTCGGCGTGGCTTCGAGCACGGCGGCGCGCGATGTCGTGTTCGCGCCGTGCGTCTTGAAATCGAACGCGGAGGCGAAACGTGCGTAGCTCTTGTCGACGAGCAGGTTTGCCGGACTGGTAGGGCTATCAACGCCGCCCACGAGCATCTTTCGGATCGTATCCTTGCTCTGCGTCGAAGCGTCGAGGCCATAGGCGGCCATAGCATAGGTGAGCAGCCGGTCGTCGGCGAGCAGGTTCTCGACAGTCGTCACCTTGCCGATGTTGGCCCGGAAATAGGCGGTCTCCGGGTCGAGATTCTCGACATAGAGCTTCGGCGTCTGGTCGGTGACGGCGGCGCGCGATGTCGCGTCGGCGCCGTGCTGGGCGAAGTCAAAAACCGACACGAACGCGGCCCAGCGTTTGTCGCTCGATGTATTGGCCAGGCTCTGCGGGTCGGTAATCCCTCCCAGCAGCATGTCGCGGACGAGAACGCGGGACTCTGTCCTGGCGTCGAGGCCGTACGCCTTCATGGCATAGGTGATGAGCCGTTCGTTGCCCAGCAGGTCGCCGACCGATTTCACGGTGGAGATGTTGGCGCGGAAGTACGCACTTTCCGGATCCGTCTGTGCTTCCAGGTAACGCTTTGGCGTGACCTGGGTCGCCTCATCGCGTGTCGTGGCGGCGGACCCGTATTCGGCGAAGTTGAAGGCCGAAACAAAGGCGGCGTAGCGCTTGTCGGCAAGCTGATTGGCCGGACTTTGCGGATCGCTGACTCCACCGGTCAGCATCTGGAAGACGCGCTCCGGAGGCTCGGTCTTGGCGTCGAGACCATAAGCGGCCAGGGCGAAGGTGAGCAGGCGCTTGTCCGAGATCAATTGGCCTGGCGTGGTGATCTTGCCGATATTGGCGGCGAAGTATGCGACTTCCGCGCGCTGCGTCTCCGGCACTCCCTTGAAGAGCACCAGTTCGGATTCGTTGATATAAGACTGCGGCGTGCCCATCTGCACTGCCAGACGGGAGGTTGTGTCGGCGCCGTACTCGAGGAAGTTGAAGGCGCCGACAAAGTTGGCGAAGCGTTTGTCGCCAAGTTTGTTGGCCGGACTTTGCGGATCGGTCACACCGCCTTCGAGCATGGTGCGCACATAGCCCGCACCTGTCGGGTCCTCGTCTGTCGCGTAGTCGCCGAGATAGAGATCGTTGGCAGTGAGTGCGTATCGCAGCAGGCGTTCATTGGCCATGAAGTCGTCCACCGACTTCACATTGCCGATGTTCTCGAGGAAATATGAGGTCTCCTCCTCGACCAGGGCGTAGTTGGCCTGACCGGTGGTCAACTCCGTCTGGTATATGAAGTTCTTCGGCACGTCGGACTGCGCGCGATTGTAGGTGGTCGCCAGTTCGCCATGCGCGGCGAAGTTGAAGCTCTTGACGAATTCGGCGTAACGCTTGTCGGTCAGCTTGTTGGCAAAGCTCTCCGGGCTGGAGATGCCTTCCTTGAGAGCCTTGACCATGAAGGCCTTGGCGTAGGCCATGTCTTCGAGCCCGTGCGCCTTCATCGCAAAGCGAAACAGGCGATCGTTCTTGACGAACTCGTCGATCGTTTTCACCTTGGTGATGTTCTCGAGGTAGTACTTGGTCTCGCGATCCACCGTCGGCTGGTTTTCGATGCGGTCGAGGGACTTCTCGATATCTTTCGCGATGAGCTGGTAGCTCATGTAGGTACTGACCACGGGCAGGCCTCCGGCCAAAGCTATCCGGCAAAGCTACGCTTCAATGCTTGCGCGAAACTGAATCCCCGCCGCCGTCCCTTTCAAGCCTCACACAAGGCAGTGCCTGTATTGCCTTCCGATAGGTTGGAATGCGGAAGGACTGACTGTGGGCATACTGATCGGACTAGTGGTGACGATGGGCTGCGTGCTTGGCGGCTTCATGGCCATGGGCGGTCACGTAGACGTGCTCATGCAGCCTTGGGAATTCGTCATTATCGGCGGCGCCGCGTTCGGGACCTTTCTTGTCGCCAATCCGATGGCGACTGTGAAGGATACCGGCAAAGCCTGCATGGAAGCCTTCCGCCAGGCGACGCCAAAGGAGCGCGACTACCTCGAAACGCTCGGCGTGCTGCACAGCCTGATGCGCGAGTTGCGCACCAAATCGCGCAGCGAGGTCGAAGCGCACATCGACAATCCGAATGAATCGACGGTGTTCCAGGCGTTCCCGACGGTGCTCAAGCGGTACGATCTCACGCATTTCATCTGCGACTATTGCCGGCTGATCATCATCGGCAACGCGCGCAGCCACGAGATCGAGGCGCTGATGGACGAGGAGATCCACACCATCCGCTCCGACAAGCTGAAATCCTACCATGCGCTGGTCGCGGTCGCAGACGGCCTGCCGGCGCTCGGCATCGTGGCGGCGGTGCTCGGCGTGGTGAAGGCGATGGGCGCGCTCGACCAGTCGCCGGAGATCCTGGGAGCGCTGATTGGGGCGGCGCTCGTCGGTACGTTCCTCGGCATCTTCCTGTCCTATGCGGTGGTGGGGCCGATCGCCACTAAGATCAAGATCGTCAGGGACAAGAACAATCGCCTCTACGTCATCGTCAAGCAGACGCTGCTCGCCTACATGAACGGCTCGCTGCCGCAGGTGGCGATCGAATTCGGCCGCAAGACCATCTCGTCCTACGACCGGCCGTCGATCGACGCGGTCGAGCAGAGCACCATGAACACCGCCGCCGCCGCTGGCGACGCCGCCAAGAAGGCGGCCTGAGCGCATGCCACGGGCTAATCGGAGCATCGGGTGATCATGGCGAGTACGGCCAGTCCCGCTGAAACACGCGCCTTCATCCTGGAGCGCCTTGTCGGCGACAGGGGCGAGACCCAGCATGTCGTCGAGGCGGCGCGCGGGCTCGGCGCGCGCGCGCTGCCGATCCTTTCCGACAATCTCAATGCGATGCTGGCATCGCCGCTCACCATCGAACTCGGCAATATCGACGTGATGCGGCTCGGCGACGTGAAGCCCGACGCCGCCGGTAACCAGGCGATGACGATCGCCTCGTCGCCGATGTCGTCGGACGCACTGGTCATGCTGGTCGATCCGGACGCCATCGCGGTCGTGGTCAGCGCCCTGTTCGGCGGCGATCCCGACATGCCGGCGGCTCCGATCGAGCGCGAACTGTCGCCGACCGAGATCGAGGTGGCGACGATGATGTGCCAGGAAGTGGCGACCTCCGTGAACGGCTGGGGCGCGCGCGCGCTCAACATCCACTTCCCGCTGCCGACCGCCCTTGCGGGGGCAAAGCGCAAGGGCAAGGTGCTGCGCGACGGGCCGGCCGTGCGGGTGGAGTTCAAGTTCACCCTCGGTCCGAGCTCCGGAATTCTCCACCTGCTGATGCCGCAGCGCGTGCTGATGCACCGAACGGGGTCGGACGCCGCTGCCGGCGGCCCGGCCGTTACCGACTGGCGCCAGCGCTTCAGCGAGGAGGTCATGCGCTCGACGGTGTCGCTGGAGGCGACCATGCCGCTCGCCCGCATGACGCTCGGCGATCTCGCCGCATTCCGCGTCGGCCAGGTGATCGAACTGGAGGAGGGCGCGCAGTCGGAGGCGCGGCTCTCGGCGCGCAAGAAGACGCTGTTCGTGTGCGAATTCGGCAAGCTCGGACAGAACTACACGGTCCGGATAAGGCATCAATCCGATGCCGGGCAGGAATTTATCGACGGGCTGATGACGGGGTGACGCGCCGCGTCGACTGGCAACGCCCAGGAATTGGAGAGTATCGATGACCCAGACAAACGCAGCAGTCGAACCGGACCTGCCGGAAGAACAACTGAACCGGGCGATCGAGGAACTGCGAGGCGTCCTGCACGACGAGCAGAAGCGGCCGGAGAGCGGCGACGAAGCGTCGATGCGCAACTCCGGGGTCATCATGAACATACCGGTCGACGTCCAGATCGTGCTGGGCAGCACCGAAATGCAGGTCTCCGACCTGATGGCGCTGCAGAAGGGCTCCACCGTCGCGCTCAACCGGCGCATCGGTGAACCGGTCGATGTCGTGGTCAACGGCCGCAAGATCGCGCGCGGCGAGATCACGGTGCTCGAAAGCGACCCGTCGCGCTTCGGCATACGCCTGACCGAGATCATCAGCGCGGCAAAGCCCGCCTGATGCGCCGGCTTCCGCTTTTTGCCAGCCGCGAAAGGTCCGACGCGTGACGACGACGACGCCGGCCACCCTGACACGGGCGCAGAAAGCCGCCGCCATACTGGTGGCGATGGGCAAGCCGTCGGCCAGCCGCCTGCTCAAATTCTTCAAGCAGGAGGAGTTGCGGGCGCTGATCGAGGGCGCCAGGCTGTTGCGCACCATTCCGCAAGGCGATCTCGAAAGGATCGTCGCGGAGTTCGAGGCGGAGTTCACCGAGGGCGCGGGGCAGCTCGATTCCGCCGACAAGATGGACGACATACTGAACGGGACGCTGTCGCCGGAAGAAGTGCAGGCGCTCAAGGGCGACGCCAAGCCTTCGAACGCCGCCAAGCCGTCGCCTCCGATATGGCCGCAGCTCGAAAAGGCCGATCCGCTGCGGCTCGGCGCATTCATAGCCGCCGAACACCCGCAGACCTCGGCGCTGATCCTCTCCAAGCTCGCGCCGCAGGCTTCGGCCAATGTGCTCCTTACGCTCGAGAAGGATCTGCGCGGCGAGATCATCAAACGGATGATGGCGCTGACGTCGATCCCGGAAACCGCGATCAAGATCGTCGAGGGCCAGTTGCGCAGCCGGGTTCTCTCGGAAAGCACGACCAAGGACACCTCCGCCGGCCAGAGCCGCGTCGCCAGCGTGCTCAACGAGATGGAAAAGTCGCAGATGGACGAGGTGATGGAGGACCTGGAAAGATCCGGCGCGGCCGATCTCGACGGCGTGCGCGCGCGGCTGTTCTCGTTCGACGACATCGTGCTGATGACGCAGAAGGCGCGGGTGGCGCTGTTCGACGGCCTGTCGACCGAACTGGTGACGCTGTGCCTGAGAGGCGCGCCGCCGGACATGACAGAGGCGGTGCTGTCGGCGATCGGCGCGCGTTCGCGGCGCATGATCGAGGCCGAGCTGTCGCAAGGGTCGGAAGGCATTCCGATGCCCGACATTCTCAAGGCGCGCCGCACCGTCGCCTCGACGGCGATCCGCATGGCGCATGAGGGAGCTTTCGAGCTGCCGACGGCAGCCGCCCAGGACGCCGCGGCCTGACCGCGCTGAACGGATCATCTCCCGATGTCTGAGAGCGCCGATAAGGACAGCAAAACCGAGGAAGCGACCGAGAAGAAGATTCGCGACACCATCGACAAGGGCAAGACGCCCAGTTCGAAGGAAACGACGATCCTCGCCTCCTTCGTCGCCATTCTGGTGTTTGCGGTTTTCTTCGCCGGCGAGAGCATCAACGAACTCGGCGTGTTCCTGTCCATGTTCCTGGAGAAGCCGGAGGCCTGGCCGCTGGACACCGAGCGCGATGTGATCGAACTCTACAGCGGCGTCATCATGCAGATCGCCAAGATGCTGGGCGTCATGATGGTGCTTCTGGTGGTGGCCGGCATCGGATCCTCGGTGCTGCAGAACATGCCGCAGTTCGTCGGCGAGCGCATCAGGCCACAGGCATCGCGCATCTCGCTCGGCTCCGGATGGAAGCGCCTGTTCGGCGTCCAGGGTTTTGTCGAGTTCCTGAAATCGCTGGGCAAGCTCGGCTTCGTCGTTCTCGTTCTCATCTTCACGCTCGGCGAAAGCCACCGCCAGCTGCTCGCCGGCATGTTGACGCCGCCCGCGGCGTTCGGCCTCGTCATCCGCGACATAGCCATCGACATCCTTGTCGCCATCGTTTTCGTGATGGGCGTGATCGCCGCGTTCGATTTCGTGTGGTCGCGCTTCCACTGGCGGCAGGAACTGCGCATGACCCGGCAGGAGGTCAAGGACGAGATGAAGCAGTCGGAAGGCGATCCGATCGTCAAGGGCCGCCTGCGCTCGCTGGCGCGCGATCGCGCCCGCCGCCGCATGATGACGGCGGTGCCGCGCGCTACGCTGATCATCGCCAACCCGACCCACTTCTCGATCGCGCTCAGATATGTGCGCGAGGAAAATTCGGCGCCCGTGGTGCTGGCCAAGGGCCAGGATCTGGTGGCGCTGAAGATCCGCGAAATCGCAGCGGCCCACAACATCCCGGTCTTCGAGGACGTCGCGCTCGCCCGATCCATGTACAAGCAAGTTTCGGTCGATAGCGTCATTCCTGCCCAATTCTACCAGGCGATCGCGGAACTCGTGCGGATCGTCTACGGTAACAAGCGCAAAGCGAACTGATGAACCGACAGCCGCACGCACCGAACCGCGAGATCATCGTCGCCAAGGCCATCGAGGAGGTGGTCAGCGAGCTTCGCCTCGTCGACGTCGCCGACTACATCGCCTTCATCCGGCTGGAGCATTTCGCCTGCATTTCCGATATCGTCGATTCCGCGGCGGAGCTGTTCTTCATGCCGGAAACGCTGCGGCTCGGCCATGGCGGCGAAGCGCATGTCGGCTGGACCGAGAACCCGCGCATCGTGCTCGACCTCGAGCTCAGGCCGCGCGGCGCGACCGTCTATTTCGCGCTGTCGCTGACGGCGCTGCACGCCTCGGTCGAGGTCAACTACGTGGCTTTCGACACGCCCGATTCCGATCCCGAGCGCAACACGGCGTTTCTGGAGGCGGCGCTGGAAGCGGCGCGCATTCGGAAGACTGCCGGCGCCATCTGAACCGCCACAAGGGCTGCCTTCGACCCCGAGCTGACCTTAGCTCCTCGTACGATATGCGACGGCTTCGTGCACCGAACCGGCCTTCCTTAGAGATCGCATCTGGGAGCCACCGCCGCAAATCTCCCTAAACCCGCTCACGGATAGAGATGTTTGCCGTCGTGATTTCTGATGTTCAACTTGCTGATGTCGACGTCCTCGATGCAGCGCGCGTTTACGGAGAGCGGCGGCGGGTACTGCGTCGAAGTGCGGTACACCGCGATTCCGCAGACGGGACAGAAGTGCTGTCCGCCCGTCACGGAACGCCAGGCATAAGTGCTCACGGGCCGGCTATAATTGACGAGCTTGACCTGCTCGGGCGGCACGTACCAATGCAGGAAGCCGGTTCTTACACAAATCGAGCAATTGCAATCGAAGACCTCATCCAACGGAGAGGTCACCTCAAGCTTGATGTTTCCACAGTGGCAGGACAGTTTCAGGGTATCGGGCATATTCACCCTCCGAAACGCAGATGATGGGGAAATGCTGAAGAGTTCGGGGGCGCACTATTATTGGGAACCATGCTGGAATTAGGGTCGACGTGACACCACCCGACTTCCCCCAAAGTACGGAACGAGAAGGAAACGCCGGTCCACGGCCGCATAGGCCAGGGGCTCGGCGTCGAAGATCGTGACGAAATACCGTCCGGCGGTCATTTCAAAAGGATGCTCTAGCATGCGGCCGGGAGCAATGCCGTTGCCGATGATGACAGGTCTCTCGGTCCTGGCCTGCTACTCCGCGGCTTCCACGAACCGATGTCGCTCGTAGAGGAACTTCAGGACCGCCTCGCGGCAGCGGAGATAGGTCCGGTCGGAAGCCAGCCCGATGCGCTGGCGCGGCCGCTCCAGCGGAACAGGCAGCACCTCGCCGACACGGGCGGCCGGGCCATTGGTCATCATCACGATGCGGTCGGACAACAGCACCGCCTCGTCGACGTCATGGGTGATCATGATCATCGTGTTGCCAAGCCTGGCATGGATGTCCATCACCGCATCCTGGAGATGCGCGCGGGTCAGCGCGTCGAGTGCGCCGAAGGGCTCGTCGAGCAGCAGGATTTTCGGCTCCATGGCGAGTGCGCGGGCAATGCCCACACGCTGCTTCATGCCGCCGGAGATTTCGGCGGGCCGCTTGTCCACCGCATGTGCCATCTGCACGAGGTCGAGATTGCGCATGATCCAGTCATGCCGCTCGGCTTTTGTCTTCGTGCTTCCGAAGACCTTCGACACCCCGAGTTTGACGTTCTCGTAGACGGTGAGCCACGGCAGCAGGCTGTGATTCTGGAACACTACCGCACGATCCGGCCCGGGGCTGTTGACCTCCTTGTCCTCCAGCAGCACTGCACCGGCCGAGACATCCGTCAGTCCTGCGATCAGATTGAGAAGCGTGGACTTGCCGCAGCCGGAATGACCGATGATCGAGACGAACTCGCCCTTGGGTATGCTGAGCGAAATGTCCTTGAGCACTTCCGTGCGCTGGCCGCCCCGCTCGAAATGCTTATCGATGTGGTCGAGTTTCAAATAGGCTTTCATGATGCTGTCCCTTAGCTCGCTGCCGTGCCGCGCGTGACGAAAGCGCCGACCGTTGCGACCACGCGGTCGAGCACGAAGCCGGTTACGCCGATATAGATGAGCGCCACGATGATGTCGGGGAGCCGGGAGGAGTTCCAGGCATCCCAGATGAAGAAGCCGATGCCGACGCCGCCGGTCAGCATCTCGGCTGCCACGATGGCGAGCCACGACAGCCCGATGCCGATCCGCAAGCCGGTGAAGATGTAGGGCGCCGCGGCCGGCACCATGATCTTCACAAAGAACTCGACCTGGTTGAGCCGGAGGATGCGCGCGATGTTGCGGTAGTCATCGGGGATATTGCGGACGCCGACGGCGGTGTTGATGATCACCGGCCAGATCGCCGTGATGAAAATGACAAAGATCGCCGACGGGCTGGAATCGCGAAAGGCGGCCAGCGACAGCGGCAGCCAGGCGAGCGGTGGCACCGTGCGCAGTATCTGGAACACCGGGTCGAGGCCGCGCATCGCCCAGACCGACTGGCCGACCAGTGCGCCGAGCGCCACGCCGACGACCGCGGCGAGGCCAAAGCCGATGGCGACGCGCTGCAGCGACGTCAGCACACGCCAGGCAAGGCCGATATCCTGCGAGCCGTAGTCGAAGAAGGGATAGGCGATGAGGTCGTAGGCCTCAGTCCACACCTGGGACGGCGGCGGCAGACTGGCGTCCGGCGACGAGCACGCCACTTGCCAGATCGCGAGGATCGCGACGATGACAACCGCCGGCGGCACCAGCGTGTTCGCTATCTTTCGCGCGATCGCCGCCGGATTGAAGCGGCTCGCCGCCTTGCGAGCGAAAGGAATGACTTCGGATTGCCGGGCTGGCTGCGGGAAAGCCTTCACTGCGGTTTCCTTGACGGCTTGGATGGACATCCAGAAAGCTCCATTTGGCAGGTCGGTATCAGGCCGGCGCCGCAAGCGGCGCCAGCCTGATTACACGCGTCAGGACGAAACCTTGATCGACAGGCTATCGAGGTAGGCCGACGGGTTTTCGGGATCGAAGACCTTGCCGTCGAAGAAGGTCTCGATGCCGCGGGACGGCGATGCGGGAATGTCGGCCGCCGCGACACCCAGTTCCTTGGCCGCCTCGCGCCACAAATCCTCGCGGTTCACCTGATCGACCAGCGCCTTGATGTCCGTATCGGGCGCGAATTTGCCCCAGCGGATGTTCTCGGCAAGGAACCACGCGTCGTGGCTTTTGAACGGATAGGACGCGCCGTCCTTCCAGAATTTCATGTAGAGGTCAGTGCCGGTGACGGTGCGGCCGTTGCCGTAGTTGATGTCGCCCTTGAGGCGGCCGACGATGTCCGCCGTCGGCACGTTCATCCATTGCCGTTTGCCGATAATGCCTGCCATTTCCTCCTTATTTTCCATGGCATCGCACCATTGCTGGGCCTCCATGACGGCCATGAGGATGGCCTTGACCGCATTCGGGTTCTTTTCGATGAACTCGGCGCGCAGGCCGAGCGCCTTTTCCGGATGGCCCTTCCAGAGTTCGCCTGTGGTGGCGGCGGTGAAGCCGATGCCTTGGTTGACGAGTTGCTCGTTCCACGGTTCGCCGACGCAGAACACATCCATGTTGCCGACCTTCATGTTGGCTACCATCTGCGGCGGCGGCACAACGATGGTCGAAACATCCTTGTCCGGGTCGATGCCGCCGGCGGCGAGCCAATAACGGATCCAGAGGTCGTGCGTGCCGCCGGGGAAGGTCATGGCGGCCTTCACCTCCTTGCCCTCGGCCTTTTTCTTGGCGAAGACTTCCTTCAGCTTTGATGAATCGAGGCCAACGCCTGTCTCGGCATATTCCTGTGCGACGGAGATGGCCTGACAGTCATAATTCAGCCTGGCGACGATGCTCATCGGAAGGGGTTGATTGTTCTGCGTCACCTTGCCGGTATGCATGAGGTAGGGCATCGGCGTCAGGATATGCGCGCCGTCGATGCCATTCGCCTCGCCGCCGAGCACCAGATTGTCGCGGGTGGCGCCCCATGAGGCCTGCTTCAGCACTTCGACATCTGGCATGCCGTGCTTCTCGAACAGGCCCTTCTCCTTGGCAATGATCAGCGCCGCCGCATCGGTGAGCGCGATGAAGCCGAGCTTGGCGGCGGTGACTTCCGGCATTGCAGTGGCAGCGTAGGCGCCGGAAGGAAGCAATTTGCGTGCGGCTGCGAGCAGGGCGGCCGTTGCGGCGGCTTGCTTAAGAAAGTTGCGGCGAGTGGCCTGCGGTAAGGTCGTTGCAGTTGCGATCCGTTTCGTCATCGGTGTCTCCGGTGGGGGCAGTGGGAGGCTGCGGTTTCGATTGCGTGTCGGGGTTAAAATAGAAAAAGCTGCCGGCCAGCCTCCGCGTCCGTTCATCCGGGATCGCGAATTCCTGATCGGCAGCTTTGCCTGTGACGCCCGCCATTGGACGTCTATTCCGTGACCATGGGCCCAATCACTGCAAAGCAGGAACCGTGCCAGTTCAGGTGGATTAGAAAATACTAAATGAAATCAGCGACGAGAGTAGCCAGCGTCTGATCGGCTGCGAGCCCGGACGGTCCAAACAAGGATCATCTCAAATAGCCAAAAGCATAAATATTGTGCAGCGCACAAAGGTGGCGCGAAAATGATCAGCGGTATTATCGGCCGGAAATCCGTATAGCAGTCTCGGAGGCGGACCCTTCACCTGCGCCTAAGTCAGCTCCTGGCGCGATCAAGCCGGCCGGCGCATCAGCTCAATTCGCACAGCCAAGGAGCGTACTAAGTCGCAATCGGGTCGACTCGAGCCGTTGCGCGAAGAGCAGCTCTTGAGAAGGGGTCTGAATGTCGCGAATGGCGCAATCGAGGCGACCCGTGCTTTTAACCGCTCTGCACGCGGAAGAAGCCGTTGGAGGACTAGGTTGGGTGGAAACTTACGTATGCGCGCCTGTCGGAACGATGTGATTGCGGCAGGGAGCGGACGTCGCCCCGCCTATGCGGCTTGCTCACTCTAGCTTCGGGGGTCCGCAGACCGTTGAATCGAAATCGCTACGAGCCCACGGGCAGACCTTAGCCTCCCGCGCTGAGCATTTCGATGATGGTTAAATCCAAAGAATCACCACAGGATGGTGGCCGTCGAGCGAGTTTTCAGCGGCCCATTTGCGCGGCCTATTAATGTGCAACTTGGGAAGCTGCCGACATCAATTCCTCGGGATTCAGCGCTCTGAAGGTGTTGAGGCCATCCTCCAGAACTTCAGTGAAGTTCCAGCGTACGATGCCCGCCCGGTCGATTAGGAACTGACCGACAAGCTGCCCCTGGCCGGAAGCCATCGCCTGCTGATCGGCTTCCGTAATCTCATATCCTTCCTTCTTGTTAAGAAACTCGTCCATTGCCATGACGTCCATAGGCTCGGGCAACTCGCCCGGGAGATGGATCCGTATCGCCATGACCGTGTCCATCCCGACCTCGCGCAAGCCGAAAGCACGGTGCGAGGCCCGCTCTGGGTCGGATGCCGCGAGAAGATCGGGCGCCGGGTGGTAACGGAAATAGAGCCGCGCCCGCTCGACCGGCGTATTGACCACCGCCAGGCATTCGACGCCTTTCTCACGCAGGGCCGGCTTGAGTTGCGCCATCGCCGCGACATGGCGCCGGCAGAACGGACAGTGCAGGCCTCGGAACAAACCGATCAACAACGGGCTACGGCCTCGAAAATCATCGAGCGCGATCTTGCCTTCGCGTGAGATCGCATTGAGCACAACATTCGGTGCCCGGTCGCCCGGCTGCAGCGGGCGGTCAACACTACTCGTGGACATGGACAACCTCCTCGCCCCGGGTCAGTCAGGGAAAGCAGCACACCCAGCGTTTCGGAGGCGATCAAGTGCTGGGGGCGAAAGCTTCCTGTGCCAAGGCAATAGCTTTCAACCTCTGCCGTATTGCCGAGGTCGAGATTACGCGCGTTGCAAGCCCATCATAACACGAAAAAGCATCTGCGGGTCGCCGCCAGATGTGGTGAATGACCTCACGCGAGCGCACTCCCGAAATGCTCTTGCGCTGAAGGTCAGGTTCCCGACCTCGATTTGGAGGTTCAAGTCTGCAACGCCCAAGGTCTTCAACGGGTCGGCCTGGGCCGTTGCGCGAAGGGCAGGTTTGGAGAAGCACTGCAAATGACAGGTTATGGCGCGCGTTACGGTCGTCCTGCACGATCGCGTCGGACTTCCGCTCACCATCCAACTCGGACGTTCCTATGATCGGTGACGGTTGTTACAAGCCTAAAAAACACCGCCGTCGTTTTGCACTTGTCTGACGTTGAACCCTCTCTGCAAGCGGGAGACAAGCCCTTACTCGATCAGTCCCATCCTCAGCGCCTTGGCCACGGCCTGCATCCGGTTCACCGCGTTCAGCTTCTGCGCGGTGTTGGTGAGGTACTGGTTGGCGGTGTGCACCGACAGTTTGAGCAGCCGGGCGATGTCCTCGCTGGTGTAGCCGTTGGCGGTCAGCTTCAGGCATTCCAGCTCGCGCTTCGAAATCGACGGCGCCTTGCCGAATTCGCCCGGCCTGATGCGCGCGACGGCGCTGAACAGCGAAAAGCAGCGCGCGTGGATCTCGTGCAACTGGTCGGCCGGCAAGGCGATTTCCGGACCGTAGAAGACGGCCAGGCCACACTGGCCGCGTTCGGCATAGACAGGAAAGGCGATGCCCGATGTGCCCGGCACGAGTTCGGCGGTTTTGACCGCGCAATCCAGCGCCCCGAATGCGGCGGCGGAGGCTGCGAACTCGTCGCTGCTCCACCAGCAGGGCAGCGTCGACATGCGCGCATGGCGGACGACGCCCTCGCCATTGCTGCCTGATACGAATTTGGTCGGGACCGACACCTGCGGATAGTCGGAATCGAAGCACGGCACCAGGCGCGCCCGCTCGATCGAAGGACTGACGAAGAAAAGTCCGAACGCGGATGCGTTGAGGTCGATGGCGATCCAGCGGCAGCGCCGCACGGCGTCGGGAATGGTGACGGCGTGATGCGTTTCCGAACCCAGCGAGAAGGCGCCGAACGGATTGCGGTGTTCGCCGAACAGCGACTGCGCGATGCTTTTGACCTCTTCCGGTTTCAAATGATGCCGCTCCTGATCGCGGTCGCCACCGCCGCCGCGCGGTTGGGCGCGGAAAACTTCTGGATGGCGTGGGTGATGTAGCTGTTGACGGTGTTGGACGAGACGCCGAGGATTACCGCCACTTCGTCGGTCGTCTTGCCTTCCGAAACCCAGAACAGGCATTCGCGTTCGCGATCCGAGAGCGGATCTTGGAGCGCCGCCGCAGCCAGCAGCTCGGGCACCTGCGAAAGGGCATAGCAGCACTTCATCTGCGCGCGCATCAGGTCGGAGGGCTCGATCCGGCCGGCAGCCGCAGCCGAGAACATCAGGAACAGGCGCTGGCGGCCGACATTCAGCTTCAGCGCGAAAATCTCGCCATGACCGAGCACGTCGAGCAGCTTTGCTTCTTCCGCGCTCAACACGTTGGGCAGGGCGGGCGCTTCAGCGGTGACGATGCCGCGCGGCCTGATGCCCGGCGAAACGGCGAGCGGGCTCTGGGCGAGGCTTGCGATAAGTCGGTGACCGGCAAGCTCGATCGCGTCGAAGATCCAGTTGGAGGCGACGATGCGCGCGTCGTTCCGATCGCGGTCGTGGACGATGGCGACGAGCATGTAGCTGTCGGCGTTTATCTCGCTGGTCAGCTCCATCAGGAAACTGGTCAGATCGCCCCGCGAAGCCAGCCTGACGGCGAGCGGCTTCGGGTCCGGGATCTGCGCTGCGAGGCTGGTCATTATTCCCATTGCCGAATCGATATAAAAGCCGGTCGCCGGCATGCCCGGCGGCCGAACCCGAAACGCATCAACTGATACGAAAACACTTCACCAGGCGCGGAGAAACCGCGCCATCGGTCGAATCCTTGGGGAACACGCGAAACCGGCCGCGCCTGCACCGGAAAAACCCGGGATCGTCAGACTTGTTGGTGGTTGCCAAGCCCCCCACGGACCGGCTGATTCGGGTCTAATCTAACGCAGACGAATCAGACATAAAACCGGAAATTATTAAAAATTTAACCATAGGGTTGCAGCGGTCCCGGAGCGCGGTCCGGCGGGCATCGCGACGGGTCTTGCCATTGGCGGCGTTAAGAGGCATTGCCGAAACAGCCACCAGGGAGAGAAACCGATGAAACGTTCCCGCATCAACGAGATCATCCGCGAGGGCGACGCCTTCATCCGCTCCTTCGGCTACATCATGCCGCCCTTCGCCTATTGGTCGCCGGAGGAACTGAAGTCGCGCAGGCCGGAAGGCATCGTCGACGCCCGCCTCGGCTGGGACATCACCGACTACGGCCAGGGCAAGTTCGACGAACTCGGCCTGTTCCTTTTCACCGTCCGCAACGGGCGCGCCGAAGATCTGGCGCGCGGCACGGGCATGCTCTACGCCGAAAAGATCATGATCTCGCGCAAGGACCAGTTGTCGCCGATGCACCGGCACGTGGTGAAGGCCGAGGACATCATCAACCGCGGCGGCGGAAAGCTGGTGCTGGAACTGTTCATGCCGGCGGCCGACGGCGGTATCGACCGCGAGGCCGAGGTGGTGGTGCCGACCGACGGCGTCATCCGCAAGCTGCCGGCTGGCGGCCTGCTGAAGCTCGATCCGGGCGAGAGCGTCACGCTGCTTCCGGGCGTATGGCACGCGTTCTGGGGCGAGGGCGGCGACGTGCTGATCGGCGAGGTCTCTACGGTCAATGACGACCTGACCGACAACATCTTCGCCGATCCGATCGGCCGCTTCTCCAACATCGAAGAAGACGAGCCGCCGCTGCGCCTGCTCGTTTCGGACTACGACCGCTGGATCGACGGCAAGGGCTGACGGCGGTCAGGCAACCGCATCACTCTGCCGGCTTCATTTCGCCGAGCACGGTCGGGATGAGCTCCGAGACGGTCGGGTGGATGTGCATCGCGCGCTGCAGCGTCGTGTAGGGCGCCTTGGCGTACATCGTGTCCAATATGCAATGGATGGCCTCGTCGCCGCCGGTTCCCAGGATCGCGGCGCCGAGGATTTCCTTGCTGTCGGCATCGGCGACGATCTTCATGAAGCCCTGCGTCTCGCCCTTC
The DNA here is from genome assembly GCA_035941355.1 of Pseudaminobacter sp. Taxonomy (GTDB): domain Bacteria; phylum Pseudomonadota; class Alphaproteobacteria; order Rhizobiales; family Rhizobiaceae; genus Allomesorhizobium. The sequence continues at coordinate 106,439 of DASZDZ010000034.1, forward strand.
TCGACGGCGCGGCCGACCCGCGTCATCGGGCGCGTGCCGACGAGGAGTTTCCGCCCCGACTTCCTCGCCTCGGCCTCGCTCATCCCGGCGCGGCCGAGCGGCGGGTCGATATAGAGCGCGTAGGCGGGCAGGCGGTCGCTGACGCGGCGTTTGTCGCCGTCGAGCAGATTGGCCGCCACGATCTCGAATTCGTTGTAGGAGGTGTGGGTGAATGCGCCTTTGCCGTTGCAGTCGCCCAGCGCCCAGATGCCGGGAACGCTGGTGCGCAACTCGTCGTCCACCGTGATATAGCCGCGGCTATCGGTCTTGACGCCTGCCTTGTCCAGCCCGAGATCGTCGGTATTGGGTTTCCGGCCGACCGCCAGCAGCACGTGCGAGCCGAGCACCGTGCGGTCGCCCGAAGTGCAATCCACCCCGACGCAGATATCTTCGCCGCGGGGCTCGAAGCTGATGCATTCGGAATCGAGGCGGATCTCGATGCCTTCCTTCTCGAGAATATCCTTCACCGCGGCGGAAATATCCTCGTCCTCGCGCGCGATCAGGCGCGGACCTTTCTCGACCACCGTGACCGCGCTGCCGAAACGGCGGAACATCTGCGCGAATTCGAGGCCGACATAACTGCCGCCGATCACCACCAGGTGCGCGGGCAGGAAGTCGACATCCATCATCGAGCTGTTGGTGAGGTATTTTATCCGGTCGACGCCCGGCATTTCCGGCACGGAAGCCCTGCCGCCGACATTGATGAAGATGCGGTCCGCCTCGAGCAAATCGTCGCCGACGCGCACCTCGCGCGGCGATTCAAATCGCGCATGTCCGCGCAGGAGCGTGCATCTTTCCATGCCGCCCAGCCAGGTTTCGAGATTGCCGCGCGCGTCGAGCGTGACCTTGTCCTTGCGCGCCTTCACCGCCTTCATGTCGACGCCCACCGGGCCTCCGAGGGTCACGCCGTAGTCGGCGGCACGGCGAGCGATATGGGCGGCATAGGCGCTGGCCACCATCGCCTTGGTCGGCATGCAGCCGGTGTTGACGCAGGTGCCGCCCAGGAACTTGCGCTCGACGATCGCGACGGTCATGCCGGACGCGGTGAGGCGGCCGGCCAGCGAAGGCCCCGCCTGGCCAGCGCCGATGATGATCGCGTCGAATTTCTGGGTCATGCGACTGCCGATACTATCAGAAATGCGCCGATGATCGCCACGGCGTCTTCGAGGAGCGCGATCGGCAGGTCTTTGCCACCGATCGCAGCGACCAGCCGCTTGCGGGCCTCGTAGCCGCCGAGCGTGCCGAGAACAGCTCCGATCGCGCCGGCGATCAGCCCGCCCAAAAGCGCGCCGCCGGCTGTGCCGATCGCCGCGCTGCAAAACGCGCCGGCGACGATGCGCGTGCCGAACTGCAGCGGAACCTTGCGGCTCGGCGTGCCCGGTAGCTGGTCGGCGACGAGTTCGGCTACGGCGAGGACAGCGAAAATCCAGGGTGTAAAACGGTAGCCGAGAAAGGCGGCCCAACTCGTTTCGAGCGGCAGCCAGCCGAGATAGGCAGCCCAGCTTACGGCGGCGGGCGCGGTCATCGCCCGCAATCCGGCCACGACGCCGATCAGCAGCGCCAGGATCACGATCGTCATCGCAGTCCCCTCATCAGCGATGAGTACACTCTTTCCCAACCCACGACGGCTGGCAACGGTCTTTCTGCGTGCCGGGATGGCAGGGCCCTGGATTCAGGTTTGCCCGCCGGTGCGGCACTTATCAGCAGCCGCCGGTCTGCGGCTCAGGAATGGCCGGGCGCTGCAGACCAACATTGTGAAACGATGGAAATCGGCCATGCAGGTCCGGATAACTCCGCGCAAACGGCCGTTGGATGCTCATCCTCATGAATGTCCAGACTATGGTCAAACGACCGGAACTCGTTATGGTCGAGGAGGAGTTCACGTGCTCGGGTGCCGAAAATGTCCAGCGTTGCTTCCGCGTCTCACCGCAAGGATAGAGCGCCAGGCATCCATTTAGCAGCAAACGGAAAGCTCCTCTCAAATGCGCCCAATCGGCTCGGCTACCTTGCGCCGACCAATCCGGCCATCGGTGCGAGCGAAACCCGTGCTATCTTTGAAGCCCAGGGACACGTCCTGCTTAAAGGGCTTTTGAAGCGTGCCGACGTTATCGAGTTCCGCGGATGGGTATTCTCGCATCTTGCCGAGGCCGGGTTGCTCCAGTCCGGCAGCGATCCGCGAGCGGGGATTGCTGCCTCGGAGGGCGCAGATCGCAGGCAAGCGGACAGGCGCTTGATGTCCATAGTTCGTTCGGCTGCTTACGAAGGATTTTGCGCACAGCCGGCGCTCTCGGGCTTCATGGACGAGTTTCTGTCGGGCCTGTCCTATCTGCACAAGCGCAAAATCATGCGCTTCACATTGCCGAATACCAGCGCGGTCACCCCCGCACATTACGATCTCGTCTACCTCCGCGGCGGCACGAGCCGGATCGTCACGGCCTGGATCCCGATCGGCGACATTCCCGTCGACATGGGAGGGCTATGCTATCTCGAGAACTCTCATGCGATTGGAACGGCCATGGAAGCCGAGTTCAACCGTCAGAACGCGGAACTAACGCCACAGGAGCGCATCAGCGCGTTCAATCGCAACATGACCGAGGGTGGGTGGGTCTCCAAGGACCTTCCGGAGATGGCCGACCGTTTCAACACGCGCTGGCTGGTGGCCGACTATGAGGCAGGCGATGTGGTCCTGCACAGTCCGTACATGATCCATGCGTCTACCACGAATCAAAGCGCCGAAGGGCGAATTCGGTTGTCCACGGACATCCGCTACCAGAACATAGACGACGAAATAGATGCGCGCTGGGGCAATCACTGGACCCTCGACGATATGCTCTAGATCGGCGCGAAAGCAGGTCGGGACACCCGGCCAGTCGGGGAGTGCGGAACTTGATCGGCCCTAGTCGTGCGGGCGCACCCAGCCGGCCAGTTGACGGCCTGGAGTCATACTTGCACGCTGATCGGTAGTGCTGTTGCGCCAGCAAGGGAACCGGATCGCACGAGGACCGAAATCGAGATGATGGTAGCGGGAAGTGCTCACATATCTGTTTGATTCGACTAAGTTTTTCGACTTAGATACCAACAAAATTACCAACAATTCGATTAATCCACAGCCCAATTCAGGTAAGATGCGCGCACTTCCAGTGCCACAGGGGCACCGTCGCGAGACTTACGCGAGGGTATCCGGTCCCTCACAGTCGTGGAAATTCCGCGTAAGACAACGTAAGCAAGATGCACCCGTAGCTCAGCTGGATAGAGAGTCGCCCTCCGAAGGCGAAGGCGCCGCGTTCGAATCGCGGCGGGTGCGCTAACCTTGCCAAGGTTGGGGTCGAGCGTTCGAATCGCTTCACCCGCTCCAGTTTTCTCCAAGAAAATCAAGCGACTAAGAGGCGTCCTTCGGGACGCCTCTTGCTTACATGGCCTTGCAGACCAGTAATGTAAGCTCCTTGTAAGCACGAACAGGCGAAATGTAGGTCGTAAAATCGTGCTCTGGAGCGTTGTTACGATCGCCAGGACCGTTGCCCCTACCCTGACCGAAGGCTACTCGCTACTCCAGCTTGGTCCGTTTGACTGGATTCTCGGATGCTGGGGTTGTTGCAGCGAACAGGGCAGTGGCTTCTGAACCTATTGAGGTCTCAGTGTTCGAATTGCGGTGAGGAGAGGATGAGGATCGCTTGCTTGGGCTGGGGGTCGTTGGTTTGGAATCCCGGAGACTTGCCACTGTCGGGCGAGTGGGAAAAGGACGGCCCAGCGTTGCCGATTGAATTTGCGCGTGAATCGGGTCGCAAACGCATAACGCTCGTGATCGCCGACGTTCCAGAGACGGTGACATCCCTATGGGGGCTGCTGAAGGCTGACAGTCTGGACGCCGCTATAAACGCCCTCGCCCTCCGCGAGGAGATCAAGGAGGATAACATCCGCTATTCAATTGGCTGGTGGCGGAAAACTGATGGTGCGTCGAATGGGATTGGCGCACAGGCCGTTGCCGTGTGGGCTCCGGCTCACAATCTTGATGGAGTGGTGTGGACGAATCTAAAGCCCGGATTGAAGGGCGGGCCTAAGGTCGTGCCGATATACGCCGCCGTGCTCAAGCACTTCAAAGACCTAGTTGAACGCGGCGAGCACGCGGCCGCCGAAGAGTATGTCCGAAAAACACCTTTGCAGGTCATGACGCCTTACCGGCGCCAGTTGCAAGAGGACCTGGGTTGGATACCTGCTCAACCTTAGTCTCCACACCCTACCAGACCAGGTAGCCAGTCCTGGCCGAACAAGAATAGCCGTTGTCGTCCTTATGCGGATTAAGCGCCGTCGTCGGCGTCGCCCGTTTGAAGCGCTTTTGGCAGTATGGACACTCGACGGTGTAGGACGGTGCGCTCCCAAAACCGCGCAGACCTCGTGTTGAAGTGCGTTTAACGCGCCGGGCCGCGCCCGCGCGTTTTGCCGAGAACGCTTGTCCGAAATAGTCCTTCCGCGCTGTCTCGCCCGCCTTCGATAGTTCAATCGGAAAGCGCGGTTCAAATGTTTTGTCTGTCAATTCGAGCTTGGTGATCTTCTGATGGAAAAATGTCTTGATCCCCGGTCGGCTTGACCCACCCGTTAGATCCCAGACGTAAAAGTATTCCGACGAGGGCTCGACTTCTCGCGCGTAGCCGTCATAGACCACGCGCAGCAATTTCCGACCAGCGCCAGCTTCCAAGATGAGATTGCGGAACTCGGCGGGATAGAAAGGCTGATGGCCCCAGGTGTCTGTCCCGACGCCACTGAAAATCTCCTCTATCGTCGTCTTGAAGCCTTCGGCCGCACGATCGAAATCGAATCGTCCGGCGATGGGCGAAACGTACCTGTCCCAAGCGGCCCGGAAGAAAGCCATCGGCAGCCCCAAGAGAATCCCCTTCGCCGCGCCAGGACTGCGCTCGAAGATGGTCTTTTGCAGAAACGTTCTCATGACCTGCTGTCGGTTGATCTCGATCGTGCGGTCGAAAAACGTCGCATAGACCAGATCGTACAGGTCGAAGGAGTGCCGTCGCTGGATGAGGCACTTCAGCTTGTTTGCCACCAGTTCTTCGAGCGACATGCACTGCAGATTGACCACACAGGCATCCTGATCGGAATACGGATGAATGAGTTTGCGCGTGACCGTCGGCAGATAGATTAGGTCATACTCCGTCATGTCGAGGCGGACGGAGATCAGGACCTCGCTTACTTCACCGTAGAAGTCCTGAAAGTACACTCGCCCTTTGAATGATTGGCGCTGGTCGTCGATCATGCGGTCCGGTTCGAAACTCGTTCGCCCGAGATCGAACGTCACCCCACATTGATCTTGGGCGCTGGCGCAGGCGGCATTGATCTCTCGCTGGAATCGCTCGGGCTCAATCGTGGTTTGTACCGAGAAATCGAGATCGCCGGAAAATCGGGTCTCTGGGTAGTATGCCTTGCGCATGCAGTTGCCGCCTTTAAAGACTAGCAGCCGGCCCAGATAGGGATTTTCGAAGAACGCTTTCAGCAGCCAGCCGAACACATAGTCCCGTTCCACATTGGCAACGTGGACACCCATCTGCGAAGCGCGCGCGTCGATTTCGTCGTCATCAATCATGAGCACGGAGAATAGCCGAGTCGCGCCATGCATTCATCATTGCGACATTTCGTCGAGGGTGCACCAAAATTCCCGAACCTCCAAACTACGAATCTGGGGGGTCAGGAGTTCGAATCTCTTCGGGCGCGCCATTCCAAATAGCTGAAATCATTGGAATTTCCTTCAATCAACCGGCTGCGGCACCGGCTTATTTTTGAGAATTCAGCCGGTTTTTCAGCCGGTTTTGGAAGAACGGACATTCCTGCGAATGATGTCGCAGCTTGGCGTGCGCGCGACCGGGAGATGAAGTGAAGCGCGTCCCCCATATCCCAAGAGCGGTCGCGTTCGAAACGCATGCGGCACCAGCTGACCGCCAAGTCGTAACCGATAGAGCGTGGCCCGAAGGGCAGAGGTCACAGGTTCTAATCCTGTCGGGTGTCAGCTCGGCCCCTGTGCATTATTCGGACACGGATCCACGGTAGGCGTTGCCGCTGCCTGATCGGCAATTTTCGACCAAAAGCGGGAGCTCGCTTGCTCCGGGTCAATTCACGATCATGACCCAAACGCGACCTTCCGGAACCGATTTTTCTTCCCGAAACCGGACATTTAGCGCAACCTTCTCCCTGAGCGGCGGCAACGACTGTACAGTGCGACAAAGCGGCCATTCAAACATCGTTGCGCACACGGAAGCAGCCGAGATGCCAACATCAACATCAAGGTGCCGGCGAATACCAATCCGCTCCTAGGCGCGTCGGTGAGAGAGGCATGTCCGCCTATCAGAAACGACGGCCAACCGTCGATATGAAGATTCCGATTTTGACCGGCTGCAAAGAAAATTCGAAAACTCCAGGAACTCGCCCGTCGAGCGGGTCCTTTACACGTTGTACTTTGCACCTGTTTGCAGGAAATGAGGGGGATACACGCCGTATCGAGCATAGATTGCCAACAGCGAGGACTCGATCATGCAGCTCCTTCCAGGCATATGCGCGACCGCTTTGGTCGCAACTTTGGCGCTCCCAATCAGTCTCCCGGCTAACGCCACGCCGGTATTCCTCCTAAAGGCACAGACAGCCCAGTCTCATATCATCCAGATTCGGGACGGCGTTAGATGGCGGCGGAACTTCCGTGGCTTTCGCCATCATCGCCACGGTTTTCGCGAGCACAATGGATTCTGGTTTCCGGGAGGCGCATTCATAGCAGGGGCGATAATCGGCAGCGCAATTGCCAACAGCAACAACTACTATGGGGGCTACGACTACGAAGACCGATATTACGGCAGAAGATACTACGCCGACAGGTACTACGGCGACAGGTACTACGGAGAAAGTTACGCCAATGGGCGAGCATGCTCGCCCAGGCTAGACGATGCCGGAAAATGTCGCAGTTTTGATTCAGGCCGCTATGGCAACTACCGCCGCCGCGTCATCATACTTGATAGGTGATTGCCGGCTCGACTGGCACTGGGCACTGACGTCGTTCGATCCGATCGTCGGCCAAGGGTCGGATAGCGTGGTGCTGGACTATTGTTGCGCTTGGCCGTCTGGAGGTGCCTTGCCGAATTCCAGTTGCTTGACGCCTTCCGGAACGACGGCTTTGAAGCGGAAGTCCTCGAGCTCGCCGCCGAGGCTCCACGCATCCAGCTGAGCCATGAACTGCGGCCTGTTTTCTTCGGTGACGTAGTCAATGACGAAGCGGCGGGGAACGGGCGTCGAGTCTGCTTCGACCCAGAGCTGCCAATCCGCGCCATCGCTCTCAAACGAGATCTGGTGGCACTGGACGCCATCAACCGTACGCAACCCAATATACTCGGAGGAGATGATATTTTCGCCGAGCGCCTTGCTCACGTCCGAGTAAAGGAGGTCGGCGAGTGGAATTTCGAACTCATACTTGTCGGTCAGTTCATCCAGCAGCTTGTTCGTATCACCCGCGAATTCAAGGGCCATAAATTCATTGGTGCTGCGGCGCCAGAAGGTGAGCTTGGAGCCATCGTACCAAATTGAGGCGGAGACACCGGCATCGTCGAGAGTGTCCGCGTAAAGGTGGCCCGGTCGCTTGAGGTTCAACTCGACCTCTCGCGCCATTTTGATCTTAATTCCGGATTTCTGCACGACATCAAAAAAAGTACGCGCACGAAATGAGACAGTCGTCTCCTTCGACAGGTAATCCGACATGCCCTGCAGAACCGCCATCGCCTGTTCGTCGACGCGCCCAGCCTCGCTGTCCTGCGCCTGCGACGGTCCCGCAAGCGGCCAAGCTACGACTGCGAGTAACGTGATCTTGCGAACGAGTGACATCGGTCGGGATTTTGTTTGCTGACGGGTCATCGTATCTTCCCTCCCACGGTCCATCTTGGCTACTTGTTCATCTGCGACGGCGGGAAACGCGGCGAACAGTTCGGCGGGCGACCCGCCGTGACTGGCCTCTTACGCCGGCGGGACCGTAGTAGCCAGGCGCTACGACGACCACCGCGCCGCCAGAATGGCAGCAATAGGAATCATACGGTGGAAGCGGATGGGAGTGGCAGCAATGTACGAGAAGCATCTCGTTTGTCGCCGAAGCTGTTCTTGCAATCGCGTTCATGTCCTGTATCGGGGCTGCAGGAAGTTCCTCGGGCAGGGCGACTGCAATCGCGAGAACGAGGCTCAAACCACATAAGGCACGTCTGCGCCCCGTGCTGGTCAAACAAACCCGATGCAATGTCATGTGGATTTCTCCCTTAACTGCCAACAACGGCGGCAAGGTCAGGAAATGCTGAATGGCAGTAACAATTCGAGGTTAGGAGACGTTGAAATAAAGCGCAAACGAAATCGGAACAGAACTGACCTGCCGTGTGGTTTTCATGTTGATGATTGTCCGCTCAGCGCTCGCCACAACACAATGCGATGGTCTGGGACTTTGCTGATGCGCTTGGCATCGTTACCCGGAGCCCACCGGTACCGTCAGTCCGAGCATGGGCAAGACTAGGAATGCCTTCGCAACGAGGGCGTTCGCAAGACCGACGAAGAACGATCCCGCCAGCGTGATCAGCAAGAACGCCTTCGGGGCGGGGCCGTAGCTGCGCGCCACCTCGTCCATCGTCGCCATCGCAACAGGCATCGACGATATGCCGAAGCCAAGGAATCCGCCGACCGTAACCGCGCCTCATAATAGCGGCCGAGCAGTCGGAACAGAACGAAGTATGCAATCGCCACGATCACGACGACCTGCAGCAGCACGTTAGCGAAAAGCGGTCCGAGGATGGCGGCAAGCGATGTCGACTTGTACATTTATCGGTTGCACTCCTTTGTCGACGAAGGGGCGCCGCAACCATTCGAGACTTTGCCGGCTGTCTTTTGTCCGCCTGCGGCTCGCGAAGGTGGCGGGCGCCTCAAGGACGAGCTCAGCCTGAAAGAGTTCTCATCCTGAATCGTGTGTGTGGGCTCGACGCTCCGCAGTCCACTTCGCGGTGGCTTGCTGGACAGCCGCAATGAAGAGGGCCGTAGTAATTCCGAACATCATCAGGCCATTGGCAGCCTGCAGCGGCGCAAGAAGCCGCATGCGGCCGTCAAGGACCACGTCGCCATAGCCGAGGGACGTGAAGGTTACGCCCGAAAAATACATCGCCGTTTCAAAATCCTGAAAGGCACCGAGCGAGCTGTAGAGCAGCGCCCAGAACGCGACCTGGACAATGTTGCCGAGCATAAGCACGATCATCAATATAGAGAATTGTAGGAAGATGGCACGCCACGGCTTTGGACCCAGAGGTTGCTTCGCGGCCCGGGCGAAATAGCGCGCGGCGAGCACCGATGCCAGCGCCTGGAAGGCAAGGCATACCAACATCGCCAGCAAGCCGACAGCAAGAACTGCAATCACGACGCCGGATCCTTAGTTTGCGGCCCGGCGTCGACGGGCTCCGGCCGCAGCCACTCAGTGAGCAGCATATAGCCGACGGCCAGGATAACAGGACCTACAAACAAGCCGAGAAGGCCGTCGGCAAGCATGCCTCCGATGACACCAATCAGAATTACCGGCATCGGTACCTCCATTCCGCGTCCGAGCATCAACGGCTTGAGGACATTGTCGCTAAGCCCGGCGATGAGGGTCCAGACGGCAAAGACGATCGCCGGCGTCGTGGATTCCGTCGCAAGGACATAGGCTATCACAGGCAGCGTCAGCAGCACTGCCGGCACCTGCACGATAGCCAGCAAAAGCGTAGCGATCGTCAAGAGGCCGGCTGCCGGAAGGCCAATGGCGAAAAAACCAATACCTACTAGCAGCGACTGGATTACCGCCACGCCGACAACGCCTGTTGCCACACCGCGGATTGTGGCGGCTGTCAGCGTAACCAAGTGAGCCCCGCGCGCCTTGCTGCCGGTGATCCGCTCCAACAGGCTTCTGGCGAAATTGGCCGCACCCTTCCCATAGGCGATGAGCACGGCGGCGATTGCGAATGAAAGAATGAAGGATAGTTCGCCGGCGGCCAGCCCGCCAGCGAATGACGCCAGCCATGTCGCAGGCCCGCTCAACATTTGACCGTATTTGCCAAGCGCCGCCGGCATGTTGGTGGCGATAAGCGTCCAAGTCTCGTTAAGCTTCTGGCCTACCAGCGGAAGGTCGGCAAGCCATGGCGGAGGAGGCGGAATTGACAGGCTGTGGTCCTGCACGGCCGAGACGAGCGAAAATATCGAAGACCCAAGCGACGTCACCGCTGTGACCATCGGCACCAGCATCAAAACGATGCTGACTAGCCCGATCAGCAGCGCCGACCAGCGATTGCCGATCCGGGCGGCTAGGCGGAGGTGCAGGGGGTTCAGCATCACCGCCAGAATTATGGACCAGAGCAGGATGCCGGTGAAAGGCAACAGTATCCGGCTGCAGGCGTAGACCAGCAGGGCTACCAGTCCGACTTGAAGCGCGGCATCCAACATGGTCGGACGCGAAAGGGTGTGATCGGGGTTTGGTGCATTCGGGTCCATTATTCTTGCCTCGTTACGTTGTCAGGACGAACTGCACTCGGATCGGCTTGCCTAACAGTTTGGATCATCCTGCGACGCCCGGCGCCGTTATGTCGAAAAGTGGCAGCGCCAGGAATGCCTTCGCAACAACGGCATTGGCAAGATCGACGAAGAACGATCCCGCCAGGGTGATCAGCAAGAACGCCTTCGGGGCGGGACCATAGCGGCGCGCGACCTCGTCCATGGTCGCCATCGCGACTGGCATCGAAGATATCCCAAAACCGAGAAATCCGCCGACCGTAACCGCCGCCTCATAGTCGCGGCCGAGCAGCCGGAACAGCACGAAGTATGCAATCGCCACAATCACGACGATCTGCAGCAGCACGTTGACGAAAAGCGGTCCGAGGATGGCGGCAACAGCAATGAGCTTTGTGCCCATGAGGCTGAGCACCAGAAACAGGTTCAGCGCGACCTCACCGCCCTTTTGAATTGGCTCGAATTCCAGGCGGATGCGGGTCCAGTCGGCAAGGTTCGTCAGGAAAACCCCCGCGAGCATCGCCGACAGGAACCCAGGCAGCAATAGCCCTGCGTCCTTGGCCCAGCTATTGATCCTGTCACCAAGGAGGACCGATATCGCAATGACCAGGACAGTCGCCAGAATGCTCTCAAGGCTTCCGCGCTCCCCCTGAACCGATGCCGGCGCCTCCTTTTGCGGTTCGGCGAAGGAGACCTGGGACTGAGACGCTGTGGCCGGGACGAGTCCATGACGGCCGATCACCCAGCCGGTAATAGGTCCAGACACCAGCGCGCCGGTGATGACCGCAAGGGTTGCCGCGCCGGCTCCGACCGCTTGCGCGTTCTGAAGGCCTCCGGCCTCCGCCTCCTTCGCCCAGGCAAGTGCTGTCCCTGGCCCTCCGACAAAGGAAAGGCTGCCGGCAAGGAGCCCGTAGAAGGGGTGTGCACCCCAGGCCGTGGCAACACCGATGCCAACCAGATTCTGGCAGACCAGCAGCAGCACGGTCACCGCGCAGAGGATGACCAGCGGACGGCCCCCGGCTCGCAGCGCCTTCAGCTTCGCCGATAGTCCGATCGTCGTGAAGAAGACAAGCAACAGAAGATCGCGGAGCTTTGCGCCGAAGGCGACCTCGGTTCCGAACATGACCTGGGCAAGGAGAACCAGCAGTGCCACTATCATCGCGCCGATCACGGCGTTGGGCATGTCGATGCGTTTCAGCATCGGAATCATACCGCGGATGCGCGTCCCCGCGAGCAGCGCGATCAGACCGATGATCAATGTCGCAAGTTCCGAGACTTCGATCTGGTCCGCGGCCATCGGCTCAAATTCCCCCCCGTCTTGCCCCTCGAGCCGATAAGTGACCTTCGGCCTTCTGATTGGCTGACTATCTGCTCATTAGACGACAAGCGGAAGTCCAGATCAGGACGCCGTTCGTGGCCCAGGACTGCCCGCCCCTTGCCCGGGCCGGGAGAGCAAAGCCCCTGTGATGTGAAGACTACGTCGACTATTTCACGGGCAGCGTGCCATGGCGGAAAGCCCATCCAGGAGTAGGGCGTGTTCGAGTTAGGCGTCTGCACCGCCGTATCGGCTTATTTCATTTCCGCAATGAAGACACCGTCCCAATCCGCTGGTGGCTCCTCCACTAGAGCAATGCATCGGCGAGCAAGCGCGCGGGTCGGCAGGTCGTCTGGGTGAAGGGCACTGATCTGGTTGAATCGGTTCAGCGCCGCGTGGCTTGTTCGGCAGTATCGGTCCAATGGCAGGCCCACTCATGGTCATTGAGTTCATAACGTGTGAATCGAAGCTCCGGTTTGGAGGCTTGAATCGCGGCTTGGCAGCTGATCTCAACATCCCCTGTCGCAGGTCGTTATCCGCCCTAAAGCGGACTTGTTATGCTCATTGCAAGTTTGTCGGCCTCGTCGGCAGCGGCGATCTTCGCGCTGTTCAACAGCAACATGTGAATGTGCATTCGGCATAGCTGGCTTTGCTGCTCGTTCAGAGCGAGCAACTCGCCCAGCGGATAAATTTGCACTTGGCGCTGGGCGGCAGTATTGAAACGCAACCGCAGTCCACCGCACAGACCCACCATGAATGATACTGCCCCTACCGTTGTGAATGGTCGATCCGATAACGCCGTTGCTGACACGCATCAGAAGGCGCTGGAGGTCAATCTCGATGCGACGAGTTTCGGCTCGTTCGCCGAGATCGGCGCGGGTCAGGAAGTGGCGCGGTGGTTTCTGCGCGTTGGTGCAGCGTCGGGCACGGTGGCCAAGACCGTCTCAGCCTACGACAAGGAAGTGAGCGATGACCTTTATGGCTCCGGAACGCGCTACGTGTCCAGGCCGCGGCTTAAGACGATGCTCGATTTTGAATGGAAATCGCTTGTGCAACAGGTCGGTGATGCGCGAGGCAAAGACACGCGCTTGTTTGCTTTCGCAGATACCATCGCCGCCCGCAACTTTGCGGGCACCAACGATTGCCACGGCTGGATCGGCGTCCGCTTTCAGGATCAACCGCGGGCTGAGGCGAGCGACATTCTGCTGCACGTAAACCTTCGCGACAATGCCAACCTGCTTCAGCAGGAGGCGGTGGGCATTCTGGGTGTAAACCTGCTGCATGCGCTGCTGAATGAGCGGGCAGCCCCCGGCGATTTGCCTGCGAGGCTGTTCGACAACCTTGCAAATGATCGCCTCGAAATTGATCAGATCGTGATGCGAGGCAGCGCATTCGAGAGTTGCGACATGAGCGAACTGCACACGGCCTTGGCCCGCGAGGGCCGGGCTGAGGCGGTGACGCTGGACGGTGACGGTGCGGCCGTCGCTGCCAACGAGTTTCTGTATAAAAGGTCGGTGGCGATCGTACCGTTGGCGAGCGACCCGCTAGACAACCTTTCACCGGAAGCGATTGCGGCGTGCGTGGAAACGCTCCGCCGCGAGGTCGCTGGGAATCCTGAGGTGAAGGAGGTCATCGATGTGCGTCTGATGGTCGTCGATTCTGATGCGCCGCTGCGTACATGGTGCAAGGGCGCGGCTATGATGACGCGGCATCGCCAGTTATACCGCACCACCGCATTCGTTCGTCGATATACGCAGGCGCCGTTGCGTTTTGCCCTGCCGCTGCCTGCGTTGATGCGGATTTTAGACGATGTGAGATATCAGCAACTGGAAGGCCGCCTGCTCGAGGGTATCGCGCGGCTTTCGGCTCGAACGTGCGTTTGCTGGCCTGTCCATGCCCTCGCGAGGAGTTGCTTCACCTGCTCAAGACCGAATCGGGACGTGGATGGGAGGTCGATGATAGCCGGCAATGGATAACTGCCGACCAGTTGCGTCCCGCACCGCCTCTACGGCATCTTTATGAATATCTGCTGGCCAGTGGATTCCTCGTGGCGATGCCCCCCAACTGAGAATTGGTATGTCGTGCCACGATCCCGGTCGCTACCCCTTGGGCGCTCCGGTCATGCAGGAAGAGATAGCCGGCGCCATATTTCAGAATGGGTTCCGTGAAAACGCCTGTGCCGCCTCGGACACGGAGCCAGTGTGGAAATACGCAGCGTCAGAGGTGGTCATCGACCAGGTGAAAGGTTGGGATGCGGAAACGGCGGCTCGCGGTTCTCCGCGGGCATGAGGACAGTATCGCGCTTCGATCCGGGCCAAAGCAATGCAGCCATGAAGATCGTGTAAGAAATGGCGGCCAGTATGTAAGTGATCCGAGTGGAAAAGGACTCGGCGGCAGACCCTGGAAGCGGCGATACGCCCGTTCCGAATACGACGAGGAAGATCGTCAGAGCGCCCGCGTAGAGCTTGGCGGCAGGGTCGCTCAGAGCCGCGCGACCGCCAAACATCAGCCCGGCAAGCAGAACGAAAAGAAACAGGAACACCGGCGTCGGCCGTACTTGAAGCAGCGCGAACGCGACGGATGCGACCAGGCCTCCAAGGAGATTGACCATGACCAGGCCGAAAGCCGCGCGAGCGCTCGCGGCCACATCGAATTGCGATAGCAGCGATGCGACGGTGATCGGAATGACGATCGCCGTTGCCAGCCCATCCTGCGTCAGGCAGGCAATCACGGAAATCAGGAGCGTTGCGGTGTTGGCAATGGCGTAGCGCCCAGCGTGCGGATGTGCCGCCGCCGCCGCGGTTTCGACAGCAGGGCTGCCTCTGTCCGGGATCAGGGCATGAGCCATCCACATCAAAAGCGTGCCGCTGACCACGCCCTGCACCAGGATCGACAGGATTGCGTCGCCGACCTCGGGATTAAGGACGGTCATCAGCGGGACCATGACGCCGACGACCAGGACGAGAAAGATCGCGGCACCGCCCTTGCCGTTCGCCTGCAGGAAGAAACAGATGAAATAGACCAGCCCGAGCAGCAGCAACAAGACGGGAGGCCGGTCGCCGGTCATCAGCGTGATGAATTGCAGGATCGCGCCGGTGATGACAATGAGCACCGCCATTCCCAACGCCTTTGGCAACGGCAGCGGACGCGAACTGCCGATCAGGAACTGCGCTGCGAACAACGGTCCCAGAAACGGGATGATCGCCCCCGAGAGCACCGACCACGTGAAGCCGACGGCTACGGCCAATGCGATGCGCAGGCCTTTGCGCTTCGCATTGGCGTGCTCAAGGTCGCGGTCAACTAACATAGGTCAGGACCGACAACAGTCGCATCCAGATGCTGCCCAGTGCGTTGGTGACCGGGTTGTCCCCCGTATAGATCACGACGTTCGCCTGCGACCCGTAGCCCACGCCTTTGGGCCGGCCCTCGTCGAGGATCAGGCGGACGGGAAAGCTCTGCGGCGTTCTCACCCATCCGCTGTCAGTGGAAATCTTCGGCAGCCCGGTCTTGGGATCGACATTTCCCTGGGCAACCCCCAGCCCGACGCTCTCCACTTTGGCGGCGAAGATCCGACCGGGGAGAATGTCGAAAAGCACTTCCGCGCGGTCGCCGGCGGCGACATTCTCGAGGCTGTTTTCCTTGAACGCCGCGGTGATCCACACCGTGCCAACGTCGATGAAGGTCATCGCGCTTTGGCCGGCGCCAACAAAACCTCCGACGGAAAGCTGCAAATTGGTCACGACGCCTTCGGCCGGCGCCAAAACGGTCGTGCGCAGCAGGTCGAGCTGCGCCCGTTCGAGCGCTGCGAGGGATTCCCTCAATTGCGGATTGTCGGCGCCCGCGGGTCCAAGTTCCTCCTGCGCCCGCTTGAGTTCTGCCTCCGCTGCGACCACGGAGGCATTTGCCTGATCCAGCGCTGCCTTGGCCTCGTCGGCTTTGGCCCGGGAATAGACGCCGCGCTTGACGAGCTCGATCGCCCGGTGGGCCTGCTCCTGGACGTTGTCGCGGATCGCCTTGGCTTCCACCAGCCGCGCTTGGACAGCATCGACGGTGGCTGTCGAAGCGCCGATCGACTGGCCCACAACCGCAAGCTTGGCTTCCGCCTGAGCTACAGCCAGCTCGTACTGACTTGGATCGATGCGAAACAGCATCTGACCGGGCGTAACGCCGCTGTTGTCGGCGACGCCCACTTCGATAACCCGCCCGGTAACCTCCGGCGCGATGCCCACCACATAGGCGCTGACCGTCGCCTGCGAAGAGGAAGGCGTGCGCCGCTCCATAAACACCGCTATCACAAACAGCAGGCACGCCAGCAGCAGGACCCACAATGCAACCCGGCGCAGCGGGTTCCTCTGTTTCGCGGGTGTATCCAGGGTGTCGGCAGCGTCATCTTGAGAGGTCCCAATTGCATCGGACGCCATGGCAATCTTTCTCCCTGTCAGACTGGGCGGGTACCACGCCGCGGACGGTAGGCGGCTCAATTTATGTACTGACGCGGTCGAAGGTTCGAGCTTGGTCCGCCGGTTGCCTAGTGCAACCAATTGCAGGTCGGGGTTTAAGCCTTGTAATCTATTACCGGTGGATAAGAAATCGCTATCGGCAGCTTGAAGGCCGAACCGAAATGGACTCTCGCCACCCCGAAATCAGTGTGCGGCGGTCGCTGTGATGATGCCCAGATTGCTAAGTCCAGTAACGATTAGCTGCACGGCTACTGCGGTCAGGAGAATGCCGAAGACGACCTCCGAGATGACAAGGCTGGCAGGCTTCATCCGCTTTGCCAACGCGTCGATGTTGGTGAACACCAGATAATCGAATGCACCGACGAGCAGAATGAGCCCCACGACGAGCACGGCGCTTGCAACCGAGACGACTTCTCCGGATGCGATGATGATGACCGTGATGCCGACGGGATTCAGCAAATAGGGGACAGCAAGGGGAAAGATCGCGATTTTTTCGGGGTCCACCGGCAGTCCCAGATCCTCCTCGTGCTTTTCGGCGGGTCCGGACGCCATCTTGATCGCGAGGAGTGCCAAGATAATGCCGCCGGCGATCGCAACCGCACCGCCGGTGATATGCAGCAGCCGCATCAGCAGGGCGCCGGTGGCAAAAAGGATCAGAGCCGTGGCGACGGCAGTAAAGACCATCTGGCGGCCTATCTTGACCTTCGTCTCGGCGTCGAATTTCTGGGTCTTTTCGAGAAATGGCACCAGCGCAATCTTCGGTCCCATACCAATAAGCAGGAGCAGGAGAAGCTTAGCCACGAGACTAATATCAATGACTGTAAAATCCATCTGAAAGTTCCTCTCGACAGCTCAGTTCAGAAGCTTGCCGCTCTCAGTTGC
The DNA here is from genome assembly GCA_035941355.1 of Pseudaminobacter sp. GTDB lineage: Bacteria > Pseudomonadota > Alphaproteobacteria > Rhizobiales > Rhizobiaceae > Allomesorhizobium. The sequence goes on from DASZDZ010000034.1 coordinate 123,674, forward strand.
AACCTGCGGCGCATCCTGGGCGCAAATGCGACTCGATATCAAGCGCACTGATCCAAGCTGGGAGATAAGATTGCTGCGAGGTCTCATAGCGTATCCACTCAGCCAACTTCCATCGACACTACGCGAGCGAACAAGATGCAAGGCAAGGGGCGACACCCGGTAGCGCGAAGGGCCGCTTTGGAGTGGTGCCGGGAACGTCCGGTGATGGCGCGACCGAGCCGGCCGGCGCATGGGCTCGGATTATACCGCGATGGAGCGTTCAACGTCTCAATCGGGTGGAATGCGGAAGTACGAGAAATTGTCATCGGTGGCAGGATTAAGGACCAAAACTGACATTCCATGATGCGCGTAAGCGAAGATCCAAATTTCTGGAGTCTTGCGGATCCTCTTTGGGGTGCCCTCAGCTCATACCAAACATTCCCGCCACCCCGCGAAATGTCGCCTCAGTCGAGGCTGGCCGGCGACGAGAACGGCTGATTGGCTTCCATCACGAAGATGGCCAGCTCATCGAGATCCCTTCGGTCCAAGCGCGAACACAGAACCTTGCAACATCATGGTTCTGATGCGCAGTCGCAGTAATGGAAGGTGGCGAGATAGCCGGGGAGTACGCGCATGAACTCCTGTTGATGGGTCCAAGCTCTGCATTCGGCCATGGAGGTCATGGGTTTCACGT
>DASZDZ010000035.1:0-5486 GCA_035941355.1 Pseudaminobacter sp.
GCGATGCCGCAGGCTGGCCAAGGACTGGGAGAAATCCATCGCCTCCGCAGAAGCCTGGATATACGTCGCCCACATTCGCCTGCTCACACGCAGGCTCGCAAGAGCTTGATATCAAAACATCCTTTTTGATTCAGGCTCTAACGCCGACAGCTCGTCCAACGTCGTGAGTTCCGTTGCCGCGTTATTTTGGCGGCTAGGAGGCTGCTTGCGCATTCTTGAGGGGCAGTGGTTCTGACTTCCGCCAAGGGGTCGACTTCCGCCGTTGGACGTCCGTCAACTGAACGGCCGGTTCTGGCGCAACCTTCCTGTTCGAGAACCGGAAGTCATGACCCTAGGCGACCTTTGTGCGTCATTCTGCAAGGTCCGCACAAAATGGGAAGCTGTCGCTGTCGTTCCTTTTTAGCGTTCACCGAAGCAGACCCCCCGACTGACCGAACCGCCCCGGATCGAACGGCGACGAAGACGGATCAAGCAATTAATGCAGGCAATTTGTGCGGACCAACAGCGTGAAAGGATCAAGCCCGAACTCCGTCAGAAGGTCACTGCCGAACCGGCCAAGCCATCGTTCCTGCGCTTCAAAGGCCGTTTTCTCGCGCTCTTCCGGGCATGCAAACCTCGATCCTGCAACGTTCTGAATGTGATGGACCATCTCGTGCACAAGCACGGAGAGTTCGCCCGGGCCCCTGCCTGACCACCCCTCCGGCAGATAGATAGTCCTTGCTTCGTCATCGTAGACGGCAACGACATCGGATCGTTCGCCCGTTATATCCAGATAGGCATAGTCGGAGCCGCCCCTCCATCGGTCCCCCGGCACGTCTCGATAGCGCAAGCCGATCATTCGACGTGCGGATGCAAAAGCTATGGCGGGTGGTTCGTCGACCGATGGGAGATCGAATTCGGACGAAAGCCAGGCCGCGATCGCCTTCAAGAGCGCGCGTTCCGAATCCTCGGATACCCGCTCCTCAACGAATCCAGCCGCGGACAAGATCGCCTCTCGCGGGAGCACGGCACGACTGGTGTCGGGCCGTACAAGTTCAGGTTCGCCTGCGGACGCGGCAAGTGTGACCGATGCGACTGCACTAAAAATCCAGGGCACAATGGCCTTGATGGACGCGTTCATGATTCGTCAGTCTCGGCCGGCAAACGAGGATTTGCCGTATGCAAATCTTATGAATTCCTGCCAAGCAGCAGGCGCCAACCCCGTACCACATAGCCGGGGTGTGTCTCGATCCACTCGGCGACTAGCGGCTGCGCCTGCATGAAGGCAGCCCCTGGATGTGTGGCCAAATCGCCGACGATCAGCTCACGCGGCTCGCAAACCCGCGGCGCATCCGTCAGGCAAACCAGCATGACAAGTGTGTAGAGCATTGTGCCTCCCCCTTTTGCTGAAGGTCGCATTCTCGAATTTCGCGCGTGGACGGTTCAAGACCAGCCGGACCCAGGACGCGCCTACGACCCCGTCACGGGTCGACCGTGGCCGAGGTCGACACTTCGTCAACCAGATCGGCCGTCGGAACGGCGTCGCTCACGAGGAGCGCTTCGCCATTCCGCAGGATCTCGATATCGACAGATGACTGGCCGACGGCATGAGGCACGGAGATCGTCATGCGCTGGCCCGGTCCGAGCGTGGAGACGAACCGGATCGGCTGCTCTTCAGCCCCCGAAGCCAGGGTCGCGACGACCCGGTAGCCGTCTTGCTCGACCGTGTAATAGACAGCACCGTTAAAACGGCCAAGATGAATGCTGTGTCCGCTTCCCGGCACCAGTTCCGACGCCGCAGTGGCGCCCGTTGCGGCAAGCAGGGCTATTGCAAATGCGGTAAAACGTCCGGTCATCGCCATTCCTCCTTCGGATCAGCTAGCTGCTGGACAGGCTGCCCTGTCCCTAATCGCAGCCGATTCACCGTACGCGCCGCGCTGTTCGCACACATCGGTACGATCACCCAATTTTTGGCGGCCAGCTTCCTAATTTTGGCTGCCGCCTTTCCTAATTTTCGAGAGGTTGAAGCGCGCTGGTGGTCGACAAGAGCCACGGCTCGCCACGCAGACGCAGCAGGACTTCCATCCGGTTGGCGGCGTTGAATTTGCCGAGCACGGCTGAAACCTGGTGTTCGATCGTGCGCGGCGAGCGCGCCAGGCTCCGCGCGACCTCCTTGTTGCTCTTGCCCTCAGCGATCAAGGCGAGCACCTGTTGTTCGTGCTGCGTCAAGCCAAGCGGATGATGGCGGGCAGCCGTGTATGGACCACGGCGCGATTTCGGCAACTGGCCTGCGACACCCAGGCGCTGCGCCAGTTTTCGCGCCAGGACCGCGGCAGGACGCGCCTCGATCGCCTCAAGCATCGTCACGGCGCGCGCCAATGCTGTCCCGGCATCGCCTCCTCGGACCTGCATCAGAGCGAGTGCCGCCTCATAAGGAAGATCCAGGCGTGTCCATTCCGTCGCGGCTGGGGACGGTTCGCCGCGAAGCTCGGCGGATCGCGGCGAAGGAATCCAGGCTCCGTGCGCCGGAAACGGCCCCGCCATCTCGCATCGCCGCCACCAGGTCGCCAATTCGCCGATATCCGAAGGACGGAAGTTGCCGAGGTCCATCGCGGCGAGGGCCGTCAGTTGCTTATGGCTGGCACTGAGGTCTTCGGCAAGCCAAGCGGCTTCAGCCAGCGCTAAGCGGACCGGTATGATGCGCTGAGGCTCGCCGGTCGGCAACCCCTCCTGGAGCGCCTGCTGCAGCAAAGCTGGACCGTCAGGTTCGCCCAGCCGCACGCGCACTCTGCCAAGGACGGTCAGGGCAGGCAGGTGCGTCACCACCGGCAAGCGTTCCAGGTTCATGACGCCCTGCGCAATCGTCTCGGCCTCGCGAAAACGGCCTTGCTCCATGCGAAGCTCAGCTTGTCGGCCGAGCAGGTATTGCGCCGCCGAATCGAGGTCATGCCTGGTACAGAAGGCGATGCCTTCGGCCAGCAGCCGTTCGGCGAGGGCGAAGTCCTTGAACACCACCGCGTATTCGGCGAAGTTGGTGTAAGCCCGCGCCGCATGGTCGTGGAACTCGTGCTTAAGCGCAAGCGCGAGGCTTTCCTCAAGCCGTTCGCGACCGCCTGGACGGTCAGCGAATAGGAGCGCCGTTCCGACATTGTTCAGAGCGTGGACACGGGTTTCGACTTCCCCCAGCTGATCGGCCAGCGCGATCGCGCGCAAACCCCAGTTGATCGCCTCGTCAAAGCGATAGTGCAGCATATTGAGTTGCGAGCGCGTGCTGTAGGCCATCGCCAGTTCCGGCCCGGGCGGCAGGTTTTCCGCTTCGCGCACGGCTTCGTTGGCGAAATACTCCGCTTGCTCGCCCTCGCCGCGATGCCAGTGCAGTCGAGACAGCCAGCGCAGATTGCGACTGATCTTGTCGATGCATCCGAGCTCCCGCCAGATCGCAATGGCGCGATGCCGTGCCTCGATGATCGTGTCGTAGACGAGCAGCGCCAGTCCGGCCTCGTAAGCCCAGTCTTCATAGAGCTGCGCGGCCAGTGCCGGCGGAGCCTGCGCATCATATCTGAGTGCCGTCGCCAGATGTGAGGCCGCTTCCCGATGCGCGCCCAGGCGCGAGGCTTGGGCCGCGGCTTGCGGTGCGAGTTCGAGAACACGCGCTCCGTCATCGGCGACGGCGGCGTGGTGAACCCTGCGTGAAAGCTGAGCGCTCGCTTGCACCGCCGGAAGCTCGGACATCGCCGCCTCCGCCTTCGCATGAAGCGACCGCTGAAGACTCGGCGACAGCCGATCGAGCGTCGCCTGCCTGGCGAGTTCATGGCGGAACGTTAGCGCGCCTTGACTGTCTCGCCGCAGCAATCCGCGGGCCACGCAATGGTCCACAAGGGTTTCGGCCTCTGTGCCGAGGAGGGCGCGGATCAGCCACGGTTCCACGCTCCCCGGCGCGATGCTCATCATTTCCAACACCTCACGCTCGCCGGCCGTCAGGCGCGATAGCCGCGACCAGACCGCGTCGCGTACGGAATCCGGAATTTGCCCCGGCTCAATCTCGCTGCTCGCCAGAAGCTCGGAGACGAAAAAGGGGTTGCCCTCCGTGATGCGATAGAGATCGGCACCGGCGCGGCCAGCCTGCTTCGCCAGCACGGCAACTGCTCCAGGAGAAAGCGGTTCAAGTCTTATGCGGGTGACCGATGCCGACGGCAGATCGCCGAGCACGTGCGTCAGGGGATGATCGGCGCCAATTTCGTCGCTGCGCGCGCTGAGCACCAGCATTGTACGAAGCACAGAAACACGACGCCCGAGGTATTTTACGAGATCGAGCGTCGCGTTGTCGGCCCAATGCACGTCCTCAAAGACGAGCACCGTCGTGCCTTGCGCATGCTGAAGCGCGTTCAACAGCGCAGGAAAAAGTCGCTCAGGCGCGGCCGTCTGATCGAGCAGTGCCGCAACCTGCGGGTCAAGTGATGGCGCCATGTCCTGCAGGGGTCCGAGCGGGCGCGGTGTGAAAAGCGCCTCGCACCAGCCCCATAACACCTGGCAGTCTTCGCCCGCACGTTCCACGAATTCTTGCAAGAGAGAGGTCTTGCCTATGCCAGCCTCGCCTTCGAGCAGCACGCTGCTGCCGTGGCCAGCAGCAGCACTCCGCGCGGTCGCCAGCAAAGTTTCAAGTGGACCCTCTCGCTCAAGCAGCATTGAAAACACCGCCTCCGAGCTATTGAGAGTATAGCAACAAGAGCAGCTTTATACGATCAGATTTCGCTGGTTGAAGACCATATTTCCGTCAATAATGGCCATTTTCCCTCCATCGGTGTGGCGCAATCCTCTTGTGGTTGCCTGCTCCTCAACCGGAGCGGGCACGCTGGAATGAACGCATCGAAATTAATTATGTTCGCATGCCTCCGGTTACCGCAAGGACAGCTTAGTATACGTTTGGGACGTTGCTGTAGTGCCCGACGAACGTCTGCAGATGGCGCAAGTTGCTCGTTCAGATCCTCGCCGGCTTTGCTGGCTCCGGATCGCCTGCCAATAGGGCAGGCCCTTACGTCATGTTGCGGGCGGGCCGAAATGACGGCGAAATACCTGCCACATGGGTTGACGAAGGTTTTTGGCACAGTTACGGATAGGGCACACACCCTAATGGCAGGAGAATGACCGCCATGAACTTCGGATATGCCCGTACGTCGACCGCCGATCAGACGGCAGGTCTCGACGCCCAGATCGCAGTGCTAGAGGCTGCGGGATGCAAACGAGTGTACCGAGAACATGCTTCGGCCGTCGGCAAGCGCGAACAGTTCGAACGGATGATGGAGCGTCTTGAAGAAGGCGACACGCTGACGGTGACGAAGATGGACCGACTGGCCCGCAACGTACGACAACTCCTCGCCATCGTGGAGGAACTCGAGGGGCGTCGGGTAGCCCTTCGCATCCTCGACTTCAACGGCGGGGTCGTTGACACCAAAAGTCCTACTGGGAAGCTCATGCTCCAGATGTTTGGTGCCTTCGCTGAGTTCGAG
>DASZDZ010000036.1:0-27493 GCA_035941355.1 Pseudaminobacter sp.
AGGGCCCCATCGCCGATCACCGCCACGACCTTGCCGTCTTCGCCGATCCCGCGGCGCATGGCCTCCTTCAGGCCGACGGCGTACGAGACCGAGGTCGACGCGTGGCCCGCGCCCATGATGTCGTGCTCCGACTCCGCGATCGAGCAGAACGGGGCGAGCCCCTCGTATTGCCGGATCGTCCCGAGCCTCTCGCGCCGGCCGGTCAGGATCTTGTGCGGGTAGGCCTGGTGCCCGACGTCCCAGATCAGCCGGTCGCCAGGTGTGTCGAACACGTAATGCAGCGCCACCGTGAGTTCGACGACGCCGAGCCCGGCGCCGAGATGGCCGCCGGTGTGCGAAACCGCATCGATAAGCTCGGCGCGCAGCTCCGCCGCCAGTTGCGGCAACTGGTTCTCTGGCAGGGCGCGCAGGTCCGATGGGATGCGGACCTTGTCCAGAAGCAGCGTTTTTGGAGGCTTGCTCAATTGTCTCTCGCCTGCACGCAGGATCAAGCTGAAGGGCATAGAGTTCAAACCGCGCCTTGTAAATGCGTGACGGTGACGCGCGCCGGCCAACCAGACGCGCGCCGGTGACGCGTTCAGTCGCCGCTGCCTACGGGCGGCGGCTCATCCCGTCCTTCGCCGTCCCAATACCGGCGAGTCGCCGCCATGTCGAAAATGTCGTCCTCGCTTCGCAGGGCGCGCACCATCACCTTGTTGGAGTCGGGATAGACGCAGACGTCGTTCGGGTTGCGCTCGCCAATCATCAGGTAAGCGCAGGGACTGCTGCCGCTGTTCAGGAAGGAATGACCGATCTTCTGGCCGGCGGGGAAGCAGACATAGTCGCCGGGCTTCATCACATGGCGTTCATCGCCGAGCAGAAGCGTCACCTCGCCTTCGAGGATCAATGCATGCTCCTCCTCCAGCATGTGATAGTGCCTGGGGCACAAACGCATGCCCGGCGCTGGCGATTCGATCAGCACGCCCACGCGGTAGTCCCTGCCCACGGCCGCATAGGTCAGGTGTTTCGACCTGCCGCCGAAGCGCGGGCCCTTGCCCTCGATCGTCCACTCGACGTCGCCGGATGCGATCGGCGGCGCGATATTGGCCGCTCCGTCGAGCGCGTCGGTCGAGGCTTCCGACGGCGCGTTCTCCCCGTCGGGCAGGCCGGTGTCCTCGCCGTCCCAATAGCCGCGCAACGCCGCGAGGTCGAAGATCGCGCGCCGCCCCAGCGAGCGCACCAGCACCTTCTTCGAGTCGGTGTACACGGCGACCTCGTCCGGCCTGTTCTCGCCCAGGATCACATAGCGGCAGACGGCGCCGCTGTCGTTGACGAAGCCGTGCCCTGCCTTCTGCCCGGCCGGAAAGCAGGCATAGTCGCCGGCCTTCAACTCGTAAGATCCGGCGCCGACGCGCACCGTCATCGAGCCCTCGAGGACATAGACATGCTCTTCCTCGAAGATGTGATAATGCGCCGGGTTGCTGCGCATGCCGGGCGCCAGTTCCTCGATCGCCACGCCGACATGATAACTTTCGCCAACCGCCGCCAGCGCCAGGTGGCGATAGCGCATGCCGAAGCGTGGAACGTCGGAGACCTCGACCCAGGGCACAGAGGCGGCAGAGATGGGTTTTGACGGCGAGGTCGGCATGCGCACCCCTTTCATCCCTCGGGCAACGGAATAAATTCCTCCTCGTCGCCCGGAACGATATCGAAGCGGCCGGTTTTCCACTCGTGCTTGGCCTGCTCGATGCGCTCTTTCGAGGACGACACGAAGTTCCACCAGATATAACGCTTGGAGCCGAGCGAGGCCCCGCCGAACAGCATGAAATGCGCGCCCTCTTCCGATGAGACCACGATCTCGTCGCCGGGCTTGAACACCAGCAGGCGGTCGGACGGAAATTCGTCGCCGGAAATCGTCACCGTGCCGTCGAGCACATAGATCGCCCGCTCCTCGGCGTCGGCGGGAATTTTTATCCGCGCGCCGGGCGCAAGCCTGATGTCGGCGTAGAGCGTGTCGGTATCGGTGCGCACCGGCGAGCGAATGCCGGAAAGGCTGCCCATCACCACGCGTCCCGACGCGCCGTCAAACTCGAACTGCGGCAGCAGATCGCGGCCGGTATTCTCGAAAACCGGGGCGGTTTCCTCCTTGGCGTCGGGCAACGCCAGCCAGGTCTGCAGCCCGGACACCGACATCGGCGTGCCGCGCAATTCCTCCGGCGTCCGCTCCGAATGGACAATGCCGCGGCCCGCCGTCATCAGGTTAACATCGCCCGGAGCGATCACCATTTCGGTGCCGAGCGAATCGCGGTGCCTGATCTTGCCGTCGAACAGGTATGTCACCGTCGACAGACCGATATGCGGATGCGGCCGCACGTCCAGCGCCTGCCCCGCGCGCAGGATCGCCGGCCCCATGCGATCGAAGAAGATGAACGGCCCGACCAGCCGGCGCCTGGCCGTCGGCAGGGCGCGGCGCACCTGAAAGCCGCCTATGTCACGGGCGTTCGGGATGACCATCAATTCGATCTGGTCGCAAGCAAAGGCATCGCCGGCGACTGGGTCGTTTCCCGGAAAGAAGCTCATGATCCCTCCTAAGCTAACGTAGGCAGAATTCGCCGTCGCCAATCGCTAGTCACGCGTACCGGATCACCATCCTGGCCCTCGCCTTGGCGGCTTCTTCCTCGCGGTTCTTCGGCGGCTGAGTCGTCTCCAGCGAATCGATCAGTTCGCGGGCGCATGCCGCGATCGAGCTGACCGCCTTCTCGAACGCCGCCTCGTTGCGTTTCGACGGCTTGGTCGATCCGCTCAGCTTGCGAACGAACTGGAGTGCTGCGTCATGGATTTCCTCATCCGTCGCGGGCGGATCGAAATTGAACAGGGTTCTTATGTTTCGGCACATAACTTGCTCCCGGTCTGTCCGACATTCAGCGTCAGGGTTTTGATTTCCCTCTATCTGGGCCCGACACTCCTAGCGATCAACTGCCTGCCCTACTCCGCGTCCAGCGGCTCCGTCCCGACCGGCTTGCCGTCGCGCGACAGCCTGATCTTCTCGACCTTGTCCTCAGCGGCCTTCAGCAGCCGGTCGCAATGGATCTTCAGCGCCTCGCCGCGCTCATAAATCTTGATCGACTGGTCGAGCGGCACGTCGCCGCGCTCCAGGTCGTCGACGATGCGCTCCAGCGCCTCCAGCGCCTGCTCGAAGCTCATCGCCTTGATATCTTCGTTGGCTTCATCCGCCATCATTCATCCTTTCATCATGCGCGCGACATGGGCCGCGACCGAAAACGACAATCCCTGCAGGTCGTAGCCGCCTTCCAGGACGCTGACCAGCCGGTTGCCGCAATGGCGCGCGGCGCGATCCATCAATTGTCCTGTCGCCCAGTCGAAATCTTCCTCGGTCAGGTTGATTTCGGCCAGCGGGTCGCGGTGATGCGCGTCGAAACCGGCGGAGATGATGATCAAATCGGGCGCAAAACCATCGACCGCCGGCAGAACGCGTGAGCGGAAAGCATCGCGGAAAACCTCGCTGCCCGACTGCGGCGGCAGCGGCACGTTGACGATGTTGCCCGCGCCTGTCTCGCTTTCAGCGCCGGTGCCGGGATAGAGCGGCATCTGGTGCGTGGAGCAATAGAGCACCGACGGATCGTCCCAGAAAATGTCCTGGGTGCCGTTGCCGTGATGCACGTCCCAATCGACTATCGCGACGCGCCCGGCCCCATGCTTCTTCTGCGCATGTCGCGCGGCGATCGCCACATTGTTGAACAGGCAAAAGCCCATGGCCGTGGTCTTTTCGGCGTGATGGCCAGGCGGGCGGGAGGCGACGAAGACATTCTTCGCAGCGCCGGAAAATACGTCGTCGACGGCTGCGTTAGCCGCGCCCACGCCGGTCAAGGCCGCCTGCCAGCTTTTCGGGCTGACCGAGGTGTCGGCATCGATGCTGGCGATGCCCTCCTCGGGAATCGCCCGGCGGATGCGCTCGACATAGCTCTCCGGATGAACGTCGAGGATCGTCGCCTCGTCGCCTTCCGGCGCTTCGACGCGGTCGAGATGAGCGAATGCCTCGTCCTCCAGCGCGCGCGCAATGGCCCGAAGCCGGTCCGGCCGTTCCGGATGCCCAGGTGGCGTCAGGTGTTCCAAAAAGATCGGGTGCGAATAGAGGCGTGTCGTCATCCCGTCAGTCTATCAGCAATGGCGGTGGTGGCCACGCCATACATGCCCGAAGGCTGGGGAAATCACATCCGTGCCCGCCAATGTCGTTCCGGAAGGATGCATCTCGCCTCGCCTTGGGGTATCGTCGCCGATGCTGCCAGGTGCCCGCTGCCAAGCGGGAGAATCGGGAACACGGTTGAAATCCGTGGCGTGCCCAACGCTGTAAGAGGGACCGCATCGGCTAGGTCGTGACCTAGTAGCCACTGTTGCTTGCAACGGGAAGGCGCCGATTTGCGGGATGATCTCGAGCCAGAAGACCGGCCTCGCAGACATTGTCGACCGCTTGGTCAGGCGGGCCGATTTCGATCGCAAGGGGACAAGCGATGCCCGAACACCCGACGGCCGGCGACGGCAGACCTTTCGACCAGACCGCCCGCGATGCCGTTTATCGCGCCATCTTCTCGCGCCGCGACGTCCGCAGCCATTTCCTGCCCGACGGGCTCGACGACGCCGTGCTGGCCCGCCTGCTGATGGCCGCTCACCACGCACCGTCGGTCGGCTACATGCAGCCGTGGAATTTCATCGTCATTCGCGACGCCTTGCGCCGGCAGCAGGTGCGCGACCTTTTCCTTGCGGCGCGCGAGCAAGAACTGCCGAATATCGCGGAGGAGCGGCAGGCGCTCTACCGCAAGCTCAAGCTCGAGGGCATCTGTGAAAGCGCGCTCAATCTGTGCATCACGTGCGACCGGCGCCGATCGGATAATTCCCCGCTGGGGCGCTGGCACAATCCGCAGATGGATCTCTACAGCACAGTCTGCGCGGTCCAGAATTTCTGGCTCGCGGCGCGCGCGGAAGGCATCGGCGTCGGCTGGGTCTCGATCCTCGACACGCAGGCGCTGCGGGAGCTGCTGCAGATACCCGAGCAGGCCGTTCCCATCGCCTATCTCTGCGTCGGCCGGGTTTCGGAGTTCGCGCCGAGGCCCGACTTGGAATCGCGCGGCTGGGCAAAGCGCCTCAAGCTGTCGGACTTGATCATGAGCGAGACGTTTTCCGGACCGGGCGAAGCGGCGCTGAAGGAGATCGTCGACCAGATGGTTTCGCCGGGCCATGACGGCGATGATCGCGTCGCTGCGCCGGGCGGTTAGCTTGCGGGCGCACCGGCCCAGTCGCCGAACGGCGCTGACGCCCTGTCCTTCAGTTCGCGGAATTGTTTTGACGCTTCCGACAAGCGCTGGTCCCACTCGGGATCGGGCGTCTGGCCTTCGATCGCGCTGAAATAGACCTGCATCAGGGCGGCTATGCAGAAGGGCTCGATGAAGGCCGCGCTGAACGCCCAGGTGAAGACGATGGCGAAAACGAAGCCCCAGCCGGCGAGCTCTCCCGGCATGGCGTAGAGCACGGCGGCAGCCGGAGCGAGCGTCGTCAGGAAGACGACCAGCGCCAGCACCCACATCAGGATGGACAGCCAGAGCGCGTTCTTCAGCATGGTCTTGCCGTTTTGCGCGTAGAGCACCACGCCCTGCCTCGCCGTGTCGAAGGGCGCGGCGCTGTCGGTGCGGATGTTGTAGCCCAGTATGATCTCATCGACATAGGTCAGCGACATGCGGATGACGGCGTTGAAGAATTGGACCAGACCGCTCAGACCGGGGATCGGAACGAAAGCGGCGATGCCGCCGAGAAGGCCGGTGATGGCCCTCAGAACGCCCTTGATGAGCTGATCCAGAACGAAGAGGACATTGGCTTCGGCGAAGCGCTGGGTGACCACCTGCCGCGCATAGGCGATCTGGCTTTGCCCGCCTGGCACGTCGCGGCCCTCGATAAGGTGCACCATCACGGCGATGTGGCCGGCCTTGACGATGTAGAGGATGTATTCGCGGATCCAGTAGACCGCCGCAGAGACCAGCCCGAAGCCGATGATGCCGCCCCACAGCGCGAAGGTGATGGGGCCTCCGCCTTCGCCGAGTATGTGGCCGGTTCCGTAGCCGACGCCGGCGCCCATGCCGGTCGCCGCTATGTAGGCGACCGTGATGCCGAAATAGACCACCATGCGAAACAGAACGAAGGGCCACGTCCTGGCGACGATGCCCAAGGTGCGGCCGATCTCGAAATCCCACATGCCCCGAATCCCCACCCGGACTTTCTCCGGCGCAGAATCGCCGGTCACGGAATATTGTCAACCGAAGGGCTCGATCCGGCCGCGTTTGCGCCGATAATCACGATGAAGCGAAACGGATGCGGACCAGCCAGATGAAAAGAACCAGCTATCTCGCGGCGGCGCCGCTGCTTTTTCTTGCGATCGTGGAGGCGCCCGCCGCCGATCCGCCGCGCTCCGGGCATCCGGTGTTCGACCGCGCCGTGGAACTCGTGACCGACAATTTCCATGACGAATCGGCGATCGGCCGCTTCGTCGCGGCGGTGCGGCGCGAGATCGAGGACCCACAATCTCCCGTCGCCAAGGCAAGCCCGCCCGACCGCGTCGACGAGGCGATAGACGCGGTGCTTGCCAGCCTCGATGCCTCCCACATGGGACATTTCCAGCCCGATACGATCGATTATTTCGAGCTGGCCGACATTTTCCGCTACGCCATCCGCAACGACATGCGCCGGCTGTTCCCGCCCGAGGGCGAGGTCAGCTATCCCGGCATCGGCATGATCGCGCGGCCGCAGAACGGCACCCGCTTCGTCAGCGATGTCTATGACGGCTCGCCGGCCGACCGCGCCGGCATCCTCGTCGGCGACGAGGTTCTGTCGGTGGACGGCAAACCCTATCACGAGATCGAATCCTTCAGCGGCAAGATAGGCAAGCCGGTCGAGATCAGGCTGCGGCGGCAGGCCGGGGCGGAGCCGATCACCATCAAGGCCACGGTCGAGAGGCTGAAGCCGCTGCCAAATTTCGAGAAGGCGATCGAGGAAAGTGCGGCGGTGACGACGCATGACGGCCGCAATATCGGCTATATCCGGCTATGGACACTCGCCGCACGCAACTCGATGGGCGAGGTTGCCGAGGCGCTCGCCGAAGGCAAGCTGAAGGACGCCGACGGGCTGGTGCTGGATTTGCGCGGGCGCTGGGGCGGCGGCAGCTCCGATGCGGCTGAACTCTTCGTCGGCGACACGCCGCCATTCCGTCTGATCCCGCGCAAGGGCGAGGACGTGCTTGCCAATGTCCGCTGGCGGCGGCCGGTCGTCGCCATCATCGACGATGGTTCGAGGAGCGGCCTGGAGGTCTTCGCCTATGCGCTGAAGGTCAACGGCATCCCGCTCGTCGGCCAGCGCACCGCCGGCGCGCTGCTTGCCGGCCGCGTCTATCTGCTGCCGGACGACAGCCTGCTCGAAATCGCGGTATCGGATGCCGTGCTCGAAGAGAATACGCGCCTGGAAGGTAGCGGCGTCGAGCCTGATTTGCCGGTCCCGTTCAGCCTGCCTTATGCCGCCGGCAACGACCCTCAACGCGACGCGGCAATCGAGGAGATGAGACGTATACTAGCGAGAGGGTGATTGCTCCCCGGCCTACCCCTTCTCCACAAGCAGCCCGTTGAGCAGCGTCTTGAACGCCTTCACCGCTTTTTTCGAGGTGGCCGCCGGGTTCTCGGCATTGGCGATCCACTGCGCCGCATACAGGGAAGCTCCGCTGACCAGGCGGGCGGCCGCTTCCGGATCGATGTCGCCGACGCGGCCTTCCTCCTTGAGCTGGGTCAGGTTCCTTGTCATGGACGAGATACAGGCGTTGGCGTTGGGCCATTGCGAGGGATCGCCGAGCACAGCCGGTCCGTCGCGCAGCATGATGCGCTGGATCTCGGGCTCGAGCGCCATCTCGATATAAGTCACCGACTCGTCGACGAAACCCTGCCAGCGGTTGGGCGCCTTGGCCGAAACGGCGCACAGCCGTTCGTTCATCTCGGCGTCGATCTCGGCGATGACGGCCTCGAGCAGCCCCTTCTTGTCGCCGAAATGGTGATAGAGCGCGCCGCGCGTAAGCCCTGCGGCGGCGGTGAAGTCGTCCATCGACGCCTCGGCGTAGCCGACCGTTCCAAAGGCCTGGCGAGCAGCGCTCACCAGCTTGGCGCGGGTTTCGGCGATCATTTCCTTGCGCGGCTTGTGAGCCATTTTCCACTTTCCTTTCACATACGCCACGTATAATAGTTGACATACGCAGCGTATGCAATTATCTCGATTGACATACGCCACGTATGTTAGTGGCGCTCCATTCAATCGAGGAGGCCATCATGGCTAATCCCTACAGCGAAATATTCAAGGTTCCCGGAACGAAGGGCTTCGCGTCGGCCGGGTTCGTCGCTCGCATGCCGATGGCCATGGCCCCGATCGGCATCGTCGCCATGCTGTCGCAAACCTACGGCGAGTACTGGTTGGCGGGCGCCGTGTCCGCAACCTATGCGCTGACCAACGCCGTCGCCGCACCACAGATCTCGCGGTTTGTCGACCGCCTCGGCCAGGCCCGGGTCGTCGTGCCATCGACCGTGATTTCGGTATTGGCCTTTGTGGTATTGATCGCCGCGGCCAATCAGGACTGGCCGATCTGGACGCTGTTCGTGTCGGCATTTCTTGCCGCGGCGATGCCCAGCATTCCGGCCATGGTGCGGGCCCGCTGGTCCGAGATTTTCCGCGACCGCCCCGAACTCAACACGGCCTTCGCCTTCGAATCGGCGGCGGACGAGCTCGTCTATATCGCCGGAGCGTCCCTGTCGGTGGGCCTAAGCGTCGCTCTGTTTCCTGAAGCGGGAATGCTGGCCAGCACGCTGGCACTCGCACTCGGCTCGGCGGCATTCATCGCGCAGCGCGCGACCGAGCCCCGCGTGAGGCAGTTGGAACATGGCGTCAGCCATGGCTCGGCGATCCGGCAGCGGCCCGTGCAGATCATAACCTTCGCCTTGATCTTCGTCGGCGCCATCTTCGCGACCGCGGAAGTCAGCGCGGTGGCGATCACCAAGGAACTCGGTCAGCCGGGCGCGGCCAGCCTCGTCATCGGCGTCTATGCCGTCGGCTCGTTCGTCGTCGGCCTGATCGTCGGCGCGCTGAACCTGAAGATGGCATTGCAGCGCCAGCTAGCCATCGCGGTGGGCATCATTGCGCTGACGACCTTGCCGCTACTGGTCGCCAATACGGTGCCGCTATTGGCGCTCGCCGTCTTCGTCAGCGGCGTGGCAATCTCGCCGACCTTCATCACCGCCTTCGGCCTGATCGAGCGCCGGGTGCCGGAAGCGATGCTGACCGAGGGCATCACCTGGGTGATGACCGGCATCGGCATCGGCATGGCGCTCGGAGCGTTCGCAACGGGCTGGGTGGTCGACAATTTCGGCGCGCAGAACGGCTTCTGGGTGTCCGTCGCGGCCGGGACGGTGTCCCTTCTGACCGTGCTTTTGGGCCAGAAGACGCTCGCCGGCGAGCGCTACAGGGCCGCCTCGCCCGCTCCCCTGCCGCAGGCGGCTGAGTAGCTCAGGCCTAGAGCTTTATAGCTGAGAGCTCCGGTCGAGCCGACCGGAGCTCTCATTCTTTCTAGAGAATCTCCGTCCTGGCAATCCTGATGCCAAACCCTTCGAGGCCGACATAGTGGCGCTCGCGCGAGGCGATCAGGTTGATCGAGGAAATGCCGAGATCCTTGAGGATTTGGGCGCCGAGGCCGATTTCGCGCCACTCGCTTTCGCGCCGCCGCGCCTCCTCATGGTCCTCGCGCTCGCCGGGCAGCGGCCGCGCCCGCTGCTGGTGGGCGACGCCGACGGAGCCTTCCCGCAGATAGACGATGACGCCGCGCTTGCGTTCGCCCATCGACTTCATGATCTCGTGCAGCGCCATGCCCGTTCCGAAGACGTCGGTGACCACATCTTCCGAATGCAGCCGCACCGGCACTTCCTCACCATCGCGAATATCGCCGTAAACGATCGCCAGATGGTGCATCATGTCCCATGGCAGCATGTAGGTGTAGGCCTTGGCCTTGCCGCCCGGCGTGTCGATGTCAGAGCATTCGACGCGCTGCACCAGCGTCTCCTGGCGCTGGCGATAGGCGATCAGATCGGCCACCGAGACCTGCTTCAGCCCATGCTGGTCGGCGAAGGCGGAGACCTGCGGGCCGCGCATCACGGTGCCGTCGTCATTGACCAGTTCGGAGATCACGCCGACCAGCGGCAGGCCGGCCAGCTTGCAGAGATCGACGGCGGCCTCGGTATGGCCCGAGCGCATCAGCACTCCGCCTTCGCGCGCGATCAGCGGGAAGATATGGCCGGGACGCACGAAATCGGATGCCCCGACATTGCCGTTGGCAAGGTTGCGCACCGTCAACGTGCGGTCGTCGGCGGAGATGCCGGTCGTGGTGCCGTGCTTGAAATCGACGCTCACCGTGAAAGCGGTGGTGTGGGCGGAATCATTGTCGGCAACCATCGGCGAGAGGTTCAGCCGCCGCGCATCCTCGCGTGTCATCGGCGCGCAGACGATGCCCGAAGTGTGGCGCACGATGAAGGCCATCTTCTCCGGCGTGCAATGCACCGCCGCGACGATCAGATCGCCTTCGTTCTCGCGGCCGTCATCATCCATGACAACGACGATCTCGCCACGCTCGAACGCGCGCAACGCTTCGACGATTTTTTTCTGGTCGTAAGGCATGATGCTCGCTTCGCTCGTTTTGAGTGAGTAGTGAGTGAGTAGTGAGTAGTGGAAATCACTACTCACTACTCACTACTCACTCATTTTCCTGTCTGTCCCCGATGCCGCAGATAATGGTCGGCGATAGCGCAGGCAACCATCGCTTCGCCGATCGGCACGGCGCGGATGCCGACGCATGGATCGTGACGGCCCTTGGTGACGACTTCCACGTCGTTGCCTTCGGTGTCGATCGACTTGCGCGGGGTGAGGATGGAGGAAGTCGGCTTGACCGCGAAGCGCGCGACGATCGGCTGGCCGCTCGAGATGCCGCCAAGGATGCCGCCGGCATGGTTGGACAGGAACACCGGCTTGCCGTCATTGCCCATGCGCATCTCGTCGGCGTTCTCCTCGCCGGTGATGCGGGCGGCCGCGAAGCCGTCGCCGATCTCGACGCCCTTGACCGCGTTGACCGACATCAGGTTCGAGGCGATGTCCTGGTCGAGCTTGCCGTAGACCGGCGCGCCGAGCCCGGCCGGAACGCCGTCGGCGACGATCTCGATTACCGCGCCGACCGAGGAGCCGGCCTTGCGTATGCCGTCGAGATAATCGGCAAAGACCTTCACCGAATCCGGGTCGGGCGTGAAGAACGGATTTTCGGGGTCGCGGACGAAGTTCCAGTTCCAGCGCGAGCGGTCGATCTCCTTCACGCCCATGGAAACCAGCGCGCCGCGAACCGACATGCCCGGCACGATTTTTCGCGCGATCGCGCCGGCGGCGACGCGGGCCGCGGTCTCGCGCGCCGAGGAGCGGCCGCCGCCGCGATGGTCGCGGATGCCGTATTTGGCGTCGTAGGTGTAGTCGGCATGGCCGGGGCGATACTGCCTCGCGATCTCGCCATAATCCTTGGAGCGCTGGTCGACGTTCTCGATCATCATCGAGATCGGCGTGCCGGTCGAAATCATCGTCTCGCCGTCTGGATCCATGACGAAGCCCGACAGCACCTTCACCTCGTCCGGCTCGCGGCGCTGGGTGACGAAGCGCGACTGGCCGGGCTTGCGCCTGTCCAGTTCGCCTTGGATGTCTCCCAGCGTGAAGCGGATGTCGGGCGGGCAGCCGTCGACCACGCAGCCGAGGGCCGGACCGTGGCTCTCGCCCCAGGTGGTTACGCGAAACAGATGGCCGAAAGTGTTGTGCGACATCGCAAAATAGCCTCGCCGGCGGCGGGCCGGTTTTCACGCCTGCGTTCTAACGCATGACCCCGAAAAGTGGAATCATTTTTCGGACAGGATCACGCGCACGCGTCCGGGACGGATGCGCAGCGCTCCAGCTACGTTTTTTGCGGTGGTCAAACCGTGATCGGAGCGGTTTTAGTTTTGACATATTCTCGTTGATGCTGCTCTCTTCAAACCCGCCCCCGCCTTCGCGCGCTGAAGATGCGAAGCGCAAGAAAAACGAGGACGAGAATGCGCACCCTGATTGGCTTTATTGCCGCCTCCCTAATGATTTCCACCGCCGCCTTCGCCGCCGAGGCCGAGGGCAAGATCCAGGCCATCGACACCGAAAGCCTGACGATCACGCTGGACGATGGAAAGTCCTACAAGCTGCCGGGCGAATTCGACGTCGCGGCGCTCAAGGAAGGCATGGACGTTCTGCTCGCCTATGATGAGGTCAGCGGCGAGAACCTCATCACCGACATGGAACTGTCGGAGTAGCCTTCAAAGCCAGTCGAGCTGCCCGTCCGCCAGCCTCAGCACCTTGTCCTGGGGAACTTCGAGCCTGGCGGCCTGCCGCGGCGGCATGTCCTCCACCATCCTGAACACCGTCCGGATGATGCCGCCATGCGCCACGCAGACCGTCGGGCGCTCCAGCGCCTCGAACCACGGCCGCACGCGCTCCAGCAGCATCTGATAGCTTTCACCTTGAGCGCCGGGCGGCACGAAGCCCCATTTGTCCTTCGACCGCGCGATGGTCGACCCCGGCCGCCGCGCCTCGAGCTCGACGAATGTGTGCCCCTGCCAGTCGCCGAAATGCACTTCGACCAGCCGCGCATCGGTGCGGTAGTCTTTCGGTGACAGTCCCATGGCGGCGCGGACGCGCTCCATGGTCTCGCGGGTGCGGCGCATCGGGCTGGCGACGAAGTCGAACCCCTCCGCCCTGCCGATCAGTTCGGCCAGCTTGCGGCCGTTGCGGTCGGCCTGCCACCGTCCGCGTTCGGTAATGTCGGTGTCGGCCTGCCCCTGCAGCCGCCCCTCTATGTTCCAGTCCGTCTGGCCGTGGCGAATGAAGTAGACAAGCGGGGACATCGCGGCGGGGGCTACCTGGGATGTGACTTCTGGACGGCGAAGGATCGGCCCGGCGGGCCCGGAAATCATTCCTTGACGGTGGAGATGTCCGGCGCGTCGACCGCCTTCATGCCGACGACATGATAGCCGGAATCGACGTGGTGGATCTCGCCGGTGACGGCGCGCGACAGGTCGGACAGGAAATACAGCCCTGAATCGCCGACTTCCTCGGGCGTGACCGTGCGCTTCAGCGGCGAGTTGTATTCGTTCCAGCGCAAGATGTAGCGGAAATCACCGATGCCCGACGCGGCCAGCGTCTTGATCGGCCCGGCCGAGATGGCGTTGACGCGTATGTTCTTGCCGCCGAGATCGACCGCCAGATAACGCACGCTCGCCTCAAGTGCGGCCTTGGCGACGCCCATGACGTTGTAATGCGGCATGACCTTTTCCGCGCCGTAATAGGTCAGCGTCAGTAGCGACCCGCCGTCGGTCATCAGCGCCTCGGCGCGCTTGGCGACGTCGGTGAAGGAATAGACGGAGATGTCCATGGTGCGCAGGAAATTGGCGCGCGTGGTTTCGACATAACGCCCGTCGAGCTCCTCTTTGTCGGAAAACGCTATGGCGTGGACGACGAAGTCGAGCTTGCCCCATAGCTTCGCGACATTGTCGAACACCGCGTCGAGGCTCGCCGCGTCGGTCACGTCGCAATGGCCGACGACATGCGCGCCGAGTTCCGCAGCAAGCGGCTCGACCCGCTTCTTGAAGGCGTCGCCCTGATAGGTCAGCGCGAGATCGGCGCCCTGGTCGGCGCAGGCCTTCGCTATGCCCCAGGCGATCGACCGGTTGTTGGCCACGCCCAGGATGAGGCCGCGCTTGCCGGCCATGAGGCCCTGTCCACCCGCCATGCTGCTCTCCACCATGCGAAAAATTCTTGGACAGCCCTATCGCATAGCGCCATTGCGCCTTCAAGCTTTCATCCGGACTGGCGTCTGCGTCTTGTCTTCAGCCATCGACACGCGCCGCTCGTCCCGGCGGTGCGATGCAGAAACTCACTGCCCGAAATTCTCGAGCTCATGCTCGAAACGGTCGACCAGCCAAGAGGTTGCTGGACCGTAAGGCGCGTCGGACCTGCGCACCGCGTAAAGTGAGTAATCGGCACGCGGATACGGTTCCAGCGACAGTTCGACCAGGCGACCGTTCAGGATGTCGTCCTCGACCAGCCATGCCGGCAGCCCGCCCCATCCCAGGCCAGCCAGTATCAATGCGCGCTTCGTGGCGACGTCGGTCACGCGCCAGGTGTTGAAGGCATGGACGTGGAAATCCTGGCCGCTGGTGTGCTCCGTTAGATCCGTGATCACGATCTGGAAATGCTCGCGGACAATCGGGGCGGGAACCGGCTCGCGCGCCTGAGCCAGCGGATGCGCCGGGGCCGCTACGGGAATATTCTGCTTCTGTCCGATTTTGCGTCCGACGAGGTCGGCAGGCCCCATCGTGGCCCCACCCGCAATGCCGGCGTCCACCTCGCGTTTCAGCACCAGGTCCGCGACAGCGCCCAAAGCGCCGGTATAGAGGCGTACGCTGACTGCGGGAAATTCGCTTCGAAACGCCTTCAGAACCGCCGTGAGGACCGGCATCGGCACCAGCGCATCGACCGCAACCGCCACCTTTCCCTCGAGCCCCTGGCCGAGGCTGCGGGCCCGCGCACGCAACAGATGCAGACCAGCGACCATGCGGCGCGCATCCTCCAGGAGCGCGCTGCCTGCATCCGTCAGCCGCGGTTGTCTTGTACCCGTCCGCTCGAAAAGCCGCACGTCAAGCTGCGCTTCCAAATTTGTGATCGTGTAGCTGATGACCGATTGCGCGCGGTTCAGTTTGCGTGACGCGGCAGAGAAACCGCCTTCCTCCGCAACTGCGAGAAAGACCTGCAACTGATCGAGCGTCGGATTGGCCTCCATTTTTTATCCATTCTATCGATGAATTCAAGCGATATTTTCCCCATTTTCACGATGAATGTCCATCGCCAAATTCATGTCCATGCAACGCACCGGCTGGCGATTGCCGGAGCAATGGAAAGGATGAAGCCATGACGATATTGCTTGTCACCTCAAGCCCGCGAGGCGATGCCTCCCATTCGACGCGTCTCGCCATGGAACTGACGGAGAGACTGCGGCGGGCGCACCCGGATAGCGTCCTGGTAAGACGTGATCTGGCTCGGGACGAGCTGCCCCACATCAACCAGCATTTCGCCACAGGCATCGCGACGCCGGCCGAGCGCCGGACGGCCGAGCAAGAGCATGCGATTGCCGTTTCCGACGCCGCCGTCGGCGAGGTCCTGGCCGCCGACATCATCGTGATCGCCACGGGCATTATCAACTTCAACGTTTCCTCGACGCTGAAGTCCTGGCTGGATCATGTGACGCGTTCCGGCCTCACCTTCCGCTATACCGAGAGCGGTCCGGAAGGACTGGTCAAGAACAAGAAAGTCTATCTGGTTGTCGCTTCGGGCGGCGTCTATTCGGAAGGTCCGGCGGCAGCGCTCGACCACGCCGTCCCCTATATGAAGTCTATACTGGCCTTCATGGGCATGACGGATGTGGAAGTCATGCCCATCGAGGGTGTGGCGATGGGCGCCGAGGCCGAGCAGGAGGCGGTATCCAGGGCGCGGGGTTTGGTAAGCGAGTTCGCGATCGCGGCCTGATGCCTCCCGGTTCGGGGCATCCGCGGGCATTTAAGCTCGCCAAAGCCACTATGGCTGCTCGCATGTTGCAGCACGGGTAATCAAGCATCGAAACATCCAGTTTTGCGGCCCCAGCGCAAATCGGGCGATGGCGTCGCCCACCATCGCGCAGCCGATGCCGAACAGCGCAAGGCCAACAAAAAAGGTGAAAAAAGCAGGGCCGTGGTCGAAGTTGTGGACCGCCGCCACGTCATATTGGCCGACGGCCGGCCACAAGCCGCCACGGCGTCCGCCAGCCGGGTTTGAAGATCGCGAGAACCAGGGCGACCGCCAGCAGCGTGCTGGCCGTCGCCGGAGCGATCAGGAGCGGCAAGCGCTCACCGGCGCCCAACAGGCGAGGCGCAGGCCCGGTCACCGCATCGGCCGTCGCGCCGAGCGCGGGCACGAGCACGAACAGCACCACGCCGGTCAAGACTGCCACGATCGCGAGCTTGATCGTGACCCACCAGTATGTGAACAGGCCCCACGGCGTCAGCAGGCCAAGTGACAAACCGCTGGCCAGGGCGACCAGGGCCAGTGGCGCGACCAGCCAAGCGGCGATCAGCGATGCGGCCGGATAGATGGTCACCGGGTCTGCTCCGCCGACACTCGCGATCCCCAGCGCCAGCAGCACCAGGTCCGCGCCCAGTACACTGACGCTTGCCGCCACATGCACTGTCAAAAGGAGCTTTCGCCAGGATTGAGGGAGCGACACAGATTGCATTTTTGAACACCTCCGACGTTGTCGCCCGAGTTGGGCCGCCACGTGCAACCGAATTACTTGTATGATAGTGAACATGGCGTCCGGCATCTTCAATGGACGAAGGACGGGCAGTGTCCGCTATTGGACAATCGGCGGCGCCTGTCCGGTAATCGTGGGTTCGATGAATGACACAGGTGATGGATCGCCGCGCGGCACGCACGCAAAAGGCGCTTCACGGCGCGCTGATGTCGCTCATTGTGTGCAAAGGTTACGAGGCCATCACGGTCCAGGACATCATCGACGAAGCAGATGTCGGCCGCTCCACCTTCTATTCCCACTACACCGGCAAGGAGGATCTGCTGCGCAGCGGCTTTCAGACACTGCGCGCGGAGTTGGCCGAGGCGCAGCGTACCGCTGGCGCGAAGTCCGAGGCGGCGCAGGACGAACCTCTGGGATTCAGCCTCGCCATGTTCGAACATGCCTGCGAATACAGGCACATTTACAAGGCGCTTCTCGGCGGGCGTGGCAGTGTGATTGCGGTCAACGAGATTCGTCGAGTTCTTTCCGAGATTGTGAAGAAGGAGCTGTCAGGCGTGCGGGAGGATAAGGCGATCCCTCAGGACGTCCGTATTCAATTCGTCGTTGGTGCGTTCATTACCGTGCTGACGTGGTTGCTTGAGCGAAGGCCCAGGCTGACGCCGTCTCAGGTCGATGCCATGTTCCGCCGTCTCGTGCTCAACGGTATCGGACCGTCGGGTCGCGTCACATCTGGCCAAGGCTGAGCTTGTAACCGTTTCCACATCCCCTACCGCCCTTCCGCCATCTCGGATGAAAGGTCTGGAAGAGGTTAGGGTTTGCCCCGGGTTTCTGCGGGCGAACTTCTGGATAAAGCCAGAAGCCGAAATTCAAGCCCCGGCGCCCGAAGCGCTCACTCCCGCTTCTTCATCAGCGCTTCCAATTCGGCATCGTAATGCTGCGGCAGCATGATGCGGACATGCGCGTAGAGATCGGCGTTGCCGCCGATCTTTTCAGGCAGCCCGCGGCCCTTGAGGCGAAGCACCTTGTCGGAGCTCGACCAGGCGGGGACGTTGAGCGCCAGCCGTCCGATCGGCGTCTCGACCGGCACCTTGGCGCCCAACACTGCATCGGCCAGCGAGACGGGCAGGTCGGCATGCAGGTCGCGGCCTTCGACGCGGTAGCGCGGATGCCGTCTGAACCGGATTTTCACCAGCGCGTCGCCCGGGCCGCCAAGACCCTGCTCGCCCTGGCCCTTGAGGCGGATCGTCTGGCCGTCCTCGACATAGCGCGGCAGCTTGACGGCGAGCTTGCGCCCATCCGGAAACATCGCGTTGACCTTGGCCGCGGTCGCGGCCTCTTCAATGGTGATGTCCAGCGTGGCGTTCAGGTCAGCGCCGGCATGGGGCCGTGGCCCGCCACCCATTCCAGGCCTTGGGCCCGCCTGCGAAAAGCCTTGTCCGAAAATCTCGCTGAAAATGTCGGCGCCGGCGAAGGGATCGTCGCCGGGGCCTCCGGTGCGGAACTCGAACCGGGTCCGGCCCGGCCCCTGCTGCTGACGCCGGAACCCGGCGAACGGGTCCGCGCCGCCGGGATGGCCTTCGAAACCCTGGAACCGCGGCTTGCCCGAAGCGTCGATCTCGCCGCGATCGTAAGCCGCCCGGTTCTTCTCGTCGCCGAGAATCTCATAGGCCTGGCTCGCGGCGGCGAACTGATCCTTGGACTTCGGATCGGGATTCTGGTCCGGATGGTGCTTCTTGGCGAGCTTCCGGAACGCCGATTTTATGTCCTTGGCCGATGCGTCCTTGGCAACGCCCAAAACTTCGTAGGGATCGCGCATGCTTCCTGCCTAAAATTCAGATTGCGCGTTCTATATGCGCTTGCGTAGGAAGAAATTCCAGTCCGCGGCGACCTTACAAGGCCTTGAACGTCTCCATGCGCCAGGCGCCGGGCGCGGCCATGCAGATCTCGCCCCGGTAGAGGCCGACGCCATCGAAGCTCTCGCGCGAAGTGGTGAAGCGGCGGCAAAGCGCGCCGTCTTCCTTGTGCTCGGCGAGCGCGGTGATTGCGCCGCGCGAGCCGGTGCCGGCATTGGCCCATGGCAGCGGCGCGCCACTCAGCCCCTCGATGTCGGCCGATGACACCGCATTGCGGATCGTCACCTCGTCGGACAGGCGCTCCGGATCGGCGATCGAGGCTCCACGTTCGGAAATGTCGCCGGTCAGGATTGTCTTGTCGACCTCGGCCTTTTCGAGGCTGAAGCCGCCGGAGGCGCAGGCGCAGAGCGGCAGCATGGCGGCCGCAAGCATCGCCGCATTCAGGCCCAGTCGCTTCCGCGCATACGGAAATCCGCCTCCAGACGCTTGCGCGGCGCGCGACAATCGGCAATCTCCCCGGACCAACCCAAACAGAGCTGAAACTATGAGCCAGACAGAGTTAACAAGCGGTGACTTCACCGAGGCGGCGGAGCCTTTCAGGCTGTTTGCCGAATGGCTCGACGACGCGGTCAAAAGCGAGCCGAACGATCCCAACGGCGTCGCGCTGGCGACGGTCGACGAGACCGGCATGCCCAATGTCCGGATGGTGCTGCTCAAGGGTTTCGACGAGCAGGGTTTTGTTTTCTACACCAACCTCGAAAGCATCAAGGGCCGCGAGATCCTCGCCTCCATGAAGGCGGCGATGTGCTTCCACTGGAAATCGCTACGCCGCCAGGTGCGGGTACGCGGGCCTGTCGAGATCGTCAGCGACGCCGAGGCCGACGCCTATTACGCGACCCGCCCGCGCGGCAGCCGCATCGGCGCATGGGCCTCGAAACAGTCGCGTCCGCTCGAAAGCCGGTTCGCGCTGGAAAAGGCGGTCGCCGAATACACCGCCCGCTATGCGATCGGAGAGATCCCGCGCCCGCCCTACTGGTCGGGCTTTCGCATTGTGCCGGAGACGATCGAATTCTGGCACGACCGCCCGTTCCGCCTGCACGACCGCGTCATGTTCAGCCGCACCGCCGCCGGCGGATGGGAGAAGACGCGGCTTTATCCGTAGCTGCTGTCCACCGCTCACCGCGCCTGTCGTCTGCGCCCCGGGCCGGTGATCCAACGCACGCCCGCCGCGACCGATATGACGAGCAGCGGCCACGCCGCCCAGAATTCCCCGCTCCAGGAAAAAAGATTGACCGTCGTCACCCCGAGCCCGACGACGCCCAGCGCCGCTAATACCGGGTCGACCCGTTTGGTGGTTCGCGCCCAGACCAGCCCGGCCAGCATGGCGAAGCCGAAGAGCGGCCACCGCGCCCAGAACTCGCCTTCCCATGAAAGCAGATTGACGACTAGCGGGATGGCGGCGGCGAGGCCAAAAAGCGCCATTTTCCGGCTGATCGCCGGGCCTCCGGCCGGATTCGAGGCGACGGAACCGCGTACCGGCGGCACGGCCGAGACTGGCTGCCGTCCCCATTCGGTCTCGGATTCCTTCGACTCCGCGACTGTCGCGCGATTGCCGCCGATCCTGACGGCGTAGCTCGGCACCGCCTCGTCGATGTTCTTGACGGAAAGCTCACCCAGGAACTCGAAACCGACCGTCATCTTGTTGCGGACCTGGTCATAGACGGTGTTCGAGATCACGATGCCGCCCGGCGCGGCCGAAGCCTGCAGGCGCGCGGCGATGTTGACGCCGTCGCCATAGAAGTCGTCGCCTTCGACGATCACGTCGCCGAGGTTGATGCCGATCCGGAACAGCATGCGCGTGTCAGTCGGCAGGCCGGAGTTGAACTCGGCCAGTTCGTTCTGGACGTCGACCGCGGCGCGCACCGATTCCACCACGCTCGGGAACTCGGCGATCAGCCCGTCGCCCCAAGTGTTGACGACGCGGCCGGAATGGGCCTCGATCAGCCGCGCCATGGCGTCCCGGTAGCGCTTGAGGATGGCGAGTGTTCCCTCCTCGTCGGCGGCCATGAGGCGGGAATAGCCCTGCACGTCCGCCGAGAAGATGGTGGTCAGCTTGCGGCGCGTCGTGGACATCACGGTCTGGCCTCCCTCGGAAGCGACATCGGATTGCTACCCCGCCGGCAGCCCCTGCAATATCGGCGTCTGGCGACGCCTGCGCAATGCCCCGCAGCAGAATTTCATCCCGCCTTCTTGCGCTCCATGAAGGCGATGAAAGCCGCTTTGGCCTCGTCGGATTTCAACCGCGCCTGGAAATGCTCGCCCTCTTCCTTGATGCGCGCGACGACGTCTTCGCGCGAGCCGCGCATCAGGTCGCGGGCGATCTTCAGCGCCTCGGGCGGCTTGGCGGCGATCGCTGCAGCCGCGGCGAGCGTATCGGCTTCTAGCTTGTCTTCTTCGACGACCGCGTAGATCAGCCCGGCGTCCTTCGCCCGCTGGGCTGAAAATCCTTCGCCGAGACCGAGCAATGCAAATGCGTTCTGGCGGCCGAGCACCGCTGGCGCCAGCAGGCTGGACCCGGCTTCCGGTACTAGGCCCAGGTCGACGAAAGGCGTCCTGAACAGGGTGCGCGGCGTGGCGAAGGTCAGGTCGCAATGCAGGTTGATCGTCGTGCCTATGCCGACGGCGATGCCGTCGACGCCGGAGACGACCGGCTTCTGCGCCATCGCCAGCGCGAGCAAAAAGTCCCAGACTTCCGTGCCGCCCTCGCCGCCCATGGCGACGGCCATGAAGTCGGCCAGGTCGTTGCCCGACGAAAACGCGCCCGGCACGCCGAAGAACACATGCACGCGGACCGCAGGATCGGCATCGCCCGCCGCAAGTGCACCCGCCATCTCGGCATACATTTTCCGCGTGATGGCGTTCTTCTTGTCCGGCCGGTTCATCCGGATGATCTGGATCGCCCCCCGCCGCTCGATGATGATGTGCTCGCTCATTGTCGGTGAATCCTTTCGCGGCGGTCAGCCATGGATCAGTGTTTTCGCGGCGGCGGCCAGGCTTTCGGCTCCGCCGGTCACCCTGTCCTTGAGAGCCTTGGTCTCGCCAAGCAGGTTCTCGGCGAAGAAGCGGCAGAGCGCCGTCCGCTCCTCGCTGCTCTCGGCCAGGGCTCCGCGCGCGAGATAGGCGGCGCCTGCCGTCAGCGCGAACAGCCTGAGATAGGGCGTAGCGCCCGCAAGCGCGTCGTCCGTTCTTCCGTCGGCAAGGCGGCTCTGGAGATGGCGCGTGGCACTGGTCAGGCTGTCGAGCGCCTGCTCAAGAAGTAGCGCGGTTCGCCCGAAGCCGTCGCGGTTCGATGCCGCGACGGCGTTGGCGATCTCGTCGAGTTCGCCGATATAGCCGAACACATGCTCGCCGCCGCCGAGCGGGAGCTTGCGCACCACGAGATCGATCGCCTGGATGCCGTTGGTGCCTTCGTAGATCGGCGCGATGCGCGCGTCACGATAGAGTGCGGCAGCACCCGTCTCCTCGATGAAGCCCATGCCGCCATGCACCTGCACGCCGAGCGAGGCGACTTCCACTCCGACATCGGTCGAGAACGCCTTGGCGATCGGCGTCAGCAGATTTGCCCGATCCTGCCAGTGCAGCCGGTCGCCCGCCTCGCTGCCCCGCGCCATATCGGTCGCATGAGCGCAACAATAGGCGATGGCGCGGGCGGCCTGCGTCAGCGCCTTCATGGTCAGGAGATTGCGCTGCACGTCGGGGTGGTGGACGATCGGCGCCATGCCCTCGCCGGCATAGCTTGAGGCCTTTCCCTGCCGTCGCTCATTGGCGTAAGCCAGCGCCTTCTGGAATGCCGCTTCCGCAACCGCCACGCCCTGCATGCCGACCGCCAGCCGCGCATTGTTCATCATGGTGAACATGCAGGCGAGGCCGCGATTCTCTTCGCCGACCAGCCACCCGACCGCGCCGGGCGCCATGCCTTGGGCAAAGCCGTCGCCATAGATCATGGTGCAGGTCGGCGAGCCGTGAATGCCGAGCTTGTGTTCTATGCTGGCGCAGAACACGTCGTTGCGCGCGCCTGGCGACCCGTCCTCGTTCGGGATGAATTTCGGCACTAGGAACAGCGAAATGCCACGCGTGCCGGCCGGCGCGTCCGGCAGCCGGGCCAGCACCAGATGCACGATGTTGTCCGTGAAATCGTGCTCGCCATAGGTGATGAAAATCTTGCTGCCGAAGATGCGGTAGGTACCGTCGCCGGCCGGCTCGGCCCGCGTGCGCAGGGCTGCGAGATCGGAGCCGGCCTGCGGCTCCGTCAAATTCATCGTGCCCATCCACTCGCCCGACACGAGCTTTTCGAGATATGTCCGCTTCAGCTCCCCGGAAGCGTGCTTCTCGATGGCGTCGATCGCGCCGATGGTCAGCGTCGGGCCGATGGCGAACGCCATCGAACCGGAATTCCACATTTCGAGCGCCGCGACGCCGAGCATCATGGGCAGCGCCTGCCCGCCATATTCCTCCGGCGCCGACAGGCCGTTCCAGCCGCCCTCAACCCAGCGCCGGTAGAGTTCCTTCCAGCCGGCCGGCGTCGTCACCGCCGCGTCCTTCAGCACCGCGCCTTTCTCGTCGCCGATTTTTGCCAGCGGTGCAATTTCTTCCGAGGCGAAGCGCCCCGCCTCGGAAAGGATGGCGTCGACTAGGTCTTCGGTGAGATCGCCGAGCGCTCCGGCGTCCAGCGCCGGCTTCAGGCCGGCGACGTGCTTCAGCGTGAAGGCGATTTCTTCGACCGGCGCGCGATACATTCCTGCCTCTCCTCCTCAAGCGTGATCCCGAAAAGTTGCAGACTTTTCGGGAAAGATCATGCGTCCAGTCGACAACTCGCATGCGGCCGCTATCCGCCGCAGCGTCCACACTAGCCAATTGTCGGTCGCAAGGGCTAGTTCCTTTTGACGTAAACGTCAAACAATGGCGCGCGTATTGCGCATCGAATTGCCGGCGTTAAATATGCTGCAAACAACAGGCGAAAAAATGCTGGCAAGACCCGAAACCCGCCGCTGCATCGAATGCAGCCTGCCCTACGGCGCCACCGGCTTCTGGTGTTATCACGGCGATATCGACAACGGTCCCGCCTATTGGAGCGACCGCGGCATTCTCTGCTCGCCGAAATGCTCGCTCGCCCATTTCCGCAAGCGCGAGGCGGAAGGCAGTCTGCCCGACAGGCCGGCGCCTGATCCTTTCACCTTCATTCCGGGCAGATAAAAGCTCGGGACGGCACGCCAGCAGCATTTCATTAACCACGACAGGCAAGAATGACCGTTCACCCGCGGGGATTCTGCGCCTTGTTCGGCAAGACGGTTCGCCATTCTCTGATCTCGCTGACGCTAGGCGCGGCAATGGCGACGCAATTTGCGCCGGCTGCGCCAGCGTCGGAGTTTTCCGAGCCGTGGAAGAAGAGCGACCGCGCGCTGGTGATAGACGCCTACGAATACAATTCCATCGACTGGGAAAAACTCGCCACCGACAAGCGCATCGCGGGTTTCATCAGCAAGGCCTCTGACGGCCTGCCGCCGCCCTATGCCTGCTCCGGCCACGAAACGGAAATCGCGCTCTGCAAGGCGCTGTTCAAGCGCCATGCGGTGACGCGCGAACTGTTCCACACCCGCCGGACCGTCGCCCGTGCGCTCGGCCTCGAATGGGGCGCCTACCATCTCGCTCGCCCCGGCAACCCGATCGACCAGGCCAATAATTTCATCGACTTCGCCGAACCCGGCCCGGACGATCTCCTAGCGCTCGATATCGAGGAGAACGACCCGGAAAAGTGGATGTCCCTGGAGGATGCGGAGGAATTCGCGCGCCACGTCCATCGCCGCGTCGGGCGCTTCCCGATCCTCTACACCAACGGCACGACGGCGCAGCACATCGCCGACAACCGCGAAAAGTATCCGCTGCTGTCGCGCCTGCCGCTCTGGTACGCCCGCTACAAGCCGGAAATCGGCATGCATTTCCCGAAAGGCAACTGGCCGACCTACACGCTCTGGCAGTTCTCGGCGCAGGCGAACTGCAATGAGCGCCAGTGCCCCTACCGCGTTCCCGGCACGCCGCTCGACATCGACGTCAACGTCGCCTCGATGAGCGTGGAAAAACTGCGCCAGGCCTGGCCGTTCGGCGGCCTGCTCGACGTGCCGGTCGAGATGATCGCCAGCGTTCCAGTGCCCGTCGCGCGGCAGCAGGCGCTCGACGGCAACGTCGCGCTGTCCTACGCGCCGGTCGAGCAGGCAAGTGCGGCCGTCGCATTGGCCTCCGCTTTCCAGGTGCGCGGCCAGCACTATCCCGACAGATACGAAACGGGCTGGTTCCAAGCGATTGCAAGTTATTTGGCGTCGATCAGGAACGGCATGGTCGCTTGGGCCGGCATCGGAGACGCGCCGCCCGCCGGCATCGACCCGATCGTCACCGCCACGGTTCCGGAATTGCGGAACTAGAGATCAGCGGCGGATGGCGTTATTGGAAGGCGACCGCAGCAGAGAGCCTTTCCCGCCAGCATGACGATCGACCGGAAAGATATAGACGCAGCGCTCGTCAGCCGGCTGATCGCTGAGCAATTCCCCCAATGGGCCGGCCTGCCGGTCAGGCCGGTCGAGTTCGGCGGCTGGGACAACCGAACTTTCCATCTCGGCGACAGCATGACGGTGCGGCTGCCGAGCGCCGCCTCCTATGCGGCACAAGTGGAGAAGGAACAGCGCTGGCTGCCGAAGCTCGCGCCGCTCCTGCCGCTTCCGATCCCCACGCCACTGGCGAAGGGCGAGCCGACTGATTTCTTCCCCTGGCCGTGGTCGGTCCATCGCTGGCTCGACGGCGAGACCGCTTCCGTCGAGCGCATCGCCGACATGCGGCAATTCGCGACCTCGCTGGGCGAATTCCTGATTGCGCTCCAGCGGGCCGACGCCACCGGCGGGCCTTCGCCCGGCAAGCACAACTTCTTTCGCGGAGGATCGCTGACCGTCTATGACGGCGAAACCCGGCGCGCTATCGCAGCACTCGACGGTGCGATCGACACCGGCATGGCGACCGAGATTTGGGAAACGGCGCTGGCCGCGACATGGCGCGGCGAGCCGGTGTGGGTGCACGGCGACGTGGCGGTTGGGAACCTGCTGGTCAGGGACGGCCGGCTGAGTGCCGTCATCGACTTCGGCTCATCGGCCGTCGGCGATCCCGCATGCGACCTCTACATCGCCTGGACGTTCCTCGAAGGGGAGAGCCGCGAGGCGTTCCGCGCCGCCATGCCCTCCGACGAGGCAACATGGGCGCGCGGCCGCGGCTGGACGCTATGGAAGGCGCTTATCACCTATGCCGAGCACCGCGACACGGAGCCGCTCGGGCCATGGGCGCGGCGGTTGATCGGGGAGGTGCTGGCGGATGAAATCTAGGCTGGTGCCCCCGAGTGGAAATACCGCTTCCGACCGAGGCCGTGTAAAAACGCGTTTTTGGAACGAGGTGTGGATTTCCCCTGTTCGCGCTTGGGTCCGCCGAGTGCAGACGAATATTGCGATCAGGCTGCCAGTGCCTTCAACAGCGGCCTGACGCCGAAGATGTTGATCATTCGCTTCATATTGTAGGCCAGTATCTGCAGGCTCATCTCGGTTCTGACCTTCTCGAGGGTTTTGGTCAGGAAATGGGTGCTGCCCATCCATGCCTTGAGGGTTCCGAAGGGATGCTCGACAGTCTGGCGGCGGATGGCCATGGCATCCGGCATGCGGTCGAGCCTGGCCTGCATCGTGTCGAGGATGCCCTCGTGCTCCCAGCGCTTCAGGCGCTTGATCTTGTCGGGCGTGCATCGGGGCTTGAGCACGCAGGTCAGACAGGCCGTGAGGTTGCGATAGTGGTCGATATTGTCGCGGCGATCCGAGCGCACCTTTCCCCTGGTCAGGAACTTGCCCGCCGGGCAGGTGTAGCGGTCATTCTCGGCGTCGTAGATGAAGTCCGCCACGGTGAAGAGGCCGCGCTTGGCATTGCCGGATGTCTGCGTCTTGGGGATGCAGGGCACAATGCCGGTGTCCTCGCAGGCAAGCACCTCATCCCCGTTGTAATAGCCCCGGTCGGCCAGCACCGTGACCTCCCCGCATCCTGTCGCTCCGCGGGCTTTGTGGCCCATCGAGACCAGTTGCGCCCGATCACTTCCGATATTGGTCACCTCGTGCGCGACGATCAGATGGTGCTCGGCGTCGACGGCGATCTGGACGTTGTAGCCGACGATGCCGGTGCCCTTGCCGCTGGTCGCCATCGACCGGGCGTCGGGATCGGTCAGGGAGACCTGTTTGTCGGGCGAGGTCTCGACCTGCTTGCCCATCTCCTTAAGGGACTGCATCTGCCGCCGCAGGCCGTCGATCTTGTCCTTGAGGCGGGCTGTCTTGGCCTCGGCCACATCGCCGTCCTGCCGGTCGGCACGGTCCAAAGCCGCCAGGTAGCGCGCGATGCTAGCCTCCACCTGCTCGACGCGCTTGGCGACCTTGGCCACCGTGAAGTTCTTGTCGCGGTTGTTGACCGCCTTGAACTTGCTCCCGTCGATGGCGACGACCGCCCGGGTGAACAGATTGAACTGCCGACACAGAACGACGAACTGCGCGCAGGCGGCGCGGATCGCCGGTCCGTTGTCGCGCCGGAAGTCGGCGATCGTCTTGAAGTCCGGCATCAAGCGGCCGGTCAGCCACATCAGCTCGATGTTGCGCTGGGTCTCCCGCTCGAGCCGCCGGCTCGACTGGATGCGGTTGAGATAGCCGTAGAGATAGATCTTCAGCGGTGTCGCGGGATGATAGGCCGGCCGCCCGGTCGCTTCCGGCACAACGCCGGCAAAGCCCAGGGCTCCCAAATCCAGCTCGTCAATGAAAACTTCAATGACGCGGACCGGATTGTCCTCCGTCACATAGTCTTCCAAGCTATCGGGGAGCAGTGTCGCTTGCCGCCGGTCTTCCCCCTCAACGAATCGCTTCATCCCGACCCCCGCTGATCGGAATTACCCTATCAGATCAACGCGTTTCCACACACCCTGGACCCGAGGCTGTGTGGAAACGTCTTTTGTCAGGTGGTCTGGTGACGCGCAGACGATGTGAGGGTTCAGGCCCTCATTGCCTTCATCAACTCTGGCGCTCCGAGGATGGCGATCGCCCGTTTGAGGTTGTAGGCGAGGACGTGG
>DASZDZ010000037.1:0-38984 GCA_035941355.1 Pseudaminobacter sp.
CCGCGATGACGAAGTCCTGCCTCATATTCTGGCCAGTTCGTCACCCTGAACTTCATCTTCTCAATATGATGGCGGCGGCTGGTATTGTGTTTGAAAGGCATGGCTACGCTACAAAGGCTATTGCGGTTACCGCTTGCCTAAACCCACACCAATAAACGATCCGTGCACCAACGCCCTGTGCTGCCTGTCTTTCAAATCCCGGTCACGAACAGGCGGCGGGCGCGCCGCGCGTAGAAGCGCCAAAGATCGACCGTGCCCCGCCTTGCAATCTCCTGCTGGAGATGCCTCGTAATGAGATAGCCCCATATGACAAAGAATATATCGACGCCGATAAAGCCGCCCGCGCAGTCCCGTCATGCCGAAATGGAACGCAACGACACCGGAAACAGCCACGGCGCGCAGCCCTTCAATGTCGGGACGAAACGATTTGGGCCAGTTGAGGCGCTCATACTCTGGACCTGAGGTGATTCATGACGAGGGGCGACACGGAAAGGTCGGCACAAGCCGGTCTGAATGCAAAGCAACATTTTTGATGCGTTGCAACATAACCGTGAGCCGATGCGGGACTAAAGGTCCGCGCCGGCTAATCCTGGCGCAGCGACAGTGCCTACATCCGCACGCGCTCCGCCTTCGGTTCGTACATCGGCTTCAGCGACGCCACGGCTGCAAATCGCTCGCCGGCGATCTCGATTTCGTAGGAGGAACCGAGAACATCGCCTTCCGTCTCGCACCTGCGCGGCACATAAACCCAGCCCGATCGCGCCGGCGAGATGGTGGCTGTAACAAGATGGACGTGCTGAGTTTCGCGCCCGGACTCGACTTCGAAGAGGCACATTACACGCCGAGATTTGCGAGTTCGATGGTGTTTCCATCTGGAATTGAGCCGCTTGAGCCTCGATGCTGCATGATCCAAAGAACGGAGGGGGAGGGGACAGATGGCGACGCTGCCCGATCTGGATTGGACAACCGCTTATTGCGCCCCGCCACTCCCGAACGCCAATCCAGCCGGCGTCTTCCGAAGCTTCTCGAAAACATATTGCTTGGCGCTGCGCACGCTTGCTTCCAGAGACGCCCCAAGGGCAAGAGAGCTGGCGATGGCGCTCGATAGCATGCAACCGGTTCCGCGCATCCCACGCTGCAAGCGAGGCGCTTCGAACCGAACCGCAGGGTGGTTCGGCTGCAAAAGCAGATCGATGGCCAGGGGTCCCTGCGCATGCCCGCCCTTGACGAGCACAGCTGTCTTGACGGTCCTCGCCAGTTCCTCGCCCTGGAGAAGAGCAGTTTCTTCGTATGGCGCCCGCGCCGATCCGTTCAATCTTGCCAGCTCGACCAGGTTGGGGGTGACGAGCCGGCAGACCGGCATCAGATCGCGGCGCAACGCATCGACGGCATCATCTTCCAGCAGCACTCGTCCCGAGGTAGCGGCCAGCACGGGGTCGAGCACCGCAGGCACTTGGCGGTTGCTCGCCAGTACGGCGCCGACCGCCTCGATCGCTGCCGCCGTTCCCAGCATGCCGATCTTGACCGCCGCGACGGGGTTGGCTGCAAAGGCAGCGCGCATCTGGGCGGCGATAAGCTCTGGCGGCATCTGCTCGATCCGCTCGACGGTCGCATGGGTTTGGACAGTGACGGCCGTGATGGCGAGGCAGCTGCGCAGCCCGAACGCGGAAACCGTCTCGATATCGCGGGCGATTCCCGCGCCGCCGCTCGAATCCGAGCCGGCGACGATGAGGACATGCGGCGTCATCGCCACTGGGCTGTCGCCGCCAGCCAATCCAGTGTACGGGTCTCGGGATGCGCGTTGCCGGCGATGTCGGTGACCACCGCAGCACTCTGGGCCCCCTGCGCGAAGACACCGGCAATGCACTCGAGGGTAAGCCCGCCGATGGCCACGAGCGGAAGGTTACCGATGCGGTGTTTCCAGACGGAGATGCGGTCGAGCCCCTGCGGCGCCCATCTCATGGCTTTGAGTGTGGTGCGGTAGATCGGGCCGAGCGCGACATAATCGGGCTCCATGAAGAGTGCCGTTTCCAGCTCGACTTTGTCGTGCGTGCTTAAGCCCAGCCTCACGCCCGCCCGCCTGATCGCCCCTACATCGGCCGAGGCGAGATCCTCCTGGCCGAGATGGACGAAATCGCAACCCTCCTCGATCGCGATGCCCCAGTAATCGTTGACGACGAGCTGGCAGCCGTGGCGTTCGCATACCGTCTTCGCAGCACGAACCTCCTGGCGCAGAACCGCTTCGTCGTGGTCCTTGATGCGCAGTTGCACCAGCTTCACGCCAAGCGGCACCAGACGTTCGATCCACGCGCTTGAATCGACGATCAGGTAGAACGGATCGAGTTTCACAAAAACGCTGCCATGCCGATGAGGGTCGTGGAGGGAACGGCCATGTCGCGCGGCTCGAGCAGACCGGCGCCATATGCCTCGTGGCCCGCTTCCACCGCTTTGCCAAACGCCGCTGCCATGGCAACGGAATCGCCTGCCTTGGCGACGGCGGTGTTGAGAAGCACCGCGTCGTAGCCGAGTTCCATGACGATTGCGGCATGCGATGGCCGGCCGATCCCGGCATCGACAATCAGGGGAACGCCCGGGAAATGACCGCGCAGACTACGCAGCGCATCGAGGTTCTGCGGTCCGCGCGCGGAGCCAATCGGCGCGCACCAAGGCATCAACAGCCTGCAGCCGGCGTCAAGCAGGCGCCCGGCAACGACAAGGTCGTCGGTCGTGTAGGGAAAGACCTCGAAGCCTTCGGGGACCAGGATCCTTGCAGCGTCGACCAGCCCGAATACATCGGGCTGCAATGTGTCGTGGTTGCCGATCACTTCGAGCTTGATCCAGTTCGTGCCGAACACCTCGCGCGCCATCCTCGCCGTGGTGACCGCCTCCTCGACCGAATGGCAGCCGGCCGTGTTGGGCAGGACGCGAACACCCAAAGACTGGACCAGCGACCAGAACTGGCCGCCGGCTTTGCCGCCGCAGGTTTCGCGGCGGAGTGAGACAGTGACGATCTCGGCGCCCGACGCCTTGACCGCTTCGGCCATGACAGCTGGTGAGGGGTAGAGCGCGGTGCCAAGCAGAAGGCGCGACGATAGCTTTTGTCCATAGAGATCGAGCACGCGATCAGCCTCCCTTCATCGGTGCGAGGATTTCGATGCGGTCACCCTCGGTGAGCCGGCAGCGGCCGCGCTCCCTGGCTGGAACAACCTCGCCGTTCAGCGCGGTAGCGAGCCAGCCGCCCTGGAAATCGAGTTCGGTGAGCAAAGCGGCGAGCGTCTCGGCCGCGACTTCATGGCCCTGGCCGTTAACGATGAGCTTCAAGGGCAAACTCCTTTGCTGCCGGATTTCCCAGGATGATGTCGGCCGCCTGCCGCGCCATGGCCGGCGCGAGCAGGAAGCCGTGGCGGTAGAGGCCGTTGATGCGGATGTTCTTGCCCTCACGCTCGACACGAGGCAGGTTGTCAGCAAAGGCGGGGCGCACGCCGACGCCGGTCTCAACAATCGCAGCCTCGCCGAAGGCCGGATGCAGCGCGTAAGCGGCGCTCAGCAGCTCCATGGTCGAGCGCGCGGTGATCGGGCCTGCGGCGTTGCACTCGATCATGGTCGCGCCGATCATGAAAAGGCTTTCCGAACGCGGCACGACATAGACCGGGATCCGAGGATAAAGCAGCCGCACTGGCCGGGCCAGCGAGACCTCTCGTGTTCTGAGCACGAGCATCTCGCCGCGCACGCCGCGCAGTTCCGGGCCACTGTCGGCGATGCCGGTGCAGTCCACCTCGATATCCGAGGTGGCGGACACTGCGCCGCCGCCGAACTCGAGGCGCGCGCCCATACGGAGCAGCTTGTCGGCAAGTGCGAGCAACGCCTTGCGCGCGTCGAGATGCGCTTCCTCCGCGAAGAACAGCCCACGCCCGAACCGGCCGGCAAGGGCTGGTTCGAGTGCCGCTATCTCGCCTGGATCGAGCTGTCTGAAGCCGGATGTGCGGCGAGCGAACCGGTCCAGCTCGCCGGTATCGCGGGCAGGGGCCAGCACCAATGTGCCGTTGCGCAAGACATGATCAGGCAACGCTGCATCCCACCAGTCGGCCGACCCGCGTCCGAGCCTGAGCACCGACTCTTCAGCGCTCTCGCGCTCGCACCAAGGCGCGAGCATGCCGCCGGCCTGCCAGGAGGCGTTGCCGGCGATCTCCATGCGCGTCTCGACCACGGTCACACCAGCGCCGCGCGTCGCCAGTTCGTGCGCGACCGTCAACCCGGCGACGCCCGCTCCGCGAATGAGCACCTTCATGGCCGGTTCGTGCTCTCCGCGGCGCTGTCGACGGGTATATAGAGGTCGCCGCCCTCGCGGTATTTCGCCGCCATCGCCGCCATGCCTTCCTTCTGCGCCTCAGCCCGAATGTCGTGGGAGATGCGCATCGAACAGAATTTCGGGCCGCACATGGAGCAGAAATGCGCGACCTTGTGCGCCTCCTTCGGCAGGGTCTGGTCGTGAAAGGAACGCGCCGTTTCGGGGTCG
The DNA here is from genome assembly GCA_035941355.1 of Pseudaminobacter sp. Lineage (GTDB taxonomy): Bacteria > Pseudomonadota > Alphaproteobacteria > Rhizobiales > Rhizobiaceae > Allomesorhizobium. Next base: position 4,517 of record DASZDZ010000037.1, read on the forward strand.
AGCGACAGGTTGAACTGGTCCTCCCAACGAAACTCGAACCGTGCCCGCGACAGCGCATCGTCGCGGAGCTTCGCCGCCGGATGCCCCTTGGCGAGGTCGGCGGCATGCGCAGCTATTCTGTAGGTGATGACGCCGGTCTTGACGTCGTTGCGGTCGGGGAGACCGAGATGCTCCTTGGGCGTGACGTAGCAGAGCATGGCCGTGCCAAACCAGCCGATCATGGCTGCGCCGATGCCGGACGTGATGTGATCGTAGCCCGGCGCGATGTCCGTCGTCAGCGGTCCGAGCGTGTAGAAGGGCGCCTCGCAACAGACTTCGAGCTGCTTGTCCATGTTCTGCTTGATCTTGTGCATGGGGACATGGCCTGGCCCCTCGATCATGACCTGGCAATCCTTGGCCCAGGCGATCTTGGTCAACTCGCCAAGCGTTTCCAGTTCGGCGAACTGCGCCGCGTCGTTGGCGTCGGCGATCGAGCCCGGACGAAGGCCGTCGCCGAGCGAGAAGGACACGTCGTAGGCTCTGGCGATGTCGCAGATTTCCTCGAAATGCTCGTAGAGAAAACTTTCGCGGTGATGATGCAGGCACCACTTCGCCATGATGGAGCCGCCTCTGCTAACGATGCCGGTGACCCGGTCAACCGTCAGCGGGATGTAATGCAGCCGCACGCCGGCATGGATCGTGAAATAGTCGACGCCCTGTTCGGCCTGTTCCACCAGCGTATCGCGGTAGATTTCCCAGGTCAGGTCCTCGGCGACGCCGCCGACCTTTTCGAGCGCCTGGTAGAGCGGCACGGTGCCGATCGGAACCGGCGAATTGCGGATGATCCATTCGCGGATGTTGTGGATGTTGCGGCCGGTCGACAGGTCCATCACCGTGTCGGCGCCCCAGCGGATCGCCCAGACCATTTTTTCGACCTCTTCGGCCATCGACGAGGTGACAGCGGAATTGCCGATATTGGCGTTGATCTTCACCAGGAAATTGCGGCCGATGATCATCGGCTCGCTCTCGGGATGGTTGATGTTGGCCGGAATGATCGCCCGCCCGCGCGCCACCTCGTCGCGCACGAATTCCGGCGTGACGAAGTCCGGGATCGCGGCGCCGAAGGCTTCGCCGTCGCGCAGTACGCTGCCGCGCACGATCTCGCGGCCGAGATTCTCGCGGATCGCGACGAATTCCATCTCGGGCGTGATTATGCCAGCGCGCGCATAGGCAAGCTGCGTCACCGCCTTTCCTGCCATGGCCCTGAGCGGCCGGTGACGCACGGGAAATTCCGGCGTCAGCCGTTCGCCTGATGCAAACCCGTTGTCCTCCGGCCGGACACCGCGGCCTTCCTGGAATTCGACATCGCCGCGCGCCTTGATCCATCCGTGCCGAAGCCGGGCAAGGCCCTTCTCGATGCTCGTTTCGACCGTCGGGTCGGTATAGGGGCCGGACGGATCATAGACGGTGACAGGCGTTTCGCCTGCCGTCGGATGGACGGCAATTTCCCGCATCGGCACCCTGATCTGCGGATGGATCAGGCCGGGTTTGTGAACTTTCCGCGAGGCGGGCAGCGGTCCCGTCGAAACGGCGGGGGTGATGGCATTCATTTGAGGCTCCTTTGCTCATGCATTGGAGACCCAGTTCTGTGCCGGAAGGATGAAAAGACGCTCTGGCCTGCCTGCTTACAGGTTTTCGGGCATGGAATCCCGCAAAGCGCTTGCACCGTCCCTACGCCAGTATGAACTGGATCAGGTTCAACGGGTCACTGCGCCGCGAAAGCCAGCAGTATCTCAGCCCCTTGCCGGGACTCCCCTGGTGAATGCATCGAATTGAACGGGCGATCGCCATTTTGTCAAGCGCGTTCGGACGCGGCGGCAAACCGCGGCCAACCACCTCGGGCGGAAAGCTCGCGCAATGCGTCGGGGGTAAAATCACGCCCCGGAGACCAGGGCAGGAATGGCCAAAGCCGCATTCGTCTCGTCAAGGATGGAGAAACTGTATCGGCCCTGTACGTCAAGATCGACCGAGTAGCTCAGGCGATCGAGTATGTTGTTGTCCTGGTCGAACGTGACGATCCGCGGCTTCAGCGAGGTGATATGCGCTTCGTCCAGGTAGATGGAGTTGCAGACGATGATCTGGTCGTCGGGCTGGCAGGTGCGGGCCGCCGCACCGTTGAGGATGCAGCATCGTGAGCCGCGCTCGCCGAGAATGACATAGGTCGAAATCCGCGCGCCGGAATTCTTGTTCCATATCTCCACGAATTCCATGGGCAGGATCCCGGCTGCTTCGCAGTGGTCGGGGTCGAGCGTTATCGAGCCATGGTAGTCGAGATTCGCTTCCGTGACGTGGATGCCGTGCAGCTTGCCGGCAACTATTTTTCGCATTAAATCCATCCATTTAAACAACAGCGTTGATGTCCTGTGGCAGGTGGCAGCCCGACTAAATTCCGACGACGAGGGCGCCGCCGCTGAGACCGGCACCTGCCGCCGCCAAAAGAATCTTTTCGCCCCGCCGAAACGGCTCCGCCTGGTTGGCGAGCGAGAGCGAGAGCGGGATCGTCGCGGCGGAGGCATTGCCATAGTCGGCGATCGTCTTGACGATCGCCTGATACGCTATGCCGAGATTTCGCCCGACGGCATCGAAAATGCGGGCGTTGGCCTGGTGTGGCACGAAACGGCCGACGTCTTGTGGCCGCACTCCGGCAGCGGCAAGCGCATTTTTGGAGCAATCGGTCATCATCTCCACGGCCTTGGCAAACACTTCGCGCCCATCGGTGATCGTCATCCGGGTCTGCTCGAGGCCGAGGCCGCCATGGAACGGCATGTTGCTTCCGCCCGCGGGAATCTGGATCAGCCCGTAGCGCGAGCCGTCCGAGTCCACCGAGGCGCCGAGAATGCCTCGATCCGGGTCCTCGCACGGACCAATCACCACCGCGCCGGCGCCATCGGCAAACAGCACCGCGCTGGCGCGCTCGGCCGGATTGATGCGGCGGCTGAGGATGTTGGCGGCGATGATAAGGGCGGCTTTGCCGTGCAGGCGGGTAAATCCGTCTGCGAACATCAGCGCATAGATGAAGCCGGCGCAGGCGCCGGTCAGATCGACCGCGCCGGCGCGACCAAGCCCCAGCTGATGTGCGACCAGCGGCGCGCTGGGCGGCAGCAGGTGATCGGGCGTCGAGGTGGCAAGCAACAGCAAACCGATATCGCCGCGGTCGATGCCGGCGTTCGCCAGCGCCATGGCGCCGGCATGGCCGGCAAGGCCGGACAGCGTGTCTTGGTCCATTGCCCAGAAGCGCGACCGAATCCCCGTGCGCCGCTCGATCCAGCCGGTTTCGAGCCCGAGACGGTTTTCGATTTCCGGGTTCTCCACTTTGCGTGCGGGCGCGTGATGACCAAGCCCGAGAATGCGCGACGATCTGCTCATGGCCTCGAACCGAAGCGTTCGCCGGCCTCCTCAATGGCATCGTAGAGCCGATCCAGTTCGTCGCTGGTGATGCAATAGGGCGGGAGGAGGTAGAGGACATTGCCCAGCGGCCGGATCAGCAGGCCGCGGTCGAGGAAGAAGGAGCGGAGTTTCGGACCAATCTCGGCGAGATAACCTGCCGAACCTGTTCGGAGGTCGAGCGCCGCGATCGTTCCCGTCACGCGACAGTTGGTGAAGCAGCTTTTATCGCGGAAGCGTCGCAAGCTGGCGGTTTGCATTTCGCTCAATGCCGCTACCCGTTCCGAAACAGGTTCATCACGCCAGATCTCGACATTGGCGAGTGCTGCCGCGCAGGCAATCGGATTGGCGGTGTAGGAACTCGAGTGGAAAAAGGTCTTCTGCCGGTCCACGGAATAATGGGCCTGGAAGATGGCATCGGTGGCGAGCGTGGCGGCCAGCGGGATCGCGCCGCCGGTCAGGCCTTTCGAGGTGCACAGGATGTCGGGAGAGATGGATGCCTGCTCGCACGCGAACAGGGTTCCGGTACGCCCCCAGCCGGTCATCACCTCATCGGCGATCAGCAGCGTGCCGGAGGCCTCAGTGATCTTCTTCAGTTCGGCCAGAACCCAAGCCGGATACATCAGCATGCCGCCGGCGCCGAGCACGAGCGGCTCGACGATCAGCGCGGCGGCGCGCTGGTCGCGGGAGGCTGCCTCGAACCGATCCAGCGTTTCCTGCTCGCGCCCGGCGGTCGGGAAGGGGATCGAGTCAATCTCGAACAGCAAAGGCTCGTAGGCGGCATTGAAGACGCCACGGGCGCCGACACTCATCGTGCCGATCGTGTCGCCGTGATAGCTGTGCTCCATGGCGATGATGCGCGAACGCGGCGCGCCGATGTTGCGGAAATAGCCGAGCGCCATCTTGAGCGCCACCTCAACGCTGGTCGAGCCGCTGTCGGAGTAGAAGACCCAGTCGAGGCCCGCAGGCGTCATTTCGACCAGCGCCGACGCCAATTGCTCGGCCGGCTCATGGGTCAGTCCGGCGAAGATCACCTGGTCCAAAGTCTCGGTCGCATTCCGGATCGCGTTCATGATCTTCGGGTGGCGATGGCCGTGGGTGACCACCCACCATGAGGAGATCGCGTCGAGGATGCGCGTTCCGTCATTCGTCTGCAGCCAGGCCCCTTCCGTCCGGACCACGGCCGGCATGGCCGGTTCGAGCGCGTGCTGGGTGAAGGGGTGCCAGACAGCCGAGCGGTTCATGCGCGGACCTCATCGAACGCCGCCATGTTGAAGTATGTGGTCATGGCCAAGCGCAGCATCCCGGCCGTCAGCGGCTCGAGCAAGGGCAGGCGGCCGAGCACGCGCACCTGGCCGGTTCCAGCGATCGTGCACTCGGTGTCAGGCATTGCCTCGCCGACAAAGGCCACGCCGAGCAACGGGATGTCACGGCGGCGCAGCGCCTCGATCGATAGCAGCGTGTGGTTGATGGTGCCGAGCGAGGTGCGCGCGCAAAGCACCACCGGCGCCTGCCAGCGGGCGAAGACGTCGATGAACAGGGTCTTGCGGGTGAGCGGCACCATAAGGCCGCCGGCGCCTTCCACGATCAAGGGACATTCGATTTCGGGCAGGACGAGGCGGTCGGGGTCGATCGTCACGCCCTCGAGCTCGGCGGCACGATGCGGCGAGAGCGGCCGCGTCAGGCGCCAGGCTTCAGGCAGGATCCGCTCGGGCGTCAGTTCGCCGAGGCGCGCAACCGTCTGGCTGTCGGTTTCGCCGTCGAGGCCCGACTGCACGGGTTTCCAGTAGGCGCCGCCCAGCAGGTTGGCGAGCCCGGCCGAAAACACCGTCTTGCCGATTCCGGTATCTGTTCCGGTGATGATGATGCGCTTGGTCATGCCGGGCCCAACGCCTCGACAAGCGCGTCGACCATGGCCGAGATGTCGGCTTCATCAACGTTGAGCGTCAGCGAAATGCGCAGGCGCGACGTGCCCTCGGGCACAGTCGGCGGACGAATGCCGCGTATGTCGAAGCCGCGGGCCTGCAGTGCCGCGGCGATCGCCATCGTGCGCCTGACGTTGCCGATGACAAATGGCTGGATTTGCGAGCCGCTGGGCGTCACGCCGCAGCGTTCGGACAATTGGCGGCCCGCGAAAGCAACACGTTCATGCAGCTGAACGCGGCGCATGGGCTCGTCGGACAGGATGGCGAGCGCTTCGCGCGCCGCGACCGCGACCAGCGGCGATGGCGCGGTGGCGTAGATGAATGGCCGGCACCGGTTGACGAGATAATCGCACAGCGTTCGCGGCCCGGTGACCAATGCGCCGGAGGCGCCGAGCGCCTTGCCGCATGTGTGGAGCGCCACGATGTTCTCGCGGCCCTCGAAGGCGGCGGCGAGGCCGCGGCCGTCCGGTCCCCAGGCGCCGGTGGCGTGCGCCTCGTCGATGACGATGAATGCCTCGTGCCGATCGGCAAGTGCCACCATGCTCTCCATCGGCGCGCAGTCGCCATCCATGCTGTAAAGGCTCTCGACCGCTATCCAGACGCGCCCCATGCCGCCTTCGGCGCGCCAGTGCTTGATCGCGTCCTCGACAGCGTCGACGTCGTTGTGCGGAGCCAGCCTGAACTCGGCGCGTCCGGCTTGCGCCCCCTCATGCATGCTGGCGTGGGCAAGCTGGTCGAGGATCAAAAGGTCGCCTTTCTGCGGCAGCGTGGTCAGCAGAGCGAAGTTGGCGATGTAGCCGCTGCCGAAGAACAGCGCGCGTTCGGCTCCGAAGAACGCCGCCGCATCCGTCTCCAGTGGCTCATGTTCCGGCGCGTTGCCGCGCAACAGCCGCGACCCGGTGGCGCCAACCGGCGTGCCCCGCCCAATCGCCGCCGTAACCGCCTCGCCAAGTCTCCTGGAGGCGGCAAGCCCGAGATAGTCGTTCGACGAGAAGTCGAGCCCGGCGCGCGGCGACAGCGTCCGCAGCCGATCCTTGCGCGCCAGTCCCTGCAGGGTCGCGCTATAGCGGGCGAGGGGGGCCCCGTTCATTGCGCATCAAGTTCCATGGGCTCAATGCCAAGGCGCCGGAACAGCAGCGTATCCTTGTCCTCGCCGGGATTTTCGGCCGTCAGCAACGTGTCGCCGACGAAGATCGAATTGGCGCCGGCGAAAAAACACAACGCCTGCATCTCGTCGGTCATGGCGGTACGGCCTGCGGAAAGACGAACGTGTGATCTCGGCATCATGATTCGTGCCAGCGCGATGGTGCGCACGAATTCGATCGGCTCGATCGGCCTGGCGTCGGCAAGCGGCGTTCCGGGTATCGGGATCAGCATGTTGATCGGAACGCTTTCGGGATGCTCCGGCAGGTTGGCCAGCGTGACCAGCATGTTGATCCGGTCCACCGGCTCTTCGCCCATGCCAACAATGCCACCGCAGCAGACCTTGATACCGGACTGGCGAACATTCTCAAGCGTCTCGAGCCGATCGGCAAAGCTGCGCGTGTTGATGATCTCGCCGTAGTAGCGCTCCGACGTATCGATGTTATGGTTGTAGTAATCGAGGCCGGCCTCTTTTAGTCGTTGCGCCTGGCCTCGGTCGAGCATGCCGAGGGTCATGCAGGTTTCCATGCCAAGCGCCTTGACGCCTTCGACCATCGCCACGACCGCATCCATGTCGCGGGGCTTGGGGCTTCGCCAGGCCGCGCCCATGCAATAGCGGGTGGCGCCGGCCTCACGCGCCTTGGTCGCTTCGGCGATAACGCGCTTGGCCTCCATCAGCTTCGACGCCTTCAGGCTTGTTTCGTGATGAGTGGACTGGCTGCAATAGCCGCAATCCTCCGGGCATCCGCCCGTCTTGATGCTGAGAAGCCGACTGAGCTGGACCTTGTTCGGATCGAAATTCTGGCGGTGAACGGTTTGCGCCAGGAAGAGGAGGTTGTTGAAGGGTGCGTCGTGAAGTGCCCGAGCCTTTTCCAAGGTCCACATTTCGCCATCAGTGCATTGCGCCTGTGGCATCGTCTTCATCGAATTCGGTGCGTGCATCTCTATCCTGCTCACTTGCGTTCTGGCCCTTACGGCTTCTTTGCTGGCCGATTGATGGCGACCGGAAAGGTCATCGGCCCGCTGCCGTCCGTTCGTCTGTCGATCATGAGCCCCGATAGTCGAGGCCGATATCCAGGATCGGCGCGCTGTGGGTCAGCCACCCAATGGAAATCAGATCGACGCCGGTCGCGGCGATGGTTGGTGCAGTCGCGGCGGTGATCCTGCCGGACGCCTCGGTGATTCCCCGGCCGGCCACAATCACAATTGCCCGGCGCAATTCGTCAAGCGACATGTTGTCGAGCAGGACAGCGTCGGGGGCAAGCTCCAGGGCCTCTTCCAGCTGAGTCAGCGTATCGACCTCGACTTCGATCTTGACCAGATGCCCGACGCTACTTCGTGCCCGCTCGATGGCGGAGCGAATTCCGCCGGCGATGGCGATGTGGTTGTCCTTGATCAGGATCGCGTCGTCGAGACCGAAGCGGTGGTTGGCGCCGCCGCCGGCGCGCACTGCGTATTTTTCCATAGCCCGCAAGCCGGGCGTCGTTTTGCGGGTGCAGACGACCTTCGCCTTGTGCCCGCGGATCGCATTAACAATCGATTCCGTCGCCGTGGCGATGCCGCTCAGATGGCACAAGAAATTGAGCGCGGTCCGTTCCGCGGTGAGAATGGCGCGGGCCGGGCCGGCCACCGATGCGATGATCTCGCCCTGCGCAACATGGCTGCCGTCTGTCCGCTCCACAGTGATTTCGAGGTCCTGATCGACAAGCCGGAACGCCAGCATCGCCAGATCGAGCCCAGCGACAACTCCGCTCTGGCGCGCAACCAGCACGGTCGTCGCGCGATGGTTCTTCGGCACGATGGCATCGGTGGTCAGATCACCCGGCCGGCCGAGATCTTCCAGAAGTGCTGCCCGCACCAGGGGCTCAACCATGATTGCGGGAAGCGGTGAGAGGTTCATTGCTTAAGCTCTTGAGGCGTTGATGAACATGCGAATTCCCGAGCTGTCGCCAAGGCTTCATCGAGCGTGAGCCTGGAGCGGCGGGCAAATACCGCACGATCGGGGAAGTCCGTGCGGTAGTGCGCGCCGCGGCTTTCTTCGCGCAACAAGGCGGCAACCGCGATCATCAGTCCAACTGCCGCGGGATCGGAAGCTGCATGGCATAGCTCGGCAAGCGGAAGCATTGCGCTCACGGCATCTCGCAAAAACTCACCATGCCGCTTCACGCCAAGGGCGCGTGAGAGGAGAGGGCGCAAGGAGAGCGGATCGGGCGCCGGAATTTCCCGGACCTTTGATCGTGCTCTGACGCCGATCGGCGATCCCGCCACGCTTTCGGCGACCCAGCGTGCGCAAACGATCGCCTCGGTCAGCGAGTTGCTGGCAAGTCTGTTGGCGCCGTGCAGTCCGGTCGAGGCGACTTCGCCGCAGGCCCACAGTCCGGCAACGGAGCTACGTCCGTCCGGGTCCACCGAGACGCCGCCCATGTGATAGTGCTGGGCCGGCCGTATGGGTATGAGATCGCGCGCCGGGTCGATGCCTGCGACCCGGCAGGCTGATGCGATCGTCGGAAACTGCCGCGCAAATGTCGGGCCGGGCTTTTCTCGTCCATCGAGAAAAGCGCGATGGCCGTTCGAAAGATGTGTCCATATGGCGCGCGCCACGACATCGCGCGGCGCGAGTTCCGCGTCCGGCAGCTCTTCCAGGAACCGCTGGCCTGTTTCGTCGACAATCGTCGCGCCTTCGCCGCGAACCGCTTCGCTGATCAACGGCATCGGGCGATCCGGCCCGTCAAGCGCGGTCGGATGGAACTGGATGAATTCCAGATCGGAAAGGACAGCGCCGGCGTGCGCCGCAAGCGCCAGGCCCTGTCCGCAACTGCCCAAAGGATTGGTGGTGTCAAGGAACAGTCCGCCAATCCCACCCGTGGCGAGGACGACCCGTCCCGTGCCCAAGAATACGGGATTCATCGAACAGCTTGCCCAAACGCCCCGGACCGTATTGTCCTCCACCGCCAGCCGCCGCGCCTCCACACCCTCCACGACCGTAATCGACGGAGCAGAACGCACGGCCTTGAGCAGCGCGCGCATGATTTCCTGTCCACTGCCGTCGCCGCCGGCATGAACGATGCGCCGGCGGCCGTGCGCGGCCTCCAATCCCAGGCAAAGTGCTCCTTCAGGCGTCCGATCGAAGCGGACCCCAAGGGTCGCCAGCGTCTCAATCGCGTTAGGAGCCGCATGGAGGATGCGGCTGGCGACTTCTGAGTCGCACAGCCCGTCGCCGGCGGCAAGCGTGTCGGCGAGATGCAGTGCCGGATCGTCGTCATCGCCGAGGCTGGCAGCCAGCCCGCCCTGTGCCCACGCGCTCGATGCGTCAGATCCGAGCGGCGTCCTGGATAAGATAAGCACCGGTTCTGGCGCCAGATGAAGCGCAGTCAACAATCCGGCAATGCCGCCGCCTATGATAATAGGCCGGCCAAAGAAGCTGCGGACATCCGCGCTCATACAGCCAGCATCCGTTCGATCGCGAGCCGTGCTCGTCCCGCAATCTCCCGCTCGATCGTCACCACATGCCGGTTCTGCTCGAGCGCCGAACGGATGTTGGCGAGCATTATGCGCTTCATATGCGGGCAGAGATTGCAGGGCCGGATGAACTCGACGTCGGGATGCTCCACCGCGACATTGTCGCTCATCGAGCATTCCGTCATCAGCACGACCCGAGGCGGCTTTTGGCTTCCGACATAATCGGACATGGCGGCCGTCGAGCCGGAGAAGTCAGCTTCCGCGACCACCTCGGGCGGACATTCGGGATGGGCAAGCACCGTCACGCCGGGATGATCCTCGCGCAGTTGCCGGATGTCGGCTGGCGTAAACCGCTCATGCACCTCGCAATGACCCTTCCAGGCGATGATCTCGACGTCGGTCTGGGCGGCGATGTTCTGGGCCAGATATTCGTCGGGCAGCATGATTACTCGAGGAACGCCGAGCGATTCGACCACGGCCTTCGCATTGCCCGAGGTGCAGCAGATGTCGGATTCGGCCTTCACCTCGGCCGACGTGTTGACATAGGTGACGACCGGCACGCCGGGATATCGTTGCCGCAGCAGGCGGACATCAGCGGCGGTAATGGAATCGGCCAGCGAGCAGCCCGCCTTCAGGTCCGGGATGAGCACCGTCTTTTCCGGATTGAGCAGTTTTGCCGTCTCGGCCATGAAATGCACGCCGGCGAGCACGATGACTTCCGCTTCGATAGCCATCGCCTTGCGGGCAAGCGCCAGGCTGTCGCCGACGATGTCGGCGACGCAGTGGAATATCTCGGGGGTCTGGTAGTTGTGCGCCAGTATGACGGCGTTACGGTGCCGCTTCAGATCGAGAATGGCGTCGATATCGTCCAGAAAGGTCGGCCATTCGATCGGGGGGATCACGCGCCGAACGCGGTCGTACAGAGACGCGCCCGAAGGCAGTATGGCGCTCATTGAACCCTCCGATTATACTCTACATGAATATAAGGCGTATATATTCGTGGTGAGTATAAGCGGTCAAGCCCGCGAGAGCGGCAATTTTGTTCCGGCCGCAGATCTCTCGTCGAGAACGGCGTGGCGGAAGCGGTAGAGCTTCGCCGGCCGGCCGCCGGTTTCCGCAGTCGTCTCGCCGGTCTCCTCAACCAGCTCCTGCTGCTCGATCAGTCGGCGAAAGTTCGGCTTATGGATGAGCCTGCCGGCGAGCGCCTCCACGGTTCGCTGCAGCTGCAAAAGCGTGAAGACCGGCGGCATCAGTTCGAACACGACGGGCCGGTATTTGATCTTGGAGCGCAACCGCGCAATGCCCGTTGCCAGGATGCGGCGATGATCGGCGATCATCGATCTGCCCGGCACCGGGGTGGGTGCGGCCGAATATCCGCCGCGCGTCGCTTCCTCCACCAGGGCTGCCTCGTAGAGAAGCTCGTAGCGCTGGAGTGCGAGCTCTTCGTTCCATGATCGGTCGTCGAAGCCGAAGGCGACCGCCGCCCGCCGCCGGCGCTCGAGGCGTGTAGCGCTGTCGTCCGCGCCGTCCGCCCAGTCCATCAGGCGCGGCCGCAACTCTTCCTGCACCACCGGCGGCGTGCCGGAGCGGTGATCCTCCCACGGAAAATAATCGTACCAGCTTGCCCAGCAGCGGCTGGCCGAGGCGCCCGCATCTTCGTCCCGCGTGAGCGCGAGATAGCTGATCGAGATTGCGCGCTCGTCGGCGCCGATCCGGTCGCGATCGCCGAAGGTGTAGAGCTGTTCAATATAACCGAGCGGCTGACCGGTCTGTTGTTCCACCCATCCCCTGAGGCCCGACTGCAGCGAACGGTGAGCGAGCTCGAACGGACCCGACGGCAGTGCGTTTGCCTGCGCGATGGTGAGAACGCAAGGGTCGCTGTTGTTCACGGCGACGACAACGGCGATCAGGTCCGCTTTGACCTCGTTGGCCTTGCCTCCAGTTCTGCCTTTCCTGGTTCCCTTTGCCTGGTCCATGATCCTTGAAATTGTTGGGCAGACCTCCGCTGCGAAAGCAGCTGAACCGATTTAGTTTGGTCTGTCGGATAAATGTCGGCGCGTCAACACCACGCGCCATGGCGATTTTAGCTCTTCGCACCTGCACAAAAATATGCCAAACGCGACACCCGCGGATGGTAACGTCGGGGAAGGAGGCCTCTATTGAGTGCGGTTGCTAACACCAAGGCGATCACACCGCCGGATATTCGTGCGCGCAAAGGTGGGACGCCGCTCGTCTGCCTTACTGCCTACACGACCCCGGTCGCCCGGCTGGTCGATCCCCATTGCGATGTGGTGCTGGTCGGCGACAGTGTCGGCATGGTTCTGCACGGCATGCCCTCGACGCTCAGCGTGACGGTCGAGATGATGATCATGCACGGCAAGGCCGTTCGACGCGGCCTGGAGCAGGCGCTGATGGTCGTCGACATGCCGTTCGGCTCCTACGAGGAAAGCCCCGAGCAGGCTTTCGGCAATGCCGCGCGCATCATGGCAGAGACCGGCTGCGCGGCCGTCAAGCTCGAAGGCGGCGAGATGATGGCAGAGACGATCCGCTTCCTCGCCGCGCGCGGCGTGCCTGTCATGGGCCATGTCGGCTTGACGCCGCAGGCGGTCAATACCTTCGGCGGCTACCGCGTGCAGGGCAGAGGCGGGGATGCCGAGCGCATCGGGCGCGACGCCCTTGCGGTGACCGAAGCGGGCGCCTTCGCGGTCGTGCTGGAGAAAGTCCCCGAGGCGCTCGCCCGCCGGATCACCGGAGAGGTCGCGATCCCGACCATCGGCATCGGCGCCTCGGCGGCGTGTGACGGGCAGATCCTGGTGGTCGACGACATGCTGGGCCTCTTCGGCGACTTCCAGCCCAAATTCGTCAAGCGTTACGCAGAACTCGGGCAGGCCGCCGGGGCGGCGATCACGGCCTACGCGCAAGAGGTGCGGGAGCGGCGGTTCCCCGCCGCCGAGCACGTGTTTGCCGAAGCGCTCAAGGGCGCCCACGCCACCGAGAGCGGAGAAGCTGCGTGAGCGTGCCGATTGTCAGGACCGTTGCGGCGCTTCGCGAAATCGTCGCCGCATGGCGCCGCGAGGGCGCGAGGATTGCCGTGGTGCCGACTATGGGCGCCCTGCATGAAGGCCATCTCAGCCTGGTGCGTGCCGCGCTGGAGCGCGCCGACAGGGTGATCGTGACGCTCTTCGTCAATCCGAAGCAGTTCAACAGCCAGGCCGATCTCGCCGCCTATCCACGAACGGAGCACGAGGACGCCGCCAAGCTCGCGCCGCTCGATGCCCATCTGCTCTACGCGCCGCATGCCCCTGAGATGTATCCGGAAGGTTTTGCATCCACCGTTTCAGTGAGCGGGGTGAGTGAGGGTATGTGCGGCGCGTTCCGTCCCGGCCATTTCGACGGCGTGGCGACCGTTGTGGCCAAGCTTTTCCTGCAGACCGGCGCCGACTTCGCCTTTTTCGGCGAAAAGGACTTTCAGCAGCTCCACGTCGTCAAGCGTATGGTCCGGGATTTGGATATTCCGATCGCCGTTGTCGCGTGTCCGACAGTCCGCGAAGCCGATGGTCTCGCCCTATCATCGCGCAATGTCCGGCTCTCGCCAGCCGAGCGGGCCATTGCCTCAAGACTGCCATCGGTCTTACTCGAGACGGCTGAGCGACTTGCACGCGGCTCTGCCATCGTGCCAACACTTGCCGAAGCGCGCGCAGCAATTCTGGCTGCAGGCTATCGCGACGTCGAATACCTGGAACTTCGCGGGGACACAGATCTGCAATCGTTAGCAAGCCTTGACCGACCAGCGCGCCTGCTTGCAGCAGCCTGGCTTGGCGAAACGCGGCTCATCGACAACATCAGAACATCGCCGACCATTCGACAAGGGAGTAAGATTCGCGACGTTGGGACACGCTCCCGCAAGAGGGTTCTTCAGCAGAGGTAGGGAAGCAATGGGGGCGATGATGGCGACAGATCGTACGCGCTGTATCGGTGCGCGATTGTTTGCCCATCGCTGCGGATCCTGTTCGCCGCACGCAGCAGATTGGCTGCGCTCATGCCGTGAGATTGACCGTCGCGTCTACACGTCGGAGCGGCGCACAGTAGAGAAATCGAGACATTGAGTTCAAGGCATCACGTAGTACATGCAAATTGTCTTTGAGACGTTCCTGGAAAAGCTGTCGGACAGCGTCGATGAGGCGGATTTCCGCGAAGCCATGGCTGGTACGGCCGCGTGCCTTGATCTGCTCACATTTGCCTATCTGTCCTTGCCGCCGCAGCGGTCAGGCAAGCCCAAGCTGATCTCGAACTATCCGACTCGCTGGACCGCCCACTACCTGGAAAACCGGTATCAGAAAGTCGATCCGGTTATTCTTCGTGCGCGGTGTGGCGGATGCCCGTTTCGATGGGGATCGGATATGCGCGGCTTTGCGACATCACAGGTTCAGCAGAGGCTGTTCGATGAAGCAGCCGAGTTCAGCATCCGCTGTGGCTTGACGATCCCGATTGTCGATCGCCGAGGCTGGATGGCAGCGATGACCTTTGCCGCTGATGAGCCCAATCCGGCATTTCTCCGGGTCGCTGAACGGTATGAACAAGCTCTTCAGCTCATGGCGACCTGCTTTCACATTCACGTTCGCCGCAAGCTGTCCGGCAATCGGATGGTGGACGGCGTCTCGCTGACGCCGCGTGAATATGAGTGCCTGCAATGGGCGGCGCGCGGCAAGTCCGCCTGGGATATTGCCTGCATCTTGGGCATCAAGCCGCGCACCGCCGCCTTCCATCTGGACAATGCCAAGAAGAAGCTCGGCGTGCGCACCAAAAATCAGGCCGTCGCGCTGTTGGCCTCCTCACGATCCTCAATTTTCTGAAAAACGTCTGGGTTGCTGCCCGTGATGCAAGAGGGTTTCCGCTACCTGTGCAGCTGATCGAGTGCGGTCTTCTGTATGGCCTTTGAACGCGGCATTTTCGGAAAGCCGCTGGCCGTATGGTGATCTGCGGATCAGGCCAAAATCCGGGTCGGAGCGCACTTGATTGGTCAGCTGGCGAACAAGTCCTTGTAGCCGGTCGTGACCATCCAGTTCGCACGGTCGAGATGACTGCGAAGGGCCTTCCGGGCGCGCTCCGGTTCGCGTGCCGGATCAATGCCGAGGATAACATGGGCCATTTCCTCTTCAGGGGCGTCGTCGGCCGAAGCATCGAGCAGCTGCATAAAGGTCGTGAAATGCTCTTTGTCGTAGGCCGTGAGGCCGTCCGACCAGGGGACTTCGTCGGCAATCGGCGTGTTCGATTTAGGCTGTAACATCGCTGGATTCTACCTCCGGACAATGGCCTCCGCGAAGCCCTCCGCCAGCGGATTCGGATGCTCAATGTGGATTACATATTATAGTTGATAAACTCAAGCTGCCCAATCCGATGGCTTGTCGTGCATGGATATGCGCAAGTTGGTCGGACGGAATGTGCAGAGGATCAGGCAAAGGAAGCGTCTGACGCAGGAGCAGCTTGCCGAGGTTTCCGGGTTCAGCCAGCAGTACATCAGCGGCTTGGAAAAAGGCCGAAGAAATCCGACCATCATCACGATCTATGAACTGGCATCGGCCCTCGGCGTCAGCCACACGGATCTGGTTCGGCCCGACAAACAAGGCCTGACACAATCGAGTTCCAAATAATTGCCCCGCGCCCGCCCGCCTGACGCGGCCGCGTGACCAGGGGTGGAAGCGGGCAGGCCGCCTCTCGCTTCTTGAAATGTCGTTGGATGGTCATCGATAGAGTTGATCCGAACGGTCCTCCGGTTTCGGAAACTTCCCCGCCCTCAGGCAACAAAGCCGCCTCCGCCGGTGGCGGTTCTCTTCCCTTGGGATGGGGTTCGGCTCCTGCTGACCCCTGTCCTTCGGCGGAAATGGGGGTGGCGCTGGCAAGGATCGGCGCGGCGGGGGCACAAGCGCGTCGCGGAGCCTCGGGAACCGCGCCCTTGCCAGCGACGGGGGCGAAGCCCCTATTCTGAGGCATAGAGAAGATTGCTATAGCTCACAATTAATGGCATTATGAGTTATAGAAAGGTGCCTTATAACTCATGACATGGAATTGGGAGCAGGCTGACTGGCCGCATTTTACCTACGACAGAAAGGTCTTGGAACCGCTGGAAAGCGAGTTCCTGTTGCGATCGGGCGAGTTTCTGGGCGTCTTTCGTCACGTCGGTTCGGACGATCGCAACCAGATCCGTATCGATCTTATCAGCGAAGAGGCCTTGAAGACATCCGCGATCGAGGGGGAATACCTCAACCGCGAGAGTCTGCAATCATCCTTGCGCCAGCAACTTGGGCTTGGCAGCGAGAGCAGACGCATTCCACCCGCCGAACGCGGCATCGCTGAAATGATGGCCGATGTCTATTTGCATTTTGCCGATGCGCTCTCACATCGTACCCTCTACGCTTGGCACAAGATGGTGATGTCGGGCGAACGGCGCATTGGGACCATCGGCAACTATCGCCAGCATGCCGATGTCACGCGGATCGTTTCCAATCGGTTGGATAAGCCCAAAGTGCATTTCGAAGCGCCGCCTTCTACGCGGATGAAAACCGAAATGGACGCCTTCACCGCTTGGTTCAACGCTACATCGCCCAAAGGCAAGACGCCGCTTCCGGCATTGACGCGTGCCGGCATGGCGCACCTCTATTTCGAGAGCATTCATCCGTTCGAGGATGGCAACGGCCGCATAGGGCGTGCCCTGTGCGAAAAGGCGCTGGCACAAAATCTCGGCGAGCCAAGCCTTATCGCGTTGGCGTACACGATCGAACGCCACCGCAAGGCCTATTACGATGGCTTGGAGGCCAGCAACAAGAGCAACACGGTTACGGATTGGCTGCTCTACTTCGCCAACACAATCCTCGAAGCGCAACGCGTAACGCTCGCTCGTGTCGAATTCTCAGTCGCCAAGGCGAAATTTTACGAACGCTTCCGCGATCAATTCAACGAGCGGCAGGAAAAAGTCATCGCCCGGATATTTCTCGAAGGCATCGACGGATTCAAAGGGGGTCTTAGCGCTGAAAACTACATCGCCATAACCCAGGCATCACGCGCCACGGCAACCAGAGATTTGCAGGACCTCGTAGCCAAGGATGCACTGACAAGAACCGGCCAACGGCGACACACACGTTATGGGTTGAGTATTCTTGATGGCCGCGCGTAAAACGCAAAAAAGAGACAGGCTGTCAAAGAGCCTGCCTGCCTGAAAATGCAGGGCAGCGGGTGCGTCGGCGAATGGGTCTGGCGTCCTTGCAATATGCGGTTCATCCCGCCTCAACCTTGCCCTTCGGCGAGAATGGGGGTGGCGCCGACAAGGATCAGCATGGCGGGCGCACAAGCCGTAGGCGCGGATTCGTGGTGGATCCTGCAGCGTTGGTGAGTGGCGTTGAAGACGCGTCGCGCAGCAACCCTCAGGCCCTTGTGTTCGTCTGCGAACAGCAGCTTCACGCCCCCAGACCACAATCGGCGGCGAACGGAGAAACTCGATCCAGAATATCTCGGCCTCTGAAGGGCCGGCCGCAATGCCCGGCACGATTGCTTCATGTCTTACAATCGTACAATGCGTTCACTGAGAATAGAGGCTGGGCCATCCGTGAAGGGCTGTGTCAGACCATTCAGTCGTCTTCTTCATCAGCGCAACATCCTCACCTCACAGCTTCCTCGAAGCTCTCACAGCATCAGGTCAGGTCGCTTCACCCCTCTTCAACGAGGAAGCGTGCGCGGTGCCTTAGCGCAGCCGTAACAGAATCCACAAGCGATGAAGGAAATCCCCGTGGGAGAACTTCCGCCATGGCGGCTATCCTGTTTTCGACATGAACGGCAAGGTCCTCGAACAGCGCTTTCATCATCGGCTTGCCGATGCCAGCAAGGTCGGCCGTCTGCATGAAATGGCGAGGCATGATGTCCTGAACAGCATAGTGCCGGCTCTTACCGACGGACATGGCAAGCTTGAATTTCTTGCGCGAGATTTCACCGGTGTCGAGGCTGGGTTGCGCAGTGAGCACATCGTAGAGGGGCGTCAGCCTGTAGCGCCCGCCTGGCGTCAGAAAGATGCTGAAGTTCTTGGCGTGTCCGTCGGTTGCGCCGATCAGCCAGAATATGACGTTTGCCCGCATGAAGATCATGATGTCTTCGTCGGGCGCGTCGCTGCCTTTCAGCAGTTCAATAATCGCGCGCAGGTCGGGGCCGCCGTCCGCTTGGTATTTCCTTGTCGGCGGTACAGACAGGGCTTGGCAGCAATCCTCCTGCGGCAGGCGCAAGAGGCGGCCGTCACGAGCCCACAGGCGGTCGAAGCGCTCGACGATCAGCGTGCGTCGCTCTCCGAAATCGGCGATCTCCGCGTTTGCTGCCGGGACGCCGAACGCCTCAAGCAGCTTGAGGCACAGATATTCATTCTCGACGCTGTTCGAGAGGTCGACGCCGTTGGGCAGCCGCCCGATCTGCGGCTTCAAGATGTGTGTGGTCGCGGCCGTTCCAATCGGCTTGAGCCAGTGACCGTCCTTGCGCAGCAGCGCGGTCTTTTCCTGCGCGCCGGCAATAGAGATGCGGAAATCCTCGTCCTCGCCGAGACCGAGAGGAGCGGCTGCGAGGTTGTTGATCATCTGGGCCACGTCATCGTCGCTGACGCGCTTGCCATCGCTGGCGCCGGCTGGGCCGGGATCGACGCCGTCGGGGAGGAATTGTAGAGCGCCGACGCAGTCATGACCAAGGACAGATAGCATGCTGTAGGCATCCGTGGCGTTCGCGCCGACGCGTTCGGCAATGCGCCTACGAATGGCATTGTCGTCAGGGAGCAGGTTGTCGAACACGTTGATGACAGGCGCGCCTATGTAGCGATCTTCTCGCAACGGGAGCGAAAGCGAGACGGGGAAGGTGCCGCGCCACTCCAACCATTCGCGGGCGTACTGGAAGTCGATCGCGCCCGTCGACTCCCGACGCAGCACGCCGACAAAGCGCCCATTCAGGAAGACATTGAGCGGGACATGAGCCGGTCGCCGCGCCATCAGAACAGGTCCTCGATGTCGGCTGCACTTCCTTTGCTGCGCGGCCGCACGACGAGTTCAAGGCCAAGGGCGGAAAGTGCGGCCATTAGCGTGCGCAGTTGCACCGCCGGCTCCCCGGCTTCCAGGCGGGACACTGTGCCTTGGCGTAGATGGACATGGCTGCCCAGCGCCGCTTGCGTGAGACCGGCCTGCTTGCGGACTCGGCGCAAGATAGCGCCGAGTTGCTTTTCGTTGCGGGCGATCGGGTCGGTCATGGCGGGTATCCGAAAATCGGTATACGTGGACACGTATATCTCGTCAATATACGGAAACGCGTATAATTGCAAATTATACGCGAGCCAGTATAAAGAAAAAATATACGCTGTAGCGTATCAAATTCGCCCGTAATCGAGAGACCTGACCGCCTTGAGGCTCATAGTGCCGCAGCTACCGCGGCTCAGCAAAGATCAGCATTGCCGGCCACTTTGCAATGACACAGTCTGCGGCGGATTCCGCGCAAGGACGTCATAAGGAGGCGTTCGCTTTTTTGTGCTTCGAAAGGGCATAAGATCCCAGTCTGGAACTCAACAGCCGAGGCCTGCCCAGTCCCTTCAACTTCCTGGATGCGCCACAACGTCGACGCCCCGTTCAACCTCCGCCCAAGGCATAATGGAAACCAGGTTTTCGCCTTCGCGGAAAAAGGCTTCCGGCGACAGACCTTCGAATTCGTGGGGCCGCAACGTCTCGACGAAAAACGCTATCATTTCTTCATGCAACGTTGTCGTCATTGCTGCGCTTCCTCCATGGCCTTCCTGTTACCAATCAGCCGCTCGGCGGTGGCAAAAGCACGCTGCCATTTTTCCAGCTCGCCCGGCGGCCAGGGCTCGTCCAACGGCATTAGCTCCTCAAACGCCGAGCACCAGGTGATGTTGAACACACATGGGAGGAGATCGGCGAATCGCAGCTCCCGGCCGAAGCGTCCCCGCATCGCCTCATGCGCACACGCCTTGCACAGCGTTTCGTTCTTCCGCGCTATCTGTCGCCAGATAGCATCCTTCAGCATCGGCGCCACTTCGTCCGGTTCATACCCACAACGATCGCAACGAATGTTCATCGCGGCTCCCCTAGGGGCTCAGGCCGCGGCAACCGACTTTCGAAGGTCCGGCCAAGCCGAGAATGGCGATCGCCGGAATGCGCGGGGGCTCCCTTTTGCAGACGTATCAAGGCCATGGCCATCTCCCTCCGCCCATTGCCGCGGTCTTTCAGTTCTCCTAAACGCCGTTGCGAGCCGACGGTTTCGTTGTTGCGCTCGCCCGGAGTTTTTCCACGAGGTGTGCGCGCTGGTCGGCACTTGACCGCCTTGCTCGCAGCTTTCGGCCGGCCATTTTGTCGATTGCGCATTTGCGTTGACATGAGCGCTGGTGGCGTCCCGCACGTATTGCGGCGGAACGAGGCGGCGCCGGTGCCAAGCGCGGCAGCCGGTCGTGGCTAACGAGGATGGGCCCGCCCGGAGCGCCGAAAGCCAGCGCCGAGCGAGAAGGGGCGTTCATGGTACCGCACCTGTTGGAGACTGAAGAGTGATACTAGCGACAGCTTGTGGAAACGCCTCGACCTGCCCGGCCACGCCGCAGTTTCAACCGACCAGGGGAAGATTGGCAGCTCTTGGGCACCGCCGTGTCTGGCGGAGAGGATCGGCCGGTGTTCGGGAGTGCGGACTTCCGGAGGGCGGACAATCAGCCGCGGCGGTCGCCATCGCCAAGCTGCCTACCCTGCCGTCGCAACCGGGCCCTATCGATTCCAAGCAAGGCCGAATGCCAGGCTTTGCGGATGGAGCTAAAGATAAGTAGCATTTCTTCCTTCCTATGCAGCCCACCGCCAGGACGTCAAAAGCCCTCCACCATCTCATTCCGATCTTCTGCGTCAGTCGATTTCATCGTGCTTCAAAGATAGCTATCGATCCGAATCGGGTCGCTATCAGTCTGCTTTTTGGCTGCCTTTGCAAGGCATTTTCGAGCGCCGTCCTTCGCACGGCGTGGCTGCCTCCGGTCAGGCGAGATCCTGATCCTCCGCCACGATAGCTGTAAACGTCAACAGGTAGCATCAATGTCAGCTTTGCCCTTCGATGGCGGCAACACATCCCCGCACGGAGGCGATCATGATGCAGCTGATAAGCCCTGACCTCTACGATGAGTTCGCAAGCGAGCTCAAAGAGATGCACGGGCTCAGGTATCGGGTTTTCAAGGAAAGGCTCGATTGGGAAGTTGAGACCGAAGGCGAAATGGAAACAGACGCATTTGATCGTCTCAAACCAGTCTATCTGCTTCTCAAGGGACCGGATTGGCGAATCCGCGGGTGCGTTCGCCTTTTACCCACCACCGGACCCACAATGTTGCGCGACACATTCCCGGTGCTGCTGGGTGCTGACGTTGTGCCCTCGACTCCCGACATATGGGAAAGCAGCCGTTTCGCGCTCGACCTCCCTCCATCAGCGCCCAAGGCGGCGGGCGGGCTGGCCCAAGCAACCTACGAGCTCTTCGCCGGCATGATCGAGTTCGGCTTGGCCAACAATTTCACCCGGATAGTGACGGTGACCGATACGCGTATGGAACGGATCCTTCGCCTCGCAACGTGGCCATTGTCGCGCATCGGACAGCCCAAACCCGTCGGCAAAACGGAGGCGGTGGCCGGCTTTCTCGAGATTTCCCACGCGAGCCTTTTGCGCATCCGCTGGAGGGGACGCCTGAACGGACCGGTACTGTGGCAACCGGTTCTCAGCCGCTCAGCATAGCGCCGGATATCGGAACCGTGAACAACGCTCGTTTGCCCATGCGCGCAACGGAGTGTCGCTCAGGCTGGCCGGACTGGCGCCATCGCCCAGCTTACGACTATGCCAGTCGGTTGCCGCGCACAGCCTGGGCCTGGGAATTTCTTCGGCGCAATCCGCAATTCCAGCGCGACCACGCCAAAATGGCGCCGCCCGCGTTCGTCCGAAGACGCGCCGAAATGAGGATTATCGAACTGACGACACGAGCCTCCCCGATCACGCAATGGAGCCTCCTGTTTCGCGGACGCGCCGCAGCTGGACGCCACGTCCGCGACGGTGTTTTGGGATCCGCGCGGTTGCCCGCACATCCTGCTAGCGGCCGCGGAGCCGGTCGGGCGCGAGCGCGGCTTTGAACTGCTTGACCTTTCCTCGCTCTCATGCGGCAAGGACATCCTGCTGACACCAGCCGGCGTGCAGCATGTGCTGCTGAGACAGGATTGCCGCAACCTGCAGATCGCCGTTTCCGGCGCCTCCGTTCTCCGCCCGTTCCGGCTATGCGTCGACGTGATCGTGCCCACGCGGCGTCTGAAATTCCATCTCGCTGCCCTTCAGTGGCTGAATGACATCCACGGCAGCGGCCGCCTGGCGACCGCTTGCTTTCCACCGGAGCCCCGCGGAGGGCGTCTGCGTAACGTGCTCCAGGCTTTGGATGGCTCGCTTGCGGGGGCATCCCACCAGGAGATCGCCATTGCTCTGTTCGGGCGACGGCGTGTCGAAGAAGATTGGTCTCATCCAGGCGGCTATCTTCGCGATCAGGTGCGTCGCGCCGTCCGACGTGGCCGCTACCTGATGGCTGGCGGCTATCGACAGTTTCTCACATAGTTGACCTGTTCGGGCGAAAGGTTTGGGAACCTTTGCTGATGGGCAGCCCCAAGCGATCGACTGAACTGCGGCCCATGCCGGCAACGAGGAAGGGAACCTTGGCCGATAAGCGCGATCGGTTGAAGCCTGTGATCGGCTTCGTCGAATTCGTATGCCATGCGTGATCGACGAAATGAAGTGCATGGGAAAGATCAGATACAACACCGATCAGGCGCTACACATAGCCTGCAAGGTGGGCCGCGGCCGTCGTGTGGTGGTATGCCCCGGTCGAGGCGACCCTTGGATTGGGTTCGCGCCTAAGCCGGCCGTCCAAATCTTGTCTGTCAGGTTTCGGACAGAATTTTGAGATGACGAGTGTTAAGAGACTTTTGTATATTCGAGTCGCCTTATATATGCCACCTCAAAGGGCCCGCCGACAACGCCCCGTTCGGCCGGGCCTTTTCTTTGCGGTAGCAGGAAAAGAGGCCGCCAAACAGGGGGCGCCAGGCGGCCGCGACCGCTATTTCCTCCGAGGGTTGGGTTGGGCGTTGGATAACGGGTGACCGCGTCTCCCCGGAGGCGCGGCCTTTGCGTTCACGGCTAGGGGAGAAGTACGCGAACCGGCGGCTACCGATGGGGGGCAGCGGGGCCGCCGGTCAGGCAACGGTGGAGTGTGGCTCAAAAATTGCGCAGCCAAAACCAGCGAGGTTTGGATCGGTTCCAGCGACACCCGCGCAAACCGAGCCGACCCAATAAACTATCCATAGCGTCGATGGTTGTCATTCAAACAATCAATTTTGCCGATCCTGACGCGTTCTATTAAAAAACGCCGAATTTAACGTGCTGTCGTGGGAGTGCAAGCAACCGAATTGACGAGCATCACGATAGGACGTTTCCCGTGTGAGATGCACGAACCCAAACCGCTGCTTCTGACGCGCTTTGACTTCGATAAGGGCGCTGACCAAACCATACCGTCAGGTATTTCCGACCTGGTAGGATTTGCTCGGCACGGCAGGAGCATCGTTCGGCATCTCCGCTACCGCGCGTGAGCTAAAACGGCACCGTCCAGCAAGCAGGAGAGAGCACCTCCTCGGTGGTGGCTCAGCTGAAACAGGCGCTCTCGGGTTTCTGGAGGCCGATCGAGCTGTGCGCCTATATGTCATTCGTGATCGCGATGCTGCGATCCAGACGTTGCGCGGCTAGATCGTGCGGCTTGAGCAGACCTTGTCATTGCGGAAACCGGTCGAGGCGCAGGTCTGAGTGATGATGGAAACAGGAACGTGAAGTTGGAGAACTAGCGAACTGATCGAAATATTATGGCGGCACTGGAGCTGCTGATGCCCTAGCTAGGTGCGGTGCAAACTGCGTCTCCGAAAAGCCGGTTCCAGATCGCCTATAAGCCATAGCTTGTCCTTTTTTGGAAAGCGATTCGTAGCGGTGCGTCACATCTCGATGACCTGCCTGGATATCAGCTGACAAGTACGGCGCTTCGGCTGGACTTATGACACAGGACGGCAGGAGGAGCTTTCCGTGAGCACGAGAATTGCGATCCGGATCGAGCTGGAAGCGCTCAACTCGCGTGTGATCGAGCTTTTCGAACGCTCTCTCTGGAACTATTCAGTAATCGAGGAATGCTACGCGGTTGCTGGCAAGACCGATTACCTTCTGTTCGTCTCAGTGAAGGAAATCCAGGAGTTCGACGCGATACACCGGAATGTTCTTTCAAAGCTTCCCGGTGTGAAGAAGATCAAGGCCGAGTTCCCCTTGCGGCGTGTTCTCCCGACTTGATGGAAAGTGCTCCACGAGCCGAGCTGGGAGACACGTTGGATACGCTTGACCTGCCAAATTTTTGAGGGCGCGTCCGCTTCGCCAATGTCAGGGACCGCCAGAGCTTACCCTGGCCGATATATCGCTTGTATACAGCTGACAATTTCGCCGCGGATCTATGTCTGCGTTCGCCTAGTAGCCTAACGGCTTTCTGAGCTTTGTACATGCGCCCCAACCGTTAGGTTGCCAGATGCGGTATGTTTTAGCAGCGGAGGTCGAAAGTTGCCTCGGCCCGTTAGCTAAGGCTTCCGACAAATGCGGAAAAGAGAAAGCTACTCTTCCGACAGGGTTATTCGTTCTGGAGAATTCACTTCAGACTGCGCAGCCGTTAGTGCCGCCAGAATCTCGACGGCGGCGAACGCCGGCGCCATGCTGCGAAAGAACGACTGCGAGTTTGAGGTAACTATGATCGTTTCCCGCGCGATCCGGGCCAGCGGCGACACACTGCTATCAGTGATTGCCACCACGCCGACACCCTGCCGAGCCGACTGGCGCGCCACTTGGATCGTCGTGCGTTCATAAGGCGACATGCCGACGGCAAGGAGCACGTCGCCATTTCCCGCATGCAGGAGCACATCCAGACCCTGTCCGGCCATATCGCTGACAAGCGTCACCTTACGGTCACCACCGGCCATAAGCGACATGAAGTGAACGAAGTGCCTCGCGACCGGATAAGCGGCGCGCGAGCCGAAACCGAACAGATTGCGAGATCTCGCCATGAGGCCGGCGGCGGCGATGAATTGCGTGGCATATTCACCAAGGCTTGAAATCTGGGCTGCGAGAGCGTCGGCAACCACGCCGGCAGTCGAGTATCCCGATGCGCGGTCCTTCTCGATGCAATGTCGCGCCGGCTCACCGGCGATTGTCTCACGCAGAGCCCGCGCATAAAGGCTGCGCAATTCTTGATAATCTTCAAGGCCAAGCCAGCGCGCCAACCGCATCATAGTGCTGGACGAGACGCCGGCCTGGTGCGCCTGCTCACGCATCGACATAAGCGCGACATCCTTGGGATGATCCAGAACGAAACGGGCGGCGACCCGCAACTGCGGCGGCATGTTCTCGAACTGTCCGACCAACAGCTCGGCCAAAAGACCTTTTTCCATTCTGAAATACCCGTTCACCCCATTGCCGGCTTACTCCTGAACGTCGGCAATGCACGGCTGGAACCGAATTGACTCATGAATTCCAAATGGACTTCAATTTTCAATCGTGCTGCTTCGGAGCCCTCGTCACAAGAGCAAGCGCGAAATGGTCATTAATTGCGGCAATGGTCGCGCTTTGACAGTTGCTTATAACCGTCCTTCCTGACGTGAACCTGATTGCCACTCAGCAAAACTTTGAATTTGGCGAGGGCGACGAGCGGAGCAGGCGCGGTTCTCCGGCGCTCGAGGCAAGCTGCCGCAGTCAAATTCCACATAGCGGCCGATCGACCGCAGGAAGGCGACAATCTTCGCTTGCAAGTGATCGCGCTCACCAAATCTCTCCTGGATTTCACGCAGCCTCGGCTCGATCGCTTCCCGTTCGTGCAGTGGCAAATCGGCGTCGCCGAATATGTAGCCGGCGTGGCCGACCGCGTATATGTAGCAACCGGCGGCAACGACCGCTTGCCGGGATATCGGCCTCTCGCATCACGCTGACTTTCTACAGCACGGCGTCCGGAGGCAACAAGGGAGAAAATCCGGATGATCTCCGTTCGTCGATGCGCGCCGACGGACCCAGTCTGACGGCACTATCGCTATCGACGCCAAAGGGCCGGAACAAAGGTAATGCGGTAATATTGCGCTCTAACCCATTGCAATGCGAGGCTTTTCGTGATCAAAAATGTTGCCGCTCTCTATGGCGCGAAGCGCACAAGGCCCGGCTGGCCGATAGAGCGCCCTTGCCCCCGCTGTTCGACCATTCAACTCGACCATCTGATCCGGGGAAGGCAGGAGCCGAAGCGCATGCTCACCTTTTTCACATGACGGCGAGCCGCAGCGTTTCTTGCGTCGGCTCGTAGAGGGCTTGATCTTTGCAAAGGATTCGCTTCCGCAACATGCCGACACTCGCCAGAAGGTGGCATCAGTTGCACTTGAGAATGATGGCCTGAAGCCCGTCGGGATTCTGGGCACCCAGGGATCGTTCTGGCACCCGGTCGGGATGAACTCCACGCCTCCGCGTTTGATGCGATGCGCGGGTACTGACTGACTTGGAGTCTCAACTCGAGAGGAATGCCAGATGCCGAACACCACTGTTGGGCAAGCCGCCGTCCTTGTAGATTTGCTGGACGCAGCATTGTTGACGTTCGTGGCGACAGGTAACCCGACGACGATCAACCATCGTCCTTACTGCCGGGCAGGCCTTTAATCTTTCCTTGGCATGGAACGACGTTCAGGCCAGGGCAGCGCGGTCAGAAAAAGCCCTATAAGCCGCGTACAACCAACGCTGATCTTCGGTCGCTCGCACAAAGCCCGCCACGGTTCGCCTTGGCGGGTTTTTCCAATGGTGGGCGGTCAGCGGCGCAGGGGAATGCCGGGGTCGAGACGTTCACGCATAATGGAAAACCGGCTTGCCGTTCGGTGTGAAAACCTGATCATCTTTGACGAAATAGGCAGCTGCGCCGCGCTCGATTTGATACCACCAGCCGCCGTTTTCGTAGAATTCGCAAATTCCTGTGTGGGGTAAGTAGATGTGGTGGCCCTCTTGGCGATATGCGGGCTTCCCCTCGGCGTCATATATCCAACGATTGGCCATCAGATCCCTTTTCGAAGTCGCGGCTCGATGTCGCATCGATTCGCCCCTACTCGCATGACCCCCTGGAAATCAACGGCAGTGGCGCGCCCTACCTGGACCAAACACCTTGCGGATGTGGCCATAGTACGGCATGGCCTTCGCTCAACAAAACGTCGCCCGCATCGCGACCGTCCACCAGTGCGGACCAATTCACGGCTGCCGTCGTCGTCCCCGAGCCACTCGACAGTGTAGCCGCCGGACATCAATTCCAGCATGCGGTAGGTCGCGCTCTTGGCGAACTCCGTTTCTCGGCAGCATTCGGCATTGGCGGAATATTCCGCCGTGTCAACGCCTTTGAGCCGCCACTTTATGCCCCGTTCCCATCCTGTGTCGCCGTCCACCAAGCAGGTCAGCTTGCGTTCTGCACGATTGCCGCCTTTGCATATTTCGATCGCCTCAGCGCTCACCGGGAGCAGCGCCAAGAAAAGGACGCAACCGAGCCGAGGCAACAACGCCTGGGCAGCATCTCCAAGCACTATTACCCCTGTCCTCGCATCTTCAGCACCTCGCAGAACTCCCTCACCATATCGGCCGAGATGTCCTCCGGAAAGCAGAGCGGAGCATAGCCACCGGCGCGGTCCCAGGCGCTTCGCTTGCCGCAGCGCCGCCCTCTTGCGTCGCGGTGATACGGGCAGGGGCAGTTGCCGGGATATCTCGCAACGCTTTCCTGGATCATTTGGTCCTTAAGCGTCGGAACGGGGATTTGGCAGTTGAACGTTTGAGATGACGCCGGACTGATTAGGGCGGCGAGGACGACGAGCGCCAGCCATAGCTGATTACTGGCAGCAGACCTTGCGGACATAGGTGTTTCCATAGGTCATAAAGGCATCGTCCGGGATCGCGCCATTCTTCTTCAGCAGCGCGACCAGGTTCCTGGCCATCTGCTCGTCATAGGTCTTTTCCAGCGTGATGGCGAACCAGCCATTGGTGACCAGGTACGCCGAGACAGCAATGCTGGCCGATCGGGCATAGGCGTTCGCTTCGGCAAGATTGTCGAAACTCTTGATCTGGATATGACGCTGACCAAAGGGTCCGCTGTCATACTGGTCGACGAAAACCCAGGTGTGGTGCATGTAGCCGGTCTGGCTGCCCGACTGGACCCGGTACCAGCGGTCGGCGTCATCGAGGATTGCGACGGGGCTCCCGTTAGCCAGGTTGACGAGGTTGGCCGATTTCCCATCGGGGAGCGCCTTTATGGGGGCAGCGCCCTTAGGGTGCCTGACGCGGCCGGAGCGAGCCTCGGGGATTGACGAAAGGGGCCAATCATTCTGAATCGACGGCGCAGGCGCTGCCGCGACACTGGGTTGCGGTGCAGCGGGCGGGGCTGTTGGCGGGGAGATCTGCGGCTGGCCGGTATCCACCTGGTATGTCGTAACCCGGTACTGTTCCATCTCGCTCCTTGAGAGGTACCGTATGTCATTGCTTTCGTACTTCAGGGAAAGCTGGAGCAATGACGGGTCGACGCCCATTTCCAACATGTACGATATCACGTCCGCAGTGATCTGCTGCACCGCCGACACCGCTTCCTGAGCGCTGAGCGAAACGTCGCCGCTGAAGGACGACTTGTGCACCCCAATCGCGCCGGGCTCGGCGAAGCGCATGACGCCGCCCAGGAACGCAAGAGCGCAGGCCGAAGAGCATTCCGGGCCCCTCGGCTGGAAAGTGCCTAGCCTGTAGGAGCGGATAAGGCGGCCAAGCTCCATCGCCTTGCCGATATTGCCGCCATTCGAATTGAAGCCGATCACCGTCGGGTTGTGCGAGCGCACGACCGATGCAAATTCATCAAGATTATCCTCGAGGGAAAACTCGCCGATGACCATCACGTAGCGGAGGCCGTCGGGCGTCTGATCGGCTTGATACCTCAATCCGGCATAGGCCGCCGCCATGGCGGCAATCCACGCGGCCAACGCAACCCCGAACACAGTAGACAGACGCAGCATCGCCCTCTCACCCCTGGCGAAAGTTAGCGTCCTCTGTCGGCGCTGTCGAATCCTGACGCGAAATACCGTGAGGAGAGCCTTAAGGCCCTATCCCTTGACGACCACCGGCGCCTGACGCCGGCTACGCTGCCTGATGCTCCTGCATCCATGCGCGACGCGCGATCGTCCCTCTACATCCGGCCAGCGCCCCGCATGGCGGCCAAGCCGTCCTGTTGAGGTGGAGCCGGGCGACGATGCGGCCGCTCGAAACCTCCCTGATCGAGAACATCGCCCGAGCCGGATGAAGTCTCGCAATGGGAGACGTTCACCCAAATGCTCGAGGCAGGCCGCACTGTGCCCCCATCGGCAAGCCTACCGCCGCGACGAGATCGACGCCGAGAGCTTGCGCTATCTGACACTGGCGACCAAGAATCGGCAGAAGGAATGGCTGGCGCTGTTCAACAATCCCGACACCTATGCGCTGCATCGCGGGCAGCTGAAGGCATGCCTGCTCGGCGGACAGAGCATTCCCACCAAGGCCGCGCTGTTTGCGACCTATGCCGGCCAGATCGTCGCCGATCCCTTTGGCGAGGAGAGCTATTTCGCCGACGCGGACACGAGGCGATTGCCCGGCGCAAGCAGCCTATCTCGATGCCGGATGGTTCGATGCCATTGTTCTGGGCGCCAATCACTATTTCCATTCCTGGGAGTACGAGAAGACGCCGAAGAAGAAGGGCGGCACAGCCCGCCTGTAATCGGGCTCACACCATCCGCCACCTCATTTGCGGTTTCTCCGCTTCTTTCACCGGAAAGGCGCACCAAGAACGGGGCACACCTCAATACAACCGTCCGCAGCCTTCACCATACGTTCGCTTGGGTTAAATCCTGGCAGCATTTGCCCCAAGATCATAGCGTTAAGGAACAGCGAACCACCCAGACGCGGATGAGTCGTGTGCCCTATCGCCAAGCTGAAATTTGAAGGGCGACCACCATAGCGGAATGCAATATTTTGTGCATTTGAAACTCCAGAAATACCGCGTTTCTTTTTGCCGTCGGCGCTCATCTTTGTCCTTCCTTTCTCTTCCTTCTGTTGTCTAAATATCGATCAACAGAAGGCAAAATTGCGCAATATATTACTGCGCCATCTTGACCAATCGCGTGTGTTTCTAGGTTAATTCTCTTCATGGTTTCTGGCATAGAGCGCAAGTCTGCTTTGATTTACTTCAGGACAAGCTTTGACTTCGTTGTCCGGCAACGAGGCTTGTAGAGGGGGTACACGGGTTCAAGGGAGGAGCGGATCGCTTGTCTCGCGCATTTGTGCAGTCACCCTCGTTCCGTGTTGCCACCTCCCAATTGCAAAGGCCGTGCCAACACCTCAGCGCCCAGTAAGCGCCATTTGCTTTGAAAACCTCCACAGGGCCCAGATGTCGGTTGTAGTGAACCTGACATTTTGTCTGCCGCTGTCAGCTTTTGGACACGGGATCACGCGCTTCGTGCCGCTAGAAGGCGTGGCCATCGGCACGATCCCGAAGCGCCAAGACCATGAGAGCGGGTGCGACACGCCGCATGACGTCGTCTGACGCATCGATGCCAGGCGCCACGGTGTTGAAGTCGCCGCACGCCAGATCGTCGTCAACGAGACGTCCAAACTTGACCCGGGAGCTCGAGCCGAAAACGGCGCGAGGTTTTGGCCTTGTCGGGGCGCCGGATGAGGACGACGCGAAGCCGACGGCGACTATGCCACGGCGCCTATCTTCGCCCGCCCTTTGGAGCTCTCCGACGACGATGTGGTGCGCGCTCTCACCATCGTCATGGCGAGAGGCTGGAGGCCGGTCCAGGCGGTCGGTAACCATCTGAATGTCGGCATGGGCGCATTGTGGCAGCCGGACGAGACCTTCTTCGACCTCGTCCGCGACAAGGAAGTGGCCAACGCGATGCTGGCGCACATCGCTGGAACGCAGGTCGCCAGCGCCAACATTTCGGAGAAGGTGAAGACGCAAAAGCAGATTGTGCGGGACTTCTCTGAAGGCGCAAACGGGCGCACGAAGGCCGACAACTGGCTGCCCGCCTGGATGGCGTTTCCGGCCCGGGCCTATGCCGATCGCGGCGGCTTCCGGACCGCTGACCAGTGCGCGAAGGTCCGGTCGCAGTTTGCGCCGCCAACCGCTGAATGAGCGGACAGGGCAGGGCGGCGGGGATTCCGCCGCCGTTCCTGCCGCCGTCGCCGAGTTGCATGTGCACGTATTCGCCAGCAGCGAGTGCTGGAATCCGCACAAGCAGGGCGCGAGAGGCCCTTGTCAATTCCGGAAAGCTGCTCGTTCTCGGCGCTGTCGCAATTGGCGCGGAGCTTGCAGAGACCTTGGTGCAACGTTCGACCGGAGCGCAGCGATGGGAGATGCCCGGGAGGGAGGAACCCACCTGGATCCGGTCAGGAGACAAGTATGTTGAATATTGTGATCCCGCAAACCGCAGCGCGAGTCCCGCGCAAGCCCTCTTATCCCCAGCTTTACGTGCAGGTGTTTGCTGCAGTCACGCTCAGCCATCGCACTCGGCCGCCTGAAGCCGCTCGGCGAACGGCGATACGGCTGGGCGGTTCGCGCGCACACCGCGCCGCTCACGGATGGGTCGGCTGGTTGGGCGCAGCCGTCATACCGCAACCGCCAGCTCGAATCCTTTCGGATAGCACGAGCCCCCTTAACCTCCCGTAGTCCGGGAACAGCGGGGCAAGACATTAAAGCGATGCCCCCTTTGACGTCAAAGCCAGCCGTTGCTGCCCTGCCGTGCATTGTTGACTGGAGCCTGACCCATGCCTAACCAAAAAGCCGGCCTTATCGCTTTTTTAGTCCTAACCCTGCTTCTTTCCGCGCTGGCGGCGCGACAGTATCCAGTTGACAAAGAGCACCTGCGCCAGCTCGAAAACCATCGCAGGCTCGCCGCGGATTGGCAGAAGCTCATTCCGGAGCGGCGCGACGCACTACTCAACGACCCCGCTGCGCCAACTGCTGGCAACCCGAATGGCGACGTCCCTCTGGTGGTGTTTTTGGACTATAACTGCCTGCACTGCCGGACGGCAGACCTTATCATCCAGCAAGCCCTCAAGGACGATCCCAATCTGAAGGTTGTCTACCAAGAGCATCCGGTCCTGGGACCGGATTCCAAATTCGCCGCAGTGGCGGCGCTCGCCTCCCACAAACAGGGAAAATATGAGCCGTTCCATCACGCCCTTATGGCTGCTCCCGGCCCGCTCAGCGAATTCTCAATCTTGACTATCGCACGACACGTGGGCGTCGACGTTGAGCAGCTCAAGCGGGACATGAAAGATCCCGCCATCGAAGACGCCCTCGAGCGCAATCGCGCGCTCGCCAGGGAGCTGTACATCACCGGCACGCCGGCGTTGGTGCTCGGCGACGAAGTGATCGCAGGGGTGCCTGAGATTCCCACGCTGGAACGCTTAATCGCCAAAGAGCGGGAAAAAGCTAAGCGTGGATACCGTGCCCGACCGCCAACTTCGGCATTCTGACCGCGGTGGCGGCCGGTGCAATCCCGTTCTCTGGCCATGCATGCTGCCTCTCGCGCCGGGCCAAATCTCTTACATGGCCGGCAACGCGGTAGTCGGCGGACCACGCCGTTCTATCGGCAGCGTGCAGTCCCGCATTCAGCCCGCTTCCTCACCCTGGCCGAACGCGATCGCACAGCTCGGGATCTATTCAGCCGGCCTTGGCGTCCCGTCCCGCCATCGGCGTCTTTCACCGAAAGCCTCGCCAAAGGGACAGGCACGAAGCGCGCGACGATGATCGTCATGGGCTTTCGCCCCCTGGGTAGTCGTACAAGTCCCCATTGTCAGAAGAAACCGTTGACGTGGACGCCTCCGCGCCAAGGCCGCGCCGCCTGTCGACAGCGTGGCCCTTGGCGTGTTGATAAAGCCGCAGCCGTCGCAAGAAATCCCGGTCGGAATGACGAAAATGACGTTGGCTGCAATCCCATGCACCTCCATCATGCCAGGCCGAGGCTCTGGTCGAGGTCATCTCATTGAGGATGACGGCGGCCGGAATTGCCTGGACCAAGCCGGGCCAAGCCGTGGGCGCGACACCTTATTTATGGATTTTTTGAGAATGGCGCCGGCGTTCCGGCATTGAAGTCCTGATATCGATGTGTACGACAGGGCTGCCCCGTCGGACCGCCGGCGAAGGCAAGCGCGGGCCTGCAGCACCAGATCACAGCCATGGCGCCAGCCAAGCCATCCCCGGTGCCTTGATGGCCATGCCGCCAAGATAGAATTCGCTACCGGCATGAAGCCTCAGCGTGGTGGAGGTGTTGAGAGGCACCTGCGCCAGACTGGCGAACGGTTCGAAGCGGGCAAACCCGTAGCTCAGCTCATAGCCTGCCTAGCCAAAGGCGGGCATCGTAGCAGGCCGCCGTCCTTCGGACCTAGGCCCAAAAGATCGGGCCAGGCGATTTCGCAAGCCGGGCGCGGGTTTGCGCCGTTCGCATCAAAAAGCTGTCCGCCCGGCCAATTCTGTCCCTCACATCAAACCTGACGGTCAGCCGCGAACGAAATACCAGCTGTCGAATCGGCCATTGTTTGGAGCCGCACACAGGCCGCCGTAACAAACCTTCTCACCCGTGAAGTAGGCCAGGAACTGCAGCAAATGCGATATTTCGTCCTGTTCATCTTCGTCCCGGATAAGCTCCGGACCGCCCTGCGACTTCAGTGCCAGCTCGATCAACTCGATCGCCCGATCTTTGTTGCCGCTCTCGTGATAGTAGAGGGCTGCCACCGGATAAGGCAGGAGCTTAGATTGGTCGCTTTCCGGGGGATTGAGTGCCAGGATGTGTTCGGACAGCTGTTTGCCCATCGCCAGGCGCTCAGCAGACGGAAAGTGCGAATGGTCAAAGTTCGGAAAGAAGAGTTCGTCTAGCGCCACAGTCATCCAATCCTCGGAGTTTCTGTTGATCGCGTCGCGAACGAATTGGCGCATGACGGGCAAGCCGGCCTGCATGTCGCGCATTTTGTGAAGCAAAAGATTCACATGAGACCGGCGGAAACCGAGCTTGTCCGGCATCAAGGCGATGCCTTCTTCGATCGCAGAGAGCGCGGTCTTCCAATCCTTTGTCTCCACCGCCGCCCAATATCTAGCATTGATCGGCTTCGTCAACGCTTGTTCGCGCGCTTCGGGTTCGCCTTTCGCGATCCGCTCCCTGTCGGCGGCTTTCGCTTGATCGCTGGCGCGCCAGCTGCCGTTGAGCACCTTCGGCAAGACGTCATCGAGTTTCGTCGGAAGACCGATGAAGGCGATGTGGCCGTCTCGGTCGACCACGAACGAGCGCGGAATCCCGAGGGAAAAGCTGGGCTCCATCCAAAGCTTGATCATTTCGCCTGTGGAG
>DASZDZ010000038.1:0-15957 GCA_035941355.1 Pseudaminobacter sp.
CCGCTCAAACAGGTCCGCCACGCAGATCCGAACTCACCGCCTCAATGCCATGGCAGAATGGAAGGCCGCGGCGTTGCAGATTGCCTGAAAACAGCTGTGGGCTTCCGCGCGTCCACGCTTCAAACAATGTGACAGCGCCCCTTCCACTGCTTGATCTGGTTGGGATGCACATCGAATTGCTGCGACAGCTCGATAAGGGTCCGCTCGCCGCGGATTGCAGCAAGCGCAACTTTCGCCTTGAACTCAGGGCTGTGATTACGGCGGGGGCGTTTCGTCATGGTCTCTCCTGTTCCCGGCTTCTATGCCGTGTTCAGGGTCGCGGTAGGGACGCGCATTACTGCACGCCCCCCGCACAGATCCGTACGTGCGGCTTTCCCGCATACGGCTCCCACCTCGGGTGTCTGACGGCGAAGCGCTGCTCCGGCCAAGGGTGGATAATCTGGACCTTGGGGAGATAGTCGTCGGCGAATTTCTCGATCCGCTGCCTTGTCGTTCGGTCCCGATCGCCGCGCCTAATAAGGGCTCGACGCCAGTGTGATATGACTTGGCGGCGGAACGCCACGTTGGCCTCGTAGTTGGTCGGCACAGCGTGATAGTTCATAAATCCTCGGACAACCTGCCCCAGCCATTTCCCCAGTTCGGGGGTCGACTGGTGCCTTCGCTGTCGCAGCGTGGCCTTCACCTCCTTGAGCTTTGTCCGCAGGCGATCGGCCCGGGTTTTCCTCTTGACGAGGAACTTACCCTGCCGAGATCTGCCCCAGATAAAAGTAAAGCCCAGAAAGTTGAAAGTCTCCGGTTTTCCGAGCCCGCGCATCTCGCGATTTGCCGCCGCGTGGCGGCCAAACTCGATCGTGCGGGTCTTGTCCGGATGCATCGATAGCGAGAACTCCTCAAGCCTGGTTCGCATCGCATCGAGGAAGCGCCTTGCGTCAGTTTCGTGCTCGAAGCCAACGACCAGATCATCGGCATAGCGCACAACGATCATGTCGCCGGATGCTTCCCGACGCCGCCAGCGCTTGGCCCACAGGTCGATGACGTAGTGCAAATAGACGTTGGCAAGTAGCGGTGAGATCACCGAGCCCTGTCCCGTCCCCATTTCACTGACCGCCACCACCCCATCTTCTAGGACGCCCGCCTTCAGCCATTTCTGGATCAGGCGGATGATGCGCTTGTCGCCAATCCGATGTTCCAGGAACCGGATGAGCCATTCTTGGCTTACCGAGTCGAAGAATGACCGGATGTCGGCGTCAAGAACCCAGTTCACTTTCCGTTTGCCAATCCCAACTACAAGGGCGTCCAGCGCATCGTGCTGGCTACGTCCAGGTCGGAACCCATACGAGAACCCGAGGAAATCTTCCTCATAGACCGCATTCAGCACCTCCAGCGTCGCCCTTTGGACAATTTTGTCTTCCAGAGCCACCACCGCGAGAGGCCGTCGTCGCCCATCCGCCTTTGGTATGTACTGCCGGCGGGATGGAAGCGGGTGATACGGTCCCCCTCGGTGAACCCGATCATAGAGATCGGCGAGGTTGCTTTCGAGATCGGCTTCGTAGTTTTGCCATGTCACTCCGTCTACTCCCGGAGTAGCTTTCCGTTTGAGGGCGTAGAAGGCTTCCCGCATCTGGTTAATGCTGACATGGTGCAAAAGGGCAGTGAACTTCGTCTCCTTGTTGTGCCTTGCCACTTGCCGTATGCGGTCCAACCCATGTGCCACACTCTCCCGTCCCTGTGTCCGGAGTGTGCCGTGCTGTTCCGCATTCCCCTTGGCCCCCGCCCTTCGCTCCACCGTCTCCGCCGCCGGTGACCCGGCCTTGTTCGTCGGCCTCTTCACTACTATGGCAGGATCCGACTTCTCGCGACCGTGCATCATCGGCTCCGGCTCCTCACCTTCCCGATGCGGGCCGAGGCGGTTTCCCACCTTCGGTCAGACGCGAGATATCCCAGGTTCCGACGCAATCCGTTCGTGCGTGATAGGATCTTCGACCGCGGCAGAGCGTCAAGGCCTCGCATAGCGGCCCCGCACATTTCGCCTTCGACGTTTCTGACCGTCTCGGCCTCTGCGACGTTGTGGATATCGCGGCTCAATAACCTACCCCTCACGATTGCTGTGTACGCTTCGCGGCCGCCGTCGCCGGCGGGCTCACGCAACACTCGCTACCAGGCGGACGCTACTCCTTACCTGGGCCGGACTTCCACCGGCTGGATCACGCCAGCTTCTCCTGGCGCACCAGAAATTCCACTTCTAACCCCTGTCCAAATTTCCCGATCCAGCTCTAGCTTCGCCAAGGCACTCGAAGCCTTTGAGGCGACACTGGTCACGCCAGCGCCCTTCGATGCCTTCCTTAACGGCGATGACGCCGCCATGACTTCCCGACAGAAACAGGGCCTAGCGCTTTTCATGGACAAGGGCTGCTCGTCCTGCCATGCCGGTGTGAACGTTGGTGGGGAGGGCTATTACCCATTCGGCTTTGTTGAAAAGCCCAGCGCCGACGTCCTGCCGGAAAACGACAAGGGCCGCTTTGCCGTCACCAATAGAGCCGAAGATTCCTATGTTTTCCGCGTGGCGCCGCTGCGCAACGTAGCACTCACCGCGCCATACTTTCATTCGGGCAAGATTTGGGATCTGAAACAGGCCGTCGCCATCATGGGGACCACCCAGCTCGGTGAAGAATTGAAGGAAGAAGAAGTCGACCTGCTCGTTGCCTTCCTTAACTCGCTGACCGGAAAGATGCCGGAGGTCGCCTATCCCATCTTACCTGCCGAAACGGCGACAACGCCTCGACCTGTGTCGAAGATCTTAGGAAATGAATGGCCGGAGCTGGCTACGGAAGGTCGCAATCAACAATGACTGCGACCTTCATTGGGGGATGTGTTGTCACATTTTGATTGCGGGCGTTGTGGCAAGGCACTTTCGATCATTTTCGGACGGTGGCGATGTTCAAAAGGCCGTCAGGTCGACAATCAATGATCCTGCTGTGCGAACGCTCATACCTGGCCTACAATCTCGAGCCCTACGTGATCTTGTGGAGACGATGGCCGAGCGGAGTATTGCGGCTTGCAGGACCGCTCACGGCGGCGGACCAAACCGACCCGGGTCAGCGAACCAGTATGTCAATAATGACATTGAGCAGGATCATAGACGGATCAAGCGCCGTATCCGACCAGCGCTCGGCTTCAACGTCGTCCGTCACTGCCGGCATCATCCTGTCCGGCATCGAACGGTGCCTATGATGCGCAAGCAACAGGCGAGATACGCCTTCAACCCGAATCCATTCCTGGCCGAACAGTTCGTCATTCTCGCTGCCTGACCAGCAGCGCACCAATCCTCCCTGCGCTGAACTCAGTCGTTGCAACAAAGCCCCGAGCTTCGGTTCAACATTCGAAGGCGTTGGCGTTCTCCGATGGAGGAGCGTCGCCAGCTATGAAAGCGTCACAATCATTCGACGGTGACCGATTTAGCGAGATTGCGCGGCTGATCGACATCTGTGCCCATGATGACCGCCGTGTGATAGGCAAGAAGCTGGAGCGGCAGCGAGAAAATCATCGGCGCGATGATCTCCTCGACACTAGGCAGCACGATCGTGCGCATCGTGTCGAGTTTCGATGCGGCTGCCCCTTTTTCATCGGTGATGAGGATAATGCGCCCACCCCGGGCGGCCACTTCCTGCATGTTGGAGACGGTCTTGTCGAAAAAGCGATCATGTGGCGCGATGACGATCACCGGCATGTTCTCGTCTATCAATGCGATCGGACCGTGCTTCAATTCACCCGCCGCATAGCCTTCGGCGTGAATGTAGGAAATCTCCTTGAGCTTCAGCGCACCTTCCATCGCCAGTGGGAAATTTGTGCCACGGCCGAGATACAGGACGTGATGACACTTTGACAGCTCGCGCGACAGAAGCTCGATCTCCGGCTGGATGCTGTTCAGCACCTGGCCCATGAGGCGCGGCATTTCGGTGAGGCTCCTGACGAGCGCCTGCACCTCATCTTCGGTCACGGTTCCGCGGGCCTTGCCTGCGTGGATGGCGAGTGCGGCAAGCACGGCAAGCTGGCAGGTGAAGGCCTTGGTGGAGGCGACGCCGATCTCCGGGCCGGCAAGGATGGGGAAGACCGCATCGGCCTGTCGAGCGATGGTCGATTCGCGGGCATTGACGATGGCGCCAATTTTTAGCCCAAGCTCCTGGCAGTACCTCAGCGATGCCAGCGTATCGGCGGTTTCGCCCGACTGCGAAATGAAAAGAGCCGCCGACTGCGGCGACAACGGGATCTCACGGTAGCGGAATTCGGACGCAACGTCGATTTCGACCGGCAGGCGCGCATAGCGCTCGAACCAGTATTTTCCGATCAGTCCGGCGAGATAGGCGGTGCCGCAGGCAGAGATCGCCAAGCCCGGGATCCTGGCGAAATCGATACCGGACACCGTATCGGCGCCATTGTCTATGAAATTGACATAGTGACCGAGCACATCGGCGATGACCTCGGGCTGCTCGTGGATTTCCTTCTTCATGAAGTGGCGATGGTTGCCCTTGTTGGCCAGACAG
This sequence comes from Pseudaminobacter sp., assembly GCA_035941355.1. Taxonomy (GTDB): domain Bacteria; phylum Pseudomonadota; class Alphaproteobacteria; order Rhizobiales; family Rhizobiaceae; genus Allomesorhizobium. The sequence continues at coordinate 4,542 of DASZDZ010000038.1, forward strand.
GCCGCGGCCATGGAAGTCTGGCGCGGACGCGCGACGGGACGGCCGTCGAAATCGAAGATATCGGCGCCCGTCTTGCCGATAACGGCCCAGTCGCCGTCGATCAGATAGGTGATTTCATTGGTGAAGGGCGCAAGCGCGATCGCGTCGGAGCCCAGGAACATCTCGCCGTCGCCATGGCCGATTGCCAGCGGTGGTCCATTGCGCGCCGCCATGATGGTCGACGGATCATCCTCAAAGAGGATGGCGAGCGCGTAGGCACCCCTGACGCTTTTCAGCATGGCATGCATCGCCTCACCCCGCCTCATGCCCTCCCGGCGGTGTCTTGCCAAGAGATGCGCGAGGACCTCGGTGTCGGTGTCGGTCTGGAACTCGGCTCCCGTCGCCGCCAATTCGTCCTTCAGCTCGGCGAAATTCTCGATGATGCCGTTATGGACGACGGCCACACCGTCGGCAAAGTGCGGGTGTGCATTGCGTTCCGTCGGCGCCCCATGGGTTGCCCAGCGCGTGTGGGCGATGCCGATGGCGCCGCTCAGCGGCTCCTCCTTCAGTCTGGTCTCGAGATTGACGAGCTTGCCCTCGGCGCGCCGGCGGTGCAAGGCGCCCTCGGTGATCGTCGCAACGCCGGCCGAATCATAGCCGCGGTATTCCAGCCGCTTCAACGCGTCGACCAGCCGCTCCGACACCGGCTGTTGCCCAACGATGCCAACAATCCCGCACATGTTCGTCTCCGAATTCATCACGGCAGCCTTAGCCGACGCAGTAATCACGAGGAACGGACACCCGCCCAGCGCGCTTTCATTCGGGAGCTCCTAATAGCATTCGGAAAATTTGGTAAAATTGATTATTGGGATAACTGTTATCCACCCTATGGATGGACTAAGATGCGTTGAGGGCCTGATCTAAATTTCCTCTTTGCACTCGACGCTTTGATGACCGAGCGTAAGCACGCGGCACGAAGCATCGACCTCAATCAGCCATCCATGGATGGCCATCGCGCGGCTACGCACCTCCCCACGTACCCGCCGTCGCACTTCTTCCCTGATGTTTCCCAATCCGCTCGCGTCGGCGGATACTTGAGGATTATCCAAGCTCGATCAGCACAGCAGTTGGTTGGCCTCAATGCAAGGCCGCGTGAGAATGCGGCCGAAATCGACTCTCGACAGAGGCCGACGGTCGGCTGCGCGCGGCCAGAGTGCCGCCGCTCTGATCTGCCATTCAGCGGACCTTTGAAGCGCTATTGCAGCCCCAACTTCTTCTTCAGTTCCGCATTCTCCTTGCGAAGACGTTCCGCGAGGAGGCTCCTCAGTCGCTTGTTTTCTTCCCCGAGCACGACCAAATCGTTCAGATCGTCACTTTGTGATGCAGGCGCCGCGACCTTCTTCCAGTGATAATAGGTCTGTTCCGATATGCTGGCCTGCTTTACCGCGCTCTTGAGCGTCGCGCCGCCACTGATTGATTTCTCGATCTGGGTGAGCTTCTGGGCGCGCTCCTTTTCAGAGTAGATCTTCCGGCCGGTTCGCACGGCCGCTGCTGGTGCTTCCTCCGCCTGGGAAGCCGTGTTGGCGCCATTCTTCCGAGCAGGCGGCCTAGGCTCAGCCTCTGCCTTCCGCGACCGTGGCGCTTTCTTCTTCGTGCCAGGCCTCTCCGCTTTGGCCGTCGGTTCGCTTGCAGTTTCTACTGATTCAGCGTCCTGGGGATCTGCCATGAGATGATCCGCTCGCGGTTTGTGCATGTGTTCTTCATCAAGGGTTACGACATTAGAGGCGGTAAGCCGACGATTTGGCAGCTCCATCTCCTCGAGTTCCCTTGTTGTCTCGGCCATCGCTGCGGAGAGATCGACATCGCTCCAGATGGAACGACCTCGTTTTTGATAGCTGCGTTTCTGTTTGACCTCCACAGTGAAGGGTCGGGTCTGCCGCTTCATAGTTTCTCCTTGCTGGATACGAAATGCGCAGGAAGTCGCGGCTGACGACGGTTGAACGTCTGGCGCTTCCTCTGTTGCTCCGAGCTATATGGACGAGACCGCCCGGGAGCAAGCGGCGCGTGGGCGACGGGTACCCTGAAACTCACCGGTTCCTATGAGCATGCAAAGCTACGCCGTTCAGGACACGACCGACATGGTCGCGCTTCACTCCGGCCGCTTTCCCCCCGCAGGACGAGGCAGCGACAAGTTCCTGACCCATAAACCGTTTCGCGCACCAAGCCTGGAGGAACTGAGAGAGGCGCCGAAGAACGTTGATCATCTGAAGCGCATCTACAGCCGGATGCATCGAAACATCGCGGCGCACGATGTCGCTCCGCGCCGACAACATCCGCCTTCTCGATGCGTCACCTTTGCGTCCCCCTCGCCGCCGGCGCCGCGAAGCGGTTCGTCGTGGAGAAGCTCGAGGCGATCGGGACCGCATTCATCGATGTCGGCATGGGTCTTGAGTTCGACGAAGGATCGCTCGGCGGCACACTGCGGGTGACCGCCAGTACGCCTGAGAAGCGGGATCATAGCCTATCGTCGGCGGCGCTGACGACATCTATGCGTCCAACCGAGCCGAGGAGATCGAACTGCGTGCCGCGGTGGAATCGTCGAGGAACACAGATCGAGCGCCCGCCCCGCCCTCCCGAGCATCGCCTGATGCAGTTGGTTGCCGCGATTCATCCCTCCCCCCGCAGCTCACGCTACACGAGCTCGCCCACCATCTCGAAACGCTGCCGCCAGGTTGCAAGCCGCACCTCGGTCGAGGCTACCTTGGCCGGGCCTTCCGGCTGGCGCCGTTGTCGCAATACCCGCTGCGCATCTTTCGGGGGATATGCATTAGCCAATAAAAAACCCGCGTCGCTTGCCTCTGCTACCGGTCATTCAGGTTTGGAATCGTCGCACCTGATTTTTCCAAGGAAAACCCTTGTCCAAGGAAAACCGAGGTTGGTTCGATCCGACGCTGACCCGTGGGCGGGGGGCTTGGGCATACGAGCCGGTGTGCCGGACCGAACCGTCTCAGGCAACGCCGGTTATCTCGTCGGACATCGTGACGGCGGCGCGGCTAAATCACGTCGACATTGTGTCATAGGATCACCAATTCCAACGCGCACTTCGAAAACGTGACTGGACGTTTCGGATTAGCGCTGATGGCGGCTTGCTTAGCCGGCTCTTGCGATTCGGCAGCGAAAGCGCGAACCGTGGCCGACGCAAGGGTCGGTCGAAGGATCGAGGCGTGACCGATCACAGAGGCGGACCGCAGGATGGGGAAACATCCGCAATATTGATCCCGCTGCAAGAGGCCCGGCGCGCGCCTCGACCACACCGGTGCACTTCGACCGGCGCGATCTCGACCGGATCCTGGGGCCTTTTACGGACGCATGCAGACGGACCAATGAATGGCGCGACTATGCAATCGACCATCTTGCCTATCGGCCCAGTCTTCCATGTTCCACCGGGGCAGCGAAGTGCCGCTGTTTAAGAGCGTCAAGTATCCGAAGCTGGCGCGCCGGCAAGGCGCCCTAGCTGTCCTCGCCAGTGGCGGGCGCAGCCTTATGCGCCGCCAGGAACTCGGCCGCGTGCTCGGCATCTTCGATTCCAATCTGAAGCTTTAGAACCGCACCCTCCGACGACTTCGCCGCGACCTATAGCGTGGCTTCCACGCCTCCCTCATTGGATAGCGCCCCGCTTCCAGGATCGCCGCCACACGAGCCGCCCGAAACCGGGCGCCGAGTGTGCCGACAATCTTCTGGGAGACGATCTGCGGATGTCGATGAGCGGCCTGAACCAGGTTCTGCCGTTGCAGGGCAATAAACACCGCGTAGTCATCGGCACGACCCGGCAGCAATCCCCAAAGTAAGTCGTTCGATGGTGGCGTGAGCATCGATTGGCCCCGTCCCTGCAAAGTCGAAGAAGACTGGAACACGGCTGTCGAGCCAATCACGCGGGAAGCACTCGGCGGGAAAGGGCGTCGTAAAGATCCCGCGCCACGGGAAGGCCTGGAGTGAACGACGGCCCTCTGTAAAACGAGGCAGGTCCCGCGTCAGCCGCGTTCCGTCCGCGATCCAGACCAAGTTTTGATAAAATGCCTCGCGCGCCTGCCGCTCCGGCGGGCGTAAATGCGAATGCTGGAACTCGAGGCGGTTCTGCGTCTGCCATGCTGAAGAACATTGTGATCAAAGCGCGGAGAAGCACTCGATGACCGCGAGCGAGCATGCAATTACAACTTCACGCTGACAGGGCCGCCGAAGAAGGTGACCGCGTGGGGTTCGGTCCGGTCAAGGTCGCGCCTTAGATTTGCCGTTCCGCCCAAGTTACCATGGCTCCGGCTGATGGGCCATTTGCGAAACCACTTTGGTTGCGTCGCCGCCTCGTTGATATTTCCCGAACAAAGCTCCTCGTCCTCCTCCCAGCCCGACAACGCGATGAGGTTCCACATCTTGTCATTGGTTGACACGATATGTCCTGCCGTTGGCGGCAATACCAATATGGATTTCTGCAGCTGCGTCCACTTGCAGTTAGCGCCCTACAGGAGCCGCTGTTCGCGAGCTATTCGGTCTGCTTCACACCATCTCTGATAGCGTTTCTGCTGCTCCGGCCGAAGGCGCTCGTCATCCCGTTCTACGGGGTCCCTGAGTAGGCCGATGATGGTTGGAATCTCGGCACCTTCAGCGCCTTTTCTTTCTTGTAAAGCGCGAGACAGCTCTGTTGCAGCTTCAAGCCCTTTGAAACGCATGTCTTCAGCTATCCATAATGTGGATGCGTCAAATCGAAACAAACGATTTTACCGGTTTTGCAGAACGTCGCATAGGGACAATTCAAGGAAGCCCTAAAGGAAGTTGTCGATGTTTACGTTAGCTCCGAGGAGCATTTTCGGCTCCGCGGAGCATGTTTTGGTGCACGCCTTCCGGTGTACGCCGAACGTCAACCAAGCCGCATGTCCATTGCAGCTGGGTTCTTCGGTGATCCGCGCAAGCTACGTCGCGTCGGCTCGATGCGACAAGCTCTTCATGCATAGGCGCTTACCTCAAGAAACAGCAATAAAGACGAGGTCTTTCCATGCGCTCTGACGTACGGTGGCGGTTGTGCTGGGAAAATGAGTTGGAACTGGCCGACCATGCCGAACTCTCCGGCTTCTTCCGAAAGAGCTATGGACAGAATGGGGCCTTCAACGCAAAGCCATTCGAAGGCGGCCGCAGTTGGGCCGGTGCGAGGCCGGAATTCCGCGCAATCGGCCACGATGCGCACGGCGTAGCGGCTCATATTGGCATACTGCGCCGCTTCATCAAAGTTGGCGAGGTCGATCTATTGGTGGCCGAACTGGGGTTGTACGCGGTCCGTCCGGATCTTGAGGGACTCGGAATCAGCTTTTCACTGAGCGCTGTGTTTCCAGTGCTGCAGCAGCTTGGGGTTCCATTCGTTTTCGGCACCGTTCGGCACGCGATGCGGAATCATGTTGAGAGGTTCTGCCGAGGCGGTCTGGCGACCATTGTGTCAGGGGTTCCCGTACGGTCTACCCTCGCAGATGTGCATCCCGACCTGCCGCCCACCCGTGTCGAGGACGTGCTCGTCTTCGTTATGCCGATTGGACGCCCGATGGACGAGTGGCCGTCCGGCACCCTGATCGACCGAAACGGTCCGGAACTATGAAGCGGGACTACAAATGTGAAGTGCCAAGTGGTGCACTGACGCTGACCTTGACGACGGTCCCAATCCATTTTTCACACCGCAGATCCTCGATGTAGTGGCGGAACACCGGGTGCCCGCGACCTTCTTCGATCGGTGCCTACGCCGCAGACTGGCCGGAACTCATCCGGCTCTTATGAGCATTGGGCTTTGTCGATTTCACAAGCTTAATGGCTATTTTCGCCACGCGGCCCGTCTCAGGAGTCGGGCCGCCCACGTCAAAACAAGCTGAAATGGAAAGGAACACAATGGCTGATCAACTCACAACGGAAATCATTGCCATAATCAAGAAGCGCATCGAATCGGAGAGCGGCGCGGGAACGACTGTATCCATCGTCGGCGAAGTAACGACTGGGACGGCACTGACAGCGCTCGGCATCGATTCACTGGGATTAGCGGACGTGCTCTGGGACTTGGAGCAAGCCTACGGCATCAAGATCGAAATGAACACGGCCGAGGCGTGGTCGGATCTCAAGAATGTCGGCGACATGGTAGAAGCCATGCGCGGCTTGCTTGCTAAACAGGCCTGATATGGACAGGCGCGTCGTCATCACCGGAATGGGCGGGCTGTGCGGGCTGGGCACCAACGCCGCCTCCATCTGGAAAGAGATGCGCGAAGGCAACTCCGCCATCGGCCCGATAGTCAATTCCGAGCTTCATGAGCTGAAGGGCACGATGGGCGCCGAGATCAAGGCGCTGCCTGAGCACGACATCGACCCCAAGCAGCTCGTCTCCATGGACCGCTTCAGCCTGCTCGCCGTGCTTGCAGCGCACGAAGCCATGCGACAGGCCGCACTTTCCTGCGATGAAGGAGATGCCCGTCGCTTCGGTGTGACAGTGGGCGTCGGCGGCTGCGGCTGGGAAGCGATCGAAGAAACCTACCGCGCCCTCCTTTTGGGCGGCGCGAGGCGTGCTGGCATCTTGACTGTACCCAAGGCGATGCCGAGCGCTGCTGCCGGCCAGATCAGCATGAGCCTCGGCCTGCGCGGCCCGGTCTTTGGCGTCACCTCCGCATGCGCATCGGCCAACCATGCGATCGCTTCGGCGGTGGATCAGATCAGGCTCGGCCGGGCCGACGTGATGCTTGCCGGAGGCAGCGAGACGCCATTCGTATGGACAGTGCTGAAGTCATGGGAAGCACTGCGCGTGCTTGCGCCAGATACCTGCCGGCCCTTCTCCGCCGACAGGAGGGGCTTGGTGCTGGGCGAGGGTGCGGGCATGGCCGTGCTGGAAAGCTATGAGCATGCCGCGGCGCGCGGCGCCACAATCCTTGCCGAGATCGCCGGCGTCGGGCTTTCCGCCGATGCCTTCAACCTCGTCGCGCCGGCTGTCGAGGGCCCGGAGGCCGCGATGCGCGCTTGCCTTGCAGATGCGGGGCTGAATGCCGAGGATGTCGACTACCTCAACGCGCACGGCACCGGCACCAAGGCCAACGACCAGATGGAGACGGAAGCGACCAAGCGAGTCTTCGGTGGCCATGCCAACTCGATATCCATCTCTTCCACCAAGTCGATGCACGCGCATTGCCTCGGGGCAGCGAGCGCGCTCGAAATGATCGCCTGCGTGATGGCGATCCGCGAGGGCGTCGTGCCGCCGACCGCCAATTATCGCGAGCCAGACCCCAATTGCGATCTCGATGTCACGCCCAATGTTGCGCGCGAGCGCAAGGTGCGCGTGGCCATGAGCAACGCCTTCGCCATGGGCGGCATGAACGCAGTCTTGGCATTCAGGCAGGTGTAGAAGCCTGCGAGATGCATCCTGCAAGGTCACCCTCCCGCATCCAGATGCTTGCCGGAGCACTCTATCGGTCCGACCGCCTCCTTCCTGAGGTAGGCTGAAGGCTGCATGTCCTATGCAAGTAGTTGGCGTAGCCCCGGTCACGAAGCATCAGATTGAGGTGATCACGTCGGTCGAGCGGGACCTAGATTCTCGTCGCCGAGACCGACCGCAGCAAGGGCTATTGGCTGCGCAATTCATCGAATGCGGTTTGGGCTACATAGAGGATTTACGTCGCAGCCGAGGTCTTGGCACGCATCAGTCGCGGCGAGGAAGCTACCACGAAAACCGAGATTCTGGCGCGGCGATGCTTCAAGCTAACCGAATTCACCGGCCTGCACGATTTGAGAAGAGGATAAGAAATGTTCGAATTGACTGGCCGCAAGGCGCTCGTGACTGGCGCATCGGGAGGCATCGGCGAGAAGATCGCCAGCGTGCTGCATGCGCAAGGCGCCATCGTCGGCCTGCATGGCACGCGCGTCGAGAAGCTGGAGGCGCTGGCCGCCCAGCTCGGCGGCCGAGTCAAGCTGTTTCCGGCCAACCTTTCCAATCGTGACGAGGTCAAGGCGCTCGGCCAGAAGGCAGAGGCTGAGCTCGAAGGCGTCGACATCCTGGTCAACAATGCCGGCATCACCAAGGACGGGCTGTTCGTGCGCATGGCGGATGTCGATTGGGACAATCTGTTGGAGGTCAACCTCACTGCCGTGTTCCGGCTGACCCGCGAACTCACCCATCCGATGATGCGGCGCCGGCACGGCCGCATCATCAACATCACTTCGGTCTCCGGCATCACCGGCAATGCTGGCCAAACCAATTACTCAGCCTCCAAGGCTGGCATGATCGGGTTTTCCAAGTCGCTGGCGCAGGAGATCGCCACCCGCAACATCACCGTCAATTGCGTCGCTCCAGGCTTCATCGAATCGGCTATGACCGACAAGCTCAACGACAAGCAGAAAGAGGCGATCATGGCGGCGATCCCGACACGGCGCATGGGCACCAGCGACGAAGTCGCTTCCGCGGTCGCCTACCTCGCTTCCAATGAAGCTGCCTATGTCACCGGCCAGACAATTCACGTGAATGGCGGCATGGCGATGATTTGAGCTGGGGCTGACCGGAGCCTACCTGTTCCAAAACGCCCCTTGTTGCTGGCTCCTGTATGTGGATGGCGCCTCGTAAAGAAGGCAGTTTCAAATCAGGTAGTTGCCTGCACAACACCCGTCCGGGAGAACTCGATGGATGCACGCACCGCCTCGACCCGCCAGAAGATCGAGATCTACCGCGCCGACGTGATGAGTGGCGGCATCGCCAACTGCCCGATCCGCGACGTGGTGAAGAACGTGTCGGGCAAATGGAGCGGGCTGTTGCTCATGGCACTAGCGGAGCAACCCTACAGGTTCGGCGAACTACGGCGGCTGGTGCCGGATATCTCGCAACGGATACTGACGCAGACTCTCCGCGACCTGCAGCGCGACGGTTACGTGCATCGCGATGTTTTCCCAACGACGCCGCCGAGCGTCGAATATTCATTGACCGACTCAGGACGTTCGATCCATGCGGCCATGGAGCACCTGTTCCAGTGGGCCGAAGACAACCACGCCAGCGTGGTCGAGGCGCGCCGTAGCTTCGACAAAGAAAAATTATGACTGGTTGCGCGCCAGGACGCAGCTCCACTGTGGGGAGGCATCCAACCCAGGAGAAGCGCAGCTGGTTCCGCCGCAAACTTGGCGCAGAGGTCTTCGCCTTTGCCCGGTTGCGCAGCGAGGATGGCGAACTGCTCAGCGGTCGACGGGTTGGATTTTCGGCATACCTCGCCTGTCCTTTGCGCATGATGTGGACCATCTCGATGGCGGCAAGGATACTGGCCGCGGTCGCCTCCGACTCGTAGCCGAGCTGGCCTGGTGCGACGCTTGATGCGCTGATGACCCTGCAAACCTCCGGAGGGTCCGGAGTGGTTGCACGAGATCAAATACGACGGCTACCGAACGCAGGTCGTCATTGCAGGCAAAAATGCCCGCGCGTTCACCCGCAGGGGGATTGGATTGGACCAAGAAGTACAGCCGCATCATTGATGCCGCGCGCGAACTCGGCCGCGACTGCCACTTGGAAGGCGAGATGATTGTGCCAGGCGTCCAGAGCCTGCTGGTCGCGAGAAAGCAGGATGGCCAACTGATGTATGTCGGCAGGGTTATGGTCACGCTCCGCGGCCCCAAGCGGGAAGCGATCTGGACGCAGCTGGAGGAGCACCGACAAGGCCGCCCTCCCCGAACTCCAGCATGGCGACGAAGTGGAGTGGTTCACGCCTGGCGTCCGCGTTCGCGTCAGGCACCTTCGTGGCGAGGAGACGTTGCGCCATGCAACACTGCTCGGATTGGCTGGTTGACGGTTATCGGCGCTATGCGCTTCCGTAGGGTGCGGTTCCAAGTACCGCTCCGATAAGCTCCACCAGCTTATCGACAGCGCGGCGGTGCGTCTCATCCCGCGGTAGCCACGCCAGGAAGTCGTTCGATCGACATCCAATCCAGGGGTTCGGACCGACCGGTGTAATATACGAACAGGTGCCGCTCTTCAGGCTGAAACGTGATCCGCCAGGCTCTCTCGCTGTCTTCCGCCAAAACGCAACTGAGCATCGCCACCTCCGATTTCCAGAGGAGGATGGCTGCAGGGGCGGCTTGCCGTCGATCGCAAGATTTGGGTATTGCGCAGCGCCAGACACCCGCCGGAGGCATGCCTCGTGTAACGCGGGCCTCTTTCCAAGGGATGCATGAGGAAGGAGCCCTTGAAGATCATTAAGCTGCCGAGCCACGACTGGTTGCGGAAAACGAAAAGGCTGCGCGTTGCCGCACCGGGGCCGACGAAATCAGCGCCCACCGTCCTGATGCGCGATCGCTTCGAAAACAACGGCGGCTATGCTGCCTAGGTCAGCTTCGGTCTCGCTGATGCTGATTCCTTGTTCCGCCGCATCCGCTGCCGTTTGCTCAGCTAATTCTGCGGCCGACGTCCATCCCAAGTCCTGTCCACAGACGTTCTCGTCGATCCAGCGGTATAGGAAGTCAACAGCCTTGCCACTCATCAGCGCCTTCCAACCATCACGGCAAGAACGGCTCCTAAGGCTCTGAAGTTCCTTCCCTTCGGCGTTCAACACCAAAAGACCCGCGCCTCCGGAGAGACGCGAGAGCGCAAATAGCTCGCTCATGGTAAACCGTCGAGGTGCAGCCGCGAGCTTCCTTCCAAGGGTGGGAGAAGAAAACCCTGGAGGCTTGAGAAACTGCCAGGGCGGCATCTCGTTCCCTGCCACGGCCGTGATCTGGAGGAACAAAAGGAACCCGCCGCTTGCAGTTGCCGAGACGAGCGGCGGCTCTTGGCGCTCTAAGGGAGAGGACCCCTTTGAAGCTTCACAAACAAGAAAACCAATGCGTAGTTCCAATCAGAACGAAAAAATTCGCCGCCCCGGTGAAGGGACTGCGGCCTATCACGGGTTGAGTCGTCAGGAGCAAGACCTGAGTATTGATGCTGGAATTTTCCAAGCCTTGCCGGTTTTGGCTGCGCAAAAATTGATCCCCCTCCTCCTCAACAGTCGCATGACCGGCGCCACGCCGCCGACGGCCGCCGGTTCGCCTTCCGCTCCTCCCAAGACCTGAACGCAAAAAGGTCGGCGCCTCCAAGGGACGCGGGCTCTTCGACCTGGGAGTTTTGATGTTTATTGAGCTTGCGGCTGACCGACAGGAAATCAGCTTTGGCCGACGCGGGCAGCAAAAAGGCCTACTGACCTCGCCGGCCGAGTAGGCGATCTGGCGGCAGCGTATTCGGCCGGGCATTCGGCTCGACGAACCGGTCCATGCGCTCTTGAGAGATGGCTCGGTTTGTTTGGACAGGAATTCCCGATTTATAAGTGGAACACTGCCTCTGATTAGGCCGCCTCGGGAAGCGGTAGCGGGGTGAAGTAGGCCTCATCTGGCGCTCTGCCGTCAAGGCTGGAATGCGGGCGTC
>DASZDZ010000039.1:0-27662 GCA_035941355.1 Pseudaminobacter sp.
CCGAAATGGTGATGCCGGGCGACAATGTGACGGTCGATGTCGAGCTGATCGTGCCGATCGCCATGGAAGAGAAGCTGCGCTTCGCCATCCGCGAAGGCGGCCGCACCGTCGGCGCCGGCGTCGTCGTGACGATCGTCGAGTAAGTTTGAACCAAACCGATCTGTCGCGGGCGCGCAAAGCCCGCGCCGCGCCAGAACAAGGAAGTGACGCATGAACGGACAGAATATCCGCATCCGCCTTAAAGCGTTTGACCACCGGGTGCTCGACGCCTCGACCCGCGAGATCGTGTCGACGGCAAAGCGCACCGGCGCCAACGTTCGCGGCCCTATTCCGCTGCCGACGCGGATTGAGAAATTCACGGTCAACCGCTCGCCGCATGTCGACAAGAAGAGCCGTGAGCAGTTCGAAATGCGCACGCACAAGCGTCTGCTCGATATCGTGGACCCGACGCCGCAGACGGTCGATGCTTTGATGAAGCTCGATCTGGCCGCCGGCGTCGATGTCGAAATCAAGCTCTAGGAGCTGAACCATGAGCCGGCCGGGTCATCCCGAAAGGCTCCTCTGAAGGAACAAGAGGCGTGGAGGGGCGATAGCCCCGACAGGGAACTCTGAAGGAAAACGAACCGATGCGTTCAGGTGTTATAGCACAGAAGTTGGGCATGACCCGCGTCTACAACGACGCCGGCGAGCATGTTCCGGTCACCGTTCTTCGTATGGAGAACTGCCAGGTCGTGGCCCAGCGCACGAAAGAGAAAAACGGCTACACCGCCGTCCAGCTCGGCGTGGGCCTGGCCAAGGTCAAGAACACGCCGAAGGCGATGCGCGGCCATTTTGCCGCGGCTAGCGTCGAGCCGAAGGCGAAGCTCGCGGAGTTCCGCGTCTCCGACGACAACATGCTCGACATCGGTGCGGAGATCACGGTCGAGCATTATGTGCCCGGCCAGAAGGTCGACGTGACCGGCACCACCGTCGGCAAGGGTTTCCAGGGCGTCATCAAGCGCCATAATTTCGGCGGCGGCCGCGCCAGCCACGGCGCCTCGGTGTCGCACCGTTCGCACGGCTCGACCGGCCAGCGTCAGGACCCCGGCAAGGTGTTCAAGGGCAAGAAGATGGCCGGCCACATGGGCTCGACCCGCGTGACGACACAGAATGTCGAGGTCGTTTCGACCGATACGGACCGTGGCCTGATCCTGATCCGCGGTGCGGTTCCGGGTTCGAAGGGTGCATGGATCCTGGTTCGCGACGCCGTCAAGGAAGCGCTTCCTGAAAACGCGCCGAAGCCGGCTGGCATTCGTGCGACGCAGAAGAATGCAGCTCCGGCCAATGAGGGAGCGGAATAATGGATCTCAAGATTTCAACGCTTGGCGGCGAAGATGCCGGCAAGGTCAAGCTCTCGGAAGAGATTTTCGGCCTTGACCCGCGCGAGGACATCCTGCAGCGCGTCGTGCGCTGGCAGCTCGCCAAGAAGCAGCAGGGCACGCACAAGACCAAGGGCCGCGCCGAAATCGCGCGTACCGGCGCCAAGATGTACAAGCAGAAGGGTACGGGCCGCGCCCGCCACCATTCGGCTCGCGCTCCGCAGTTCCGCGGCGGCGGCAAGGCACATGGCCCGGTTGTCCGCAGCCATGAGCACGACCTGCCCAAGAAGGTCCGCGCGCTCGGCCTGAAGCATGCGCTTTCGGCCAAGGCCAAGTCGTCCAGCCTGATCATCATCGATGATCTGAAGATGACCGAAGCCAAGACGAAGGCGCTGATCGCGAACTTCGAAAAGCTCGGCCTGACCAATGCACTGATGATCGGCGGCGCCGAGCTTGACGTGAATTTCAAGCGCGCGGCCACGAACATCCCGAACATCGACGTGCTGCCGATCCAGGGCATCAACGTCTACGACATTCTGCGCCGCGGCACGCTGGTCCTTTCGAAGGCCGCCGTCGAGGCTCTCGAGGAGCGCTTCAAATGACCGATCTCCGACACTACGACGTGATCGTCAGCCCGGCGATCACCGAAAAGTCGACCATGGCTTCCGAACAGAACCAGGTCGTCTTCAACGTCGCCAAGAAGGCCACGAAGCCGGAAATCAAGGCCGCCGTCGAAGCGCTGTTCAGCGTCAAGGTGACGGCCGTCAACACCCTGATCCGCAAGGGCAAGGTGAAGCGTTTCCGCGGCACGATCGGCCGGCAGAGCGATGTGAAGAAGGCGGTTGTGACGCTGGCCGACGGTCAGTCGATCGACGTCGCGACGGGTCTCTGAGAGCCGCGAGGACAGTAAGATGGCATTGAAAAACTACAAACCGATAACGCCCAGCCTTCGCCAGCTGGTCCTCGTCGACCGCTCGGCCCTCTACAAGGGCAAGCCGGTCAAGGGCCTGACTGAAGGTCTGACCAAGTCGGGCGGCCGCAACAATCACGGCCGCATCACAGCCCGCTTCATCGGCGGCGGCCACAAGCGGTCGTACCGCATCATCGACTTCAAGCGCCGCAAGTTCGACGTGCAGGCGACCGTCGAGCGGATCGAGTATGACCCGAACCGCACCGCTTTCATCGCGCTGATCAAGTATGACGACGGCGAGCTGAACTACATCCTGGCGCCACAGCGCCTCGCCGTCGGCGACAAGGTGATCGCCGGCGAAGCCGTCGACGTGAAGCCGGGCAACGCCATGCCGCTTTCGGCCATGCCGGTCGGCACCATCGTCCACAATGTCGAGCTGAAGCCCGGCAAGGGCGGCCAGATCGCGCGTTCGGCCGGTTCCTACGCCCAGCTCGTCGGCCGCGACCAGGGTATGGCGATCCTGCGCCTGAATTCGGGCGAGCAGCGCGTCGTCAGCGGCACGTGCATCGCCACCGTCGGCGCGGTCTCCAATCCGGACCACGCCAACATCAACCTCGGCAAGGCCGGCCGCAAGGTCTGGCTCGGCAAGCGCCCGCACAATCGCGGCGTGACCATGAACCCGGTCGATCACCCGCATGGCGGCGGCGAAGGCCGTACCTCGGGCGGACGCAATCCGGTGTCGCCGTGGGGCAAGCCGACCAAGGGCAAGAAGACGCGGTCCAACAAGGCGACCGACAAGTTCATCCTGCGCTCGCGTCATCAGCGCAAGAGCTAAAGAGAGGTAGGCGGAAGTGACCCGTTCAGTTTGGAAAGGCCCGTTCATCGACGGCTTTCTCTTGAAGAAAGCCGAGAAGGTGCGCGAAGGCGGCCGTAGCGAAGTGATCAAGATGTGGAGCCGCCGCTCTACCATTCTGCCGCAGTTCGTCGGCCTGACCTTCGGCGTCTACAACGGCCAGAAGCACATCCCGGTCTCCGTGTCGGAAGACATGGTCGGCCACAAGTTCGGCGAATTCGCCCCGACCCGGACCTATTACGGTCACGGCGCGGACAAGAAAGCGAAGAGGAAGTAACATGGGCAAGGCCAAAGCTCCGCGCAGGCTTGCTGACAACGAGGCGCGTGCGGTTCTCCGCACCATCCGCATCAGCCCGCAGAAGCTGAACCTCGTTGCCGCGCTCATCCGCGGCAAGAAGGTGGCGACTGCGCTGTCGGATCTCGAATTTTCGCGCAAGCGCATTTCCGGCACCGTCAAGAAGACGCTGGAATCGGCGATCGCCAATGCCGAGAACAATCACGACCTCGACGTCGACGCCCTCGTGGTGGCCGAAGCCTATGTCGGCAAGTCGATCGTCATGAAGCGTTTCCATGCGCGTGGCCGCGGCCGCGCCAGCCGGATCGAGAAGCCGTTTTCGCACCTCACGATCGTCGTTCGTGAAGTCGAAGAGAAAGGGGAGGCCGCCTGATGGGTCAGAAAATCAATCCGATCGGTTTCCGTCTTGGCATCAACCGCACCTGGGACTCGCGCTGGTATGCAAACACCGGCGAGTACGGCAAGCTGTTGCATGAAGACATCAAGATCCGCGAATACCTGAAGAACGAGCTGAAGCAGGCCGCGATCTCCAAGGTCGTCATCGAGCGTCCGCACAAGAAGTGCCGCGTCACCATCCATGCCGCCCGTCCTGGCCTGATCATCGGCAAGAAGGGCGCCGACATCGAGAAGCTTCGCAAGAAGCTGATGGAGATGACGAAGTCGGAGACACACCTCAACATCGTCGAGGTGCGCAAGCCCGAGATCGACGCCATCCTGGTCGCGCAGTCGATCGCGCAGCAGCTTGAGCGCCGCATCGCGTTCCGCCGTGCCATGAAACGCGCGGTGCAGTCGGCCATGCGCCTCGGCGCCGAGGGCATCCGCATCAACTGCTCGGGCCGTCTCGGCGGCGCCGAAATCGCGCGCATGGAGTGGTACCGCGAAGGCCGCGTGCCGCTGCACACGCTCCGCGCCGATGTCGATTACGGCACGGCCGAAGCAAAGACGGCTTACGGCATCTGCGGCGTCAAGGTCTGGGTGTTCAAGGGCGAGATCCTCGAGCATGATCCGATGGCTTCGGAACGCCGCGCCACCGAAGGCGATCATTCGCATGGCGGAGGCGATCGTGAACGCGGCCGCCGGCGCGAAAACGCCTGATAAGCATAGGAATTTGGAGTAAGAACGATGCTGCAGCCAAAGCGCACAAAGTTCCGCAAGCAGTTCAAGGGACGCATCCACGGGCTTGCCAAGGGCGGCACGAATCTGGATTTCGGCGGCTTTGGCCTGAAGGCGATGGAGCCGGACCGCGTCACCGCGCGTCAGATCGAGGCGGCCCGCCGCGCGATCACCCGCGAGATGAAGCGCCAGGGCCGTGTCTGGATCCGCGTGTTCCCGGACGTTCCGGTGACCTCCAAGCCGACCGAAGTCCGCATGGGCAAGGGCAAGGGCGCGGTCGATTTCTGGGCGTGCCGGGTTAAGCCGGGCCGGGTGATGTTTGAGATCGACGGCGTTTCCGAGGAAGTGGCGCGTGAAGCACTGCGCCTCGGCGCGGCGAAGCTCTCGGTCAAGACGCGCTTCGTTCAGCGCATCGCAGAATAAGGGAAGGGCTGATCATGAAAGCCTCTGACGTCAGGGTAAAGACCCAGGACCAGCTCAACGACGAACTGGCCTCGCTGAAGAAGGAGCAGTTCAACCTGCGCTTCCAGAAGGCGACCGGCCAGCTCGAGAAGACCGCGCGCGTCAAGCAGGTCCGCAGGGACGTTGCGCGCATCAAGACCATCGCCGCCGAAAAATCGGCCGGCAAGAAGGCTTAAGGACGAAAAACATGCCAAAGCGCATTCTGCAGGGCACCGTCGTCAGCGACAAGAACGAGAAGACGGTCGTCGTCAAGGTCGAACGGCGCTTCACGCATCCCGTGATGAAGAAGACCGTGCGCCAGACCAAGAAATACAAGGCGCATGACGAGAACAACGCATGCAAGGTCGGCGATCAGGTCTTCATCCAGGAATCGGCTCCGATCTCCAAGGACAAGCGCTGGGTCGTCATCACCGAAGCCCAGGCTCAGTAACGAAATTTTGGACAAGCCGGGCAGGGCGCATGACGCCACTGTCCACGAATAAAGAAGGCGGCCAGTCATGATTCAGATGCAAACAAACCTCGACGTCGCGGATAATTCCGGCGCCCGTCGTGTCATGTGCATCAAGGTGCTGGGCGGCTCGAAGCGGAAATACGCTTCCGTCGGCGACATCATCGTGGTGTCGATCAAGGAAGCCATCCCGCGCGGCCGCGTTAAGAAGGGCGATGTGATGAAGGCGGTCGTGGTTCGCACGGCCAAGGACATCCGCCGCCCGGACGGCAGCGTGATCCGTTTCGACAAGAACGCGGCCGTTCTCGTCGACAACAAGAAAGAGCCTATCGGCACGCGCATCTTCGGCCCGGTTCCGCGCGAACTGCGCGCCAAGAACCACATGAAGATCATCTCGCTCGCGCCTGAAGTGCTGTAAGGAGCCGGAAAATGCAGAAGATTCGCAAAGGCGACAAGGTCGTCGTCCTGGCCGGCAAGGACAAGGGCCGTACCGGCGAAGTGCTCAGCGTGGCACCGAAGGACGACAAGGCGGTCGTTCGCGGTGTCAACATGATCCGCCGTCACCAGAAACAGTCCCAGTCCCAAGAGGGCGGGATCATTACCAAGGAAGCGCCGATCCATTTGTCGAACATCGCGCTGGCCGACCCCAAGGACGGAAAGCCGACCCGCGTCGGCTTCCAGATCCAGAAGGACGGCAAGAAGGTGCGCGTGGCAAAGCGCTCGGGAGAAGTTATCAATGGCTAAGGCAGAATATCAGGCCCGCCTGAAGACGGTCTACAACGAGACCATCCGCAAGGCGCTGCTCGAAGAGTTCAAGTATGAGAACGAGATGGAGGTTCCGCGCCTCGACAAGATCGTGCTCAACATGGGCGTCGGCGAGGCGACCGCGGATTCCAAGAAGCCTTCGATTGCGGCTGCCGACCTGGCGCAGATCGCCGGCCAGAGGCCGGTCATCACCTATGCCCGCAATTCGATCGCCGGCTTCAAGGTCCGCGAGAAGATGCCGATCGGCACCAAGGTGACGCTTCGCAAGGAGCGCATGTACGAGTTCCTGGATCGCCTGGTCAACATCGCGCTGCCGCGCGTTCGCGACTTCCGCGGCCTGAACCCCAAGAGCTTCGATGGCCGCGGCAATTATGCCATGGGCATCAAGGAACACATCGTGTTTCCGGAGATCAACTACGACAAGGTTGATCAGATCTGGGGCATGGACATCATCGTTTGTACGACTGCGAAGACGGACGACGAAGCCCGGGCGCTGCTCAAGGCTTTCAACTTCCCCTTCCGCCAGTAACGGCAGCGAGCAAAGGAAAATCTGAAATGGCAAAGACCAGCTCAGTCGAGAAGAACAACAGGCGCCGCCGGCTCGTCGACCAGAAGGCCGCGAAGCGCAAGGCTCTCAAGGCGACGATCATGGACAAGAACGTCCCGATCGAGGAGCGTTTCCGGGCGCAGCTGAAGCTCGCGGCGATGCCGCGCAACTCGGCCAAGACCCGTATCCGCAATCGCTGTGAAGTTACCGGCCGTCCGCGCGCCTACTATCGCAAACTGAAGATGTCGCGCATTGCGCTTCGTGAACTTGGCTCGCTGGGCGCTGTGCCCGGTCTCGTCAAGTCGAGCTGGTAAGGAGGACATAACATGTCATTGAGTGATCCTCTCGGCGATATGCTGACCCGCATCCGCAACGCCTATGGCCGCAAGAAGTCGAAGGTTTCGACGCCGGCCTCGCGTCTGCGCGCCCGTGTTCTCGACGTTCTGAAGAACGAAGGCTATATCCGCGACTACACGCAGACCGACTTCGACAACGGCAAGTCCGAGATCGAGATCGAGCTGAAGTATTTCGACGGTGCCCCCGTTATTCGCGAGATCGCCCGCGTTTCGAAGCCCGGCCGCCGCGTCTACGTGTCGGTCAAGTCGATCCCGCAGGTCGCCAACGGCCTCGGCATTTCGATCCTTTCGACCCCGAAGGGCGTGATGGCCGACCATGAAGCGCGCGAGCAGAATGTTGGCGGGGAAATTCTCTGCCAGATTTTCTGATCTGGCAGGCGTGAAGTAAGGACAAGAAAAATGTCTCGTATTGGCAAAAAACCCGTTCCGCTGCCGCAAGGCGTGACCGCTACCGTCGACGGCCAGACCGTCACCGCGAAGGGTCCGAAGGGCGAGCTGAAGTTCGTGGTCAACGACGAAGTCCTGGTCAAGATGGAGAATGGCGAGATCGCCGTTCAGCCGCGCGACCAGACCAAGGTCTCGCGCTCCAAATGGGGCATGTCGCGCACGCAGATCGTCAACATCGTCGAAGGCGTGAGGCAGGGCTTCGAAAAGCGGCTCGAGATCAGCGGCGTCGGCTATCGTGCGGCGCTTCAGGGCAAGAACCTGCAGCTCGCGCTTGGCTTCAGCCACGATGTCGTCTATCAGACGCCCGAAGGCATCACGATCACCGTGCCGAAGCCGACCGAAATCGTGATCGCAGGCATCGACAAGCAGGCGGTCGGCCAGGTTGCAGCGGAAATCCGGAAGTATCGCGAACCCGAGCCCTACAAGGGCAAGGGCGTGAAATACGCCGGCGAGAAGATCGTCCGCAAAGAAGGCAAGAAGAAATAAGGCCACGGTGCGCGGTCGCGGGAGGCTTTATGCCTACCGCATATGGCCGCACCCGTTTCACAAGGCAGGGAATAAGACACATGGCTTCCAAGGAATCCACCCAACGCCGCGCGATGCGCGTACGGCGCCAGATCAAGAAGGTCTCGGGCGATCGCCTGCGCTTGTCGGTCTATCGCTCGTCGAAGAACATCCATGCGCAGATCATCGACGATTCGAAGGGCCACACCGTGGCTGCCGCATCGACGCTCGAGAAGGATCTGAAGGGCTCGCTGAAGACCGGCGCCGACGTTGCTGCCGCCGCTGCTGTCGGCAAGCTGCTTGCCGAACGCGCCACGAAGGCCGGCGTCAAGGAAGTCGTCTTCGATCGCGGACCGTACATCTATCATGGCCGCGTCAAGGCGCTGGCCGATGCCGCCCGCGAGGCTGGCCTCACCTTCTAAGCGTGATCCCGAAAAGTTGCAGACTTTTCGGAAAAGATCATGCGATAGAAATGGACTTCCGCCCCGGTGGCGCAAAGCGTCGCCGGATCTTTGTAGAAACCGTGCTTCCGGAAAAAAATAAGGAACAGGATAATGGCACAAGAACGTAGGGATGACCGCCGCGGCGGTCGTGACCGCGAAGAGCGCGACAGCGAGTTTGTCGACAAGCTCGTTCACATCAACCGCGTCGCCAAGGTCGTCAAGGGCGGCCGGCGCTTCGGCTTTGCAGCACTCGTCGTCGTTGGCGACCAGAAGGGCCGCGTCGGCTTCGGCCACGGCAAGGCTCGCGAAGTGCCTGAGGCGATCCGCAAGGCGACCGAGGCCGCCAAGCGCGAACTGATCTTCGTGCCGCTCCGCTCGGGCCGCACGCTGCACCACGACGTCGAAGGCCGTCATGGCGCCGGCAAGGTCCTGCTGCGCGCCGCAAAGGCTGGTACCGGCATCATCGCCGGCGGTCCGATGCGCGCCGTTTTCGAGACGCTCGGCATGCACGATGTCGTCGCCAAGTCGATGGGTTCGTCGAATCCGTACAACATGGTGCGCGCGACGTTCGATGCGCTGAAGAGCCAGATGCATCCGAAGGATGTGGCCGCGCAGCGCGGCATAAAGTACTCGACGCTCCAGGCGCGCCGCGGCACAGCCGTAGCGGCCGAGGAATAGTCGTTCGAGCTCAAGGATCACGACCATGGCTAAGAAAGCAACCAAGACCGTTACGGTCGAGCAGATCGGCAGCCCGATCCGCCGTCCGAAGGAGCAGCGCGCGACGCTGGTCGGCCTCGGCCTGAACAAGATGCACCGCCGCCGTACGCTGGAAGACACCCCTTCGGTGCGCGGCATGATCGCGGCGGTACAGCATCTCGTCCGCGTCGTCGACGAGAAGTAGTCCCGGGCGCAGGAGAAAGACAATGAAACTCAACGATCTGCGCGACAATGAGGGCGCGACCCATTCGAAGAAGCGCCTCGGGCGCGGCATCGGCTCGGGCTCCGGCAAGACAGCCGGCCGCGGCGTGAAGGGCCAGAAGGCGCGCTCCGGCGTTGCCATCAACGGCTTCGAGGGCGGCCAGATGCCGCTTTACCGGCGCCTGCCGAAGCGCGGCTTCAACAACATCTTCCGCAAGGATTATGTGACGGTGTCGCTGGCCCGCATCCAGATTGCGCTCGACGCCAAGAAGCTCGACGCCAAGGCGATCGTGAACGCCGAAGCGCTCGTCAAGGCCGGCGTGATTCGCCGCGCCAAGGACGGCGTGCGCCTGCTCAGCGACGGCGAACTGAAGTCGAAGCTCAGCTTCGACGTTGCCGGCGCATCGAAGGCCGCGATCGAGAAGGTCGAGAAGGCTGGCGGCTCCGTGAAGCTGCCCGAGAAGGCCGTCGAAGCCGAATAAGCTTTGCAAGGCGGCCGTCTCCGCGACGGCCGCTTGCATCTTTGCTGTCCGGAGCCTATCTCGTGGCTTCGTTGACACGTGCCGCCCGGCTTCGGGCTTTCGAGCGTGACGAAGCGGAGACTTCCCATGGCATCGGCTGCTGAACAACTTGCATCAAATCTGAATTTCGCAGCCTTCGCCAAGGCCGAGGACCTGAAGAAGCGCATCTGGTTCACGCTGGGCGCGCTCCTGGTCTACCGGCTCGGCACCTATATCCCGCTTCCGGGCATCAATCCCGACGCATTTGCTCAGGCCTTCACGCAGCAGTCGAGCGGCGTGCTCGGCATGTTCAACATGTTTGCCGGCGGCGCGGTCGAGCGCATGGCGCTGTTTGCGCTCGGCATCATGCCCTACATCTCGGCTTCCATCATCATGCAGCTGATGACCTCGGTCATCCCCTCGCTCGAAGCCTTGAAGAAGGAAGGCGAGCAGGGCCGCAAGGTCATCAACCAATACACGCGCTACGGCACCGTGCTGCTCGCCATCGTACAGGCCTACGGAATTTCTGTCGGGCTTGAGAGCGGTGCCGGCATCGTTGCCGATCCCGGCATCTTCTTCCGCGCCTCGACCGTCATCACGCTGGTCGGCGGCACCATGTTCCTGATGTGGCTCGGCGAGCAGATCACCGCCCGCGGCATCGGCAACGGCATTTCGCTCATCATCTTTGCCGGCATCGTCGCCGGACTGCCGTCGGCGATCAGCGGCACGCTGGAACTCGGCCGCACCGGCGCGCTGTCGACCGGGCTGATTCTAGCGATCATCGTGCTCGCCATTGTAGTCATCGCGGTCATCGTCTTCTTCGAGCGCGCCCAGCGCCGGCTTTTGATCCAGTATCCGAAGCGCCAGGTCGGCAACCGCATGTTCCAGGGCGACACCTCGCACCTGCCGCTGAAGCTCAATACCGCCGGCGTCATCCCGCCGATCTTCGCCTCGTCGCTTTTGCTCCTGCCGGCGACCGTCGCGGGCTTCTCGGCAACAACAACAATGCCCGGCTGGGCCAGCACCGCCCTCGCAGCACTCGGTCACGGCCAGCCGCTCTACATGCTGCTTTACGCAGCCATGATTGCGTTCTTCGCCTTCTTCTACACGGCGATCGTTTTCAACCCGAAGGACACCGCCGACCAGTTGAAGAAGCATTCAGGCTTCATCCCCGGCTACCGTCCCGGCGAGCGCACCGCTGAATACATCGACTATGTGCTGACGCGCATCACCGTCGTCGGCGCCATTTACCTCGTTCTCGTCTGCCTGCTGCCCGAATTCCTGATCTCGGCTACCGGCGTGCCTTTCTACCTTGGTGGCACTTCGCTTCTGATCGTCGTCAGTGTAACGCTTGACACGGTTGCGCAGATCCAGGGTCACCTGATTGCCCACCAGTATGAAGGACTGATCAAGAAGTCGAAGCTGCGCGGGGGCAAGAGAGGCAGATGAGGTTGATATTGCTTGGGCCGCCGGGGGCGGGCAAGGGGACGCAAGCACAACGACTGGTCGAGAAGTACGGCATTCCACAGCTCTCCACGGGCGATATGCTGCGTGCGGCGGTGCAGGCCGGCACCGATGTCGGCAAACGCGCCAAGGCAGTAATGGACGCCGGTGAACTTGTCTCGGACGCCATCGTCAATGCCATCGTCGCCGAACGCCTCGACCAGCCGGATGCGGCACGAGGCTTCATCCTTGACGGATATCCGCGCACCCTTGTGCAGGCCGACGCTGTCCAGGCGATGCTCAAGGAACGCGGCCTGGTTCTCGACGCAGTCATCGAATTCGTCGTCGACGACAAGGCGCTGGTCGGCCGGATCGTCAAGCGCGCGGAGGAGACCCGGGCCGCCGGCCAGCCGGTGCGCAGGGACGACAACCCGGAAGTGTTCGATGAGCGGTTGCGGGAATACTACAAGAAGACGGCGCCGCTGATCGGCTACTACTACGCCAAGGGCATGCTGAAATCGGTCGATGGCATGGCCGATATAGACGCCGTGACGATGCAGATCGAGGCGGTGCTGAAAAAGGCCGAAAGAAGCCGGTAGTCGTGCACAGCTCACTTGAGCGGATCCGATGCAAGTCCTCGAGACAATAGATCGGTTGAGTGAACTAGCGTCGTCGAAATCCTTTCGGCGCAAGTCTGAAGCCTGCTTTCTGCTGGTGTCTAAAATCGTGCCATTCTATAGCCGGTACGCTATTGCGGGCGATGCCAGCCGGACGCTGTTCCCTCTTCGGGACCACATCCTGTTCCTTTGGTCCCAGTACTGCGTCGGTTCAGCCGTGTCGGCTGAGAACGCGTTGCGATTAGAGTCGCATATCCCAGACGCGGATAACATTGAAACACCCTCCGCCCACCTCTCGGTTTATGCCCAAAACGCCGTCATTTGCGCTTTGCATCTCACCTGGTATCTCGCAAGACGCGACGACGCGTATGTCAAAGGATGTGTCGTCAATTATTTCGACCACATCGACTATCTCGTTCAGGAGAGAGTTGGTGCGGATAGCGGCGTGCCCGAACTTTCGGATCTGTTGGTCGTCAGGTCCAGACTCTTCCAGCGGGAGACGGACAATTTTGAGGCCGCGCTACTCAAGGATGAACGAGAGAACATTGTGAGCAGGCCGCTCCTGATCGCGAATATGGACCGGGACGTTTCTGGCTATCTATGACGAATTCAGGCAGTGCCGGCTTTCCTTGTTGACTTTTCCGGTGCCCTCGATTATGTGCCGCCTACATTCCAATCAGGTCTG
Organism: Pseudaminobacter sp.; assembly: GCA_035941355.1. Classification (GTDB taxonomy): domain Bacteria; phylum Pseudomonadota; class Alphaproteobacteria; order Rhizobiales; family Rhizobiaceae; genus Allomesorhizobium. The sequence continues at coordinate 12,665 of DASZDZ010000039.1, forward strand.
TAACTGGCCGCCCTTGCAGGGCAGGCCGGTTTTTTGATTGGAAGATACCCGCAAGGGCCGGCCTCCACCGGACGCGGGTCAACCCAAACGCCGGCTCGACCGGCCCACATGGAGAAGAAGATGGCCCGTATAGCAGGCGTCAACATTCCGACCAACAAGCGCGTCGTCATCGCGCTTCAGTACATTCACGGTATCGGCAAGAAGTTCGCTTCCGAGATCGTAGAGAAGGTGGGCATTCCGGCCGAGCGCCGCGTCAACCAGTTGACCGACGCCGAAGTTCTGGCCATCCGCGAGACCATCGACCGCGACTACCAGGTCGAGGGCGACCTTCGTCGCGAAGTGTCGATGAACATCAAGCGGCTCATGGACCTCGGTTCGTATCGCGGCCTGCGCCATCGCCGCTCGCTGCCGGTCCGCGGCCAGCGCACGCATACCAATGCGCGCACCCGCAAGGGCCCGGCCAAGGCGATTGCCGGCAAGAAGAAGTAATTTGAGGCATTGGGCAGTAGGCAATAGGCAGTAGGAAAATCCAACTGCCTACTGCCTAACCCCTACTGCCTCCAGGTGGAGCCGCTGGCATTACGGCGGTGTAGAGATCAACTGAAAGGACCATCATGGCCAAGGAAGCCGGGCGCATTCGCCGTCGCGAACGCAAGAACATTTCGTCGGGCGTAGCCCACGTCAATTCGACCTTCAACAATACGATGATTACCATCACCGACGCGCAGGGCAACACCATTGCCTGGTCGTCGGCTGGTGCCCAGGGCTTCAAGGGCTCGCGCAAGTCGACTCCGTTCGCCGCCCAGATGGCTGCCGAGGACGTGAGCAAGAAGGCTCAGGAACACGGCATGCGCATGCTCGAGGTCGAGGTCTGCGGTCCGGGTTCGGGCCGCGAGTCGGCGCTGCGCGCACTGCAGGCCGGCGGCTTCACGATCACCTCGATTCGTGACGTCACGCCGATCCCGCACAATGGCTGCCGCCCGCGCAAGAAGCGCCGCGTCTAAATTATTGCTTGAACCGCTGCTTGAGCGCGTCGTGCGCTCTCGCGGCTTTTCCATATCGCCTGCCACGATTGGATGGTGGCAGGATATCGGAAGGAAGATAAAATGATCCAGAAAAACTGGCAGGAACTGATCAAGCCCAACAAGATCGAGTTCTCGTCCAAGAAGAAGACCTTGACCACGCTCGTTGCCGAACCGCTGGAGCGCGGCTTCGGCCTGACGCTGGGCAACGCGCTGCGCCGCGTTCTCCTGTCGTCGCTGCGCGGGGCAGCCGTGACCGCCGTCCAGATCGACGGCGTGCTGCATGAGTTCTCCTCGATCGCTGGCGTCCGCGAGGACGTGACCGACATCGTGCTGAACATCAAGGAAATCGCCATCAAGATGGAAGGCGACGGCCCCAAGCGAATGGTCGTGCGCAAGCAGGGACCGGGCGCAGTGCTGGCCGGCGACATCCAGACCGTGGGCGACGTCGAGATCCTCAACCCCGACCACGTGATCTGCACGCTGGACGAAGGTGCGGAAATCCGCATGGAATTCACCGTCGACACCGGCAAGGGCTATGTGCCCGCCGACCGTAACCGCGCCGAAGACGCGCCGATCGGCCTTATCCCGGTCGACAGCCTCTATTCGCCGGTCAAGAAGGTCTCCTACAAGGTTGAGAACACCCGCGAGGGCCAGGTTCTCGACTACGACAAGCTGACCATGACGATCGAGACCGACGGTTCGATCTCGGGTGAGGACGCCATCGCGTTCGCGGCCCGCATTCTGCAGGACCAGCTTGCGCTGTTCGTCAATTTCGAAGAGCCGCACAAGGTGCAGCCGGAAGAGGCCGTAACGGAGCTGGCGTTCAACCCGGCGCTGCTGAAGAAGGTCGACGAGCTCGAGCTTTCGGTGCGTTCGGCCAACTGCCTGAAGAACGACAACATCGTCTATATCGGCGACCTGATCCAGAAGACCGAAGCCGAGATGCTGCGCACCCCGAACTTCGGCCGCAAGTCGCTGAACGAGATCAAGGAAGTGCTTGCCGCGATGGGCCTCCATCTGGGCATGGAGGTGGCCGACTGGCCGCCGGAAAACATCGAAGATCTCGCCAAACGCTACGAAGATCAGTATTGAGCCGAGGCGAAGGCCTCTCGAACCAGGAATTGAAGGAGAAGAGCCATGCGCCATGGATTTAAGGGCCGCCGGCTGGGACGTAGCGTCAGCCATCGCCAGTCGATGTTCGCCAACCTTGCCGTCTCGCTGATCGAGCATGAGCAGATCGTCACGACGCTGCCCAAGGCGAAGGATCTGCGCCCCATCGTCGAAAAGCTCGTCACCCTCGGCAAGCGCGGCGACCTGCACGCCCGCCGCCAGGTGATCGCGCAGATCGGCAATGAAGGCGTCGTCAAGCGCCTGTTCGAAACGATCGCGCCGCGCTACGCCACCCGCAACGGCGGTTACCTGCGCATCATGAAGGCCGGTTTCCGCCACGGCGACAACGCTCCGCTGGCCGTGATCGAGTTCGTCGACCGCGACACGTCGGCCAAGGGCGCCGGCGACCGCGCCCGCGTCGAGGCCGAAGAGGCATCGGAAGCCGAAGCAGCATAAGCCGACAGCTTTCAAGAGACCAAACAAAAGGGGCCACGTGGCCCCTTTTGCATTTCTGGACACCTGGATACGAGAGCCGATCGTCAAGGCGCACGCGGACTCCAGGAGTCTTCCGATGAAACTTCTCTATCAGACACACTCCCCCTATGCCCGTAAGGTTCTCGTGGCCGCCCATGAGGTCGGTCTCGCCGATAAATTGGAAGTTGTTCATCAAGAGACGAGTCCAACCCGGCGTAATGAGGACGTTATTTCGCTGAATCCTCTCGGCAAGGTGCCGGTATTGATCTGCGATGATGGTCTCGTGCTCTTCGACTCCACCGTAATCTGCGAATATCTGGACGGCATGCACGAAGGTCAAAAGTTGATCCCGGCAAGCGGCAAGACACGCTGGCTCGCACTGAGACTTCAGGCGCTTGCGCAGGGGATTGCCGATTCCGGCATTGCGGTCCGGTGGGAAGCCGAGCGGCGGCCTGATGCGCTGCGGTGGCCGACCATGCGAGATGCGCAATTGCAAAAGATTGCCGCAGCCTGTGACTTTGTCGAGCAGGAAGTTGAACTCAAGGGGTCGCCGGATATTGGCGAGATCGCATTGGCGACGACGCTCAGCTGGATTGCGTTTCGCGACGTCTATTCCTTCGGGACAGGAAGGCCGCGCCTTTCGTCGTGGTACGACCATTTCACCAGGCGCCCGTCGATGGCTGCGACGACCCTTGTGGGAGAAACGCAGGACTGAGGCTGGTGGAAATTAAGCCAACCTTGGCATGCGGGTCCTCGGCGGCCGCAATGTTTCAGGATCTTTGTGCCCGTGCTACATCCCAGCCTATGAACCCCACGCGAAGCCTTTCATTCCGCACAATCTTCACGACAATGCGCGCGACCATGCTTCGGAGGATTCGCATGTCTCTTGCGACTAGATTGCCGCACATCCTGATCGCCGCCTGGCTCGCATCCGCGCCGGCGTTTTTTGCGCTTCCGGCGGGCGCGCAGGACACTCCGGCAGCCCCGAATGCCCCGGCAGTTCAAAATGCTCCCGCAGCTGAGAATGCGCCTGCAGCCAAACCGGCGCCCAAGGAAGATCCCGGCCTCAAGGACGTGCTGAACGAGCTCCTGAGCGGCGGCGAAGAGCCGCTCCCGCCTGCGGCGCCGCAAGGCAGGCGCCTGCCTTTCGGGCGCGCCGAAATCCAGCTTTCCTTCGCGCCGCTGGTGAAGGAGACCGCGCCGGCCGTCGTCAACGTCTATGCCTCGCAGCAGGCGCGCCTGCGTTCGCCCTTCGAAGGCGATCCTTTCTTCGAGCGCTTCTTCGGCCGCCAGGGGCCGCCGCGAAGCCAGTCGGCGCTCGGTTCGGGCGTGCTCGTCGATCCAAGCGGCATCGTCGTCACCAATTACCACGTCATCCGCGACGCCGACGAGGTGAAAGTCGCAACCGCCGATGGCCGCGAATTCGGGAGCAAGGTCCTGCTCAAGGACGAATCGCTCGATCTCGCCGTTCTGAAGATCGAGAGCGACGGGCCGTTTCCGGTGATCCCGATCGGCGATTCCGACGTGCTGGAAGTCGGCGACCTGGTGCTTGCGATGGGCAATCCGTTCGGCGTCGGCCAGACCACGACCAGCGGCATCGTCTCCGCGCTTGCCCGCACGCATATCGGTGTTTCGGATTTCGGCTTCTTCATCCAGACCGATGCCGCAATCAATCCCGGCAATTCCGGCGGCGCGCTCATCAACATGACCGGTCAGCTCGTCGGCATCAATACGGCGATCTACAGCCGTAGCGGCGGCTCGATCGGCATCGGTTTCGCCATCCCGTCCAACATCGTGCGCGCGGTGACGGAAGCCGCCAAGCAGGGTAGCGAGTTTTTCGAGCGGCCGTTCATTGGCGCGACGTTCGCGCCAGTCACCGCGCAGATCGCCGAATCGCTCGGCATGGCGCGCCCATCCGGCGCGCTGGTCGCCGCGATCGAACCGGAAGGTCCCGCCGCGCGCGCCGGCCTCAAGCCCGGCGACGTGGTGCTGGCCATGAACGAAGCCGCGATCGAGCATGTCGACGCGCTCGGCTATCGCCTGGCGACGAAGCCCGTCGGCACCAGGGCCAGCCTGACCGTCCTCAGCCATAGCGAGGAAAGGAAGGTCGAAATCAGCCTCGAGCGGCCGCCGGCCGGCTCGTCGGCCAAGGAAATCATGATCCGGGGGCGCAGCCCGTTTGCGGGCGCCAAGGTGGCCGAGTTGTCACCGCGGCTGGCGCAACGACTGCGGCTCCGGTCAGACACGAAAGGTGTTACGATCGTCGACATCGACCGCAATTCACCGGCGGCCGGCTTCGGCTTTCAGCGGCGCGACATCGTGCGCGAGGTCAATGGCGAGTTGATCGACACCGCCGACAAACTGGCTGCCGTCGCAGAGCAGGAGACGCGCTGGTGGCGCTTCACCGTCGAGCGTGACGGGCAGTTGCTGCGCCAGATGCTGCGCTACTGAGTAGGATATGGCCGACCTTTTCCAAGCTGACGAGCCGGAAAAAGCGCCACCCGCGCGGCCGCTTGCCGACCGGCTGCGCCCGAAAAACCTCGGCGAGGTGGTTGGACAGGAGCACCTGACCGGGCAGGACGGCGCGCTGACGCGGATGATCCGGTCGGGTTCGCTCGGCTCGATGATCTTCTGGGGACCGCCGGGAACGGGAAAGACCACGGTCGCCAGGCTGCTGGCCGGCGAAACGGGTCTTTCGTTCGAGCAGCTTTCGGCGATCTTTTCCGGTGTCGCCGACCTGAAAAAGATGTTCGAGATGGCGCGGTTGCGCCGCTCCCAAGGCCGCCAGACGCTGCTTTTCGTTGACGAGATCCATCGTTTCAACCGTGCCCAGCAGGATTCCTTCCTTCCCGTTATGGAGGACGGCACCGTAATCCTCGTCGGTGCGACCACGGAAAATCCGTCCTTCGAACTCAATGCGGCGCTGCTGTCGCGCGCGCGTGTGCTGGTGTTCCATTCGCTTGGCGAGGACAGCATCGAAAAACTGCTTGTCCGCGCCGAGGAGGGAGAGGGCAAAAAGCTTCCACTCGACGACGAGGCGAGGGCGGTGCTTGTGCGCATGTCGGACGGCGACGGCCGCGCGGCGCTGACGCTCGCGGAAGAAGTCTGGCGCGCCGCCAAATCGAAAGAAATGTTCGACGCCGAAAGCCTGCAGCGCATCGTGCAGCGGCGCGCGCCGATTTACGACAAGGGCCAGGACGGTCATTACAATCTGATCTCGGCGCTGCACAAATCGGTGCGCGGTTCGGACCCTGATGCGGCCCTTTACTATCTGGCGCGCATGTTCGATGCCGGCGAGGATCCGCTTTATCTCGGCAGGCGGCTGGTGCGCATGGCTATGGAGGATATCGGCCTCGCCGATCCGCAGGCGCTGGTCGTCGCAAATGCCGCCAAGGACGCCTACGATTATCTCGGCTCGCCGGAGGGCGAACTCGCCTTCGCCGAGGCATGCGTCTATCTCGCCACCGCGCCGAAATCCAACGCCGTCTACACTGCCTTCAAGGCAGCGACGCAGGCTGCCAAGGAGCACGGTTCGCTGCTGCCGCCAAAGCACATCCTCAACGCGCCGACCAAGCTGATGAAGGAGGAGAGCTACGGCAAGGGTTACGAATACGACCACGACGCGCCCGACGCCTTTTCCGGCCAAGACTACTTTCCGGAGAAGATGGGCCGCCAGACCTTCTACGACCCGCCCGAACGCGGCTTCGAGCGCGAGATCAGGAAACGGCTCGACTATTGGGCAAAGCTCAGGACCGAGCGGTCGAGAGACGGCGGTTCGTAAGCTTACTCGCAGAGCGCGTTGCGGAGCGCCGTTCCCGGCATGTTCAATCGTCCTGCCAAGGTTCCGAACTCTTGAACTCAACGCCTACCCGGTCGCTCTTTCGCCAGCACACGACGATGCGGTAGGCCATTGCCTCGGACGGCACATGCAGGAGGAAACGGGTAGGCAGTTCGGCTTCCGCCGCGACGTTCAGTTCGGCGCCGCCGGAATGGATGTTGCGGACGATGCAGGGGATGCCGGCTTTGTCGCCGACGAGAATGAACGCATTTTTCTGGACCGCCGGCCTCGGCTGGCTGCGCCGTTCCGGCTGACGTGATGATGGCATGTCTGCTCCCCCGAGCGTTCCCAAACGATGTTCGTTATCTTCGAACCTACTTACAAACCAAAGGCAATCGGAGGGTCGGGTCAAGAGGGCATCGCCGGACGTTGCGGAAAGCCGGCCTGCAAGCGGACGGAACGTATCGGCGTTTCGCCAGTTAGGCAGCCGTTTTCATTAGCAAAGGGAGATATGCATGAGAATCGACCTTACCAGCGCTGTTGCCGGGCTTCTGCTGGTTGGCGGAGCAGGCCTTGCCGCCGCGCAGGACGTGGTGATCGCCCCCGAACAGGAGACGGTCATCCGCGAATATGTGACGAAGCAGCCGGTCGCGCCGGCCGAAGTGCCGGCGGATGTCCAGATCACGGTTGGCTCAACCCTGCCAGATACCGTCGAACTGCACACGCTCGACGTGCCGGACGTGAAATACAGCTATGTCGTGGTCGGAAATCAAACCGTCCTGGTTGAGCCCGATACGAGGAAAATAGTCCACGTCATGCAGTGAGCCGGAGGGTTCGTCCTGTTCATTGATACCGCCGGGCCCGGAAGGTCCGGCGGTAATACAGTTGCGATTGACCGTGCGCTCACCCCACCAGCAGATCGAGCCCGAAGAACACCCCCGCGGCCAGAAGGGCGCAGGCCGGCACGGTTGCAACCCATGCCGCGACTATGTTGGTGACATGCGCCCGGCGAACCAGGCGCCGGCGCTGGATTTCCTGCCGCGACGGCCCCCGCTGAACGGGCTTTCCGTGCTGGCCGGTCTGGCGCTGGGTCGCTTGCTCCTCGGCGCGCCTGCGTTCCCTCCGTTCCATGTAGGCGCGGCGCTGCTTCGAACGCGCCGTGTGCCATTCGCGGTAGAAGCCGACCCCGAAGACTGCGCCGACGGCGACATGGGTGGAACTGACCGGCAGCCCGAACCAGGAGGCGACGATGACCGTCAGCGCCGCCGAGAGCGCAACGCAGAACGCCCGCATCGGATTGAGCCTGGTGATCTCCTCACCGACCATGCGGATGAGCTTGGGTCCGAAAAGAAGCAGGCCGACTGAAATGCCAAGCGCGCCGACAACCATCACCCAGATCGGGACTTCGACGATTGCGCCCACTTCGCCGCTTTCGACAGCCCGCACGATAGCGGCAAGCGGCCCGACGGCATTGGCGACGTCGTTGGCGCCGTGGGCGAAGGAAAGCAGCGCCGCCGAAATGACGAGCGGCAGCGTGAAAAGCTTGCGCAGCGACTGGGTGCGGTTTTCCATTCCTTCGGATTGTCGGCGGACATGACGATGTGCGGGCAGCCATGCCAGCACAAAGCCGGCCGCGCCGGCCAGGAAAACCTGCATCCCCGATAACGCGACCAGCCGGTGCAGGCCTATCGTCGCAAGATAGGCGGTGAAGGCGCCCGCCATGACGCCGATGAGCAGCGGAACCCATCGCCGCGCCGCCGAGATCTTGTCGTCCTGGTAGGTGACGGCCGCCTTGATGAAGGCCAGGAAAATGGCGGCGATGGCTCCGCCGAGCACCGGGGACAGCACCCAGCTTGCCGTGATGCCGCCCATGGCCGGCCAGTTCACGGCGCCGAAACCCGCGGCCGCCACGCCGGCCCCGACCACGCCGCCGACGATCGAATGGGTGGTCGAGACGGGCGCGCCGATCCAGGTCGAGAAATTCACCCACAGAGCGGCCGAAATCAGCGCCGCCAGCATGAGCCGGATGAAAGGAGCCGTATCGGGAAGGGCACTTTGGTGGACGATGCCGCTGGCGATGGTCTCGACCACATCGCCGCCGGCGATCAGCGCTCCGGCCGTCTCGAACACCGCAGCGATGGCCAGCGCCCCGGCCATAGTCATCGCCTTGGCTCCGACCGCGGCGCCTACATTGTTGGCGACGTCGTTGGCTCCGATGTTCAGCGCCATGTAGGCCGCTATCACGGCTGCCGCGACGACGATCACGGCGCTCGGTTCGTCGAAGACGTAGACCGAGGCAAGAACGGCCATCACCGCCATGAAGAGCAGCGCCAGCCCGGGAGCGACCAGGCTGCGCGACACGAAGCTTGTCGCTTCCTCGACATGGCCGAGCTTGGCGAGGTCCTTGTCGAGCGTTGTCGTCATCGGGGCTGTCCGGATAACATCTTCATCATGCTGGATGCCGGAGCCAGGCGCGCCGCCCGAGCAAACCGGCAATCGTCAGGATCATCCTGGCAGACGGTTATGACTTCGCCATTACCGGCGCGGGCGTCGCGGCCTCAACGCCGAATGCAGCGACAAGTTCGGCAAGATCCGGCTCCCTGACCTGCGCCGCCGCGGCTTGCGGCGAAAACCATTGGCGCTTGCGCTCTGTCTTCTCGGGCCAGTTCTTGGCCACGTGATCGATTTCCATCGGAAAGACCAGGACTTCGCACCGCGATTCCAGACCGGAGGGCTGGCGTTTGCCGTAATAATAGCGGCCAATCTCCAAACGCGAGACCGTCCCGGACAGACCCGCTTCCTCCGCGGCTTCGCGCGCGGCGGCATCGCAAAGGTCTTCCTGCCCCTCCGGCCAGCCCTTCGGCAGCACCCAGCGCCCCGTATCGCGGCTGGTGATGAGCATGATCTCGACGCCCATGCCCGATTTGCGCCAAGGCAGCGCAGCCACCTGCACGCGGCAAGGCATGCCGCCGAACAGGCGTCTTACCCTGTCGGCGATCTGGTTGCGTGTCGTGTGGCTGACCATGGTTTCGTTCGAGTGCGTGTTGCTGCCTGATTCGTTTGCCGTCTTATGAATAGTAGAGTTAACTATGCGCAATAAAAGTGAAAAAATTCACAAAAGCGGACCACATCTCTCACATGGTCCCCGCATAATGTAGTTTGCCCAAGCCGAATTTGAAGGGGCGGCGGACTGCGGATCAGCCGACGTGATCGTCGGCGATGGGCTTCTGGTATGTGAAACCCATGTCCCAGGGGAAGTAGATCCAGGTGTCCTGCGATACTTCGGTGACGAAGGTATCGACCAGCGGCCGGCCCTTTGGTTTCGCATAGACTGTGGCGAAATGCGCCTTGGGCATCATCGCGCGGACTATGGCCGCCGTCTTTCCGGTATCGGTCAGGTCGTCGATGATCAGCACGCCCTCGCCGTCGTTTTCGACGAGCGACGGCGTGACCTCCTTGAGGATGTCGAGCTGACCTTGCGAGGTGTAGTCGTGATAGGAGGCCACGCATACCGTCTCGATGACGCGGATGCCGAGCTCGCGCGAAATGATTGCGGCGGGAACCAGCCCGCCGCGAGTGATGCAGACGATGGCCTTCCACTGGCCGTTGGCGCCCGCGAGCCGCCAGGCAAGCGCCCGCGCGTCCCGGTGAAACTGGTCCCAGGAAACGGGAAAGGCCTTGTCGGGAAGGGACATTTTCTGCGCACTCCGGTGGCGCGCCAGGAAAGCGCGGAAGAAGGGAATGCGCGCGGAATTAACCGGAAAGGGCAGGGCTTGGCAAGAGTTTCTGCGGAGCGGTGATGCTCTGATGCTCAGGATCGCTCCAGAAACGCATTCAGCCGCTCCAGGACGAGATGCGGGGCTTCGAGTTGGGGCAAGTGGCCGGCGCCAGGCAATGTGTCAAACGCGGCCTGCGGGATCAGCGAATGAAGCGCTTTGCCTCGCTCCAGCGGGATCCAGGGATCGTCCTCGCCCCAGAGGATTTTAATCGGGCACCGAACATCTCCGAACAGCGGCTCGATCTCAGCGGTATACTTTTCATCGGCTTGTGCGAACTGCCGATAGAAGCTTGCTCGTCCCTCTTCGGAAAGCCAGGGCTCGACAAGCTTCTCGAAATCTCCGGAATCGATGTCGTTTACGATCGCGCCCCTGATGTAAGCCTCCACGACCGCTCTGTGGATATGCGGCGGCAGCCCCAGAAAGGCATCCAAGTGGCGACCGACGTGATCGAAGAACTCCGATCCCCAGGGGCGCATCGCGACGGCGTTCATCAGAACATAGCGGTCGAAGTTGCAGCCGTGCAGCAAATGCGCCCGCAGCGTCGTCGCTCCACCCATGTCATGCGCAACGACCATGGGCTGATCGAGGTCCCAATGCGCAAGTATCTCGGCGAACACTTTTCCTTGAATGTCGAGCGACGTGCGCTGCTCCGCGACTTTGGTGGATCGGCCGTATCCGGGCATGTCGTACCAGTGGACATGATACCGCCTTGCAAGGTCCGGAATAATCCGATGCCATGAGAACGAAGACCACGGCCAGCCATGAGCCAGCACGAGTGCGGGCCCGCTGCCGAGTCGACCCGCTGCCACCGCACCTGCGGAGGTTTGCACGGTCTCATCGAGTTTCCACGACATCGAATGTTCTCCCTCGTATACGGGAAAGGGCCGCCTGAGACCGCCGGCCAGCGGTTCGCTCCTCCGCAAACGTCCGAACGCACCAGCCAAGGGACGTGTCATGACGCCGCGCTGGCCCAACTGAACGCAGGCATTCCGGTTCGGCGGAATGCCTGCGTTCAGCCGTACTGCCAAATCAGGCCGTCGAGCGGGCAAGCTGTTTCACACCGCCGGGGACGCGTTTCTCACCGCGACATGAACGTCGCGACCGGCATGGACTGCAGGACCGTGCGGGTTATGCCGCCGAACAGCAGTTCGCGCAGCCACGAATGGCTGTAGGCGCCCATCACCAGCAGGTCCGAACCGGTGGCTGCGACACGATCCTGGATGACGTCGTCGACGGAGCGGCCGTCGGAGTCCTCCATGGACACGGCGACCGTCGCCCCATGACGCGCAAGCGCCGCGGCGATCTCGGCGCCGCCGCCTTCGGCGTCTGAGTCGTCGGACTGATCGATGACCAGTATCTCGGCCTCCTCGGCCTCCACTATGAAGGGCAGGGCATCAAAGGCGGCGCGCGCGGCCTCGCGGCTGCCATTCCAGGCAATCAGGACGCGATTGTAGGTGCTGAGGGAAGGCCCCGCATGAGGCACCACCAGCACCGGCCGTCCGGCATCGTAAAGCAGCGTGTCGATGTCGGTCGAGGTCTCGGAATCCGCTTCCGGATTGCGCTGGGCGGCGATCACCAGATCGGCGCAGCGGGCGCTTGAAATTCCAGACAGAGCGCTATCGCCTGAAAAACTCTCCAGTCCACGCCATTCGAAGGATTGGCCGGCTGCCTCGACGCGGCCGCGGAACAGGCCTTCGAGTTTTTTGGCGCGCTCCTTGTTCATGCTTGCCGTCGCTTGCAGGAACTCGGTGTCAGGAAAGCCGATAGTCGACGCATAGGCGACCGGCAGCGCCTCGGCATGGACGCCGATCAAATGACCTTCGAAGCGAGCTGTGAGAGGAATTGCGCAATCGAGCACCCGTTCGGTGTCTTCGGCGCTCTGGATGATGGCGACGATCGTCTTGAACGGCATGGTAGCCTCCTGAAACGCGATCCGGCCTCTCATATACAACATGATAGGTCACGCGCGGTTCCGCCAGCCCCTATCGCGTCATCCGGCCTTCGCCCGGGTCAGCCCAGCGACCATGGCTTCGACTTCGGCGCGCGCGGCCTCCAGCGCCGCAGCGTCCCGCGCCCGCACCACCAGTTCGGTCCAGAATTTTCCGTCGAGATATTTTGGGTAGGAGCCGATGATGGTGTCCGGGTGCGCCTTCTGGATCTCCGCCAGCGGACCGCCGATCGTGCCTTCGCCGAACGGGCACTGGACGGTCGCCGAGAGCAGCTTCGTGCCGGTCTTCAGCGTCGGTACGACATTGTCGAGCATGGCCTGGAAGATCGCCGGCACGCCCGCCATGACATGGACATTGCCGATGCGAAAACCCGGCGCGATTGAGACCGGATTGTCGATGTGGTCCGCGCCGCGCGGCATGCGCGCCATGCGCTTGCGCGCATCGGTGAAGTCCATGGCGCGCTGAGCATAGCTCTCCTCCAGCATTGCATAGGCCTTCGCATCATGCTCGCAAGGCACGCCGAAGGCCTTGGCGACGGCGTCGGCGGTGATGTCGTCATGCGTCGGGCCGATGCCGCCGGTGGTAAAGACGTAGGTGTAGCGCGCTCGCAGCGCGTTGATTGCGGCGACGATCTCGTCCTCCTCGTCCGGCACGATGCGGACTTCCTTCAGGTCGATACCGATGGCGGTCATGATGCCGGCGAGGTGGCCGATATTGCGGTCCTTGGTGCGCCCAGACAGAATCTCGTCGCCGATGACGACCATTGCGGCGGTTACGATTTCGGCCATCGGCAGGAAACTCCGGGAAGGGACAACCTGCAGATACAGGCGTCACGCAAACTCGGCAATGGGCGTCGAACTGTGAACGATCTGTCGGCTTTAGTGACGTTTCCAATGAACGAACACGCCATTACGTGGTTGTGGCGCGGGCGCTCGTCAGAGCGCCGGTTGAAATTTCAAAACCACGGAGAATTGCGATGGCGCGAAGGTACTCGTGCTCTATTATTCGAGCTGGGGCCACATGGAGCAGATGGCGAAAGCGGCGGCCGAAGGCGCGCGCGAAGCCGGCGCGGACGTGACCATCAAGCGCGTTCGCGAACTCGTCCCCGAGGCTGTCGCCAAGGCGGCCTATTACAAACTCGACCAGGAAGCGCCGATCGCCGAGCCGCTCGAACTCGCCGACTACGACGCGATCATCGTCGGCGCCTCCACGCGTTTTGGCGCGATGGCCTCGCAATTGAAGAATTTCTGGGACCAGACCGGCCCGCCTCCTCGACCAAATCATCGACACGGCGGTGGATGGCTGCCCGATGTTCGTCGGCGCGGCGGTTGCTATCGAGCGTGTTGATGTCCGGCTGGTCAATCTTCCTGCCGAGGTTCTTCACTTCCGCCCGCAGGCTGCTGAGTCTGCTCGTGGCTTACAACGCTCGGAGGGGCTAGGGTCGCCTCGAGAAAATCCAGATCAGCAGATCGATCAGAATGATGAGCCAGTGCAGGCGACGTTCAATCAGCATCCGGGCAAATAAGCCACCATCCTGATAAAATTCCGTTGCCTCTAGCCCGCCTTACCACCCTGAATTGCGCTCTGTCCGATCATGCGGCATGATGGGTGCGCGGACGAAAACACCACCGCATCTATGGCGACACTCGCGGACTTCGTCGTCTCGACCCAGGGGATAGTCCCCTAGCAACCCAGCGAGGCGCGGATGGCCGATATCTACGGCACCAACGGCAGCGATACCGTCACCGGCACCAACGGCGACGACATCCACGGCGCGGCGACGCTATCCCGGGCGGGTCCGATGTCGGCGACGACACGCTTAACGGTGGAAATGGAAACGACCGGCTCTGGGGCGAGGGCGGCAACGACATTCTCAACGGCGACGATGGCGATGACTTCCTGTTCGGCGACATCGGCGATGATACCTGCAACGGTGGAGCTGGCAACGACGAGATCGAAGTCACGCGGGGCAATGACATCGTCAACGGTGGAACCGGAATCGATCTGTTGACCTTCTTCGAAAAGAGCGCAGGCATCACGATCAGCCTGGCGATCACGGTTGCGCAGGACAGCGGCGATGGAATCTACACCATCCACAACATCGAAAACCTTACCGGCGGATATTCCAACGACACGCTGACCGGCAATGACGGCGACAATGTCATTCAAGGCGGCCAACAGGCCTTCGGCTACGATGGCAATGACTGGCTCGACGGCGGCGCGGGCAATGACACATTGATTGGTAACCGCGGCACCGACACGCTGATCGGTGGCCTGGGTGACGACACGCTGACGGGCGGCGAAGATGACGACACCTACATTCTCGACACGATTTACCGGCCCGATATTTTTGCCAAGTTCCGGTACGATGCGGTGGTCGAGTACACGTATGGAGGCATTGACACAGTCAAGATCCAGCGTGTCGGGAATACGGAAGCCTATACTCTCACAGCAAATGTCGAGAACGGGCTCATCACGGGGACTGAAACCTTTACGCTCAGTGGCAATGAACTCGCCAATCAGCTCACCGGCAACGGGGCGGCCAACACGCTCTACGGCATGGCCGAGAATGATGTACTCGACGGCGGCGTCGGCAACGACACCATGCATGGCGGCTCCGGCAACGACACTTATTACGTCGACAATTTCGGCGACAAGGTGTTCGAGGCGAACGGCGCCGGCACCGGCATGGATACGGTGCGGACCAGCGTCAGCTTCTCGGTCGCATCGCAGTTCGTGGAGAACGTCGAGCTTTTGGGCAGCGGCTCGATCAACGCCATCGGCAACAACCTCAACAACACCATCACCGGCAATGCCGGCAACAACGCCATCGACGGACGCGGTGGCATCGACACGATGATCGGTGGGGCGGGCAACGACACC
>DASZDZ010000040.1:0-7177 GCA_035941355.1 Pseudaminobacter sp.
TCCTCGCCTACAACCTCAAACGGGCGATCGCCATCCTCGGAGCGCCAGAGTTGATGAAGGCAATGAGGGCCTGAACCCTCACATCGTCTGCGCGTCACCAGACCACCTGACAAAAGACGTTTCCACACAGCCTCGGTGGCAAGCGGAAGTCCAGCGTGAACGCGCGGAATAGTTGCTTTGCGGACTTGAGCCGGCATTAGGTTGCGCAAGCTGTAGCGGCTGATCTTGGCGCGACCGAGACCAACGTCGGCGCTCACGCGCAGGGCCCGCTCGTGAAGCCAGTGGCCAACGGGCTCTACGCCAATAATGGGCGCTTTCCAGAATGACCGGAACCGCACGGCAATCGCTGACCAAACCCTTCTAACCTTGCCAGCGGAACAATCACCTTTACGATTCGACCAGGATCACCAAGGACTCTGGCACCACTCCATCGAAGGCCATCGCATCCGCGGCTTCCTTGCTCTGCATAGCTTTCATCATGGCGTCCATGTCCGGAACGTCCATAAGAACGGCCACCCGAGTCGGATTTTGTGGATCTACAAATGTTCGTATGTTGGTCACGCCGAGCGGACCAAAAAGCTCTTTGCGCTTCGGCGAGTCGAGCCAGTGCTTCGCTCCCTTTGTGATGTTATGGTGGCCAATGACTGTCGGCATTGCATCCTCCCTATCGTGACGGCGAAGGCCGGTATCAACCAAGAGTGCCAAGATCCATCCCCGTCGAACCACGGAGCGCCGTTTTGGTTGGACTGTCAATTATCTCGTTAAGGGCGCGCGGAAGAACGATTCGGGGAGGGCGTTTCTTCGTAAGCGCCTCGCGGATCGCCTATGGATTTGGGCTTGACGTTTTCCGGAATCGCCAGGGCATGAGTTCCTCGATCTGGGTCTGCGGATGGCCGTTGATGATGGCGTCGAAGGGTTTCGGCGAGGTAGGCGACCGGGTTGACGTCGTTGAGCCTGCAGGTGGCCACGATGGAGACGAGCAGCGCCCAGTTGTCGAACGTAGTGCTGTGCTGCGATTGTCCACAGTGTCCCAGGAACCTCTTAGGGACCCATGGCTCCAACGATCCGTTGCTGTCCCCACCCCAACTTTCAAAATTGTGGTAAAGTCTCGACGTTGTTATTGGCTTTGAGCGAGCGGTGTGAGGGCGCTGGAGGGTACCATGCACTTCATTAAGGTCCTGGTTGGCTCAGCAATATTGACAGCATCGGGCGCAGCGTTTGCGGCAGAGGAGGTGTCTGTCGAGAGAGGACGGCTGGTTTCCATCATCGGCAGCTGTCACGACTGCCATACTGACGGCTACAGGGAAGCCGAAGGCGCACTCGACCCCACCAAGGCATTGAGAGGGAAAGCAATAGGTTGGCGGGGGCCGTGGGGCACAACCTATGCAAACAATCTGAGATGGAGCGTGCAAGACCTTAGCGAAGACGGGTATGTAACCTACATCAAGACACTTCGCACATTGCCGCCGATGCCTTGGTACAACGTTCGCGTCATGCCGGAGAGCGACATTCGGTCATTCTATCGATATGTGAAGTCGCTCGGTGATCCCGGCGCCTTCCTCCCGAGAACGGCCGGACCGGGGGAAGAGCCAAGGACGCCCTTCGTCACGCTGGAGCCACCGCAAATGCCGAAACCTTGTTCACGCGACCTGGACTGCGGCGTGGGCGAAGTTTGCTCGGCCGCACCAGTCCGCCAATGCGTTAAGAAGTAGGCACCCTGGGCAGCGGCCCTCTTAAGACAGCCGACCCCAATTACGCGGTAGGGCGAAACTCCGGGAACCTTAAGTTTCGGAATAGTAGCGAACGCCGCCCTCGGGCCAGACGTCAAGTCAGACGTCAATGATAAAACTTAGGTTTCTTCCGGACGGTTCGACCTCAATGAACCAGGATCGCGGTCACGCGGCTGTGGCTATTGACATGTGACATGCGCAAACAGCCGGACAACAACTGCAGGGGCCCGCGTGGCAGATATCGGGATCCGGCGCGGGGGTCGGAAAGGGCAGTTGCGGGCGTAGGGCTGCCATTCATGACCCGGCGCGCCAAGGTCGTCTTCGGGTCGGCTTGGGCCGTTGCGCGAAGGGCAGGTTTGGAGAAGCGCCGCGAATGACAGGTTATGGCGCAACCACGACCTCCAGCGTGATCGCCGGCAAGGTCTGCTTTCAGGAAGCTGCTAAGCCGATCTCTACGGCCGAGATTAGGCGCGAACCTGCCAGTCCGCATGTCCGGTACTGAGCGGGGCAGATGGTTGTGCTGACGACGAATGAACCCGATGCTCGAATTCCTATGAGCTGATGAGGCTCTTTCCCCGTTCGCCGCTGCTGATTGACCGCCGCCAGAGCGAGGCCGCAAGATCCGGATGGCAAATTAGAGAGAACGCCCTATAAAAGCTGGGCTGCGACAACCCAGGGGAGACGATGCGCTACATACGTCCACTGTCTATGGAAGATGCCGTCGGACTGATTGCGGGATCGACCGGCACGGCTGCAATCCTAGCCGGAGGCAGCGACCTCTTGGTAAGAATGAAGGGTGGCTTCATCGAGCCGGACTTGATTGTCGACATCAAGGCGATCGAGGGCTTGAGCGAAATCCGCGAAACGGCCGAGGGTTTTAGCATCGGCGCCGCTGTCTCGTGCGCCGTCCTGGGAGAGAACACTGCCCTGCAGGAAGGATGGCCGGGCGTGGTCGAGGCGGCCAGGCTAATCGGCTCGAAACAGATACAGGGACGCTGCACCATAGTGGGCAATCTTTGCAACGCCTCGCCGGCGGCCGACAGCGTGCCGGCGCTGGTGGTGGCTGGCGCCCAAGCGTCGATTGTCGGACCAAAAGGCCGGCGCACCGCACCCGTGGAGACCCTGCCGGTTGGTCCAGGGAAAACATCGCTAGCCAAGGGCGAAATCATCGAGGCGATTCTGTTAGCCAATCGCTTGCCACGCTCGGGCGATGCCTATCTGCGCTTCATCCCGCGCACGGAGATGGACATCGCGGTTGTCAGCACGGGCGTGAACCTAAGGCTTGACGAGGAAGGTGTCATCGTAGGGGCACGCTTAGCATTGGGCGCCGCCGCGCCGACGGTGCTTTTGGTCGAGGACGCGGCTGAGGTCCTAATCGGCTCCAAGTTGGACGAAGGCACATTGGAAAAGCTAGCCAAGGTCTGTTCTGGGGCATGCCGTCCGATTGACGACAAGCGTGGCACCGTCGAGTTCAGAAGAAAGGTTGCAGGCGTGTTGGCCAGGCGGGCTGCCACGACCGCCTATATTCGCGCAGGAGGCAAGTGATGGCTGGTGTAGCAGTCTCGACGACGATCAATGGCGACAACGTCGAATACCTTTGCCAGCCGGACGAGACATTGCTGGAGGTCTTGCGCGATCGCTTGGGGCTGACGGGCACCAAGGAAGGCTGCGGTACCGGCGACTGCGGCGCCTGCAGCATCATCCTCGACAGCCGCCTCGTATGCTCGTGCTTGGTCCTCGGCGCGGAGGCTGAGGGCCGGCGCGTCGAGACCATTGAAGGCATGGCGCATGGCGAAAGGCTGCATCCGCTGCAGCAAAAATTCCTCGAGCACGCGGCGCTGCAATGCGGCATCTGCACCCCGGGCTTCCTCATAGCTGCGAAAGACCTTCTGGCCAAAAACCCCGATCCGACTGAGGAGGAAATCCGTTTCGGCCTTGCCGGAAACTTATGCCGTTGCACCGGCTACGACAAAATCGTGCGAGCCGTTCAGGATGCTGCAAGCGTTATGAAGGCAGCATGACCATGGGTTTTGATCCGAGCTACCTGCATCGCAATTTCACGTCTATCGGCACCCGTCCCATACGTCCCGACGGTATTGACAAAGTGACTGGCCGTGCGCGCTACGGCGCGGACTTCAACATGGCGGGCCAATTGGTCGGACGGATTCTCAGGAGCCCTCACGCCCACGCGACGATCAGAAAGATCGACACGTCGAAGGCAGAGAAGCTTGCCGGCGTGAAGGCGGTGATCACTGCGGCCGACCTGCCCGATCTCACCGATGGCGATTCCGCCATGTATGACATTCTGGACAACTGCATGGCGCGCAAAAAGGCGCTCTACGATGGCCATGCGGTGGCTGCGGTCGCCGCGGTCGATGCCCGCACGGCCAAGCAAGCGCTGAAGCTGGTCAAGGTGGACTATGAGGTGCTACCGCATGTGACCGACGTCGATGAAGCGATGAAGGACGCCGCGCCCCTCCTGCACGCCGGCGTATTCACGGAGGGCGTCGAGCCCAGGCCCGGCAAGCCGTCCAACGTCCCCAAGCGCACTCAGTACGGTCACGGCGATGTCGAGTCCGGTTTCG
This sequence comes from Pseudaminobacter sp., assembly GCA_035941355.1. Classification (GTDB taxonomy): domain Bacteria; phylum Pseudomonadota; class Alphaproteobacteria; order Rhizobiales; family Rhizobiaceae; genus Allomesorhizobium. The sequence continues at coordinate 4,316 of DASZDZ010000040.1, forward strand.
GCCAGGCTGATTTTATCGTTGAACGCTCCTTCAAGACCGAGCAGACGCATCAGGGCTACATCGAGCCGCATGCCTGCGTGGCGAATTTGAGCCCCGACGGGACCGCAGACCTTTGGGTGTGCACGCAGGGCCATTTCGTCTACCGCCAACACTGCGCGCAGTTGCTTGGGTTGGACGTCTCGAAGCTGCGCGTCACCTCCTCGGAAATTGGCGGTGGTTTCGGCGGCAAGACCCATGTCTGGGCTGAGCCAGTCGCGCTGGCGCTGTCGCGCAAGGCAGGACGGCCGGTCAAGCTGGTCATGACGCGCGATGAGGTGTTTCGCGCATCGGGGCCGACAAGCGCCACCTCCATCGACGTCAGGATCGGTGCCCGCAAGGACGGCACGATCATCGCCGCCGAGGCGACTTTGCGCTACTCTAGCGGCGCGTATGGCGGCATGTGGGCCGAGCTCGGCGCCATGACCGCCTTCGCGTGCTATCGGCTCGAGAACGTCAGGACGGTCGGCTACGAAGTGCTGGTGAACCGGCCGAAGACCGCGGCCTATCGAGCGCCGTCGGCGCCGATGGCAGCCTTTGCGGTGGAAAGCGTGGTCGACGAGCTCGCCAAGCAGATCGGCATCGACGCCGTCGAATTCCGGATCAAGAACGCCGCGCAGGAAGGCACCAGATCTTCTTATGGCCCGATCTACGGCCCGATCGGCATCGGCCCGACATTGGAAGCGGTGAAGAACCATCCGCACATGAAGGCGCCCCTCGGCGAGAACCAGGGCCGCGGCATGGCCTGCGGCTTCTGGTTCAATTTCGGCGGCCAGACCTGCACGGATCTGAACATCGGCATGGACGGCACGGTCTCGCTTGCCGTCGGAACGGTGGACGTCGGCGGCTCGCGCGCCTCGCTGTCGCTGGTGGCGGCAGAGGAGCTCGGCATCGACTACGGACAGGTCAAGGCGGTGGTCGCCGATACATCTAGCCTCGGCTACAACGACATGACGGACGGCAGCCGCGGCACGTTCTCCTCCTCCATGGCGACGATCTCGGCTGCCCGCAACGCCATCAGTGTCCTACGCGAGCGTGCCGCGCAGATGTGGGACATCCCGGTCGATGAGGTGGCGTGGGAAAAGGGCCATGCCATCGCCAAAGGCGAGAAGCACGGCAATCTCGGGCGGCTTTGGCTGAAGGAGATCGCGGCCGCGTCGGCGAAGACCGGCGGGCCGATCGCCGGGCACAGCGAGCTCGTCGCCGACGGCGCCGGCGTCTCCTTCGCCACGCATATCTGCGATATCGAGGTAGATCCTGAAACCGGCGCCACGAAAGTCTTGCGCTACACCGTCGTCCAGGACGCCGGAAAGGCAGTGCACCCAACCTATGTGGAGGGGCAGTATCAGGGGGGTGCGGCGCAAGGCATCGGCTGGGCGCTCAACGAGGAGTATATCTACGGCAAGGACGGCCGGCTCCAGAACCCCGGCTTCCTCGATTACCGCATTCCGGTTTGCTCCGATCTCCCGATGATCGAAACGCAGATCCTTGAGATACCAAATCCCAACCATCCCTATGGGGTGCGAGGTGTCGGCGAGACGTCGATCGTACCGCCGCTGGCGGCGATCGCCAACGCGGTGTCGAATGCCGTTGGTGTGCGAATGACGCACATTCCGATGTCGCCGCCGCGCATTCTGGCGGCGCTTGAGACTGGAGGGAAGGTCTGATGGTCGAAGTGACGCTCTGGGGATCGCTCGGGGCGGCTGCGGGTGAGAGCAAGATCGAGGTCGAGGCCAAGGACATAAGGGAGCTGTTCAGGAAGCTGGCTGAACAGTTTCCCAGCCTCGAGCCTTGGATCGACCGGGGCATCGCCGTCTCCATCGATGGGACGATCTATCGCGATACGTGGTCAAAGGAACTGCCGAGAGACGCCGAAATTTTCCTCCTGCCGCGTCTTGCCGGGGGTTAGCCGGACAAACAGTCTCTTACAATCGACAATCGAAATTAAGGCGTTGTCCGTCTCGAAAAACGGCCAGCGCAGGTGCGTCCGTAGATCAGGATCAATGTTTTCCGAATGTGCGTTTCTGGCGCGCAATCACGACCGCCAGCGTCATCATCGGCGACTGCTTCCAGGAAGTGGCAAAGCTGATCTCTATGGCCGAGATCAGGCGCGAGCGGCCTTTCGCTACACGCAAGACATAGGTCGCCTCGGGGTCATTGCTTCGCCTTCAATCCCTCTCACGGAACGTCCGGAACGAGTCCGCAAGCTGAAATTCACTTAGACAGGACCGTTCCGGCGCAGATCAATATCTATCGCGATGCGTACGGCGCATGGTCGAGAGGAGGATGACCCGCCTCGGGGTGGGTCTAGGACGATACTGGTTTCGCTCGTCTGACTTTCGGTTCCACAAAAATCGCATTTTTTGCGGAAATTCGCGCGATGCGGGGCCGCCGGTCCCGCGCGGTCCCCTGCACATTTCGATCCGCCCCCCCGGCCTCTCCCCGGGTCATTTCCCGCCGGGTCTCCTTTCGCGGCTTTGATCAAGGCAACGCCGCGCTTCTGGAGTTCGGCAATCTGCTTGCGCAGCACATCGCGCATCTTCTTGCGGGCGCGGAAGGCAGACACTTGTGGCCCTCGTTTTGCGCGTCATGGCAAGAATTTACTCCACAAATCGCAGGTTGCGCAAAAAAGCAACTGCGTCGCCGCTCCCGGCCGGGTCACCGGATGTGGAAGCGGACTTCCATGGGCAGAAACGGTCCAACGAGACGCATGCTTCAACCACCGATCCCGACGCCAGACTCTACCGCAAGGGACGCGGCAAGGAAGCAAAGCTCTGCTTCATGGGGCATGGGCTGATGGAGAACCGCCACGGCCTTTTGGTCGAC
>DASZDZ010000041.1:0-45392 GCA_035941355.1 Pseudaminobacter sp.
GACCCCCCCTTGGGCCGCCCCCCAACCCCCCCCAGGGGGGGGTTGTGGGGGGCATGGCCAGAGGGGGGTACTGTCCCGCCCAAGCCCATGTCCGACGAGCAGGTGCTGAAACTCTTCGCGGAGGGCTCCTACGAACTCGTCCCGCACGACAATATGCGCAAGTCCATCGCCCGGCGGCTGGTCGAGGCGAAGTCGACCATCCCGCATTTCTATCTCACCCTCGACTGCGAGCTTGATGCGCTGCTGGCGCTTCGGGCGCAGCTCAACGCCGCAGCCCCGATGAGGAAGACCGACAAGGGCGAGGTCCCGGCCTACAAGCTGTCGGTCAACGATCTGATCATCAAGGCAATGGCGCTGGCGTTGCGCGACGTGCCGACGGCCAACGTCTCATGGACGGAAACGGCGATGGTCCAGCACAGGCATGCCGATGTCGGCGTGGCGGTGTCGATCCCCGGCGGGCTGATCACGCCGATCATCCGCAAGGCCGATGAAAAGACGCTGTCGGTCATCTCCAACGAGATGAAGGACATGGCCGCGCGGGCGAGGAACAAAAAACTGAAGCCGGAGGAATACCAGGGCGGCACGACGGCGGTGTCCAACCTCGGCATGTTCGGCATCAAGGATTTTTCGGCCGTCATCAACCCGCCGCACGCGACCATCCTGGCGGTCGGCGCGGGCGAGGAGCGGGCTGTCGTCAAGAACGGCGAGATCAAGATCGCGACGATGATGTCGGTGACGCTGTCGACCGACCACCGCGCGGTGGACGGCGCACTAGGCGCCGAACTGCTGGTCGCCTTCAAGCGCCATGTCGAAAACCCGATGGGGATGCTGGTTTAGCGCCCGTTTCCCTCCCCTTCCGGGGAGGGTGTCGGCGGGGCCGACGGGTGGGGGTGGTGACGCTCGGCTCGGTGGGTGAAGGAGAGTGGATGTTGGGGACCCATGCGGTGTTGAATGACGGCCACCGCGCTTGTCGGAACCGCCCCTCCCCGGGGGAGGGCAACAGCGTTGGTGCAGTGGATCCCGAGAAACCTAACCCGCCGCTCCAGCGCTTTCTTTGAGAAAGCCCAGCCTGGCGAGTTCCTGCCCGACCTCTTTCCAGTCGGCGCAGATCGCCACCGCGCCGCAAGCCATCAGGCGCGTGCCGTGTTCGGGATAGGTGTGACCGCCGCCCGTATAGCCGATGGCGGTCATGCCGGCCGCGACCGCGCCCTCGATGCCGAATGGGGAATCCTCGATGACCACGCAGTGCGTCGGGATTGCGCCCATTTTTTCGGCGGCATGAAGGAAAATGTCAGGCGCAGGCTTGCCGCGTCTGACCATCGAGGAACTGTAGATGGATGAGCCGAAGAACCGCGCCAGCCCGGTCACGTCGAGGCTATGTTTTATGCGCTCGACCGATGACGACGACGCCACGCAGCGTTCGACGCCGAGCGAATCCAGGAATGGCACGATGCCGTGGGTCGGCTTCAACTCTTCGGCGAACAAAATTTTGGTCTCGGCCCAGATGTCGCCGTCCGCGTGCTCCGGAAACTGATGGCCGGTCAGTTCCCTGATCCTGACAATGATGTCGGACTGCTTCATGCCGACGCACTGCGCGATGATGTCGACGCCGACGCCGCTCATGCCGTGCTTTTCATAGACGCGCTCATAGGCGCGGGCGGCCAGAGGCTCGCTGTCGACCAGAACGCCGTCGCAGTCGAAAATGATCAGCTTCGATCGCGCCACGCGCTTCTCCCCGACAACTCAAAAATCACGCACATCGCTATCCATAAAAAACCAAATGTTCAATAGACGGGATTGCAGCCCTGCCAATGGAGGGTTCAAAGCTGCGGGAGGGCTCTGCTGCGGCGTGATGCACCTAGAGCTTGCTGCATGGCCTGCCTGGCCTGCGCGCGGTCGGGCGCGATCCAGTTGGGCTCGGCGCCGAGAAAGCGGTCCAGGAAGGCGACGGCATAGGCGGGCATCTCGGTGACGTTCTCCCGATACGACCACCAGGTGCGCAGATCGTCGGCGCATTTGTCGATCGTCGGCATGCGGCCGAATTCCTGCTCGTAGATCGCCGCGATCGCCGACACGCAATAGTTCGTATAGAGAAAACCCTCCGGCCAGAATCGCACGATTTCCAGCGCCTCGGGGTTGGCGGCATCCTCGTTCAGGCTGTCCAGGCCGGAAATCAGCCGAGCCGGTTCCTGCCGAATCAGTTCGCGCAAAACCAGGCCGGCGGCGAAGACGATGAAATCGGCCCGATCCACCCGCGCGAAGCGTTTTTGCGCTTCCATGATCTCGACCCAGTCGAGAAACGCCCGCGTCAGCTTCGTCTCGTCGATCTCGAAGCGCAGGCCATAGGTCGCCGAGACTTCCCGGGCGCTGGCGCGGAACGTCGCCCTGAACCAGCGCAACTGCCGCAGCCGATGCCGAAGGTCGGGCATCAGGGCCAATTCGTCCTTGAACCGCAAATCCATTGTTCCGGGCATCCTTTTCCAGCAGAATCTAGCACGCCTGCCTGATAAACCAAATCAGTCCACTGCTTTGTGACGGGCTCAATACGTCGCGATATCATACATATTGACATCGTGGGAAACAAATGTTCTCTAATTGAAGCCGTCCCGCGTCACGTTAGCGCGGCTCGGCAAATCCTCGGGAGGAGGAGAAAATGGCGATCTGGCAATGGGGATTGCTGCTGCTGGTGGTAGTCTGGGCGCTTCAGTCGCTCGGCGTCTGGGTCCAGATGCGGCACTACTCCGGGGTCTTCAAAGGCATCACCGAAAAATACAGCGACGGCTTCGTCGGCGCTGGCAACCATCGCGGCCGCTTCGGCAAGGGCACAATCGTGCTGATCGTGGCGACGCCCGATCTGATCGTGCGCCGCTTCCTGGCGATGAGCGGGCGCTCCGTGTTCGCAAAATTCAAGAGACATGAAGAATTCGAGGGCGTCGCCCTCGATAAGCTCCGGTCCGATCCCGCGGTTTTGGGTGAGGGGGAACCCGGTGTGGCCGAGGCCGTGAAACGGGCGATCGAGCAGATCGACCGCGCGCGATCGGAGCCGGTCAAAGAGCCGGGCCTTTCCGGCTTGAACGCAGCACGCGCATAGAGGACTGCCGCGAGCCGGGGGGATAAGCCGGCAAGGGCTGAATAGAGGAGGAGAAATGTCCATAATTTCAATGTTGGCGCAGCATGCCGACATGGCCGTCCAGAACCTGTATGTCACAGGCTCGATGGTTTCGGATGCTGCATTGCACGGCAAACTCGCCGTCGGGCACGGCGCGAACGATCTTGTCGTTCTCGCCCAGGCCGACGGCGGCATTAGCGTCGAGGAGTTCCGGCAGAAGCTGGAAAACGTCCAGCAGGAGGAGCAGCTTGGCTGGCTGACCGCCATCGGCAAGTATTTCATCGGCATCTTCCAGAAGGGCGGCGAGGTTTTCGCCGGCTTCGTTACCGGCATCATCCCGACGCTCGTCGTCCTGATGACGGCGTTCTACGCCATCACCGAACTGGTCGGCGAAGAGCGCGTGCACGGGCTTGCCCGCGGCGCGGGCAGGATCGCGCTGACCCGCTACACGCTGCTGCCGCTCTTGGCGGTGTTCTTCCTGACCAATCCGATGGCCTACACCTTCGGATCGTTTCTCGAGGAAAAGCACAAGCCGGCCTTCTATGATGCGGCGGTGTCCTACGTTCATCCGCCGCTCGGCCTGTTTCCGCACATCAATCCCGGCGAGTATTTCGTCTGGGGCGGCGTGCTGGTGGCGCTTCTTGAACTGGAGCGAAGCGGCGCGGTGCCTTCCGGCTACCACATCAACGTCGCCATCTGGTACGCCATCGTCGGCCTCATCGTCATCCTGCTCAAGGGCATGCTGACCGAACGCATCACAGCCATCATGGCGCGCCGCCAGGGCGTCGAGCTGTAGTCGGGGGGAGGACGATATGGACGTGACCAAGACATACAAGGCGGTAAAGATTTCCAGGGGCTCCGGAGGATGGGGCGGCCCGCTTGTCATCCAGCCGACCGAACAGCGCAACAAGGTGGTGTCGGTGACCGGCGGAGGAATCCACCCGGTGGCGAAGCTGATCGCCGACATGACCGGGGCGGAAGCGGTCGACGGCTTCAAGGCGCCGCCGATCGAAAGTGAAATGGCGGTTGTTGTTGTCGATTGTGGCGGAACCGCCCGCTGCGGCGTCTATCCGCGCAAGCGCATCCCGACCGTCAATCTGACGCCAGTCGGCCAGGCTGGGCCGCTCGCCCAGTTCATCACCGAGGACATCTACGTCTCGGGGGTGAAGCCCGCCAACGTCGCCATGGCCGACGGGTCCGAGCCAGTCACCGCCGCGGGCGGATCGGCAGTCATTGGCTCCAGCCCGACGGATTCGCCGGCGGTCAGGGCAGCCGATTCTGCGCCGGAAAGCGAAGGCGGGCTTGTCGGGCTGATCAGTTCGATCGGCCGTGTGATGGGACGTGTCGTCGGCATCTTCTTCAATGCCGGCCGGCGCACCATCGACCAGGTGATCCGCAACGTGCTGCCGTTCATGGCCTTCGTGACCATGCTCATCGGCTTGATCCTCTATACGGGCATCGGCGACGTGCTGGCCCAGCCGATGGGTCCGCTGGCCAACAACATCGTCGGCCTGCTGATCATCTCGGCGATCTGCGGCCTGCCGTTCCTTTCGCCCATTCTCGGGCCGGGAGCGGTCATCGCGCAGGTCATCGGCGTGGCCATCATCGGCCCGCAGATAGCCAATGGCACGATCTCGCCCGCAATGGCGCTGCCGGCGCTGTTTGCCTACAACACGCAGGTGGGCTGCGACTTCGTTCCGGTCGGCCTGGCGCTTGGCGAAGCCAAGCCCAAGACGATCGAGATCGGCGTCCCGGCGGTCCTGATCAGCCGTCAGATCATGGGGCCGGTATCCGTGCTGATCGCATGGGTGTTCAGCCTCTTCGTGCTCTAGAACCTGCCCAAATTCTGCTCCGGCGGCCTGCAAAAGGCTCGCCGGGGCAGGCACCGATAAGGAAAGAAGAAGGCGATCATGACAATTCTTTTGCGTACACGGATCACGGAGATCGGGCCCGAGGTGGCGGACCTCGCCGAAGCCGGCGTGGTCATCCTGTTTGCGGACGGTTCGCCGGCGGAACTCGCAGAAGTCTCCGTGCTCCACAAGACGGAGCAGGGACCAAGCGACGGCGCGCCGAAAGCTGGCGCATCGATCGCCATCGGCCCACTGTCGGCTACGATCACCGCCGTCGGCCCGACGGCCTGGAGCAAGGTGCGCGAGATCGGCCATGTGGTGATTTCGTTCAACGGCGCGGCCGAGGCCGAGCGGCCAGGAGAAATCTGCGCCTCGAAGGTCGACCATGAATCGCTGGTGGCGGCCCTGAAAACCGACGCGATCATCACGATCGGCGCCTGACCTGATTTGCGCTGCCGCTTGCGGCGGTGGCGCTCCCGAATACAGAGTATGCGCCATGGAACGCTCGACCATCGTCAGAGTGCATGAAGGATTGCACGCCCGCCCGGCCACGCGGTTCGTCAAGCTCGCCAAGAGCTTCGAATCCGATGTCGAAATCGTCAAGGACGGCAAGGCGGCGAGCGCCAAGAGTTCGGTGAAGCTGATGCTGCTCGGCGTCAAGGAGGACCAGGAGGTCACGGTACGGGCCACCGGCGCCGACGCGATCGAAGCGGTCGAGGCGCTGATCGGCTATCTTGAAAACCCGCTGTCGGGTCTCGACGAGGATGCGCCCGCGCCGAGCGATCCGGCTCCAACCGCGGCGGAATCAGTTTCAGCCGCGCCGGTTGCCGCTCCGGAACCGGCAGCGGTGGATGTAACGCTGCGCGGTATCGCCGCGAGCGAAGGCGTCGCCATCGGGCCGGCCTTCGCACATTTCCCGCCCGAAATCCGGGCGGAAGGCCGGGAGCTTTCAGCAAGCGAAATTCCCACTGAGGTCGAAAGGCTGAGGAAAGCGATTGCCGCTGTCCAGCGTCGGATGGACAGGGCGCTGGCTGAGAACAGCTTGTCGGCCGGCGACCGCGGCATCATCGCCGCACTGAAGGACATCGCTGCTGACGAGTCGCTGACCAGCGAGGCCGAAACGCTGGTTGTCAGGGGCGTCGACGCGGTTTCGGCGGTGATCAGCGCGACCTCGAAGATCGCGTCGGAATTCGGCGGGGTCGACGATCACTATCTGAACGCGCGCGCCGACGACGTCCACGCCGTTGGCCGGCAGATATGCCTCGCACTGCTAGGCCAGGACGATGTCAGCCTCGAAAACATCCCGCAGGGCGCGATCCTGATCGCCGACGACATCGGCGCCTGGGATCTGGCGCGCGCGCCGCTGAAGCGCATCGGCGGCGTGGTCTGCGGCCATGGCGGCGCGACCTCGCATATCGCCATCATCGCGAGGTCGCACGGCATACCCGCCGTGCTCGGCCTCGGCGAGCGGGTCAATGCGCTGCGCGAAGCCAAGGAAGTCGCCCTCGACGGCGATGCCGGCATCATCGTCGCCGATCCGGATGAAGCGGTGCGCGCCGATTTTGCCCGGCGCGTGGGTCAGGCAGCGGCCGAGCGCGACGCGCTGACGGCGTTCAGGGATTTCACCCCGAAACTCGCGGACGGCACGGTCATAGAGATCGCCGCCAATATCGGCTCGCTGGAGGAGATCGACGCGGCCTTGGAGGCGGGCGCTATGGGCGTCGGCCTGTTCCGCACCGAACTCCTGTTCATGCGCCACATGCACCTGCCCTCGGAAGACATGCAGGCCGAGACCTACTCGGCGCTGGCGCGGGCCTTCGCGCCGCATCCGGTGATCGTGCGCACGCTCGACATAGGCGGCGACAAGCCTATCGCCGGAATAGAATTTCCGGAGGAGGAGAACCCCTTCCTCGGCTGGCGCGGCATCAGGATGTGCCTCGACCGGCCCGACATTTTCAAGCGCCAGTTGCGCGCGCTGCTGCGGGCTGCAGTCCACGGCAATGTCAAGGTCATGCTGCCTATGGTGTCGGACATCGATGAGGTCCGGCGAACGAAGGTGCTGATAGCTGAGTGTGCGGCCGAACTCGACGCGGAGGGCTTGCCGCATGCGATGTTCCCGCTCGGCGTGATGATCGAGACGCCCGCTGCGGTGCTCATAGCTCCTGCGCTGGCGCGCGAAGTCGCGTTCTTTTCGATCGGCACCAACGATCTGACGCAATATGTCATGGCAGCGGATCGCCTCAACCCGACCGTGGCGAAGCTGAACGACGTGACCAATCCGGCGGTGATGGCGGCGATAGAGATGACGGCCCGGGCCGTCATCGAGGCAGGCATCATGGTCGGCATGTGCGGAGAGGCGGCTGGCCGGCCCGATCTCATTCCCGCCTTCATCCGGATGGGCCTGACGGAACTCAGCATGAGCCCCGCCTCGATCCCGCGCGCCAAGAAGGTGATCGCCGATCTGGCCGCCAGAGAAGGCTAAGGCAGATGGGCGAGCAGCACGGCGAATACGGATGTCAATTCGCCGAGCCGGTCCATCTTGCCATAAGCCTGGACGATGCGGTCATGGCGCACATCCGCCGCCAGCATGGTGATCTCCAGCATGTCGGCCGCCGGCAGATCGTCCGCGCTGATCGTCGCAAGGCCGCAGGCCAGCGCAAGTGGCGCCAGGAAACGGATCTCCAGGTCGAGATTCCGGCCGCTGCCCTGTGTGCCTTCATTGAAGCGAATCGGGCGATGCTCGACGAGTTCGATCAGCAGCGCCGCGCAGAGCGCCGCGGCTACCGCTACTCGCTCGTCCGGCTCCGCAGCGATATCCAGTTCGGCGATCAGATCTCCATGCAGCCTGCGCATCGCTGCATGTGCGGCTGCGAGGCTCGCTTCATAGATGCGCGGGGCACCGGTGGTCTTCTTCGCCGCGATCGCCTTGGCCAGATAATACATGTCGCGCCGGAACGCCCGCTCGCCGTCCAGCGAGGGACCGCGGCCATTGCTGCGGAAATAGTGGTCGAAGCTCCTGACCGTCGCGGCGTCGGCACTTGCCGGGCGCTCATGCGGCACCAGCGCTTCGGCAAGCGACATGGCGTCGTCGACGACGCTGGCGGCATGTCCCAGCAGATCCTCCAGGCCCTTGGCCGGCGAGGAAGGCGAACTGCGCCCCTCTGCCTCCACGGCGGCATTCCGCGCGTTATCGTGGCGGCTCTGGCGGATGGCGTGGCGTACGTCCCGCAGCCGGTCCTTGAGATTGACGCGGACATCTTCGGAAATCTGTCGGAGCATTTCAGGTCGCCTCGGCACTTCTCCCGGCGGCGGGCGCTTCGCCCATCGCCATGCACAAGAATTGTTTCTACAGATTGGTAGATCAATAGGCGATACTGCGCCAGCGCGCAGAATCAATAGAGCCGAACGAGTGGGGAACGGAATTGGCGAAGCGACGGTCGAATGGCGGAACCGGAGGCGCGGCGGGCGAAGCCGGCATTGCCGAGCAACAGGTGAGCGAGAGCAGGACCGACCGCCTCCGGATTCGCGCGGCCTGGATGTATTTCATCGAGCAGATGACGCAGAACGAGATCGCCGAGGTGCTCGGGGTCGGCCGCGTCACCATCGTGCGCATGCTTGCCGAGGCGCGTGCGCGCAACGAGGTGAAGATCGTCATCGAAAGTGAGTTGAGCGAACTCATCAAGCTCGAGCGCGCGCTGGAAAGGACCTTCGGCATCCAGCAGGCTTTCGTGGCGCCGCTGTCGACGTCCGACGCCGACCCGATCCCGGCGATTGCCGCCAAGACGGGCGCTTATCTTTCGGAGGCGATGAAGTCGGGCATGCGTGTCGGCGTCGGCTGGGGCCGCACCCTTTTCAGTTCGCTGTCATTCATCACGCCAAAGTCCCTGTCCGACTTTAAGGTGATCTCGCTTCTCGGCGGCGTCGGCGTGGCGCGACAGATCAATCCAGCCGAGTTCGCCTGGCGCTTTGCGCAGACCTTTCAGGGCGAGGGTTATCTGATTCCTGCGCCGGCGGTTGTCGACAGCGTCGAGACAAAGGTCGCGCTGATCGAGCGTTGCGGCCTGCAGGATATCTTCCGCATGACCGACGATCTCGACGCCGTTCTGCTGAGCATCGGCGGCATCAGGTCGGCAACGACGTTCTACCGCGGCGGTTACCTCAAGGAGGCCCAGAGGGAGGAACTGATCGCGCGCGGTTCGGTCGGCGATCTGCTCTTCCATCCGTTCGACATAAACGGCCAGATCGTCGACCACCCGATCAACGGCGTGGTCATGTCGGTGGACGTCGAGCGGCTGCGCCGCGCGCCGCTCCGCATTTTGACCTCCGGCGGCTCGGAAAAAATCGAGGCGCTGCTCGGCGCCATGAACCTGATCGCGCCGACCGTGCTGATCACAGACGAGGAAAGCGCGCGGCGTGTGCTGGAAATGCATGCCGCGCGGGAAGGGCAGCAGTAGCGCGCATCACCGCTGCGAACCGAACCCCGCCATCGTCGCCTTCACTTCGCGGGTGATCCAGCGGCTGAATTCTGCGGCCTTGGCGCTCTGCCGGCCGGATGCGCGTGTCACCAGATAGTAGCCGAGGCCGCTGGCGACCGTGACGCCGAACGGTGCGACGAGACGGCCGTCGGCCAACGCATCCGCAGCCAGCAACTGCCAGGCCAGCATGACGCCCTGGCCGCCAATCACCGCCTCGAGGCAAAGCACCGGGTCTGTAAAAGTTGCGCCTGGAAGCGGCGTCACCGGCTCGACGCCGGCCGCCGCGAACCAGCGGTCCCAACTGAGCATGGTGTTTTCGTCCTGGATCACGGAGACTTTGGCGAGGTCGGCCGGCGAGCGCAGCCGCTTCGCGAGTTCAGGAGAGCAGACCGGGAAAATCTCCAGCGGGAGAAGGAGCTCGGCCCGGACGCGGGGCCAGTTGCCTTCGCCCATGCGGATGGCGAGCTCGATGTCGGAGTGCTCGAGGTCGACGAGACGGGTCGAGGCGTCGATCCGCAGCAGGATTTCGGGGTGGAGCGCGAAGAAGCGGCTGAGCCGCGGCACCATCCAGCGCGACGCGAAGGCCGGCGGCACCGACACAACCAGCGTGTTGGTCGCCTGCTCGTCGGCCATCGCCACCGCCTGCGCAAGCTCGTGGAACCCGACCGAGAGCCGCGCCGTGAACAGCGCGCCGAAAGCTGTAGGAGCCAGTCCGCCGCTCGTGCGCTCGAACAATTTCTTGCCGAGCTGCAATTCGATCCGGCCGATCTGCTGGCTGACGGCGCTGGGCGAAACGCCGAGTTCTTCGGCGGCCTTTGCCAGCGATCCGCAGCGGGCCGCCGCTTCCGCAGCGCGCAGGCCGTTCAAATGCACCGAATTAAGATTCATGGATGTAGATTTTCTAATGTCCTGATCGGCATTTCTGGATTGAAAATTGCCGGATTCGGCAGATCATACGGCCATTGAACCAGATGAGGCGAGAAAACATGAAGATTTTCTCAATCGGCACCAGAGCGTTTGGCCAGGTGCTGAGGACGCCGCGCGAAACCTTCGCCATTGAAGAAGGCTGGATGCTCGATCCGCTGTCGCACCCGGACGTCGAGGCGATGACGGAGCGCGAGCTGGCCGACCTGCCGTTCAACCGCGGCTATCGCGAAGCGTCGGAATGCGCCGGCGAACGACGCTGCGGCTGAGTTTGCAGCGCGAACAACTAGGAGCGCCGTCATAGGCGCTTCGGCGTTGCCGCTGGTCCAACGGGAAAGCGGACGCCGCTATTGTATGCTTGCCGGGCGGCAATATTGTCGCGCCATGATTTCGAGCCCCGCGCCTCCGCTCCGTTTCGCCATCGCCGGCATGATCGCAATGGCGGTCGCCATGGGTTTCGGGCGCTTCGTCTATACTCCGATCCTGCCCGGCATGATGGACGAACTCGGCCTCTCGTCGGCCGATGCCGGATTGATCGCCTCGGCCAATTATCTCGGCTACCTGATCGGCGCCATTGTCGCGGCGGGCGGCTGGGCGCATGGCGGCGAGCGGGCGCTGATGCTCGGCGCGCTGGCGGCGAGCGCGCTGCTCTCGGCGCTGATGGGCTTGAGCGACAGCCTGCCGGTCTTCCTGCTGTTGCGGTTCCTGGCGGGACTGGCCAGCGCCTTCGTCATGGTGTTCCTGACCAGCATCGTCTTCAGCCAACTGGCGGCGGCAAAGCGAGGCGACTTGCAGGCCATGCATTTCGGCGGCGTCGGCGTCGGCATTGCGGTGTCATCGGCGATGATGGCCGTACTGCTGACCGCAGGCGCGCACTGGCCCGCCGGCTGGCTGTGGTCGGGCGTGATTTCGGCCGCCGGCTTCGCCGTGGTCGCCCTGCTCATCGATCGCGGCCCGCTGGCCGTTGGCTCCGCCCGGCGCGAGCCGCGCCTGCCGAGAAGCGGCGCGCTCGCCAGGATCATCCTCGCCTATGGCCTGTTCGGGTTCGGTTACATCGTCACCGCCACCTTCCTGGTGGCGATCGTGCGCCAGGGCGACGCCGGCCGGCAGTTCGAGGCGCTGGTCTGGCTGGCGACGGGGCTGGCCGGCATCCCGTCCGTCTGGCTGTGGAACCGCATCGCCGCGCGCACCGGACTTGCGGCGACGTTTGCGGTCGGCTGCCTCGTCGAGGCGGTGGGCGTGACGGCGAGCGTCGCGTTCGGCGGTTTCGCCGGCCCTCTGCTCGGAGGCGTCCTGCTCGGTGGGACATTCATCGCCATCACCGCGCTCGGGCTGCAGATCGGGCGGCTGCTTGCGCCGGAAGCGCCGCGCCGGGTGCTGGCGCTGATGACCGCCTCGTTCGGGGTGGGCCAGATCCTCGGGCCGATCGCGGCGGGCTGGATTGCCGAGTGGACGGGGGATTTCGTCGCGGCCTCGATCGGCGCGGCGATCGCGCTGCTCTTTGCCGGCGCAACAGCATGGTCTGCGGGGCCGTCGCCAAAATCGCCATGATTGCCGTTTCTATCGGCGGCCGGCATGGACTTCGGGGCATTTTCTTTCGCTGCGAAATGTGACTTCATGCCGGAACCGCAACGCCGCAGACTGCGCGCCGCCCGACAAGGAATCCGCCGAAGTGTTCGTATCCTTTTTCCCGCAGCCGAAGCTGTTTTTCGCGTCGGCCGCCGTCTGGAGCCTGGCGGCCGTATTGTTCTGGTTTTTGGGCGGTGAGCAACTCGGAGCGGTCTTTGGTCTGCCGCCGGTCGATCCGAGCGCTCCGCCAATTATCGACCCCTCGGTGTTCCTGTCGCCACCTTACGTTTGGTTCTTTATCTATTTCTTTGCCACCATCGGGCTCTTTTATCTCTTCTGGGCCTGGTATTCGCCGCACCCTTGGCAGAATTGGGCGATCCTCGGCTCCGGTCTGATCCTGTTCACCACCAATTTTTCGGTGCAGATCAGCGTCGTGCTCAACGAATGGCGCGGCACCTTTTATGATCTGATTCAACAGGCGTTGACGACTGCGGGGTCTGTGGACCAGCCCGCTCTTTATATCGGTGTTGGCCAATTCCTTTCGCTGGCCTCGGTCCACATCACCGTTGTGGCCCTCAACCTCTTTTTTGTGCGCCATTATGTATTCCGCTGGCGCACGGCGATGAACGATTATTTCACGGCCTACTGGCCGCAACTGCGCCATATCGAAGGCGCTTCGCAGCGTGTGCAGGATGACACGATGCGCTTCTCCTCGACCATGCAGGGCCTCGGCGTCAGTTTGGTCGATTCGGTGATGACCCTGATCGCCTTCCTGCCGCTGCTGGCGGTGTTGTCGGCACACGTCGGAACACTGCCGATCGTCGGGGCGATTCCTTATCCACTGGTGGTTGCGGCAATCACGTGGTCGCTGTTCGGAACCGTTCTTCTGATGATTGTCGGTGTTAAGCTGCCTGGGCTGGAATTCCTCAACCAGCGTGTCGAGGCTGCCTTCCGTAAGGAGCTTGTCTATGGTGAGGACGATGACGAGCGAGCTCAGCCGCCAACCTTGGCGGAGCTGTTCGGCAATGTCCGGAAGAACTACTTCCGCCTGTACGCTCACTATCTCTATTTTGACGTTGTGCGGTATCTGTACCTTCAGGCGGACAACATTTTCGCAATCCTGATTCTGGTGCCGACGATCGCGGTCGGCAGGATCACCTTCGGCATCTTTCAGCAGATCGTGTCGGCGTTCACCCAGGTCGCGAGTTCGTTCCAGTATCTGGTCAACTCGTGGCCGACCATCGTGGAACTGATCTCGATCTACAAGCGCCTCCGTGCCTTCGAGGCGACGCTGCAGGGGGCGCCGCTACCGGAGATCGACAGGCACTACCTGGAGCGTGAGGCAAAGCTCGGGGAGGAAACGGCGTCCGCCAAATAAACCGCCAGGAGCGTCAGCCGCCCACGCCGGGCTCGGCTTTGGTCGCCTTGGCTAGGTTCGTTGCCAGCCAGGCCTCGTAGCTCAAACACTCCACGTCCTGCTCCACGCAGACCTCTTCGGCAAAGCGCTCCAGCGCGCGCCAATAGGCGCCGCCATTCATCAGCGTGAAGTGGAAGCCGATCTGCAGCGGAATGCGCTCGCCGGCATATTGCGCCTCGAATGCCGCCCGGAATGCTTCGAGCGAGCGCGTCTCGAACTCCGCAGCCTCGCCGGCGCGTTCCAGGCCGCCGGAATGGCGTACGAAAAGATTGTAGTCCATGGCGATCACCCGCCGCGAGGCCGGCCCTTCGCTGATCTGCGGCAGCGCGAAGCGGGTCACCCCGCCGGCTGTTTCCGGCTCCGCCGGCCCGCGGGAGATTGCGCTGGCGTCGTAGTCAAATTTCGCCTCGGCCAAGGCTGCATACAGCGTCTTGCTCGTCGACAGATAGGGCGCGCGAAAGCCGGAGATTTCGGTTTCCGCGAATTTTCGCCAGTACGCCGGCTCGCCGGCAATGCCGTTGATCGCATAGGCGTCGCGCAGGATGGTCGAGAAAGACGTAAATTCGGCGATCCAGTCGGCCTTGCTCCAGTTCTTGCCGTCGAAATGGCCGCAGCCATGGCTGGCGATCTCATGGCCCTCCGACCGCGCCAGCCTGATCTGCGCGAGCCTTGCGGCCACCTCGTCCTTCGACTGGGCGAAACCGACGTTGGATTTGCCAGCGCCCTTGCCGGGCGCGACGTATTCGCGGCGCGTTTCCTTCGACAGCAGGAAGACGCAGGACAGGAAATAGGTGAAGCTCGCGCCGGTCCGGGCCGCCAGCGTGCGGCTGCGCTGCCATTGCGCCAGGTCGTGCGCCCCGTCGAAGGAGATGATGACGTACTGGATTGGCCGGGCGCCCGAATGAGCGACACTTGAAACCGAGGCGGAAAGAAGGGCGCAAGCGGCGACAGAAACGCGGAACGCAACAGACATTAGCATCAATTCTGAAAAGGCATGAAACGGATCAGCAAACGGCTAGGGCGGGAATGTGGCCGAGGTTGGATGGCCTGAAGCCACGCCATAGGCAAGTGCGGAGCGGCGCGTTAGGATGCGGCGTTTCGTCGGGGAGGGCCGCGATGGTTCCGCTCATTCTCGGGCTGATGGTCTTTCTGGGTATCCATTCGGTTCGCATCGTCGCGCCCGAATGGCGCAATCGTCAGTTGAAGACATTGGGCGAGGGGCCTTGGAAGGGCATCTATTCGCTGGTTTCGCTGGCCGGGCTGGTTCTCCTCATCTGGGGCTACGGCAGGGCCTGGGAGGTGGCGCCGATCCTCTACGAGCCACCGGTCTGGATGAAGCACACCGCCGCGCTGCTGATGTTCTTCTCCTTCGTCTCGCTGATGGTGTTCATCTTTCCAGCCGGACACCTGAAGCCAATCCTCAAACACCCGTTCCTGGCTGCGGTGCAAATCTGGGCCTTTGCGCATCTGCTCGCCAATGGCGATCTGGCGTCGGTGATCCTGTTCGGCGCCTTCCTCGCCTGGGCCGTGATTGACCGCATCGCGGTGGAGCAGCGCGGAGAGGCGGCGGCGCTGCCCGGGCCAGTCAAGTGGGACATCCTCGCCGTGATGTCAGGCGCGGTGCTCTATATACTGTTCATCTGGAGGCTGCATCTGTGGCTGATTGGCGTGCCGCCGCTCGCCTGAACCCCATCCCGGACGAAGCCAGGCCGA
Organism: Pseudaminobacter sp.; assembly: GCA_035941355.1. Lineage (GTDB taxonomy): Bacteria > Pseudomonadota > Alphaproteobacteria > Rhizobiales > Rhizobiaceae > Allomesorhizobium. Next base: position 15,058 of record DASZDZ010000041.1, read on the forward strand.
TTTTCCGCCTCGCCCCCTTCCATGCCGGCGAAATATCGCTAAAACGCAGGCTCAACGCGCCCCTTCGGGCAAGATATGGTATAAAAACGCATGTCGGACGACAGCTTCATCCGCGAAGTAAACGAGGAACTCCGCCAGGACCAGGCGAGGGCGCTGTGGGACCGTTTCGGCCCGGCGGCGATTGTGCTCGCGGTCGCGGTCGTCCTCGGCACGGCCGCCTATGTCGGCTACGAATACTGGGTGGAGACCAAGGCCAACCGCTCGGGCGACCAGTTCTCGCAGGCGTTGAGCCTCGCCAATTCCGGCAAGCCCGACGAGGCGCTGGCCGCGCTCAAGGCGCTGGAGGCGGAAGGATATGGCGCTTATCCGCTGCTGGCCCGGATGCGCGCCGCGACCGTGCTTGCCGAAAAGGGCGATTTCGCCGGGGCGGTGAAGGAATTCGATGCGGTTGCTGCCGATACGTCCATCCCGGAGGCGATCCGCGATATCGCGCGGCTCAGGGCAGCGCTTCTTCTGGTCGACAACGGATCCTACGCCGACGTCTCGGCAAGGGTCGAGGCGCTGACGGCCGACACCAACACGCTGCGCCACGCCGCCCGCGAGGCGCTCGGGCTTTCGGCCTGGAAAGAGGGCAAGTCGGCCGACGCGCTGAAGCTGTTCGAACAGGTCGCATCCGACGACGCGGCGCCCCGCAGCACGCGCGAGCGAGCGACGCTCATGTCCGAACTGATCCGCGGTTCGGGCAGTGCGTCGTGACGCCAGATGAGCTTCAAAGTAGCCATTCTCGGCCGGCCTAACGTCGGCAAATCGACGCTTTTCAATCGGCTCGTCGGCAAAAAGCTGGCTCTCGTCGACGACACGCCGGGCGTTACCCGCGACCGCCGTGTCCATCCGGCCAAGCTCTACGATCTCCATTTCGACGTGATCGACACGGCCGGCTTCGAGACGGCCGCCGCCGCGACGCTGCAGGGCCGCATGCGCGCGCAGACCGAGATCGCCATCCGCGAAGCCGACCTGATCTTCTTCATGGTCGATTCCAAGTCGGGCTTGATGCCCGACGACAAGGCCTTCGCCGACATCGTCCGCCGCTCCGGCAAGCCGGTGGTGCTGGTCGCCAACAAGGCCGAGGCGCGCGGCGCACAGGGCGGCATGCTCGAAGCCTGGGAAGTTGGGCTCGGCGAGCCAATCCCGATTTCGGCCGAGCACGGGCAGGGCATGCCCGATCTGCGCGATGCAGTGATCGCAGCGCTCGGGGAAGAGCGCGCCTTCGGTGAAGAGGACGCGGCCGACGAGATCGCGGAAAGCGAAACGCTGATCGGCGAGGACATTGCCGATCCCGACGCGGAAGATATCCCTGCCTACGACGAAACCAAGCCAATGCGGATCGCCGTCGTCGGCCGCCCGAACGCGGGCAAGTCGACGCTCATCAACGCGCTGGTCGAGGAAGAGCGGCTGCTCACCGGTCCGGAAGCCGGCATCACCCGCGATTCCATCTCGGTCGACTGGGAGTGGCGCGGACGCCGGATAAAGCTGTTCGACACCGCCGGCATGCGCCGCAAGGCGAGAATCCAGGAAAAGCTGGAAAAGATGTCGGTGTCGGACGGCCTGCGCGCCATCCGCTTCGCCGAGATTGTCATCATCGTCTTCGATGCGACGATCCCGTTCGAGAAGCAGGATCTGCAGATCGTCGACCTGATCGCCCGCGAGGGCCGTGCGCCGGTGATCGCGTTCAACAAGTGGGACCTGATCGAAAACCAGCAGGAGATGCTTGCGGAATTGCGCGAGAAGACGGCGCGCCTTTTGCCGCAGGTGCGCGGCATCCGCGCGGTGACGCTGTCGGCCGAGACCGGCCGCGGCCTCGACCGGCTGATGGAAGCCGTACTCGGCACTCACAGGGTCTGGAACAGCCGCGTCTCTACCGGAAAGCTCAATCGCTGGCTGGAGGGAATACTGGCGCACCATCCGCCGCCCGCAGTCGCTGGACGCCGGCTCAAGATAAAATACATCACGCAGGCCAAGACCCGCCCGCCGGGTTTCGTGCTTTCGACCTCGCGTCCGGACGCTATGCCGCAGTCCTACATACGCTATCTCGTCAACAGCCTGCGCGAGGCCTTCGACCTGCCGGGCGTGCCGATCCGCATGGTGTTGCGGGCTTCCGAGAATCCGTTTGCAGGCAAATCCAGAAAACGCGATTAAGCTCCGTCGCACGCCACACTCCCGCCGCAAGCGCACCGTTAACGCTCCATCAAGGTTAATGCATCATCGTCCCTCCAGTGGGTCTGGTTGCGTTCTGGAGAGTAATCTGTGCATCGACGTCTCGTGATGCAGCGGCTGGCTGCGGCCATCCAAAGCAAGCGCTCATTTCTGCCTCCCTTCATCATTGGACTTGGCATCTGGATCGGCTTTCCGACCCCGGCGGCGTTCCAGGACATGGGAAGCCTGATCTCGGGTACCGAGACCGCCAGCGCGCGCTGGAGTGCTTTCGTCGAGAAGTCCGTCGCCGGTTCGGTGCATGCCGCCGAAATGCCGTTCGCCGAGGCAAATCTGCCGACGGGCTCGATCTCGGGGGCAGGGGTTGCGGCGCCAGGTATCGGCGACGTTTCGTTCCGGGCAAAGAACGGCTCGGCCGGCGACACGCCTGATGAAGAGCGCATCAGCCGCAGCGACAAGAAAGACCGCCTCATCAATGTCGCCCCGGTCGCGCCGCCGAAGGCGTTCAATGCCGGCTCGGTTCTCGATCGCACATCCTTCCTGCTGCAGCCGGCAGCCGGCAAGGGACCCGCAATGACGTTCGTCAAGCCCGACATCAAAGGCAAAGAAATCGAGATCGCCACAGCCTTCTATGTCAGGCAAGACGGCAAGCGGTCGCCCGGCGTGCCGGCGGTGCTCGCCGCGCTGGTCAATAATGAGAAAGCCGACATTCTGGCGACCGCCTATGCGCCGCCGGAGCCGGACTACGCCAAGGCATCGCCCTTCGCCAGCCTGCTGCAGGACGAAGACGCAGGCCGCTTCATCCCGCCGGTCACCGAGGGCGACCACCATTGGATGAGCCAGCCGCTGCCGGCTTCGGTGTTTTCCAAGGCGGAGCAGAAATGCCTGGCGGCCGGCATCTATTTCGAGTCGCGCGGCGAAAGCCTGAAGGGGCAGGCGGCGGTGGCGCAGGTCATCCTGAATCGCGTACGCAACCCTGCCTATCCGAACACCATTTGCGGCGTCGTCTACCAGAACGACCACTTGAAGAACCGCTGCCAGTTCTCCTTCGCCTGCGACGGCAGGAAGGACAGGATCACCAACCGCTCCGTCTATCGGATGGCGGAGGAGGTCGCGATGGCCGTGACGGCCGGCAAGATATTCATTCCGGAGGTCGGCTCGTCGACGCACTATTACGCCGACTACGTCAATCCACGGTGGGCCCGCACGATGGAAAAAATGAAGAAGATCGGACTGCATATCTTCTACCGCACCTATGGCGGCGGCTGGAGCTGAGCGGCTCCCGCCCGATCCGGGCCGGCCTGGTTTCGCCAGGATTCGCAAGCGGCGCGACCCGCTATCTGCGGGGCAGTATGTCGCACTTTCGCAAATTGTTGATTTTACTTGATAAAATAGGCCTGTTCGATCCCCCTTGCGTGGCTTGACGGGGGCGGGGGCGCTAACTATGTTGCCCGCGACTTTGAAGCGGATGGATGGTTGACTTCCATCCGGGCATGGGGGTTGCGGTGGCCGACAAGAATGGGCCAGACGAAACCGGAAAGACCGGGCCCGGAGAGCAAGGCAGACCCGACATCCGCGACGACGACCTCGAGCGCCGCCGGCAAAAACTTGAAGCATCGCTTGCGACAAGACGTCCGGATCGACGCGAAGGGGAAGCAGGAGCCAGATCGAGCAGCACGGCCGGATATGGCCAGGCCCTGAAGCTGTCCAGCGAGTTCATCGCCGGAATTGCGGTGGGCGTGGGGCTCGGCTGGGCGATCGACCGGATGGCGGGGAGCTCGCCGTGGGGGCTGATCGTGTTCCTGTTGCTTGGCTTCGGCGCTGGCGTTCTCAATGTCATGCGTTCTGCGGGTGTCGTCGCCGACCAGGGTTCGAGAGCGTCCGATAAGGGCGCCGGCGAGCCCGACAAGAAATGAATTTGCGCCCGCGGGCGCGCCTTTGCCGAGGGGGGCCGAAGTGGCCAACGATCCGATCCATCAGTTTCAAATCGCGAAATGGATTCCGATCGAGATCGGCGGGCTCGATTTCTCGTTCACCAATTCCTCGGCCTTCATGGTCGCGACCGTCGCGGCCGCTGGCGCATTCCTGTTCCTGACCACGTCGAGCCGCGGCCTCATTCCCACGCGCCTGCAGTCGATCTCGGAAATGTCCTACGAATTCGTCGCCTCGATGCTGCGCGACGCCGCCGGGTCGCACGGGATGAAGTTCTTCCCGTTTGTGTTCTCGCTGTTCATGTTCGTGCTGGTCGCCAACCTGCTCGGGCTTTTCCCCTATTTCTTCACCGTCACCAGCCACATCATCGTGACCTTCGCGCTGGCGCTGCTTGTGATTGGCACGGTCGTGGTCTACGGCTTCATGAAGCATGGTCTCGGCTTCCTGAAGCTGTTCGTGCCGCAAGGCGTGCCGGGCATACTGATGCCGCTGGTGGTGCTGATCGAGGTGATCTCGTTCCTGTCGCGGCCGATCAGCCTGTCGGTGCGTCTGTTCGCCAACATGCTGGCGGGCCACATCACGCTTAAGGTGTTCGCCGGCTTTGTCACTTCGCTGAGCGCGCTGGGCTTCCTCGGCGTCGCGGGCTCGATCCTGCCGCTCATGATGACCGTCGCCATCACCGGCCTCGAGGTTCTGGTGGCCTTCCTGCAGGCTTACGTTTTCGCGGTGCTCACGTCGATGTACATCAACGACGCCATCCATCCGGGGCACTGACACAATTTTCGCCGGCGGATTTCCCGCCATCCAGACGATTTCTACCGAACTCAAGATCCACAAGGAGTTGGACAATGGAAGCAGAAGCAGCAAAGGCAATCGGCGCGGGCATCGCCTGCCTCGGCATGGGTGGCGCGGGCATCGGCCTGGGCACGATTTTCGGCAACTACCTGGCGGGCGCGCTACGCAACCCGTCGGCTGCCGACGGCCAGTTCGGCCGCCTGATCTTCGGCTTCGCGGTGACCGAAGCTCTGGGCATCTTCTCGCTCCTCGTCGCGCTGCTGCTGCTCTTCACGTAAGAGCGGGCCACCGGCCTAAAATGCCTCCGGCCGCGCCGTGCGGCCGGGTGACCGACAGGGGACCGAAATGTTTGTGACACCGGGATACGCGCAGGAAACAACTGCTCCCGCGTTGGACGAAGCCCATACGGTGGAAGACGCCGCCCATGGCGGCGGCGCGTTCCCGCCGTTCGACCCGTCGACCTTCCCCTCGCAGCTTCTGTGGCTGGCGATCACGTTCGGCCTCTTCTACCTTTTCCTGAAGAGGGTGGTGCTGCCGCGCGTCGGCGGCATCCTCGAGGTGCGGCGCGACCGCATTGCGCAGGATCTCGATCAGGCAGCCCGTATGAAAAGCGAGGCGGACGCCGCGGTCGCGGCCTATGAGCAGGAGCTGGCCGAGGCGCGCGCCAAATCCAACGCCATCGCCCAGCAGGCGAGGGACAAGGCCAAGGCCGATGCCGATGCCGAGCGCAAGACGGTCGAGGCGGCGCTTGAAAAGAAGCTCGGCGAAGCGGAAGCCCGCATCGCCGCGATCAAATCGTCGGCGATGAAGGAAGTCGGCTCCATCGCCGAGCAGACGGCCTCCACGATCGTGCAGGAACTGGTCGGTGCCAAGGTCGACAAGGCCGATGTCGCCGCTGCGGTGGCTGCGGCGCGGAAATAGGAGAGGGCCATGGACGCAACATTCTGGGCCCTCGTCGCCCTCGTCATTTTCATCGGCATCGCCTTCTACATGAAGGTGCCTGGCATGCTCGGCAAGTCGCTCGACAACCGGGCCGAACGCATCCGCAACGAACTCGACGAAGCCCGCCGCCTGCGCGAAGAAGCCCAGCAATTGCTGGCCGAATACCAGCGCAAGCGCAAGGAAGCCGAGAAGGAGGCCGCCGACATACTGGATGCCGCCAAGCGCGAGGCCAGCCAGCTGGTGTCGGAAGCGCAGAAGAAATCCGAGGACTACGTCACCCGCCGCACCGCGCTCGCCGAGCAGAAGATCGGCCAGGCCGAACGCGATGCTGTGCAGGAGGTGCGCGCCAGCGCCGTCGATATCGCGGTAGAGGCTGCGCGCGTGCTTTTGGCCCGCAAGGTCGATTCGGCCGCCAGCGCAAAGCTCTTCGATACGTCCCTGCGGGACATGAAGTCGAAGCTCAACTGAGCTTTCAGCCCGCCATTCATTGAAAAAGCCGCCGTATCCCGGCGGCTTTTTTCATGCCTCCTCGATGAGGCTTTCGTTGATTTCGGTCAGGCCTTCTTCGATGAGGCGGAACGGCGCGAAGCTGGCGCGGTGCAGCCGCGGCACGGCGCCGTGAATGTCGATCGCGGCGCGGTGGCGCTCCGTCGCGTAGCCCATGTGGCTTTCGAAGCCGTAGTGGATGTGCGTCTGCGCGCAGCCGGCCATCATGCGGTCGCGCATGACCTTGGCGACGATCGACGCCGCCGCGATCGACTGCGAACGCTGGTCGCCCTTGATCAGCGCCCGGCAGCTGCAGGGCAGGCCGGGCGGTATGTCGCGGCCGTCCGCCAGCGCGTGGCGCGGCTGTATCGACAGGCCGATGAGCGCGCGGCGCATCGCCTCCAGGCTCGCCCTCAATATATTGATGCGGTCGATGCCGCCGGCGCTGACCGACGCCATAGAGACGCCGAGTGCGGTCGAGACGATTTCGGCGAACAGCTCTTCGCGGCGCGCCGCGGTCAGCCGCTTGGAATCATCCAGCCCGTCGGGAATTTTAGCAGGATTAAGGATCACCGCAGCGGCGACCACCGGTCCGGCGAGCGGTCCCCGTCCGGCCTCGTCGAGGCCGGCGACCGGCCACAGCCCCTCCTTCCTTGCCTTCTTTTCGAAGGAGAAGTCGGGCCGCTCGATGATCTCGAAGAGGAGCGGAGAATCGGAACGCGATTGAGCCATGGTGCGGCAATGCTCGCATCGGTTCCGATTCTCCGCAAGGCCTTCCCGGCCATTGGGGGGGGCGGGGAAGGCGCCGTCGGGCTGTCGGGGAAGAGCCGGACGGATTCTTTCGCAGCGCACGCAGGTGCGGCGCGGCAACTTCAGAGCAGCATGAGCTGCTCGTGGCGTTTTTCGGCGGCGACGAACAGGTCTGTTCTAAGCGGCGTCTTCTCGACGTTGAGGCCGAGCCGGCGCGCCGCGATCTCGAAGCGCCGCCCGATCTGCCAGGCATAGGGACCGCTGCCCTTCATGCGCTTGCCCCATTCCGAATCGTAATCCTTGCCGTCGCGCATCGAGCGCACCAGCGACATCACATGCCGGTAGCGGTCGGGATAATGGCGCAGCAGCCAATCCTTGAAGATCGGGCTGACCTCGAGCGGCAGCCTGAGGATGACGTATCCCGCTTCGCGCGCTCCGGCGTTGCACGCCGAGTCGAGTATCCGCTCGATCTCCGGGTCGGTCAGGCCGGGAATGATCGGGGCGACCATCAAGGATGTTGGGATGCCGGCGTCGCTGAGCTGGCGGATGGCTTCGAGCCGCCTAGTCGGCGTCGCCGCGCGCGGCTCCATCGTACGGGCCAGCATGCGGTCGAGCGTCGTTACCGACAGCGCCACCTTGGCGAGACCTTTTTCGGCCATGCGCGACAATATGTCGATGTCACGCATCACCAGCGCCGATTTGGTCACGATGCCGACCGGATGGTTTCGCGCCTCCAGCACCTCCAGCACCTCGCGCATGATGCGATACTGCTTCTCGATCGGCTGATAGGGGTCGGTGTTGGTGCCGATGGCGATGGTGCGGGCCTGATAGCCTTCCTTCGACAGTTCCTTGTCTAGCAGCTTGGCCGCGTCGGGCTTGGCGAACAGCTTCGATTCGAAGTCGAGCCCCGGCGACATCCCCATGAAGCTGTGGGTCGGGCGGGCGAAGCAATAGACGCAGCCATGCTCGCAGCCGCGATAGGGATTGATCGAGCGGTCGAAGGAGATGTCCGGCGACTGGTTGCGGGTGATGATGGTGCGCGGTTTTTCGACCTGCACCTCGGTCTTGAAGGGCGGCAGATCGTCGAGCGACTCCCAACCGTCGTCGAAGACATGGCGGGTGAGGGGCTCGAAACGGCTGCTCGGATTGATGCCGGCGGCGCGGCCGCGGTTGCGGTCGGGCCGGACCCGAACGCCGCTCTGCTCGATCATCGCATTCGCCATCTCGGCCCGTCCGGCTCCGAAGGCGGCAATGTCGGCGCGCACGATCTGTTCCATCTTCGCCCTTTCCCAAGGCATTTCTGCCGGTCTGCGAATCGCTCTGCTCATGAAACTATTCCTATTTGCCCTAGGAGAACAAATCAAGAACTTTTTGCTGATTTCGTGTCGCGGTGATAGGCTTGCATACCTGCTCGAGGGGTCCAGATTGATGTCGGGAAATGAGCCAGAAAAGCCGCGGGGCAGGCCGCCATTTGCCCTGGAGGGGATCGATCACATCCTGTTGATGGTCGACGGTATGGAAGTCGCGTGCACATTTTATCAGGAGGTCATCGGTTGCACATTCGAGGAAAGCCTGCCGGAATTCGGCATGGCGCAGTTGCGAGCCGGGAACGCTCTGATCAATCTGGTCGACATTTCGGCGCCGGAGGGTTCATGGGCGGTGCCCGGCGTCGCCGGCGGACGCAACATGGATCATTTCTGCATCGCGATCGGCCAGCATGACGAAGCGGCGCTGCGAAGCCATCTTGCCGCCCACGGGGTCGAGATCATCGAGGAGTCGTTCCACGCCGGCGAGCGCGGCGAGAGCCTCTCTATCTACGTTCGCGATCCATCGGGCAATGTCATCGAAGGGGCCGCCGGGCTGAAGCCTTCCTTTCCGTTGAAGCGGATCGGGGTGGGTCGCTGCGGCCGAGATTTTTAGCACTTGGCTCGCAAAGACAGCTTCGCCCGACTCGCCAAGGCGCTGAAATCGCTTTCTTTCCTGAGGAAGATAGCTTGCGCTGGCGCTTCCGCCAATGCTTGATCGAGGCACTGCGCCAACATCAGCCTCACGTGGCGCGTCTGCGCCGTAGCTCCGGCACTCCGTACTGGCGGATCTCGCGGACGCCGATGAGGCCGGAGAGCACGCCGACATGCATGATGCCTCTCAGCACGCTGCGGTTGCGGCGAACCGGCGAGACTGCCGTCAGCGCAGCCGACGCGAAACAAAAGGCCGCCTTCGCCGAGGCGAGGCCGAGTTGCCTGACCCGGGCTTTTCCTGCTGCGTTGCTGCGCAGCAAATGTCCGTGCGTCTGCCCGACCCGGTAACGGCGGCGGCCGAGCCAGCCAAACGTCGCGCGCGCGGATGGCACCGGTTCATCCGCCCAGGCCTCGCTGGCGTAGGCGATGAGGCCGCCGGCCCTGTGCACATGATCGAAGAACTCCGTATCCTCGCCGCCGGTCTGGCCGCGCGCCAGGCTGAAGCGCCGCCCCGAAATGCTCCTTGCATCCGTCCGCAGAAGAACGTTGCAGGTATAACCCGTGCGGATCTCGCCCCCGACCCAGACCGGAAAGGTGGAGTGAAAATCGCCCCGCCGCATCCATTCGGGCGCCTCGGGCCGGTACTGCGCCCTGACCGGCCCGAGCACCGCGTCGGCGCCGGTCGCCTCCGCCGTTTCCACCAGTTTGACGAGCCACTGGCTGGAAGCCGTTTCGTCGTCGTCGATGAAGGCGACGAAGCCGGCCTTGCTGGCGTCGAGGCAGGCGTTGCGCGCGATCGAGATATTGCGCGCCGGGCAGTGGATGTAGCGGACCGGAAAAGGCAACTGCCGCGCGAGCGCCGCGACGAGCGGCTTCGCCGTCGGCTGGTCGTCATTGTCGGCGACGATCACGCCGACCTTGCAGCCGGCGGGCATGTCCATGCCGGCGAGCGAGCGCAGCGTTTGCGCGATCTCGGCCCGGCGAAACGTGCAGATACAGATGTCGATTTCGGTGGCTTTCGGCATGACGCTCTCCTTTTGCATTGCAAAAGAAATGCATCATCCGTGCCAGTCGGGCCGTACTTCGGCTAAGCGATTGACATGAAAATCCTAATCGTTTTCCGATGCTTGCCCGAGTTCGGGCATTTTGTTGTGCGATGCACAATTACCGGGCGAACTGCCGCGAGACGGGCATTAGAGCGCGTTCGGCTTATTGGAAACTGCCCCTCGCCCTTACCCTCTCCCGTGATCTTCCAAGTTTAGGATGGGAAGAGGAAGGCGTCAGCGCAGGAGCTTCGCCCTTCTTCCCGTCCTGAGCTTGTCGAAGGATCACCGGAGAAAGTGCCGCCCTTCGATCGGCTCAAGGCGGATGCTGGCATTTCGCCCGGCTTTCGGTTACGCGGAACGATGCTTTCGGTGCTGATCGAAACTCACAACAACGAAGAAGCGCTGGCGCGCACGCTGGCGTCGCTGATCGGCGCGGCCGTCGAGGGCGTGGTGCGCGAGGTGATCGTCTGCGACCGAAGCTCAACCGATCACACGCACAGGATAGCCGACCAGGCCGGCTGTCATTATTTGGCAGAGGGCGGTATCGCCGCCGGCGTGCGGCAGGCCAAGAGCGACTGGCTGCTGCTCATCGAACCCGGCGCGCGGCTGGTCGAGGGCTGGACCGAGGAGGTGCTGGAGCATGCCGGCCGCACGGCCGGCCCGGCGCGATTCTCGCGCGCCCGCGCCGATCGGTCGCCCTTCCTGGCGCGGGTGTTTTCGGCGCGCCGCGCGCTGGCTGAGGGGCTGCTGGTCAGCAGGAAGCAGGCTTCGGCGTTATGCAAATCGGCTGGCAGCGCCGAAGCCTTGGCGCGCGGACTGGCGACGAAGCGGCTGGCGGCGGAGATCCGCATCGCGCCGCCGGTGTGAGGAGCAAACTTCATCATCGCCACGCCCCCGTTGCCGGTCTGGCCATTGTCAAAGAACACTCCTCATCCCTTCGACAAGCTCAGGATGATGGAGAAGTCGGGAAGCGGGGCGCTTGGCCTTGCCTACCGAAACTTAAATACGTGGCGCAGCTTCCGCGCCCCGCCGGTGTCTGTCGCCACGGTCGACCGGTCACGCGCCCCGCTCCATGTACATTCCATGGACAATGACGCGCGGATGATCCGCCTTCCGTTCACGAAGCATTGTCGCTTCGCTCGGAATGCCGGCCCGTCGGACGCCCTCAGGCCCGTGGGAACCGAATCCACGGGGAGAGGTCACCGCCGCCCTACCGATCCCCGGTCCGGAACCGGTTCCCGCAAGGGCGATGGACGGATTATGCGGGAAGGGCAGGATGTGTGAACAAAAACGATGCGAAAATTCTTCTCGCCGGCTGTTATGCCATTGATCCGCAATGCGGATTTCTTTGGTCGAGCCGGAAAGGGGGGTGGATTCTATCCACTTTTGAGGGGGCAGATAGCGTCCGTTTGGCAAACCCGCCCAGCCAGCGCCTATACTCCGCCCCGCTTCAAATGCTCGTCGAGCCGCGGCATGATTTCCACGAAGTTACAGGGCATGTGCCGGTAGTCGAGCTGCGGCTTCAAAATGCCGTCCCAGGCATCCTTGCAGGCGCCGGGAGAGCCTGGCAGCACGAAGACGAAGGTAGCGTTGACGACGCCGCCAGTCGCTCTGCTCTGGACGGTCGAGGTGCCGATCTTGTCATAGGAGATGCGATGAAAAACTTCCGAGAAGCCGTCCATGCGCTTTTCGAAGATCGGCTCCAGTGCGTCCGGCGTCACGTCGCGGCCGGTGAAGCCGGTGCCGCCGGTGGTGATGACCACGTCGATCTTTTCATCCCGCGACCAGGCGAGCACGGTTTCGCGGATTTTTTCCCGGTCGTCGGTGACGATTGCGCGGTCGGCAACAATGTGGCCCGCCTCGGCGATGCGGTCGGCCAGCGTCTGGCCGGATTTGTCGTCCGCCAGCGTGCGCGTGTCGGAGACGGTGAGCACTGCGATGCGGATCGGAATGAAGGGACGGGTCTCGTCAAGCCGGGGCATGGGCATCATCCTTCGAGGCAATGCTTTCAGTGGCGACCACCCACCATCCGGGCTGGCGCGCCTGGATTTGCGCGGCCGCGCGGGCGGCCTCGCTGGCCGTCTCGAACAGGCCGAAGCAAGTGGCGCCTGAACCGGACATGCGGGCGAAGCCTGCTCCGGCGGATGTAAGAGCCTCGATTGCGTGCGAGATTGCGGGCGCGATGGAGACGGCTGGGGCTTGCAGGTCGTTGCGGGTTGTGGCCAGCCAGCGGCAAATATCGCCGAATGCAAGTTGCCCACGCTTGACGAGGGGCAGCGGCGGCAATCCTGCATTTTCCCACGACGCGAGTGCGCGAAATACCTCAGGCGTCGAAACCGCCACACCAGGATTGACCAGCACCATCGCCAGCGCCGGGAAGCCTGCGGCAGGCTCTATCTGCTCGCCGATTCCGCGCGCGATGAGTGGGCTGCTACAGAGGCACATAGGCACGTCGGCGCCAAGCTGCTGGCCGATTTCAGTGAGCTGTTCCGAGGTGAGCCCGAAGCTGCAGAGCCTGTTCAGCGCAGTCAGCGTCGCCGCCGCATCGCTCGATCCCCCGCCTATGCCGGAAGCGATGGGCAGGTGCTTCGTGAGATGTATCGATACCGGCTGTGGTTGTCGGACGGAATGAAGGTTGGCCAGACTGCGCAGCGCATCCCTTGCTCGCATCACCAGATTGCCGCCGTCGAGCGGGATTTCCGCGCCGAACGGGCCGCTGGCAAAGAAGGAATCCTCCGGCGCGGCGGCCACCGTCACCCGATCGCCGTGCCTCGTGAAAACCGCGAGGCTTTCGATCAGGTGAAAACCGTCCGGCCGGCGGCCGGTGACATGGAGGGCGAGGTTGATCTTGGCCGGCGCATGCTCGGCCAGTGATGCTGCGCTGAGGTCCACGTCAGTCCTTGGCGAGGCGGTATTCGCCCGTTTCCGGATCGCGGACCAGCGTGCCGTTCGCGCCGCTCGCCGCCTGTTTTTCCTCGCGCCGCACCTTGGCGGTGACGCGCTCAGCCTCGCGGACGAAGGAGCGGTAGCCGAAATAGGCGATCAGGCCGACCAGGGCGAAAAAGATAAGCTGCGGCATTTTTCTCCTCCCTCGTTACCGGGGCTGGCGACCTACAATAGCCGCCTTTCCGGCATTCTCAAAGGCCGAAGCGGCCCCAAAGCGCGCGCTCGTCGGCGGCCTCCACCAGGCCGGCCGCGGCGGCGCCCGCAATATCGGGCGCGGAAAAGCCGCCGAACGATCCGAACAAGCCGAGCTTGCGGCCGAACAAGCCGCGCGGCGGCGTGATCAGCTTGAGCTGCGCCTTCGCCCCATAGCGGTCCTTGAGCACGGTGCGCATGTCGCCCAGCGCGTCGACCAGCCCGAGCGAAAGGCCCTTCTTGCCGGTCCAGAACAGGCCGGTGAAGAGGTCCGGGTCGTCCTTCAGCTTGCCGCCGCGGCGCTCCTTGACCATGTCGATGAAGGTCTCGTGCACTTCGAGCTGCAGCGCCTTCAGCCGCTCGACATCTTCCTTCTTTTCCGGCTTGAACGGGTCGAGCAGTGCCTTGTTCTGCCCGGCGGTGTAGACGCGGCGCTCGACGCCGATCTTCTTCATCATCTCGGTGAAGCCGAAGGAGGCCGAAACCACGCCGATCGAACCGACGATCGAGGAGGGGTCGGCGATGATCTCGTCGCCGGCGACCGCGATCATGTAGCCGCCGGAGGCGGCGACATCCTCGACGAAGACCAGGACGTCCTTGTTCTTCTCGGCCGCGAGGTCGCGGATGCGTTTGTAGATGAGCCGCGACTGCACCGGCGAGCCGCCGGGCGAATTGACCGAGATGGCGACGGCCGGCGCGTCGGGGAAGGAAAACGCCTTTTCCAGAACGCCCGCAGTGGAAGCGAGCGACAGGGTAGGCCGGAACTGGCCGCCGCCGGCCATAATGGTGCCGTGCAGGCGCACGACCGGGATCGTCACCGCATCCGGCCGCAGCGACTTCGGAAGCAGGCGGCTCAAAAAACGTCTCACGGGCAGGGATCTCCGATCATGTCTGGCTTCGCATGTAGGAATTCGCCGGAAAACCGCAATCCCGCCTGCGCGGGTCTCAAATGTTAATCGCAAGATCTTGTCCAAAAAGTCTGCAACGTCTTGGGATCATGCTCAGTCGCCGAAAAGCGAAGCCTGGCCGGCATTGATCGCCTCGGCGCGTTCGGAAAAGCCGCCGCCCGAGCCTTCGTGCAGGATAAGTGGCGGCATCAGCGAAAGCTCGCCGCGCGCGCCGCGCGTCGCGCGAAGCACGATACGGATCGCCGGCGCGTCGACGCGGGCGTGCACCGGAACGATCTGCGCCTTGCCGAAGCGGCCGGCGAGTGCGGTGAGGATCGGCCCGAGCGACACCGGCCGGGCGATGACCGCGACCCCGCCGCGCGGCCTGACGATGGCCGCGGCGGTGCGGAGCCAGGCTTCGAACAGCCCGTCCGCCATGACATGCGCCTGCCGCTTGAGATCGTCGGGCGTGGCCCGGTCGATTTCCGCGTTGAACGGCGGATTCATGATGGCGAAATCGAAGGAATTGTCGGCGAGGCCGGCAGCCGCGCGCGCCTTGCCGGTGAGCGCGACATCGGCTTCCAGCACCGAGACGCGGCCGCGAAGTCTCGCGTTTTCAGAAAGCTCGAGGCTCTGCCTGGCATAGCCCGCCATGACCGGCGAGTGCTCGACGAGAACGACGCTCGCCCCCGGGCAGCGCGAGGCGACGGCGAGGCCGGCGGCCCCTGCGCCAGCGCCGAGATCGGCGAGCCTGCCGGCAAAGCCCGAAGGTACCGCAGCGGCCAGAGCCAGCGCATCCATGCCCGCGCGGTGGCCGCCGCGCGCCGGCTGGACGAGGAAAAAACTGCCGCGGTGGAAGGCGTCGATCGTCTGGCCGGGCACGGCTAGCCTTCGCGCATCTCGTTGCCGATGCCTGCGTCGGTGAGCAGGCGGCGCGCTGCCACGGCGTCGTCCGCCCCGATCATGACCCGGCGTGGCAGGATGCCGATCGAACCGTCGAGCACGCTCATGTTCTGGTCGGCGACGAAGCACGCGATGCCGGCGTCGCGCAGCAGCGATTCGACGAAGGAGATGATGACGGCGTCGTTGGTGCGCATGAGCTCGATCATGCGCGGAAGTTCGCAGGTCGCCGCTGCGATGTAAACGGGGCGGGCGGCGTCACGCTTTGTGCAGCCGAAGCGGTTTTGTCCTTTCGCGCTTGATGAGGCCTTTCGCTTCGAGGTCGAGCTGGACCGCTTTCATCCACCAACCCGCCTTGGCGCCGCCCGGATAAAGCTCCTCGGGCAGGTGTGCCGGCACCGCTTCCCGCATTTCGCCGACGGTCAGCCCCGGCGCTTTTGCCGGAAGCACCGTCAAGAGCGCGCGCTTCATGGCTTCGTACATGGCAGCGTCGACGCGCTCGACCTTGCCCGGATGGTTCACGTTCTCGATTGCGATCTTCGACATGGCTGCAACTCCCTGTTGGGCGTTCTCATCTGCTCAAGGACGCACCGCTTTAGCCGTTTCCGACAACTCGCCCAAATTTCTGCGCCAATTCGCCACTTGCCGGACACACCATCGCCGCCTAAATCAAACCCGGTTCCAAGACGGGAGGCTGGCCGTGGGTGTCGTTCTCAATCTCGAAAACGGGAAGCGCGGATCAGCGTCGATCAAGGAACTGATCGGCCTCACCGCGGCCGATATGGGCCGGGTCAACGAGCTGATCCTGTCCAAGGCCGGCTCCGACGTCGAAATGATCCCCGAAATCGCCAACCACCTGATCTCGTCGGGCGGCAAGCGCCTGCGCCCTATGGTGACGCTCGCCGCCGCCCAGATGTTCGGCTATTCCGGCGACGGCCACGTCAAGCTCGCGACGTCGGTCGAGTTCATGCACACGGCGACGCTGCTGCACGACGATGTCGTCGACGAAAGCGGCATGCGGCGCGGCAAGAAGACGGCGCGCATGATCTGGGGCAACCAGGCGAGCGTGCTGGTCGGCGACTTCCTGCTTGGCCAGGCCTTCCGCATGATGGTCGATGTCGGTTCGCTCGACGCGTTGGACATCCTGTCCACCGCAGCCTCGATCATCGCCGAGGGCGAGGTGATGCAGCTTGCCGCCGCCAAGAATCTGGAGACCACCGAGGACGAGCATTTTGCCGTGATCAAGGCCAAGACCGCGGCGCTGTTTTCGGCGGCCGCCGAGGTCGGGCCGGTGATCGCCGGCGCCTCGCGCACCGACCGTGCGGCGCTGCGCTCCTACGGCATGAATCTCGGCCTTGCCTTCCAGCTGATCGACGACGCGCTCGACTATGGCGGCAATTCCAAGGAACTCGGCAAGAATGTCGGCGACGATTTCCGCGAAGGGAAGGTGACGCTGCCGGTGATCCTGGCCTATCGCCGCGGCACGGCTGCCGAGCGCGAGTTCTGGAAGCGCGCCATCGAAGCCGACGCGGCGGACGACACGGCGCTCGAAAAGGCGATCGGCCTGATGACGCGCCACGGCGCGATCGCCGACACCATCGGGCGCGCCCGCCATTTCGGCGAGATCGCCCGCGACGCGCTCGCCCCGCTCGACGCCACGCCGCAGAAGGCGGCGCTGGTCGATGTAATCGATTTCTGCATCAGCCGCGTCGGTTGAGACATCCGGCAGGTGTTGCCAAAAAGCCCCGTGACCGGATTGTGAAGTGCCGCAGCATTGAATGGTGACCCTAAAAAGGCCATGCTCTTGCGCTTCACCAGGAAGCAAGAGGGCTGCCAGGAGGCGGCATGGCGGGAAGGATAGTGATGCGGCAACGACGTTTGAACTGGCTTGCGGGTGTCTCTGCGCTGGCGGGATTGATGATTGCAGGGCTGCCGGCAGAGGCCAAGCAGGCGGCTGAACCCGTTGAAATCAGCTCGTTTACCGGTGCTTATCTGGCTGCCCGCGTGGCCGAGGTCGACAACGATCTGGACAGTGCGATTGCCTACTACAAACAGGCTTTGGCGTTCGATCCCGACAACCAGCAGCTCCAGCAGAGCCTGATGCTGTCGCTGATCGCGCAGGGGCGATTCGACGAATCGCTGCCCTATGCGGAAAAGCTGAAGGCCGTTCCCGACATCGAACGGTTCTCGCGCGTGGCGCTCGCCGTCGATGCGTTCAGGAAGAAGGATTACGCGGCGGCCGAGACCTGGCTGAAGCTGGCGGTGGAATCCGACCTCGACCGGCTGATCACCGCCGTCATGACGGCGTGGGCGAAATCCGGCGCCGGCGACAGCGCCGGGGCGCTCGCCGACCTCGACAAGGTCGAGGGCCCGGAATGGTATGCCCTGTTCAAGACTTATCATCGCGCCCTGATTGCCGATGCCGCCGGCATGAAAGACGAGGCTGGGAAGGCCTACCAGGCCGCGTTCGACAACATTTCGGCCGGCAGCGCCGCCCCTGAAACCTGGATCCGCGTAGCGGAAGCCTATGCCGGCTTCCTTGCCGCCCGCGGCGAGAAGGACAAGGCGCTGGTTGTGCTCGACAAGGCCGAGGAGAATTCCACCGGCCGGCTGCCGCTGGTGGCCCTGCGCGAAAAGATCACCAAGGGCGAAAAGCTTTCGCGGCTTGTCGCCGATCCGGCCGACGGCGCCAGCGAAATCCTGCTCAATCTCGGCGCCGCTCTCAATCGGGGCGGCGGCGAGCCTTTCGTGCGGCTCTATCTGCAATATGCGCTGGCGCTCAAGCCCGACAGCGACATCGTGCTTCTGCAACTGGCGGCCGTGGCCGAACAGCAGGAGCAGGCCGAGGAGGCGATAGCGCTTTATGGCCGCATCCCCGCCGATTCGCCGATCAAGCGCGCGGCCGAACTGCAGCTCGGCCTCAACCTGGCCGACCTCGATCGGCACGACGAGGCGATCGTGCATCTCAAGGCGCTGCTCGATTCGAACCCCGACGACATGCGCGCTTACCTGGCGCTGGGCGGCGTCTACGCCTCCAAGGAGGATTATCGCGCGGCCGCGGAGGTTTACGATCGCGCGGTCGTACGCCTCAAGGAGCCGACGGACGCCAACTGGAACATCTTCTACCAGCGCGGCATCGCCTATGAGCGGCTGAAGGAATGGCCCAAGGCCGAGCCGAATTTCCGCAAGGCGCTGGAGCTTTTCCCCGACCAGCCTCAGGTCATGAACTATCTCGGCTATTCCTGGGTCGACATGAACATGAACCTGGAGGAGGGCCTGGACCTGATCCGCAAGGCAGTCGATCTGAGGCCGAGCGACGGCTACATCGTCGATTCGCTTGGCTGGGCTTATTACCGTCTCGACCGGTTCGAGGAAGCCGTTGTCGAACTCGAGCGCGCCGTGTCGCTGAAGCCCGATGATCCGGTGCTGAACGACCATCTCGGCGATGCCTACTGGCGGGTCGGGCGCAAGCTGGAAGCCACGTTCCAGTGGAGCCATGCGCGCGACATGAAACCCGAGCCCGACGTGCTGGCGAGCGTCCAGAAAAAACTCGCCGAGGGCATGGCGCCCGTGGAAAACAAGGCAACGGCGCAGACACCCGTCAAGCCTGCACCCGTGGAGGCAAAGCCTGCGCCGGTCGTCGATCCGGAAAAGAAGAGCGAAGCGCCGGCGCCGGTCGAGGAAGCCGCCGCGACGCCGGCCTCCTACAAGGTGCTGCCGGGCCAGTCGCTGTGGTCGATCGCCAATGACGTGCTCGGCAATGGCGGACGCTACCAGGAGATCCTAAACCTGAACCCGCAGCTCCAGGGCGATCCCGGCCGCATCGTGCCCGGGCAGGAACTGGTGCTGCCGGGACAGTAGGGGTGGCGTTCTCCCTTCTCCCCTTGTGGGAGAAGGTGGATCGGCGCGTAGCGCCGAGACGGATGAGGGGTGTAGCGAGAAGCGCCACCTTCTCATCCCCAACCTAAGCACTCCATCCAACACCCCTCATCCGACCTCCCTTTCGACAAGCTCAGGGTCGGCCACCTTCTCCCACAAGGGGAGAAGGGAGGGACAGCTCTCGCCTTGACCCATCGCAACCGCCGCACTAGAGCCTTGGCGGTTCCGATCACAGAGGCCCGCCCGTGACCTTGCCCGCCCACATGCATCCCAGCCGCTCGTTCCAGGGGCTGATCCTGACGCTCCACAATTACTGGGCGGATTATGGCTGCGTGGTGCTGCAGCCCTACGACATGGAGGTCGGCGCCGGCACCTTCCATCCGGCTACCACGCTGCGCGCGCTCGGCCCAAAACCGTGGCGCGCTGCCTATGTGCAGCCGTCGCGCCGGCCCAAGGATGGACGCTACGGCGAGAACCCGAACCGGCTGCAGCATTATTACCAATACCAGGTGATCCTGAAGCCGAACCCGCCGGACCTGCAGGAGCTTTATCTCGGCTCGCTGGCCGCAATCGGCATCGACCCGCTGCTGCACGACATCCGCTTCGTCGAGGACGACTGGGAAAGCCCGACGCTCGGCGCGTGGGGGCTCGGCTGGGAATGCTGGTGCGACGGCATGGAAGTGTCGCAGTTCACCTATTTCCAGCAGGTCTGCGGCATCGAATGCGCGCCTGTGGCCGGCGAACTCACCTACGGGCTGGAGCGGCTGGCCATGTATGTGCAGGGCGTCGACAATGTCTACGACCTGAACTTCAACGGCCGCGAGGGCGCGGAAAAAGTCACCTATGGCGACGTCTTCCTGCAGGCCGAGCAGGAATATTCCAGGCACAATTTCGAGCATGCCGACACGGCGATCCTGCTGCGGCATTTCGACGACGCCGAGGCGGAATGCCAGGCGTTGTTGAAGGCGGGCGCGGGCGCAAACTTCCACCGCATGGTCTTCCCAGCCTACGACCAGTGCATCAAGGCGAGCCACGTCTTCAACCTGCTCGACGCGCGCGGCGTGATCTCCGTGACCGAACGGCAGAGCTATATCCTGAGGGTCCGCGATCTGGCCAAGGCCTGCGGGGTAGCGTTCCTGCAGACGCAAGCCGGCGGGCTGGCTGCCTGATTCAGGCGGCTATCCCGGCCAGGTTCGTGCCGATCATTGCGAACTCCGGCAGGCTGGTCTGATTGGCGGATCCCGCCATCGTCTGGAGCGCCTTGCGCACGCCGGGCATGCGCGCTTCATCCGATCCGCCGAGACATGCCGCCAGGCAGGCGCTGAGCGCGAGAAGCTGGAGAAGGGATGACGCCGTTTTCATGTTCGTTGTCCGAGACGGTCAGTGTTGATCGTTCTGTGTTCCGGGTCGGCGAAATGGTTCACACACAGGCCGCAGATTTCCCGGTCTGAGCGTTGGTCGCTTCAGCGCAGCATTCGGTTCATGGAAATCTGCCCCTAGGACGAACGGGCTCGCGGCGGTCCGACAGACAGGTGGATGATTTTTGCTGAGTGCCGCGAAGGGTGACAGCGCGCGGCCGACTTGCTATGCCCGCGCCAACCTCATTTCCCACGAGACCAGACGATGCCCGACCTGCTGTTAGAATTACGCTCGGAAGAAATCCCTGCTCGCATGCAGCGCAAGGCGGCCGGCGATCTCAGGAAGATGGTGACCGACGGCCTGGTCGAGGCCGGGCTGACCTATGACGCCGCTCGCGAATATTTTACGCCGCGCCGGCTGACGCTCGATGTGCGCGGCCTGACCGCGCGCTCCAAGGATGTGCGCGAGGAGAAGAAGGGCCCGAGCACCAAGGCGCCGGAACAGGCGATCGCCGGCTTCCTGCGCTCGGCGGGGCTCGACGACATCAGCCAGGCGCATGTGCATTCCGACCCCAAGAAGGGCGATTTCTACGTCGCCCACATCGTCAAGCCGGGCAGGGCGGCGGAAGAGATCATCGCCGAACTGATCCCGGGGATCATCCGCGATTTCCCGTGGCCGAAATCGATGCGCTGGGGTGCTGCCTCGGCAAAGCCCGGCTCGCTGCGCTGGGTGCGGCCGCTGCAGTCGATCGTCTGCACCTTCGGCCCCGAGACCGAGGAGCCGGTGGTGGTCGATTTCGAGGTCGACGGCATACGCGCTGGTAACGTCACCTACGGCCACCGTTTTCATGCGCCCGATGCGATCACGGTGCGCCGCTTCGCCGATTATGCTGCGAAGCTCGAGGCGGCAAAGGTCGTGCTCGACGCAGACCGCCGCAAGGAGATCATCCTTTCCGACGCGCGCAATTTGGCCTTCGCCAACGGGCTGGAGCTCATCGAGGATGACGGTCTGCTGGAGGAGGTGGCCGGGCTGGTCGAATGGCCGGTGGTGCTGATGGGCGAGTTCGAGGCGGATTTCCTCGACATTCCGGCCGAGGTGATCCGGCTGACGATCCGGGCCAACCAGAAGTGTTTTGTGGTGCGCAGTCTTTCCTCCCCCCTTGCGGGGGAGGTGTCCGCGGAGCGGACGGAGGGGGGTGGTTCCGCTTTGCCGTCGGTTCATTCGTCACCACCCCCACCCGGCCCTTCGGGCCACCCTCCCCGCAAGGGGGAGGGAGAGGTCGCCGCGCCCCTCTCCAACCGCTTCATCCTCACCGCCAATATCGAGGCGAAGGACGGCGGGGCGGAGATCGCGTATGGCAATGGCAAGGTGGTGCGCGCCAGGCTGTCGGACGCGCTGTATTTCTGGAAGACCGACCAGTCGGACGTGCCCGACCTCGACCAGTTGAAAGGGTCGGCGGAAAAATTCGGGCTCAACCTGGCAAAGCCGCTCGACCAGCGCATGGCGCGGCTCGACCATCTCGGCGTGACGTTCCACGCCAAGCTGGGCACGCAAGGCGAGCGGGTGGAGCGCATCGCGCGGCTGGCCGAAGAAATCGCACCGATCGTGGCCGCCTCCACCTCCCCCTTGAGGGGAGGTCGCGCCGAAGGCGCGGGTGGGGGTAATTCGTCGAGCGCCAGCGCCACCGTACCCCCACCCCTAACCCTCAAGGGGGAGGGGGACCTGGCCGCGCTCGCCCGCCGCGCTTCCGTCCTGGCCAAGGCTGACCTGACCACCGAAGTGGTGGGAGAGTTCCCCGAACTGCAGGGCGCGATGGGCCGCAAATACGCGGCCCTCCAGGGCGAGCATCCGTCCGTCGCCGCAGCGATCGAGGAGCACTACAAGCCGCAGGGGCCGTCCGACCGCGTGCCGGCCGACCCGGTTTCGGTTGCCGTGGCGCTGGCCGACAAGCTCGACACGCTCGTTGGCTTCTGGGCGATCGACGAGAAGCCGACGGGGAGCAAGGACCCCTATGCGCTGCGAAGGGCGGCGCTGGGTGTGATCCGGATTGTGGTAGAGAACAAACTGCGGTTAACGCACCGCTACGACGAGCACGCAGTCGGCGCCTTGGGCGTTTTCCTATCCGGCGCAATTGGCACTATTCAATCGGAGTTGCACCTCCGATCACTCGCTCAAAATCTCGAAGAGGCCCGGCGGCTTGAATTGATAGGTTTTCTTAGCACGGGTACCGCAGAAGCTGCGGTTAAACGTTTCTTCGGAGAAGAGGCGGCTGTGCAGTTTATAAGG
This sequence comes from Pseudaminobacter sp., assembly GCA_035941355.1. Classification (GTDB taxonomy): domain Bacteria; phylum Pseudomonadota; class Alphaproteobacteria; order Rhizobiales; family Rhizobiaceae; genus Allomesorhizobium. The sequence goes on from DASZDZ010000041.1 coordinate 37,627, forward strand.
AACAACATGGCAGCCGCTTCGCGAGTGGTAGCCGACCTCCTCTCCTTTTTCCACGATCGCCTGAAGGTCTATCTCCGCGACCAAGGTGCAAGGCACGATCTGATCGACGCGGTCATCACGCCGGAGTCCGACGACCTCCTTATGATCGTCCGCCGCGTCGAAGCCCTGTCCTCCTTCCTCGACACCGAGGACGGCAAAAACCTGCTGGCTGGCACCAAGCGCGCGGTCAACATCCTGTCGATCGAGAGCAAGAAAGGCACGGTCATCGCCGAGACCGTCGATCCGGCGCTTTTGCGCGAGGACGCGGAAAAAGCGCTGTTCACCGCGGTGAACCAGGCCGAGAGCCAGGCCGCGCAAGCGATTCAGAATGAAGACTTTTCCGCCGCCATGCGCGCGCTTAGCGCGTTGCGCGAACCGGTTGATTCATTCTTTGAACGCGTTCTCGTGAATGATGAGGATGTCGCTATCCGCGCAAACCGGCTGGCGCTGCTCGCCCGCATCCGCGCCGCCACCGCACAGGTCGCGGATTTCTCCAAGATCGCGGGATGACCGGCTATTCCGGTTCGGGAAGCATGACGCCGGGGGGCGGGGCGGCGGCCTGCCTGTCCTGCTCGGGTGGCTGAAGGGTCTGGTCGTCGCCTTCGGGGGCCTTGGCTTCCAGAGGCTTTGCCGGCTGGAAAGCCGGTTCGGGGCTTGAAGGCGAGGGGAACGCCCCGCCGGCGATGCCGCCGCGCAGCACCATCGGCGAAAAGCCGCGGCGCTGCTTGTCCGGCTTGTTGCCGACCGAGGCGACGTTTTCGTAGGCGACATTGGGCGGACCGAAGGCGAGGATGGAGCGGCTGACCATGCGGCGGTCCTCGGCTTCCTCGGCCGCAGGGGCCGCATCGGGAGCGCCGGCCACGATCATGGATGGGCCGAGCGGCTCGCTCATCGGCGTCAGCGTCACGATGGAAGAGGCATGAGCGGCCCCTACGCAAACCGTCGCAGCAGCGAGCACACAAGGCTTCCAGAACGATCGCACCGGCATGCTCCATTGCATTTCCACGCCGGTCCCTTATCAGTCCCGGGTTGATGCCGGCTTGCAGCGACGCGCGGCATTTTAGCGATCGGGCATGTTTGAAGGATTGCGGGACGTGGCGGAAATTCGTGAGGCAGCCGAGGCGCTGGAGCCGGCGCTGGCCCTGCTCCGGGCCGGCGAGATCGTCGCGATCCCAACCGAAACCGTCTATGGGCTGGCCGGCGACGCGACCAGTGGCGCGGCCGTGGCGAAGATATTCGAGGCCAAGGGACGCCCCCGCTTCAACCCGCTGATCGCCCATGTCGCGACCATGAAGATGGCCGAGGAGATCGCCGAATTCGATCCGCTGTCGCGGAAGCTCGCGGAAAAATTCTGGCCCGGCCCGCTGACGCTTGTGCTGCCGCTGAAGCCCGGCAGCGCGATCCATCCGCTGGTCACGGCCGGACTAAACACGATCGCGCTGAGAATGCCGCGCGGCTTCGGCGCCAGGCTGATCGAGCGCCTGGGCAGGCCGCTGGCGGCGCCCAGTGCCAATTCGTCCGGCAGGATCAGCCCCACCACTGCCGCCGCGGTGGCGGACGACCTCGGCGACAGGATCCGGCTGGTGGTGAACGGCGGCGCGACATCGGTCGGGCTGGAATCGACCATCGTCAAGGTTGAGGACGGAAAGCTGCGGCTGCTGCGGCCGGGCGGCATCGCCGCCGAGGAACTGGAAGCGGCGGCAGGCGCGAAACTGGTGCGCGGCGCAAACAGCGGTGTCGAGGCGCCGGGCATGCTGGCTTCGCACTATGCACCGGGCGCCATGGTGCGGCTCGACGCGACTGAGGTGGCGGCCGGCGAGGCGTTGCTGGCCTTCGGGCCCCGCCGGGCGCAAAATGCGGGAGCGGCGGTGGCGATGCGCAATCTTTCCGAAGGAGGCGATCTGCGCGAGGCTGCCAGCAACCTTTTCTCGGACCTCCAGGCGCTCGACCGCAGCGGCGCCAAGATGATCGCGGTTGAGCCAATACCGCATGACGGACTTGGCGAGGCGATAAACGACCGGCTGGCGCGCGCGGCAGCGCCGCGTGACAGCGGCGCTTCGTATAAGTAGGAAACGGCCATGGAAGCATCCGGGCAAGGCATAGACGCAGCGCTCCTCGATCGCTTTGCGGGAATCGTCGGGCAAGCCCATGCGCTGCGAAGCGAAGCCGACATCGCGCCTTACGTCACCGAGCGGCGCGGCCTCTATCCCGGCCGGACGCCGCTGGTGCTGCGGCCGGGCAGCGTCGACGAGATCAGCCGCATCATGCGGCTCGCCACCGAAACCAGAACGCCGATCGTGCCGCAGGGCGGCAATTCCGGCCTTGTCGGCGGGCAGATGCCGGATGGGTCCGGCCGCGAGATCGTGCTGTCCCTGTCGCGGCTGAACCGAATCCGCGAGATCGACGTGCAGTCGAACACGTTGACCGTGGAGGCCGGCGTGGTGCTGCAGACGCTGCGCGACGCGGCAGACGCTGCCGACCGGCTGTTTCCGCTGTCGCTCGGGTCGCAGGGCTCGTGCCAGATCGGCGGCAATCTGTCGTCCAATGCCGGCGGAACCGGCGTGCTCGCCTATGGCAATGCGCGCGAACTCTGCCTCGGCATCGAGGTGGTGCTGCCTACCGGCGAGGTGCTCGACGATCTGCGCAAGCTCAAGAAGGACAATACCGGCTACGATCTGAAGAACCTGTTCATCGGCGCGGAAGGCACTCTGGGCGTCATCACGGCGGCGGTGCTGAAGCTTTATCCCAAACCGAAGGGCAGGGAGGTAGCCTGGGTCGGGTTCGAGTCGCCGGAGGCGGCGCTTGCTCTGTTCGGGAAGGCGACCGACCGGGCAGGCAGCGGCCTGACCGCGTTCGAGCTGATCGCCGACAGGCCGCTGGAATTCGCCGTCCGGCATATACCGGAAACGGTGCGCCCGCTGGCGGGTGAATGGCCGTGGCACGTGCTGATGGAGGTGTCGTCGGGCCGCTCCGCCGAGGACGCGCGGCAACTCGTGGAGGACATATTGACTACCGGGCTGGAGGAGGGGCTTGCCGGCGATGCAGTGATCGCCGCCAGCCTCGCGCAGTCCGACGCCTTCTGGCGCATCCGGGAGTCTCTTTCCGACGGCCAGCGCCCGGAAGGCGCCTCGATCAAGCACGATATTTCGGTACCGGTCGCTTCGATACCGGAGTTCATCGAGCGCGCCGCGATAGCCGTGACCACGGTCAGCCCGGGCGCGCGTGTGGTCTGCTTCGGCCATATGGGCGACGGCAATCTGCACTACAACATCTCGCAGCCGGAAGGCGGGGACGGCGCCGCGTTCCTCGGTCTCTACCGGACGATGAACAAGGCGGTGCACGACATAGTGCGCGACCTCCGAGGCTCGTTCTCTGCCGAGCACGGCATCGGCCGGCTGAAGCGCGACGAACTGCTCGCCACCGCCCCGCCGGTCGCGATCGATCTGATGCGCCGCATCAAGGCGGCGTTTGATCCGGCGGGAATCATGAATCCGGGCAAGGTGATTTAAATCAGGTGATGCCGGCCTGCAAATGGCGGCTTTCTGCGCTTCCGGTGCTCACGTACCCAAATGTACGCTCCGCTCCGGTTCTCGAAATCCACCATTTTCGGCTCGGCCTGACCTGATTTTCACGCTAGCGGGAGAAGGTGAAGCGGCGACGCTGACGCCCCCTCTCCCCGTACTTCACGGGGAGTGGGTAAGGGTGAGGGGCGGCGCAAGCGCCAAAGGCAGATCCACCAACCACCCGTTCACCCCTTCTTCACATCCCTTTCCAACACCTTGCAGCCGGTCGCAAAGCGATAACCATGCCCCGGATCAGCAAAATTTAACCGACTTTCTTAAGCGCGGCGGTAAGGTCCGCGGCGTAGGCTTCTTCCCATAACGAGACCGGGAAAACCGGTTCGGAGAGACCGGAAACCGGCTCTCAGGAGTAACAGGAAGAAGGCGCACTCAATGAGCACCGGACTGAAACCAGTCTGGGCGGGACGCAACATGCGTCTCGACCCGTTTCGTCTGCCACAAATGGTCAGCTACGCAACCCGCGACGCCTACGGCGATGTGACCTTCACCATAGATCATCGCGGCGCAGTGCTGCGGCGCATCCTCGAAATGAGCGGCCTGCCGGTGACGGTGGCGCTGCCGGCCAACGCCTTCCGCGGCGTCGCCGCGAGGGCTCTGGAGGACGAGCACGGCACGGTCACCGTGACGCTGGAGCTGCTGCACAACGATCCGATGCTGTCGGTGCCGCTGCTGGTCGCCGATGATCTCGACGACGTGGCGGCCGACTGGCGCGCCTGGGCCGACGCCTATCGCCTGCCCATGCTGCTGATCGAGGCCGACGGCGTCGCCCGCACGCTGGAGGAATCGCTCGGCGCGGCGATCAAGGCGCTGCCACCGCAGGAGCGCCGCAAGGGACGCGTCACACCGATGCGCCGGCCCCGCTTCCTCGCAAGGCGCAAGGCCGGTAATCTCGGCCTGCGGCTGGTTGTCGACGGCGCGGAAATCATCGCGCGCGACGATTAACTTTTTGCCGCATGATCTTATCCGAAAAGTCTGCAACTTTTTGCGTCGCTGACCTTCGGTTCGGGCTTATAGCATCGGCTTCAGCGCCATCCAGGCGCCGCCGGCGACGAGCCCGAGGAAGATCAGCCAGCCGACAACCTTGTTCGAATGGAACAGTCTCAGGCATTGCGCCGGATTGTCGATGTCGAGCACGTAGATCTGGCGCGCCATATGCGCGCCGGCGGCGACGAGGCCGGCGAGCGCCGGCATCGGCGCTTCCGCCGCGGCGAAGGCGACGGCGAAGAACATCAGCGCGAAGCCGTAGAGGCCGGTCAGCCAGATCTTGGTGTTTTCGCCAAAAAGCCGAGCTGTCGAGTGCACGCCGACAATGGCGTCGTCCTCCTTGTCCTGGTGCGCGTAGATTGTGTCGTAGCCGATCACCCACAGGATCGAGCCGAGATAGAGCATGATGGCCGGCCCGTCGAGGTCGCCGAACTCGACCGCCCAGCCCATCAGCGCACCCCAGGAAAACGCAAGCCCAAGAACGAGTTGCGGCCAGTTGGTAATTCGCTTCATGAACGGGTAGACGGCCACGACGGCGAGCGAGCAAAGGCCGAGTACGATGGCGAAGCCATTGAACTGCAGCAGCACCGCGAGCCCGGCGAGCGCCTGGACAATGAGAAAAATCCAGGCCTGCCGGCGCGTGACCTGGCCGGAAGGCAGCGGACGCGAGCGGGTGCGCTCAACCTCCGCATCGATCCGCTCGTCGACGATGTCGTTGTAGGTGCAGCCAGCGCCGCGCATGGCGACCGCCCCGACAAGGAACAGGGCGAGCGTGACCGGCGAGGGAAGCAGCGTCAGCAGCGGGTCCCCCGGCCGCGCAAAGGCGGTCGCGGCCAGCGCCGTCGACCACCAGCATGGCCACAGAAGCAGCCACCAACCGATCGGCCGGTCCCATCTCGCCAACTGGGCATAAGGCCACATGCCGCGCGGCAGCGCGCGGTAGACCCAATGCCCGCTCGGCGCGTCGGCGACGCGGCCCTGGCCGGTTCGCGATTGAATGGTTTCCATCAAGGTGGATTGGCAGGAGAGCGCGGGGGCGTCAAGCGATGGCATTGTCGCCGTTGGCGTCTCGCTCAGCCAACCGTTCGCGCCCAGTCGCAGATTTGTCTGGCGCTTTGCTCCGCCGGAACAAGTGTGGTGTCCAACCGCAGCAGGAAATCAGCGCCCTCCGCGATCAATTCTCTGCCCCGCAGACTCCATCCCTTCGGATCGTTGAGCTTGCCAAGGTAACGGCGTTCGGGAGATGCGATCCGTTTAGCCTGTTCAGCCTCCTCGCAGGACAGGACGACAGCGAGGAGGTGCCGGTTGCTTCGCCGCGCCAATGCCTTGATGGCGCGCCAGTTCTCCTCTCCCCAGTCGCTCTTACTGACAGCGTTGGTCATGATGATCGGCACATGCGGGGGGACGGAGGAGGCACAGTCGAAGGCCGCGTCCCGAACGGTCCGCGCCGCAGCGTAGAATTCCGGCGAACGAAATTCCGTCAGTGCGAAGGCAACATTGAAAACCGTGTGATTGTCGAGCAACCGTGCGCCGAGACTATCGCGCAGCAGCCTTGCAATCGTCAGTTTGCCCACGCCGGGCCAACCGTTCAAATGAATGATGATAGACGCCATTGTTCTTACCGGCACCCGGAGTGCACGAAATATCGAAGCGGTGGCGGCTTGACCTAATAAGCGGCCAAAGTCTAGCGAAGATTCTCGATCGCAAAACTGGAGTCAGTCCATGAACGTTCTTCTCATCGGCTCGGGCGGGCGCGAGCATGCGCTGGCCTGGAAACTGGCCGCGTCGCCGATGCTGACGAAGCTCTACGCCGCGCCCGGCAATCCGGGCATCGCCAAGTCGGCCGAGCTCGTGGCGCTGGATGTCGCCGACCATGCGGCGGTCACGGATTTCTGCCGCGGCAACGCGATCGACCTCGTTGTTGTCGGTCCGGAAGGGCCGCTGGTGGCCGGGCTGGGCGACGACCTGCGCGCCGCCGGCATTCGCGTCTTCGGCCCGTCGAAAATGGCCGCGCAGCTCGAGGGTTCGAAGGGTTTCACCAAGGATCTCTGCGCCACATACGGCATCCCGACCGCCGCCTATGGCCGCTTCGGCAGCGCCGCCGACGCCAAGGCCTACATCCGCAGGATGGGCGCGCCGATCGTGGTCAAGGCCGACGGCCTGGCGGCGGGCAAGGGCGTCACCGTCGCCATGACGCTGGACGAGGCGCTGGAGGCGGTCGATTCCTGCTTCGAAGGCGCGTTCGGCGGGGCCGGTGCGGAGGTCGTCGTCGAGGAATTCCTGACCGGGGAGGAGGCGAGCTTCTTCTGCCTTTGCGACGGCGCGACCGCGCTGCCCTTCGGCACGGCGCAGGACCACAAGCGCGTCGGCGAGGGCGACACGGGCCCCAACACCGGCGGCATGGGCGCCTATTCGCCGGCGCCGGTGATGACGCCCGAACTGGTCGAGCGGACGATGCGCGAGATCGTCGAGCCGACCATGCGCGGCATGGCCGAGATGGGCGCGCCGTTTTCCGGCGTGCTGTTCGTCGGCCTGATGATCACTGCCGACGGGCCGAAACTGATCGAATACAATGTCCGCTTCGGCGACCCCGAAACCCAGGTGCTGATGATGCGGCTGAAGGACGACCTGCTGGTGCTGCTCAGCGCGGCGGCCGACGCGCAGCTGGCGCATATGTCGGTGCGCTGGCGCGACGAGGCGGCGCTGACCGTGGTGATGGCCGCCGAAGGTTATCCCGGCACGCCGAAAAAGGGCTCGGTCATTCGCGGGCTGGAGAGAGCAGGCGAGGGCGCCGAGATTTTTCACGCAGGCACGGCGGAGCGGGACGGGCAGATCGTCGCCAGTGGCGGGCGCGTGCTGAACGTCACGGCGATGGGCGCGACGGTCACAGAAGCGCAGCGGAAGGCCTATACCGCGGTCGACCTGATCGACTGGCCGGAAGGCTTTTGCCGGCGTGATATTGGGTATAGGGCGGTGGAGAGGGAAGGGTCGTAGCGTCTGAAGCCAGTCCCGAGTGGGATTCTGCTTTGGGTGGAGGCTGTGTGAAAACTGCCGCTCATGCTAGTCTACTGCGGGTTGAGCGGGGATTCGGCATGGCGGGTTTCATTGAGGGAAAGGACCGCCAGGAACAGCTTTTCTTGCCGGAATGCCTCGATGATTATG
>DASZDZ010000042.1:0-10147 GCA_035941355.1 Pseudaminobacter sp.
CCCCCTCCCCCGCCTTCGGCGGTCCCCCTCCCCCGCTTCGCAGGGGAGGATCCGAAGCGGTGAAGTCGGCACGACCTGGATCCTCCCCCGTTCACGGGGGAGGGGGACCACGCGGAGCGTGGTGGAGGGGGTGAGACGACAATCCCAAGCGCCGCCACGATGACCAGCCGCCGCGTTGCGGCCTCGGCCGGCCGCAAAAGCCGGAGTACGGCGCGGTGGAGATGGCGCGGCAGCGTGCCTGCGCGGCCGTCGGCGAGCCCGGCCATGGCGACCAGCGCCGACAGGATGCGCTTCAGCGCCTCCCGGTTTTTCTCGATCGCCGCATTCCAGTCCATCGCCGTGTTCATTCCCTTCGGCCAGTTGCCGGGAGGGAGTATGCGGGCGGTGGGAGAGGGTGTGGACAAAGTTTGGGAAAACATTCCTGACAGATGCTGACACGAATGGAAGCGCACGGGCTGACGAGTAGGAGCGCTGCGTCTCCGCTTCGTCATCCTCGGGCGAGGATCCCTGCCGTGACCGCCCGGACACCAGCGGCGGTCCGGAGAAGCAAACCGTGTTCCGCTGGGGCGCTGCCGCGATGGTACGGCATGGATCCCAGGGTCTCCGCTACGTCGCTTCGCTCCTGCTCCGCCCTGGGATGACGAAGGTGGAGGGACCGCGAAACCAAGCGCCGGCCTGTTCGTTATGCCCGCGGCGGCGGGCAGCGGAAGGAGGCTCCAATGCATTTTCACAACGAATCCGCGGAATATCGCGCCGCGCGCGATCGCCTGCTCGAAAAGGAGATCGAGCTTCGGCGTCAGATGGAGGCGGTGGCCGAGGAGCGGCGGAAGCTGCCGCCGGGCGGCATGCTGAAGGAGGACTATGTCTTCGACGGGCTGGGAGCCGACGGCAAGCCCGCGCGCATCCGCCTTTCCGAGCTGTTCGCGCCGGGGCGCGACACGCTGATCGCCTACGACATGATGTTCCCGCGCTATCCGACCGATCCGCGGCCGAAACCGGCCGAGGGCGCTTTCGCCAGGCTGCCGCGCGAGGATTCGCCGTGCCCGTCCTGCACCGCGCTGGTCGACCAGTGGGATGGCGCGGCGGCGCATCTGGAGGCGGCCGGCTTCAACTTCGTCGTCATCGCCAAGACGCCGCTGGAGCGGCTGCTGACCTTCGCCGGCGAACGGGGCTGGCGGCATGTGCGCTTCCTGTCGGCGGCGGGCAACAGCTTCAAGCGGGACTATCATGGCGAGGACGCGGAAGGCTATCAGCAGCCGGTGCTGCACGTGTTCCACCGCTCAGCCGACGGCATCCGCCACTTCTGGAGCTCGGAATTGCATTTCGCCAAGAGTGAACCCGGCCAGGACGAGCGCGCCTTCGGCACGCTGGAGCCGGTGTGGAATTTTATCGACATGACGCCTGAGGGTCGGCCTGATTGGAACGTTGAGATCGACGACCGTGGGCCGAGGGGGGCGAAGCCGGGGTTGGTGGCGGCTTGAGGGGAGGTGCCTTCCTTCTCCCCTTGTGGGAGAAGGTGTCGCCGAAGGCGACGGATGAGGGGTGCTGGAAGAAATGAGGCGCTTAAGGGCGAGCGCCGGCCACCGCCTCGTCCCGCAATGTCGCGCTCCGTCCAGCACCCCTCATCCGACCTCGCTGCGCTCTGCCACCTTCTCCCACAAGGGGAGAAGGGATAGTGTCGGGCAATGCCGCATCAACCCGTCCAGCCAGCCAAACGCCGCTTCGCGAAGACGTTACGGGGCGACATGACCGAGGCCGAGGACCGGCTTTGGCAGGAACTACGCGGCCGCCGTCTCGACGGGATAAAGTTCCGCCGCCAGGTTCCGATCGGACGCTTCGTAGCTGACTTCATGTGTTCTGACGCGCTGCTGGTCGTTGAGATCGACGGCAGCCAGCATGCGGATTCGGACTACGACCGCGAGCGGGACGCCGAGTTGAAACGGCGAGGGTTCCGGGTGCTGCGTTTCTGGAACGACGATGTGCTGCGGGAAATGAATTCCGTCTGCGACACGATCATCGCCTATGTGCGGGATACGGGTTTGCAGCCGTGGAGGTAGTGCGGGGCCGCCCTTCTCCCCTTGTGGGAGAAGTTGTCGCCGAAGGCGACGGATGAGGGGTGCTGGAAGGAACGAGGCGGTTGGGAGCGAGCGCCAAGCACCACCTCGTTCTGTTACGCTGCACTCCGTCCAACACCCCTCATCCGACCTCGCTTCGCTCGGCCACCTTCTCCCACAAGGGGAGAAGAGAAGTGAGCGCAGCAATTTGCGCTTGTATTTGAGGCGAACTCGTTTTCAAATTACCTGGGCAAGGGGGACATCATGAACAGGCTGCCGAAGAAGTTTGTCGAGCGCGTTTCCGCGAATCTACGGAAGTATCAGCGTGTTGCCGAGACACAGCAAAAGGCGGATTCGGCCGAAGCCGATACTGTCACCCTGGTCAAGGATATTCTGGCCGACGTATTTGGCTATGACAAATATGATGAGCTGACCTCCGAGCACCAGATCAAGGCGACCTACTGCGATCTCGCCATCAAGATCGGCGGCAAGCTGCGACTTCTGATCGAGGTGAAGTCAGCCGGCAGCAGTTTGGCGGACAACCACCTAAGGCAGGTTATCGACTACGGCGCGCACCAAGGCATCCACTGGGTAATCCTGACCAACGCGGTTGAATGGCGGCTGATCCGCATCTACGTTGCCAACCAGATCAGCCACGAGGAGGTTTGCCGATTCGTGCTGTCGCAGGTAAGCGCGAAGAATGAGGATCACCTGCGGCAGATGTACCTCTTCGCCAAGGAAGGGCTGACCACTGACGCGATGGATGCCTTCCATCAGCAGGCGCAGCTCTTCAACAAATTCACGGTGGCGGCGATCGTCTGCTCCGAGCCTGTGATCTCGGTAGTACGGCGCGAACTTAGGCGGCTATTTCCCGACGTCAAAGTCGGCAATGAGAACCTGCTGGCGCTGGTCGAGAACGAGGTCATCAAGCGCGAAGCGATCGAAGGCGAAAAGGCCAAAGAGGCGGCGTCGCGGATCAGGAAGGCGGTGGTGAAGTTGGAGCGGGCGAAGAAAAAGGAGATGGCCTTATAGCCATGGCTACTTAAGCGAGCATGAGATTGCAATGAATCCGATTGGAATAATTGATTTGGGAAGGCTTCGTCATATACCAAAGAGACGTAGACCCCACCATGAGTTTTGCTTTCACCTACACGATACGATGACAGCTTTGCTGGTGGAGATGGAGCGTTCGCGCGTTCATTTTGTCAAATTCAATCTTTCGTCGAAGGAGGAGATAAAGAAGATAGAGAATGCCGATAACATATTTGATTTCCTTGAGGCTAGTGGGCGACGAGAGGTGGCGCGTCAAGCGGCATTCAATAGAATAAATGTTGCTCTATTTGCAGACACTCTCCATTTTATTTACGAATCATTGATTGCTTTGGAAAAACGAAAATTCACCGTCAGTCTCTCTCTGATGCGTAAGCCATTCAAGGAAGCACTCATCCTGTTAACCTGGATGTGCGCAATAGAGATGAATTTTTAGATAACTTGTGGTCTAACCCGAGAGATACATTTGATCTAGGGAGTATTGACGATTCCAAGAAGCTGGCGCTTATTAATTCAGTAAAGCTAAAATGCAGTGGTATGGGCTTTGTTGACGCGACTCGCCTTTGTAGTACTATATACGATAGAAAGAATGAATATGGACTAGCTCCTTTATTCGACAAGGCAACGCATCTTGTAACCAGGAATCGCCATATCGCTACTGAAGATTTAAATATCAACTTTATATTCAAAGACCCAAATGATAACGACATATATGAAAACATATATGAAGATCTATCAATGGTATTGATGTATCTTAATCTGCTTCAGATTGAGTTGTATTCGATGATGGGATTCAGCAAGCCAAAATACAAACAGTGGCTTTGGTTCACTTCTATTGCATCATTTCTCGCTCTCTTTAGACGTGGAAACTCTCCCATATTGCGCCATGTAAACAGAGATTGGAAGGAATTCCTTCTTTGTCCTGCCTGCGAGGCGCCGTTTCGAGTCAGCAGAGCAGAAGCTCCGTGCTTTTTCATAACGGAAACGGTCGTATGCAAGCAGTGCGGAACGGAGCATCATTTCCCTCTAGGCTGGCTTTTGTCGAAGACCGACTGGTTACCCAGTTAGCTATCAGTGGATTGAAGTATTCACTCAGCCGAGACGTCCGGGCTGTTTGCTGCCCCTCACCTGCCTGCCGGCATCCTCTCCCCGTATAGAGACGGGGAGAGGGGAGCGGCTTCGGCGTCGCGCCCTTCCTTCTCCCCGTTCACGGGGAGAAGGTGTCACGAAGTGACGGATGAGGGGCGGAGCCAGCATTGCAAGATTTGTGCTGCCCTTCACTGCCCTGCCGGGCATCTCTCCCCGCAAGCGGGGAGAGATGAGCAGCTTCAACCTCAAAAATACTCCTGCAACGGCCGCACTTCCAAATTCCCCGCCTTGAGCGCGGCGATGGCTTCGGCGACGGCGGCCGCACCCGACAGGGTGGTGTAGTAGGGCACCTTCTGCATCAGCGTGGCGCGACGGATGGATTTGGAGTCGGACACCGCCTTCTGGCTGTCGGTGGTGTTGAAGACGAGCTGGACCTGGCGGTTGCGGATCGCGTCCTCGATGTGCGGGCGGCCTTCCAGCACCTTATTTATCTTCTGCGCCTCCACGCCGTTTTCAGCGAGGAAACGCTGGGTGCCGCCGGTGGCGAGCACCTTGAAGCCCAGGCCGGCGATGCGCTTGACCGCCGGCAATATGCCCGGCTTGTCCTCATCGCGGACAGAGACGAACAGGGTGCCGGAGCGCGGCAGGTCGACGCCGGCGCCGAGCTGCGCCTTGGCGAAGGCCAGCGCGTAGTCGTAGTCGAGGCCCATGACCTCGCCGGTCGAGCGCATTTCGGGGCCGAGCAATATGTCGACGCCGGGGAAGCGGGCGAAGGGGAAAACGGCTTCCTTGACCGCGATGTGGCCGGGGTTCCTCGCATCGGGCTTTTCGCCATAGGCGGCGAAGGCCTCGTCGAGGGTTTCGCCGGCCATGATGCGCGCGGCGATCTTGGCGATCGGCTTGCCGATGGTCTTTGCGACGAAGGGCACGGTGCGCGAGGCGCGGGGGTTCACTTCGAGGATGAAGATGGTGCCGTCCTGGATGGCGAACTGCACGTTCATCAGGCCGCCGACATTGAGCGCCTTGGCGAGTGCCGCGGTCTGGGCCTCCAGCTCGTCGACGATTTCGGTCGAGAGCGTGTGGACCGGCAGCGAGCAGGCGCTATCGCCCGAATGGATGCCGGCCTCCTCGATATGCTCCATGATGCCGGAGACGAAGGTCGACTTGCCGTCGCAGAGGCAGTCGACGTCGACCTCGATGGCGCCCGACAGATAGGTGTCGAAGAGCAGCGGGTTCTTGCCCAGCAGCGTGTTGATCTGGCCGGTCTTGTCGTTGGGGTATTTCTGCTTGATGTCCTCCGGCACCAGGCCGGGCACGGTGTCGAGCAGGTAGGACTGCAGCATCGTCTCGTCGTGGATGATCTGCATGGCGCGGCCGCCGAGCACGTAGGAGGGGCGCACCACCAGCGGGAAGCCGAGCTCGCCGGCGACGGTGCGGGCCTGCTCGACCGACCAGGCGATGCCGTTCTTGGGCTGCAAAAGGCCGAGCTTGTGCAGGAGTTTCTGGAAGCGGTCGCGGTCTTCGGCAAGGTCGATCATGTCGGGCGAGGTGCCGAGGATCGGGATGCCGGCCTGCTCCAGCGCGTCGGCAAGCTTCAGCGGCGTCTGGCCGCCGAACTGGACGATGACGCCGTGAAGCGTGCCGGCGGCCTGCTCGGCGCGCAGGATCTCCAGCACGTCCTCGGCCGTCAGCGGCTCAAAATAGAGGCGGTCGGAGGTGTCGTAGTCGGTCGAGACCGTCTCCGGATTGCAGTTGATCATGATGGATTCGTAGCCGGCCTCATGCAGAGCGAAGGCGGCGTGGCAGCAGCAGTAGTCGAACTCGATGCCCTGGCCGATGCGGTTGGGGCCGCCGCCGAGGATGACGACTTTCTTGCGGTCGGAGACGTGGGCCTCGTTGGCGAGCTGGCCGGCGAAGGGCGTCTCGTAAGTCGAATACATGTAGGCGGTGGGCGAGGCGAATTCGGCGGCGCAGGTGTCGATGCGCTTGTAGACCGGGTGGACATCGAGCTTTTCGCGCAGCTTGTGCACCGCTTCGGGGTCGGTCTTCGTCAATGAGGCGAGGCGGGCGTCGGAAAAGCCCATGGATTTCAGCATGCGGAGATTGACGGCGTCGGCGGGCAGGCCGTGCTCGCGGATGCGGGCTTCCATGGCGATGATGCCGTCGATCTGCTCCAGGAACCACGGGTCGATCCTGCACATGTCGTGCACCTCTTCCAGCGAGGTGCCCATGCGGATCGCCTGCGCCACCATGCGCAGCCGGTCGGGCGTCGGCGTGCCGAGGGCGGCGCGGATGGCGTTCTTGTCGTCGCCGTGCCCGATGCCGGGGATTTCGATCTCGTCGAGGCCTGTGAGGCCGGTTTCGAGACCACGGAGCGCTTTCTGGAGGGATTCCTGGAAGGTGCGGCCGATCGCCATGACCTCGCCGACGGATTTCATCGCGGTGGTGAGCGTGGGTTCGGCGCCGGGGAATTTTTCGAAGGCGAAGCGTGGGATTTTCGTCACGACGTAGTCGATGGAGGGTTCGAAGGAGGCCGGCGTCGCGCCGCCGGTGATGTCGTTCTCCAGCTCGTCCAGCGTGTAGCCGACGGCGAGTTTTGCGGCGATCTTGGCGATGGGGAAGCCGGTGGCTTTCGAGGCGAGGGCGGAGGAGCGCGAGACGCGCGGGTTCATCTCGATGACGACGAGGCGGCCGTCGGCGGGGTTGACGGCGAACTGCACGTTGGAGCCGCCGGTCTCGACGCCGATCTCGCGCAGCACCGCGATCGAGGCGTTGCGCATCATCTGGTACTCTTTGTCGGTGAGCGTTAGCGCAGGCGCGACGGTGATCGAATCGCCGGTGTGCACGCCCATCGGGTCGATGTTCTCGATGGAGCAGACGATGATGCAGTTGTCGGCTTTGTCGCGCACGACTTCCATTTCATATTCTTTCCACCCCAGTACGGATTCCTCGATCAGCACTTCGGTGGTGGGGGAGGCGTCGAGGCCGGAGGCGACGATGTCGAAGAATTCGGCGCGGTTGTAGGCGATGCCGCCGCCGGTGCCGCCCATTGTGAAGGAGGGGCGGATGATGGCGGGCAGGCCGACATGGTCGAGCGCCTGCGCGGCGATCGCCATTGCGTGGCCGATATAACGCTGCTTGCGGTCGCCCTCGCCGAGGTTCCAGGTGGTTTCCAGCGCGTCGAGCGCGGCGTCCATGTCGGCAGCACCCGAGGCCTTCAGCTCGGCGCGCTCGGCCTCGTGGCGGCGGCGGTCTTCGTCCTTGGGACCGGTGGCGTTGGCGAGCATGGATTTGGGCGTTTCGAGGCCGATCTTCTTCATCGCCTCGCGGAAGAGGGCGCGGTCCTCGGCCTTGTCGATGGCGTGGGCATCGGCGCCGATCATCTCGACATTGTAGCGGTCGAGAACGCCCATGCGGCGCAGCGACAGCGCGGTGTTGAGCGCGGTCTGGCCGCCCATGGTGGGGAGCAGCGCATCGGGGCGCTCGCGCGCGATGATTTTTGCCACGACCTCGGGCGTGATCGGCTCGATGTAGGTGGCGTCGGCCAGCTCCGGGTCGGTCATGATGGTGGCCGGGTTGGAATTGACCAGGATGATGCGGTAGCCCTCCGCCTTAAGCGCCTTGCAGGCCTGGGTGCCGGAATAGTCGAACTCGCAGGCCTGGCCGATGACGATCGGGCCGGCGCCGATGATCAGGATCGACTTGATGTCGGTGCGTTTTGGCATGAGCGAGGTCCGTTCGGCGGGCGCTGCGCGAAAATCCGGCGCGGGGAGGCCCGGCCGGCGGCGCTGCGAATTTTTGAAGTCAGGCTAAGGGCGCCTTATAGGCAAATGTTTTCGCGCACGTAACCCCGAAAATGCGGGCCTGCAAACGGGTCGCAGCGATAGCGGAACATGCCAGGTCTCGATGCGTTGGCCACCCGAAGACAATCGTAAGGAGGATTGCCATGCGCAACCAACAGGCGGCCGTCGAGCGCGGCCATAAGGGCAGGAGCCAGATCAAGAAGGAACTGCGCGAACGCGACAAGGACGAGAGCTGGAAGGGCGATGCGCTGAAGGAGGCGGACGCGACGGAAAAGCGCGCGCGGCGGCCGCAGGCCAGCGAGGACGAGAAGACCGCCGGCCTCGCCGTGCCGCGGGACGGCGAGTGAGGTAGAGCGCGCATTCGCATCGTGCTTGCGCCTACGGCATGCCGCTGGGAATATCCCGGGCGGGGAAAGGACGACAAGCCGATGCGGCTCCTGCCGACGACGGTGCTGATTGCGACGCTTGCGGTGGTCGCGCCGGCCTCGGCCTACACTGTCTTTCCCGACCGCGACGATCCGGACAGGCTGATAGTGGTGATCGAGAAGCCCTATGGCGATCTCGTTTCCTTCGGAACGCTGCCGCCGCCGTTCAACAAGGTCGTGCAGACGCTGCAGGGGCCGGACCGGCTGTCCTTCCGCTGGCGCTACGGCAGGAGCAGCGAGGAGGGCCTTTCCTATCTGCATGTCGATGAGGACGGAAAGGCGACGATCCATTTCGAGTTCAGAGGCGGCGAAACAGCCCGCGAAGACACGCTTGGCGCGGCGGCAGTGCTTGTCGACGGAGAAGGCCGTGCGCTGCACAGTTTTTATGCCAAGGCGAAATTTCCGAGTAAGGCCGCGGCGGATGGCGAGAAGCTGCGCCGGATGAGCCTGTCGGTCGAACGGCCGGCGGATTGGTGGCGCGAAGTCGACGGCATTGCCTATTTCTACATGCGATACCCGAAGCAGCGGAATCTAGGCGAAGGCGGAGAGTGGCGGGCCATGCGGCGCGCGGTGTGGCGCTTCACAGGCGGGGTGGGAACCGAGCAGCGGCAGTAGGGAGGCGATAGCTACCGCTCGGCAGGCGGCGTGGGTATCATCGGTGCCTGGCCTTCACGAGGGCAGCAAAAATGGATCTGCAAACCTTCAGAGATTCGATTGCCAAAGTGGACGTGCCATGCGTCTCACAGATTCGGATATACCGATCGTTCCGAAGGCCCGATTGAGGGAGTAGCCAATGCCTGCGAAACTGAAAATGTACCCAACCCGCGCTGGCCGCATGGCCGGAGCGTTGTTGACGCCGCTCGGCGGCAACAACCCGGACGCCTTTCACGGTGAAAGGGGTCGCGCCATGAGCGAAAACGCCGCGATGCAGCAAGCGGCGATCGCCCTGCTTGACCGCCCGCAAGGCGTCACCGGCAACGAACTGGCCGACCAGCAGGAGGCGCTCGGCGGCAGTCGCTCAGCGGCCGCCTACGAGTGGCACCTCCGCGACTACGTTCACCGCCTCGGCGTCGATGTCGTCAAGGTCGATCGCCAGGATCGTACCGAGTACCATATCGTCAGGGCGTGACGATCGCTGCCACGGGGATTGAGCGAGGGCTGCGATTCGGCGTGCCCCTTTTCGTTTCAGGGCATTCGCTTGATCCGTTCGGCTTCCGCGATAGCTACCGCTCGGCCGGCGGCGCTGGTATTATCGGCCCTGGCCTTCATGATGGCGGCAAAAATGGATCTGCAAACCTTCAGAGATTCGATCGCAAAGCCACAGCCGCCCGCCGGCTTGAGCGCTGCATTGCAGGCGCTGTGGTGGGATGCAAAAGGCGATTGGAACAAGGCGCACGAGTGCGCGCAGGAGCACGATGATACGGCGGGCATGCATGTGCATGCCTACCTCCATCGCAAGGAAGGCGATCAGTCGAATGCGGAATACTGGTATCGCCGCTGCGGCGCGACGCCGTCGACCTTGACGCTCGATGCGGAATGGGAAGAGTTGGCGCAGGCACACTTGGAGCAAGACTAGCACTACTTGGGCAGGTTAACGATTTGGTTACCAAGGATCGGCGATGTTTCGCGCTCCGATGTTGAGGAGCACGCGATGGGGACGTGGAATGACGAGATCACGCAGTGGCTTGAGCCGTTTGTGGCGCGGCTCGGCCACAAACGGCGGCGG
>DASZDZ010000043.1:0-4023 GCA_035941355.1 Pseudaminobacter sp.
TCTGCCATCGCTTGCGGAAAAGAGAAGGCCCGGCCACGTCGCCATTCCGGCCGGGCCGATGCGTTCCGACAAACAGACGGAGATGACTGGCCCTTCAGCGAGGGCACCGACACAGTGCGATCCTTCATCAACTGGACACTCGGTGCGGCGGTCCAGCGACTGGGACTCGAAGGCAGCGCTACCAACGGCACCGGCATTGACCCCCTTCGATGTCCAGCCCGAGACCGCGGCGCTCGGCGAATTGCCGACATCTGGCGCCGTTTCGCGAGGCGGCGGAATGAAGTTAGGCAGCGGTCCACTCGTCTGTCGCCTGCTGCTCACCGTGAGCCGGTTTGTCGGAGCCAGAATGCCGGCGGCCCGGGCGACGCCTCGAATGCCGCGCTGTGTCGTCATCACATTCGCAGGCCAAGGTCGCCGAAATCACCACGTTTCCCAACCTCGCCCCGCTCCTGCCCGCGTCGGATTCATCAGCCAGCCGCCGGTTAGCGGTATCCTCGATTTCAAGAGCGTCGGCTTGCGCGCGGTGCCTTCTCGGTTGCCGCAGGTTATTGCGGGTTTTTGTTTTCCAAGCCCAGGTATGTCAGCCGCACCGTTTCAGGCTGCCTTATGTCGCTCAGGAAATGAAACGATAGGAAAATCATCACCAACAGGACTGAAGCTGACACGATGGCTTCGAAGAACCCGAATGGCTGTTTGGGTTTAGGATGCATGTCCGACTCCTGGTCTGGTGCGCTCTCCTGGCCGGGAACGATCACCTCATGTGGATGGTGCGCGCGCCCCGTAGAGCCGAAGTGAACGCGGCCGCATGTCGCCCCCGAGCCGTTTGCCTGGACGGTTCGCTGCCGCGTTCACCCGCCGCCGCAACGCCGAGCGCGGCATAGAGGCGCGCCGCCCCAAACGAATTCGCCCGATTTTGCGTAGGCGTTCTGATGGATGCGCTGGGCCTCCTCATAGAGTCCGATAGCGGTTGCCGTCAGCGTGGCGACGTCATGGCGGATGCAAGCAAGACGATCAGCATGACGGGTCTCCTGCCTTGGAAAGCCGAATGGAACCTGTTCGTTCGGTCGGCAGGTCCGACTCTTATCGGCGCAGATGACAATGCAGCCAGTGACTTCGGTCACGCGTTTTTCGTTTCGTTATCGCGCCGTAGATCGCCACCCCCGCTGGAGGAAAAAGGCCCGACCGAAAGAGGGGTTATCGGTCGGGCCTCCGAGGACAACCTTCGGGAGAGGAAGGTTGAGCCAATGTTAGGAGTTCTTCTGTGGGGCGTCTGTGGGACATCTCACATGGCGGCCAGATGATGGATCGAACGTCATGACCGCCAACACGCCCCGAGGCCGCGTGAGCCCGCAGCGCAGGCAGGCAATCTTTTCGGAGAACTGCACGGCCCACAACATCGCGCCGTGCTGCCTTTGCGGTGAGCCGAGCCACTCGCCCCTGGATCAACTTCACGGCGGCCCGTTCGCCCTGGGGCCGTGTACCGGCCAAGCGTCCGACATCAAGATTTCGGCGGCGCGCTGAATCGAGTTGATGTGCAGTCGCCGGGCTTTTCGCCCGATCGAGATTTCCACCGCCGGGAGAACCATGTCCGCCTAGCCATGATCCCATCATCGACCCGAAGGAGTTAAGAAAGCGCACGCCCGGCTCGTTGCCCAATCTCAGCAAAGTCGCAGGAGTGGGGACAACCCGCCGAGGAGCCGAGCGCTGGCCGGGGAGCTACCCCGGCATCTTAGAATGCGCGGAGATAGTCTCCGAGGAAACCCTGAGCAAAAGGCTTAGGTGGCGCCGCCAGTCGGCTAAGGTTTGCCTTCTTCGGCCTTTCCGGGAAACGCGTGACGTTTCCAGCGTCTGTGACTCTGGAATGTTCTCTCGTCAAAAATGCTTCGATCAGAAGGCACAGCGCTTCTCGCGCGCGGACGCTCAATTCGTCGCCGCCTTGAAGCACATCGTATGCGCGCTCCAGAAACAAGCGCGCACGAGTAATATCCGATGATTGCACGGTCTCCTCCCACGGGGACGCGCGCCGCACTTCCTTTAGAAAAGAACCAGCTAATTTAAAAGATTGCTAATGGGTAGAGTTGCATTTTACGCCTCCGCCCAGATTTCTGTGGATTGATCCATCCAGAACCGGTCCGCAAGACCGGCGGCGCAGGCCCCCTGGCGCGGCTGTCGAAGCCGCGGCAAGCGCTAGGATGCGCCTCAAAACCGTCGCACGACGGCGAACCATTCGCATATGATGGGAGTATCGTCCGAGAAGATTTGTCGGTGACGAGCGGCTGATGCCTCGTACCACGCTCTCGTCTCAATTCGCCAAGTTTCCAGCGTCAGGTCCCATTCGCCGTAAGAACGGGCGAAGTCTTCTCTCGCCGAGTTAAAGGGCATGACTTCAACACGCTGGGTTTCCACGATTCCGACCGGACGCTCTTGTCCATCAAGCAGAATGCTGAGCGCGCCCGGAACCGGGATTCGGCCATCCGGATAGTCCCAAAACGGAGATGATGTTGCCGTTTTTCTCCCGCTCAGGATCGCAAATGCGCCTTCGTTCGCTGCCGACGATGTGCCCCCAATGAACATCGGTGTGAAGAAGCGATCATCCTGGCCGGGAAACGACGCTTCGAGTAGCGACCGCAACTCCCTATTCATCCGTGTGGCCTCCAATTCGTGGACCGATCTAGAGGCAGCCTCCCAGTCAGGCGGCGAGGTGTCTCCAGATGTTATCAGATGCCCGGAAGGTCTGGCTGAACGCTCGTCAGTAACCGCCGTTTGGTGCTCGTGGATTTCCCATGCTCTCCGGCAAGTTATATTATACGGCAAGAACGCGCCGGCTATGTGACGAAAGGCAGAGCCGCGCCGCAACCGGCACCCACAATCATGGTCAAAACGAGAAGCGGCAATTGCCAGCGCGGTGGCGGGGCGTTCCAATTGCTGGGGCGAAGCGGGTTCATGGCAGCGCGTCCTTTTCGCAGCCTTATCCCGCCCGTGTGATCAATAAAGATGGCGCGGCATGCTTAAGAATTCGCTAACTCAGACCGGCGGCGGCGGCACATAGCCGTTCCCGCATGGCGCCGGGCCGTAGCGACTCTTGGTGGTCTCCGGAGATTTGACCGTCTCGTCGGGATCACAAGACGCTGCGGTATCTGCGCAACCTCAACCGCATCGGCTGGATGCACGAGGAGATCGTCTGCCGGATCGAATGACTCTGTTGCTGCAAATAGCGATGGGGCAGAAGAGGTAGGAGTCCTACTTTCGCACAGGCTGCCTCTGGTCGACGATTTCACTATACTGATACTTCACTCTCGGGCGTCGACCACGCATGTACTGGCGGCGCATGAGAGGCGCAGAGCGATCGTGTGCCCCCGTTTTCCAGCGACTCGGGCTCCATCAATCTGAGCGGCAGCAGAGCGTAGATTTCGATGGCGGAAGCAGAGATCATTGTGCCGAAGACCGGCCGCGACGGACATACAGCCCGGATCGCCTCTATGCAGGAACTCTGTTCGGTCCTCGAACTACTCAACGCCCCTGATGATCTTCTGGGGATCGTCGGGTATTTTGGTCGATACTATAGATGATGAAGCAGCTTTGCAGAACCTTCGCGCCGCCTTCGACCAGGGCAGCGCTGTGTTCAGTAAAGTGATCTGCAGGGCGCACTAATCCTCGTCCCGCACATCCGTTAGGGTCATGTGCAGAAGGACCTCCTTGCCTCTCCTGTATCGCACCCGGCCGACCAGGACCTACCTGCCGCGCCAATGTCGAAAGAATGGGGCAAGAGAGGCAGCGGCAACCATGGCGACCTGGACCTGTCGCATAGCGTCGGACGGCAATGGGATCGAGGTCGCTGTGCGTACCCTGCGCGCGCGCTCGCCGAACTAGTCCACGTTTTGCCTTAGAGCCTGAATCAAAAAGGATGTTTTGATATCAAGCTCTTGCGAGCCTGCGTGTGAGCAGGCGAATGTGGGCGACGTATATCCAGGCTTCTGCGGAGGCGATGGATTTCTCCCAGTCCTTGGCCAGCCTGCGGCATCG
>DASZDZ010000044.1:0-31797 GCA_035941355.1 Pseudaminobacter sp.
CCACAGACCCCACTCGGCCCTCGGCAACATGCCGCCAGCCGAGTTCGCAATGAAATCCACACTGGAAAAACAGGCCGCATGAGGCCACAAACGAAACCCAGGACTCTGCCTCAAACCGGAGGAGAATAGGGTCTCAGGTCACAAGCAATGCAAGTTCTTTCACCAGAACGGCGATGGCTGCTCGCCGTCGAAAATCTCGGCGATCCGCCGCAGCGTGGCCGGCGTGGTGGCGTCGGGCAGCCTGTCGAGCGGAAAGAAACCGGCTTCGGCGATTTCGCGGTCGGGCAGCTTGGGTCCGGACTGGCTGAAGTCGCGGATCAGGTAAAGCGCCACGTGGTCGCGCCGGCTCGCCTGCCGGTTGAAATGCAGCGATTGCAGCACGGGCGGGGCGGTGAAGACGATGTTGCCTTCCTCGACGAATTCGCGTTCCAGCGCCTCCGGCATGGTTTCGCCGAGTTCCACGCCGCCGCCCGGAAGCTGCCAGCCGGGCACATAGGTGTGGCGGATCAGGAATACGGAATTTGTCTCCGCATCGTGCACGAGCCCGCGAACGCCCAACGTCATCGGGCGGCGCATCAGGAAGTAAAAATGGAAGAGCCGCCGGCGCACGCCCGGCCATCCCGTCTGCCGGAACGGATCGTTTCCAAATGCGTTCGGCATCAGGCCGGCATCCACCGCTGGAAAGGCTGGCGTCGGTATCCTAAAAGGGCTGAATGTTCAGGCTCGCACATCTCTCCGACGTCCATCTGGGGCCGCTTCCCGATGTATCCTATCGCGAACTCGTCTCCAAGCGGATGGTTGGCTACGTCAACTGGCACCGCAACCGCCGCCGCGTGCTGACGGAGGGCGTGCTGGGCACGATCGTAGCCGACATGCAGGCCTCGCGGCCCGACCATCTGGCCGTTACCGGCGATCTGGTCAATTTGGCGCTGGACGCGGAGATCGAACTGGCGCGGATCTGGCTAGAGGCGCTCGGCAGGCCCGACGATATCTCGGTGGTGCCGGGAAACCACGACGCCTACGTGCCCGGCGCCTTCGACAAGACCTGCCGCGCCTGGGGACCATGGATGACGGGCGACGGCGCCAGCCCGCCGGCAGACCGGAACGGCTTCCCCTATATGCGGGTCCGCGGGCAGGTCGCGCTCATCGGCGTGTCGACCGCGCGCGCCACCGCCCCGTTCATGGCGAGCGGCTTCTTTCGCGAGGACCAGTCGCACCGGCTCGGCGGCATGCTCGACCAGGCAGCGAAACGCGGCCTGTTCAGGGTTGTGATGCTGCATCATCCGCCGGTGCGCGGGGCGGTGCCCCAACATAAGCGAATGTTCGGCATCGGCCTTTTCCAGACCGCGATCCACAAGCACGGCGCCGAACTGGTGCTGCACGGCCATTCGCATATGCCGACCCTCTACTGGATCGGCGGGCGCGACGGACAGGTGCCGGTGGTCGGCGCGGCCGCAGGGGGCCAGGCGCCCGGCGATTCCAAGCCGGCCGCGCAGTACAACCTCCTCGACATCGACGGAGAAGCCGGCGCCTGGGCAATCCGCTTGACGCGGCGCGGCCTTACCGGCCCGGCGATACCGCCTTCCGACATCGTTTCGGTCAACCTGACTCCTGGGTCACTGGTTCCGGAAAGGGCGGGCTAGAGCATCGTCCCGAAAAGTGGATGCCGGTTTTCGGCAAAAACGATGCGAAAACAAAAAGCTAGAGCGAGATGCCCGATTCCGAAATCGGGCGGCTTGCTCTAGAACCCGATCCCCATCGCGGCGAGCCGGTCCCACAGCAGCGCCACCGAGGCGGCGAGCCCGACCAGCGCGCCGGCAACCACCAGCCCGAGTCCTGACAGGAAAGCCGCCCAGCCGTTGCGCTTCGCGCGCAGCGGTTCGGACGCCTCCGCGACGGAGGACTTCAATGCGCCAGGGATGGCGGGTTCGGCGCTTCCGTCCATCAGGCGCTGACGCTCGACGATGCGCTCGGCGACGTAAAGCGTCACCTGGTCGGCAACAGGCTTCATATCCGTCGATTCGGCAAGCACGACGCGGCCGATCCGCGTATCCCTCAGGAAGCGGTAGGTGCGGCGGTCACGGCCCATCGTTACGTGGCTGACGGCGTCGATCCACAGGCGCGGCTGCAGGCCGGATGAAACCGCGAAGTCGAAAATGTCGACATCGGCGGGCACTTCGGCAAAGACCGGCGCAAGTTCGGCGGCGAGCAGGTCGAGCCTCATCCGGCTCGCCTCGCGCATCTCCACGACCACGTCGTCGCGGTCGGCGGCGGCATTCTTCACGTCGCGTATCGCGTCGGACAGTCTTCGTCCCTGATCGAGGGGCGTTACATTCTCGCCTGCTTCACTCATGGCCGGGCTCCAACCTCGACGGGGCTTTTAAGGAATTGTTAACATAAACAGGCGGCGAAAACAGCCTGTGCTGCGCGGCAAGCCGTCAAACAGTGCGTTGCTCGGGCTATTGCAGTGCCCCGTCGGCGATGGTGCGGCGGACGATGTCGGCCACAAAGCCGGGGGCTTCCTGCGGCAGCAAGTGGCCTTTTCCCTCGATGCTATGGAGCACGAAATGCGGCGGCAGCTTCTCCGCCTGGCTGTAGGGAAGCACGCTGTCCTCGCGGCTCCAGGCCGCCGCGACCGGCATGGGCAGGGCGGAAAGGCTCTCGCGCGATATAGCGCCCTGCCGGTCGTTGCGGGTTATGGCGGCTGCGATCTCGACCAGCTTTTCGGTCTGGCCGGGTATTGCGCGCATCTCAACGGCTTCGCGCACCGCGTCATCGTCAACAACCGCCTGCGGGCCCGACATCGCTTTCAGGCACTCACGAATCTCGTCTGCGGAGCGGGCAGCGGCGTAGCGGCGCAGCAACGGCCCGTTGATCTCCTCGCCGAAGCCCCCCGGCGCGAGCAGGGTCAGCGACGCCACCCGGTCCGGCTGTCCGATCGCGGCCAGCGCCGCAATGGCTCCGCCCATCGAATGTCCAACGAAGTGAGCCGTGCGGATGCCGCGGGCATCCAGGTCCGAGAATACGGCCCCGACGGCGACTTTCGGCGGACCGGCGTCCGGCCAGTGAAGCGACCGGCCATGGCCCGGCAGGTCATAGGCGATGGTCTGGTGTTCGCCGGCGAACGCGTCGGCGATCGCCCGCCACGTGTCATGGCTGCCGCCAAATCCGTGCAGGAACACGATCGCGGGGGCGATCGCACCGACCTCGCGGGCGAACAGCCTCAA
Source organism: Pseudaminobacter sp. (assembly GCA_035941355.1). Lineage (GTDB taxonomy): Bacteria > Pseudomonadota > Alphaproteobacteria > Rhizobiales > Rhizobiaceae > Allomesorhizobium. Next base: position 3,228 of record DASZDZ010000044.1, read on the forward strand.
CTCGGGCCGCCCAAGCCGGCGTGCCGAAGGGCGCCGAGCAGCTTTTCGGTCATCGCAGGCGGATACTGGCCCTCGACGAAGAATGCGCGAGGATCGGCTGCGAATTTCGGATGCTCGAGCACGATCTCGTTGACCAATTGCCTCGCCAGTTCGGGCTTTCCAGTGCAATCGGCGGCAATGGCGCGCACGGCGAGATAGTGCCCGCGCTTGGCCGTCGCCAGCGACTCGGCGGCGCGCGCCGAGCTAGCCGTGTCGTCCAGCATGAACTGCGCCAGGAACAGCCCGTAGTCCCACCAGCTCGGATGCGCACTCGACGCCTCCACCGCGCGCTCCATGATCGCCGCGCCCTCTTTGTAGCTGCCGGAGAAGATCAACGCGTAGGCATAGGCCGCAGCCATGGAGAGGTCGTAGGTGTTGAGTTCATAGGCCTTGCGCATCCAGCGCGTCGCCTCTTCGGAATTGCCGATGCGCGAGTTGAGGAAGCCGTAGGAGCGGTGGGCGTAGGGGCTGGTCGCGACCATCTGCACCGCGCGGTAGCCGAGCGCCAGCGCCTGATCGGCGGTCGCGGCGGGCGGGTAGCGGTAGCCGTCGCGCACCGCCTCCATGTGCAGCGAAGCCATTTCGGCATAGATGAGAGGAGATTTGGCATTCTCGCGGGCAAGCTCCTCGAAGCAGCGATAGGCCGCCTCGTGCTTCTCCTCGGATTCGGCGAGATAATAATCGTCGTTGAGCAGCAGGCAGGCGGTCAGGCCGGTCTGCACTCCCAGTTGGTCGATATGGCCGTAGATGGTCCCGGAGGCCGGTACCGTGGAGCTCAGTATATCCGCGATCGTGTCGTCGAGCTTCGCGGTGCCGACATCGGACGCCGGCAAGACGCGCGACAGCAGCACCTTGCCGCTCGCGCTATGCTGCAGCTCGATCGAGACCTCGCCTTCGGCAAGGCCCAAGCCAACCCGGAAAACGAATTGCAGCGGGTTTACCGGCGTTTCTTGTTCGAGGTCGCGGCCGATGAAATCGACCGTGTCGAAGCCGGACAGGGCGGTGCGCAGCACGGATGCGACCCGCACCGGCCCCTCGGCTTGCGATTTCAGCGAAATATAGACCGGTGGCAACGCCTCGGCCGCTGCATCGATGCTGCTGGTCTCGGCTGGAATTCCGCTTGCCGAGGCCGCCACCTGTTCGCCGGGCGCGGGATCGTTGATGCGGTAGACCAGGAAGCCGAGCATCAGGATGATGACGGCCATAGCGCCCCAGAAGAGCTTGACCTGCCGCATCATCTGCGCGCCGGAAGGAGGTATGGCGCCTTCCACGGCGGCCAGCGCCGGATCGATGCCGTGGACCGCCTCCACCGCTTCGGCATGCAGCGTCTGCCCGTCCGGCGGCAGCTGCGCGCCGTTGCTAGCGGGCGCGTGCCGCTCCGGGTCTATTTCGTAGGCCGGAATATAGCTGCCGCGGGGAACGGTGATGCGGATAGCGTCGGCCGCCCCTTCCGTCGCGAAATAGTGGCCAAGCAGTTCGCGAAGCCGGCCCGCCTGCACACGTACCACGGCATCGGTGGAAGGATCGAAATCCGCGTCCTTGCCGAACACGTCCACGGCGATGGCAAAGCCTTTCAGCCGGTCCGCATGGCCCGCCTGTTCCTGCTCGACGAGATAGCGCAGAAGATTGCGAGCGCGTTCGGACCGTCCGAAGGTCTCGCTGGCCAGGATGCGCTCCAGCGTTTCGCGCACTGCGGGGGCGGCAGGCGTCTTGTGTTGCAAGCGTCGAACCTTTCGAGACCGGCACCGAACGGCCGATCATAGCGCCGCCAGCCGAGCCTGCACAAGCGCGCACGTCTCGATCCGCGGAGTTTCCCCGCCCGAAATCAACCCGGGCGGAGCTTCTGTCAAGCTCGGCTTAGCCGACGATCCGGTTGGTGGCCGAAATCACGGCCTCGAGCGAGGCCGCGACGATGTTGGTGTTGATGCCGGCGCCGAACAGCCGGCCGCCCGGATGCTCGACTTCGACATAGGATATCGCCGACGCGTTCGAGCCGCGCTGCATGGAGTGCTCGGAATAGTCCAGCACCGTCATGTCGACGCCGATATGGCGCGAAAGCGCGTCGACGAAGCCATCGATCGGTCCCGTGCCGCTGCCGGTGATGGTCACTTCCTTGCCGCCGTCGAGAATCACCGCCTCGATCACGCGCCGGCCTTTGTGCTCGGTATCGGGGAATGTCTGGTGGTCGACGAATTTGAGCCGCGCACCCGGCTGATCCACGTAAAGCTCGATGAAGCGGTCGTAGATGCGCTTCGAGGGCACCTCTTTGCCTTCCGCGTCGGTGATCGCCTGGATATCCTCGCGGAATTCGACCTGGAGGTTGCGCGGCAAGTTCAGCCCATAATCGGCCTGCAGCACATAGGCGATGCCGCCCTTGCCGGACTGCGAGTTGATGCGGATGATCGCCTCGTAGCTGCGGCCGACATCCTTTGGGTCGATCGGCAGATATGGCACCTCCCAGAGCGGCGTGTTGGCTTTCCTGATCGCCTTCATGCCCTTGTTGATCGCGTCCTGGTGCGATCCGGAAAACGCCGTATAGACGAGTTCGCCGACGTAGGGGTGGCGCTCGGGGATCTTCATCTGGTTCGAATATTCGAACACGTCCTTCATCCGGTTGATGTCGGAACAGTCCAGTTCGGGGTCGAGGCCCTGCGTGTACATGTTGAGCGCCAGCGTCACGATGTCGACATTGCCGGTGCGCTCGCCATTGCCGAACAGCGTGCCCTCGACACGGTCGGCGCCAGCCATCAGGCCGAATTCGGTCGCTGCGATCCCCGTGCCGCGGTCGTTGTGCGGATGCAGCGAGACGATCAGGTTTTCGCGGTTGTCGAGGTTGCGGCACATCCATTCGATCTGGTCGGCATAGATGTTGGGCGTCGCCATCTCCACCGTCGCAGGCAGGTTGATGATGAGCTTGTTCTCGGCCGTCGGCCTGACGATCTCGGCGACTGCGTTGCAGATCTCCAGCGCCACCTCGAGTTCGGTGCCGGTAAAACTCTCCGGCGAATATTCGAAGCGGTATCCGCCGCCGGCCTTGGCCGCCATGTCGGTGATCATCTTGGCGGCGTCGGTGGCGATCTGCCTGATGCCGCGCACGTCCTTCTCGAACACCACACGGCGCTGCAATTCGCTGGTCGAATTGTAGAAGTGAACGATCGGGTTCGTGGCGCCCTGGAGCGATTCGAAAGTTCGCGTGATGAGCTCCGGCCGGCATTGCACCAGCACCTGCAGCGATACGTCGTCGGCCACGCCGCCTTGCTCGATCGCCCAGCGTGCGAAGTCGAAATCCGTCTGCGAGGCCGAGGGAAAGCCGATCTCGATCTCCTTGAAGCCCATGTCGAGCAGCAACTGGAACATGCGCGCCTTGCGCTCATGTCCCATCGGGTCGATCAGCGCCTGGTTGCCGTCGCGCAGGTCGACCGAGCACCAGATCGGCGCCGTTTCTATACGCTTTGACGGCCAGGTGCGGTCGGTGAGGCCGACAGCCGGGTAGGATTGGTATTTGCGCGCCGCGTCGGGCATCCCCTTCGTGGCTCGGATCTGTTCTTGCATGTTCATCTCTCGTCTCCTGGCGCACCCGGCTGCAAAGCCCAGGACAGCGCCTCAATCGGCTGTTCTATGGATGATGGCAAGGAGCATGCGCCTCAAGCGGCAGATCGACCGCCGGGCGCTCCTTCAGCGAGCCCGGCGATCGCCGATAAGGCCGAGAAGCAGCAGGGCTGAAGAGAGGGCGCGCGCGGTCTCGCCCGCGAAAGACGGGCGGACGGAACGAATGTTCGAGCGCGAAGCCATGAATCAGCATATACAAGAGTGGCGTACAGGGGACAAGTGGGGGATGGCGCCTTCTGACGGAGGCGCGCCGTCGATAGGGCTTCACACAGCAGTCCACGACAGTGGCATTTGTTGCGCTGCAATATTTATGTTGCAGTGCAGCACGGCTTGTGTAAGCTCGTCCTGCGAAGGGAGGAGCAAACCATTCACGGGGGTGAAGGCAATGCTCCAGATAATGATACTCGTCTGCTCGGTGAACCTTTCTCCGGCGGACTGCCAGATCGAAACAGCGCTCGATGTGATCAGCGGCCCGCAGACCCAGAGTGTGGTCTCCTGCGGACTTCAGGGCCAGTCGCTGATTGCGGCTACGTCGATCGCCCGACGCGGACCCGACGAATACATCAAGATCAAGTGCTCCCGGGTCGTGAAGACAGCGCAGAAGCTCTGAGACGCTTGGGGGGCGACTTCCGCCTCCGGGCGTTCGTCACGCTTCTCAGCTTTTCACGCTCCTGGCCACCAGGCGCGCCAGCGCCGGGCCGAACAGGAGCACGAACAGGAACCGCGCCATCTGCAGCGCCATGACGAAGGACAGGTTCACGCTGTCCGACGCCGCCGCGATGATGGCGACGGAATCCATACCGCCGGGGCTGGTTGCCAGATAGGCGGTCAGCGGGTCGATGCCGAGATGGCGGTGGAGCAGCCAGGCGAGCCCGCCGCAGAACGCCATCAACGCCAGGATCGACAGCACGATCTGCGGCAGCGCGCGGACCGCGTGGCGCAGGATCGTGCGGGTGAAATTCAGGCCTATGCTCCAACCGATGACCGCGTAGCTGACGGCGAGCAGCCATTCGGGCAGTTGGAAATCGACGAGCCCGCCGAGATGCAGCGCGACGCCGAGGATCAGGCTGCCGAGGAAATAGGGCGAGGGCAGGCGGAGTAGCCGTCCGACCAGGCCGCCGACGAATGCGACGGCGAGCGTGGCGGAAAAAGCCGGCCATTCGATCCCCGGAAACCACACGGTGGCGGGCGGTTCGACGCCCGACGTGTCGATCCAGAGCCGCGCGACAAGGGCGGCGGTTACCGAGACGAATATCACCCTCAGATACTGCATGAAAGCGACGAGGCGGGCGTCGGCGCCGAACGTTTCGGCCATCAGCACCATGGCGGTCGCCGCGCCCGGCGCCGAGCCCCAGACCGCGGTCGTGCCGGGCAGGACCTTCCAGCGGCTGATCAGCCAGCCGAGGAAACTGGACGCCGCGACGGTCAACACGACCGCGCCGAGGAACAGCGGCCAATCGCGCATGAAGAAGGTCAGGATTTCCAATTCTATCGAGGCGGCGATGAGGCAGCCGATGATCGCCTGCGCGGCGAAGAACGCGGGCTTGGGCAGGCGCACGGTCGCGCCGTTCGTGCCGGCTACTATGCCGGCCAGCATTGGCCCGATCAGCAGCGCGGCGGGCAGGTCCGCCCATTCGAGGATGAAGGCGAAAACAGCCGACACCGCGAAAAGCAGCATCCATTGCAGCCAGGGCGGCCTACCGCCCATCGGACCGGGCGCGGGGGACTGCGAATCCGGATGCATCTCGTCGTCTTAGACGCAACCTTTGGTCGATGCCAGCCGAGATAATCTCGCGATTTGGTCCATGGACGAGGTATTGGTTGCGGCGCTGGAGCATACTCAACGTTGACGGTTGGCTCTGGAAACAAGGAGAAGCGTCATTGAACCGGCTCTGATGATCCTGTCCGGTAAAAGCGCTTGCTGGCCTCCAGATCCTTCGCGCGCAGATGAAGATGATCGATCAGCCGGCCTCGATGAAGTTCCATAATATATCCTCGCATCGCCCGACAACAGCACCGGCGCGAAAAGGTTTCATGCGGAGGTTAACGGCGTCTAGCCGCCGAACCGGGGCCAGAAGAAGCCTGCGCGCGCCTTGTAGGCTTCATAGTCGCCGGCCAGCGGCGTACCCAGGAATTTCTTCTCCTCCGCCAGTGCGGCCGTGACATAGATCACCGCAAAAATGGCGACCGGCAGGATCGTCCATGCCGACCAGGCGGCGATGGCCCAGCCCGACCAGAACAGCAGGTAGGACGTGTAGAAGGGATGCCGGAGATAGCGGTAGGGGCCGCCGGTGACTATGCCGTGGGGGTTCTCCGGGTCGAAGGCGAAACGCAGCCGCGCCTTGCGCGAAGCCGATATCGCCGCCCAGAACAAGGCTGCGCCGGCCAGCTGGATGCAGAGCCCGGCTACCTGTGCGGCGGCCGATTGGTGCTGGCTCCAGACAAGATAGAGAAAGAACACGGATGTCGCGACGACGCCGGCGGAGATGACCTTTGCGCCGGCCGGCATTTTCGAAGACGCGAAGTGGCCGCGAAGCGACCAGCTGTAGGAGGCGATCACAAGGACGCTCACAGCCGAGATGACGAGATCGAGAACCAGCTGCATCGGGACCCTGACAAGGAGAAATTCCCCGACGGCCAAAGTAGCCGCGGGCAGCCGACGATGGCAAGCAAAGGTTGCGCCGATAAGAACTTGTTAACCACCAACGTACACCGCCCGTACAGCGCTTGCTGCGAAGATCGCGCGAAACCATACCGCGAGGACGCAGCCGAATGCCTGTCGTCGACAAGACAATCCAGACGCGCCACGCCGAAATCCGGCTCAGCGAGACCTCCGGCAAGGGGCTGCCCATCCTGATGCTTCACGGGTCCGGCGGGGCGCGGCAAATGTTTGCGAAGCAGCTTTCCAGCCCGCTCGCCGAAGTCCACCGCATGGTCGCGATCGACCTGCCCGGCCACGGCCAGTCGAGCGACGCCTTCGATCCCGCGGCGACATATACGATCAGCGGCTTGGCGGCGGCTGTCACCGATGTTCTTGAGCAACTCGGCATAAAGCGCGCGCTGGTCTACGGCTGGTCGCTCGGCGGGCATGTGGCGATGGAACTGATGGCTTCGCATCCGGCCGTCGCCGGGCTGATGCTGACCGGAGCGCCGCCCGTGGCGCGCGGACCGCTCGGCCTGCTGCGCGGCTTCCACACCCATTGGGATCTGCTGCTCGCCTCGAAGCGAAGCTACAGCGAGCGCGACGCCGAGCGCTTCGAGCAACTGTGCTTCGGAGGCGGCGCAGACCCCGCCTTCCTCGATATGATCCGCCGCGCCGACGGCCGCGTCCGCACCAACGTGTTCAAGAGCATGATGCTTGGCGCCGGCGCGGACCAGAAGCGGGTCGTCGAAAACGCGGATGTGCCCGTGGCGATGGTCAACGGCGCGGACGATCCGTTCGTCCGCCTGGGCTATGTCGCAGGGCTTTCCTACCAAACCCTGTGGGACGGGCGCTGCCACATCATCGCGGGGGCGGGGCATGCGCCGTTCTGGACGGCGGCCGAAATCTTCAATCCGCTCCTGTTCCGCTTCGTGCGGCACGTCATGGAGCGCGAGTTCGAAAGCGGGCGGCAGGAGAGGAAAACGGCCGGCGCGGCCTGAGCAGAATTCCCGCCCCGCGCTTCAAGCGAAGGGCACGGCTGATGTTCCAGGCGGGAGTTTCGCCTCGTCGTCCGGCTCGACATGGATGATGACGCGAACCGAAGGGATTTCCGCCTTCAGCGCATCCTCGATGCGGTCGCAGATGACGTGGCTTTCGCCGACGGTCATGCCGGCATCGACGACGAGATGGAACTCGATGAATGTGGCGCGGCCGGCGATGCGCGTCTTCAGGTCGTGCACCTCCAATGCGCCTTTCGAGTTGGCCGAGATGATGTCGCGGATGCGCATATGTTCTTCGGTGCCGACGGCGCGGTCCATCAGGCCCTGGACCGAGGAGCCGATGACGTGCCAGCCCTGCCACAGGATGTTGAGCGCAACGATCACGGCCAGCGCCGGGTCGAGGATTGTCCAGCCGGTGGCCACCGCACCGATCAGGCCGGCGATGACGCCGATCGATGTGATCACGTCGGTCATGATGTGCTTGCCGTCGGCCACCAGCGCCGGCGACCTGTGCGACCTGCCGGTGCGGATCAGGAGCGTCGCCCAGACAAGATTGATCGCGGTGGCCGCTCCGTTGACGGCAAGCCCGGGCCAAGGCTGGTCGAGCCTCACCGGCATCTGCCATGCCCGCCACACCTCGGCGAGGATCAGCAGCGCGGCGACCACGATGAGCACGCCTTCCAGCACGGCCGAAAAATATTCGGCCTTGTGGTGGCCGAAGGGGTGGTCCTGGTCGGCGGGCGTGTGGCTGATGCGGATCGCCCAGAACGCGGCGGTGGCGGCGATCACGTTGACGATCGATTCCAGCGCATCCGAATAGAGCGCGACCGAGCCGGTCAGCCTCCAGGCGATGAACTTCAAGCTCATCACCACGAAGGCGACAACGATCGACCAGAAGGCGAGGGTTGCGACTTTTTGCTTGGCGGGCATGGCGATTAGCTCTCTTCTCCCCGTGAACAGGGAGAAGGAAGAACCGTCTGCGTCCTCACGCCGCCTTGTCCTTCGCCTTCCTTGGCAAATGGGCGACGATGTTTTCGATCATGCGCATGCCGGCGTTCTGGCCGAGCGTCATGATGGATTCGGGATGGAACTGAACCGCGGCCACCGGCTCCTTCTTGTGCTCGAAGGCCATGATGACGCCGTCCTCGGTCTCGGCGGTGACGATGAAGTCGTCGGGCAGCCGCACCGGATCGGCGAAGATCGAGTGGTAGCGGCCGACGGTGACTTCCTTGGGCAGGCCGGAGAAGATCACGCCGGGCTTGGATACGCGGATGCGCGACGGCTTGCCGTGCATCGGGATGTGAAGCTGGCGCAACTCGCCGCCATAGGCTTCCGCCAGCGCCTGCAGCCCGAGGCAGACGCCGAAGATCGGCAGGTCGCGGGCTCGCGATTTCTTGATGGTTGCGGCGCAATCGAAATCCTTCGGCGTGCCGGGCCCGGGCGACAGCACGACGAGGTCGGGCTTCAGCCGATCGAACACCTCATCGGGGACGGGCGAGCGCACGGTCGATACCGTCGCGCCTGTCTGACGGAAATAATTGGCCAGCGTGTGGACGAATGAATCCTCGTGGTCGACGAGCAGGATGTTCACCCCGTCGCCGACGCGGGCGCCGGTTCGTTCGGCGGCTGCGGAATTGCCGGCCTTGGCGTCGCGGATGGCGGAGAGCATGGCAGATGCCTTCAGTTCGGTTTCGGCTTCTTCTTCTTCCGGCACGGAATCAAACAGCAATGTAGCGCCGGCGCGCACCTCTGCGATCCCGTCCTTTATGCGGATGGTCCTGAGCGTCAGGCCGGTGTTCAGGTCGCCGTTGAAATGCACCATGCCGATCGCCCCGCCATACCAGGCGCGCGGGCTTTTTTCGTGTTTCTCGATGAAGCGCATGGCCCAGAGTTTTGGCGCGCCGGTGACGGTGACTGCCCAGGCGTGGGAGAGAAACGCATCGAACGCGTCCATCTCTTCGCGCAGCCGGCCCTCGATGTGGTCGACGGTGTGGATCAGGCGCGAATACATTTCGATCTGACGCCGGCCGATGACGCGCACCGTGCCTGGCTCGCAGACACGGCTCTTGTCGTTGCGGTCGACGTCCGAGCACATGGTCAGCTCGGATTCGTCCTTCTTGGAATTGAGCAGTTTCAGGATCTGCTCGCTGTCCGAAATCGCGTCGTCGCCGCGCTTGATGGTGCCGGAGATCGGGCAGGTCTCGACGCGGCGGCCGTTGACGCGCACGAACATTTCGGGCGACGCGCCAATCAGATATTCGCCTTCGCCGAGATTGATGAAGAAGGAATAGGGCGAGGGGTTTATCAGCTTCAGCCGGCGCGAGATTTCGGACGGCGCGGTGTCGCAGCGCTCGTAGAACATCTGTCCGGGCACGACCTCGAACAGGTCGCCGCGCTGAAAACTCTCTTTGGCCTTGGCGACGATCTTTGCATATTCGCCAGGCTCATGGTCGCCACGCGGCGGAATGCGGTCCGACGGCCGGAACGGTTCAGCCTCGCTGTCACGCGGCAGGCCTTCGGTGGAGAAGCCAGCGTCGGCATAGTCGTACCGGTCGTGCCAGGCTTTTGCCTGATGATGGTCCACGACCAGTATTTCGTCGGGGAGGTAAAGCACCAGGTCGCGCTGGCTCTCCGCGCGTTCCAGCGTGTGCTCGACCGGGTCGAACTGGAAAGCGAGATCGTAGCCGAATGCGCCGTAGAGGCCGAGATTGGCGTCCTGGTCGGATTTGAACAAAGCGGTGATGACGCGCAGCACGGTGAATACCGAAGGCACGCGACTGCGCTCCTCCTCGGTGAAGACGCGGCCGGGCTCGGCCACCGTCAACGCCAAGCGGCGCTTCGTCGTCTGGGTGAAAGTAACATCCTTTTCGGCCGAAACGGCGCGCGCGATCACGGGAAGCAGGATCTCGCCGCGACCGTTCAGCGCCTCGATCCGCATGGCGCGGCCGCGCGCCGAAATCACCAGCGGCGGGTCGATGATCGCCGTATCCCAGCGCGTGTACCGGCCCGGATATTCGTAATTGGAGGAGAAGACTGCGCCGCGCCGGCTGTTCAGCCCGTCAATATAAGTCTCTATCGCGCCGGCATAGGCGGTGTCGTGACGTTGCCGGGTAATGGCGATGCCGCCGGCCGTGATGAACCGTTCGGCGCCGTTTTCAAGCGTTTCGATCGACATTTCCCGTCTCCATCCGTTCCTTGGCCGGCGGGTTCCGGGCATCGTCAAAAACAAATGGCCGCCCGGAATTCCGTTGCGGCCACCAAGTTTTCAAACGCGCACGCGCTCAACAGGCCGCTATCAGCAGGCCCACCACCAGAGCATCGTGTTCGAAATCGAGTTCATGATTTTTCCATAGCTGCGAACCGTGGCCGGCGCAACCGGATTCGGATGGCGGTGGTGTCGGTTCGAATTCGGCTTCGACCCTTTCGCGTCTTTGCGGCCGCACGGCGTCGATGACTGCTTCGGGTCGACTCCAGTCAGCCACCACGTTGCTTTTGCTGCGCATGACTCCGCAAGAACACCGGGCCCGAATGCTCATGCCGAGCCTGCCGTCTTGGCTTTATGGCGTAAGATCGAGCGCCGGCACGATTCTGTGATAGGGCAGCCCCGCATCGTCGTTCAGGCGCTTCACGTCGGTATCGGAGACAGCGTCAAACAGGCACATGCAGCGCCCGTCCTCCGGTGCGAAGGTCGAGCGCAGATATTTGATATCCGTGCCCTTGGACGTCATCTCGGCGGCCTTGCTGATTGCCGCCTTCTGCGCCCCTCCCAGAGCTTCCATGCTGATGCCTTTGAGGTCGCGTTCCACCATATAAACGGTCATTTCAAGATCTCCTCCTTTGGACCAGTGATCACAGGAGTTGATCGCAACGGCAAGCGAAAGAGAACGACAAGTTTTTCATTGATCGATAGCCGACAGTTATCGATGAAGAGGTTACAATATCGTCTCGTGGATCCGCTCGGGAGGGCTCGCCATGGAGATGTTTCAGGTCCGCTACGTGCTTGCCGCCGCGAAGATGCTGAATTTCACGAAGGCGGCCACCGATTGCAATGTGTCTCAGCCGGCCCTCACCAAGGCCGTCAAGACGCTTGAGGGCGAGCTTGGCGCGCCCCTGTTCCACCGCGAGGGAAAGCGCGTGCTCCTGAGCGAGTTCGGCCGCTCCATCCTGCCTCATCTTCAGCAGATCATGCAGGAGGCCAATGCAACCAGGACGCTTGCCGATAATTTCAGGCTGCTCAACCAAGTGCCGATCCGCCTCGGCGTCATGTCGACCATCGGTCATGTGAAGCTCGCCCGGTTCCTCGCGAAGTTCCAGCGCGACTATCATGGCGTTGAGCTTGAAGTCAGCGAAGCGAGCGTTCAGGAGCTGAGAAACAGGCTTGAGAATGGCGATCTCGATCTGGCCGTTCTCAATCCGCTGGAAGGAATGGGAACGACCTTCCGCGTCCATGATCTCTACAGCGAGCGCTACGTCGTCGTATTCCCGCCGGATCACCGGCTTGCGACCCTCAATGCAATCAAGTTGGTCGATCTCTCTGAAGAGCCCTATGTCGATCGTCTGTCTTGCGAAATGCGCGACATGGTTATGAGCGTCTGTCGGGAACAGAACGTCAGCCTTTATGCCCGCTTTCGCTCAGAGCGCGAGGATTGGGTGCAGTCAATGGTTCTGGCGCGGATCGGCTTCGCCTTCATGCCGGAATATTCGGTGACATCGCCGGAACTTCTGCAGCGCCCGCTGATCGAACCCGCCGTGGCGCGCACGGTGGCCCTGGCGAGCGTTCCGGGCCGGCCGTACAGCCCGGCGACGGCGGCAATGGTTCGCGCTGCCCAGAGTTTCGATTGGCCAGGCTGAACATTTATTGTTGAGCCCGACCTACTGCTAATTTGAGATGCCGTCTACGCCACCCTTCCCTGCACGACCCATGGAAAAGAAACGACAATGAGTGATATCGACGGCAAGGAGTTCGTTCTTGCAGGCGTCGTCATGAAACGCCTGCTGTCCGGAGAACAGACCGCGGGGCAGTTCTGCCTCTTCGAGAACAAAAGCGGCGGAAACACGAGGACGCCGATCCATGTCCACGCCAAGGACGACGAGACGGTTTACATCATCGAAGGCGAGCTGACTGCGGTGATCGACGGCCGGCCTCGACGGCTGACTGCGGGCGAGAGCATCTTCCTGCCGCGCGGCATTCCGCACCAGCTCATGAACATGAGCGGAAACCCTTGCAGATACATCTTGATCGGAACCCCCGCTCTATTTGACCGGTTTCTCAAGGAAGCTGGTCACGAACTTCAACCGGGCGAAGTCGTGGGACCGCCGACACCCGAAGAGGTCGAGCATCTCCGCGAGGCTTCGCCAAGGTTCGGCATCACTTTGCTCTTGGATTGGCCCCCGCCCAAGTGACGCAGTTGAGCCACTGAGAAGGAAGAAGGGGCTCTGCCCGCTCCCCACAAGCTCCCGTCATCTCCTGCGAAAGACATACGTCGCGTATGCGCATTGACATACGGAGCGTATGTACCGATATGCCGACATGCGGGGGCGGTCCAGCCTGCCTTGTCTGAACAGGAGAAAAAATGACCAAACGCGATGCGATCTTCCCTGCCGGCCGGCAGGCGCTCTACGAGATCAACCGTTATTCGGCGGCGATCCGCTCGGGCGACTTACTGTTCGTCTCGGGCCAGGTCGGCACCCGCGAGGACGGCTCGCCTGAGCCTGTCTTCGAAAAGCAGGTCCAGCTTGCCTTTGACAACCTCGCGGCAGTGCTGAAGGCCGCCGATTGCACGTTCGACGACATCGTTGACGTGACTACGTTCCACACCGACCCGGCCACGCAGTTCGACGCGGTTTCCGCCGTAAAGCTGAAGGCGTTCGGTGAAAAGCCCTACCCGAACTGGACCGCGGTAGGCGTGAACTGGCTGGCCGGCTTCGATTTCGAGATCAAGGTCATCGCGCGCATTCCTCAGTCCATCTGATCGGTGGCGCCACCGAACACCCGCCTTTGTATCCGGTGGCGGCCCCCGGCTGTTGACGCGCACCTCCGGTTTGAACGAAGCTGCGCGGCCCGCGGGGGGCGAGCCGACGCCTTGCGAATGCTATGGAGACTGCCCGATGCCCGTACAGGAAAGCACGCTGACCATCCCCGATCTCGCCGGCAAGGCCGTGCTGGTGACCGGCGGCTCGACAGGCATCGGAGCGGCGCTGTCGCGGGCCTATGCCGCCCAGAAATGCCGCGTCGGTCTGCATTACAATTCGAGCGCGGAAGCCGCTGAAGCGCTTGCCGCCGAAATCCATGACAAGGGCGGCGAGGTCTTCCTGGTCAGGGGCGATTTTTCAGTCTCGGCCGACGTGATCCGTGTCGTGGAGGAGACGGCCAGCCATTTCGGCCGCCTCGATGGGCTGGTCAACAATGCCGGCGGCATGCTTGGACGCGTCCCCTACAGCGAGATGACCGACGCGCAGTATGACGCCGTGATGGACCTAAACGCCCGCTCGGTCGTCACCGCCTGCCGCGTCGCCCTGCCGTGGCTGAAGAAAAACGGTGGCTTCATCGTCAACACGACCTCGGTGGCGGCGCGCAACGGCGCCGGCAATGGCGCGGGTGTCTACGGGTCGGCCAAAGCCTTCGTCTCCAACGTCACGCGCGGCCTCGCCAAGGAACTTGTCGGCGACAGGATCCGCGTCAACGCGGTGGCGCCGGGCCTCATCCTCACGCCCTTCCACGAGCGCTGGACATCGCCCGAGCAGATGAAGGCGCAGATTTCCGGCATTCCGCTGGGCCGCGCCGGCACTCCCGAGGAATGCGTCGGCGCCTACCTGTTCCTCTCCTCAGAGCTGCTCTCCGGCTATATCACCGGCCAGGTCATCGAAGTGAATGGCGGCCAGTTGATGCCGTGACATGGGCTTGTGCGGCCATCGTCCCTTCCGCCGGCTGGCGGGGACTGCCGAGTTCGAGCAATGCAAAAACCATCGCGAGGACCAGGGTCGCGGCGACAAGCCGTGCGGCCACATCGCGCCCGTCGTGCTCGGTCCATTGAAACGCCTTGCCGCGACCGTGCTTCGACGCCTCGGCCATATGGTTCGTGATCATCATCATCGACATATCCATGACGCATCGCCTTTCTCGATCCGCGAAGACCGGCGCGGGGCCCGGCGAAGCATTTTCCTGCCTCGCCGGATAATCGAAGCGGCCGGCGTGAAATCGACATTTGTGCGAGAAAAAATCGCTGGCTGAGGTGGGGAAGATGCGGCTGCGTCGATTGCCGACGTCCCCGACATTCGCGGTTGGCGAGGATGGCCTCGCGATTTTGACTGGCGTCTTCACAACGGTGCAGAGGGCCGAATCGCGTTGGGGTCACACGTTACGGGGAGTCGGCATGCATGATATGGTTGCCCTGCAAAGCGACTGTCAGCGTGCGAATTCAACTTGGGAGGGATAACTGTATGGGAACGCAACTTTCCATCGCCGCCAGGCCTGAATCGGTCGGCTTCGACACGGGCCGGACGGCCGTCATCGTTATCGACATGCAGAACGATTTCGGCAGTCGCGGGGGTATGTTCGATCTTGCCGGCCTCGACGTCGCACCGATCGAGCGTCTCGTCCAGCCCATCTCAAGAGTGCTCGAAGCGGCTCGGAATGCGGGATTGTTCATCGTCTACACCAGGCAGGAGCACAATGCCGACCTCTCAGATGCCGGGAACGAAGATGCGCCGCACCGGATCAAGCACAAGCGCCTGAACATCGGGCGGACCGTTGCGGCGCCAGATGGCAGCGCCAGTCAGATCCTGGTGCGCGACACCTGGGATACAGCGATTGTTGGGGAACTCTCCCCCCGCCCTGGAGACGCGGTGATTTCCAAGCACCGCTTCAGCGCTTTCTTCGAAACCCCCCTCGACTCCATTCTGCGCGCCAGAGGTATCGACACGCTGATATTCACCGGGGCAACGACTAGCATATGTGTCGAGTCGACGGTCCGCGACGCGACGTTCCGCGACTACCGCTGCATCGTGCTCAGAGATTGCACGACAGAGCTGATTGCCGCCGACGCGCCGCGCAGCAACCACGAGGCGTCGCTGCTTGCCATCGAGCTTCTTTTCGGCTGGACGGCGGACTCTGAAGCCGTGATCGGCGCGCTTGCTGAGCAACGCGCAGCGGCCGAGTGAAAACCGGCTGAACCGGAAGCAGGAATTTGGTTGGCAGCAGGGGCCCCACTCGCTGGGCATGTCCGTCGTTTGCGGAATTGCGCGATGAATTGTTAGGCTCGTTGTCGAATTCCGGCTTCGCCGAGCGACTAGGTTATGTCTGGAAACTTATTCACGAGGGCAAACGATGAAATATGCTTTGCTGGTCTATCTCGAGGAAGCCAAGTTCGATGCGATGACGCAGCGCGAGCGGGACGGCTACGTCAACGCCTCGCTCGACAACGACGTCGAGCTTGAGCGCAGCGGCCATCTCATCATGGCGCAGGCGCTGAAGACGCCGCCGCATGCGGTCAGCGTGCGGACCCGCAACGGCAGGGTGGGCGTTACCGACGGGCCGTTCGCCGAAACCAAGGAACATCTCGGCGGCTTCATGCTGATCGAGGCCCGCGACCTCAACGAAGCGATCAAGATCGCCGGCGACCTGCCGCTGGCGCGCGTCGGCACCATCGAGGTGCGGCCGTTCGAAGAACTCACCTATATCGATGAGGAGGAGATGGTGCGATGAGATATCTATGCCTGGTGCATCTCGATGGCGAAACGCTTGGGGCCTTGGACGAGGCTGCGGGCAAGGATTTGACGCGCCGCTCGATCGAATATGACAAGGATCTCGAGCGCCGCGGCGTTTACATTACCTCCGACGCGCTGCAGCAGCCGGAAACAGCCAAAATCGTTCGGGCGAGGAACGGCAAGGTATCGGCCACCGACGGGCCCTATGCCGAGACGAAGGAGCATCTGGGCGGATTCATCCTGATCGAGGCGTCGGGGATGGAGGAGGCGGTGGAGATTGCCGCCAATATTCCCGTGGGCCAATACGGCACGATCGAGGTGCGGCCGATCTCGGCGATGAACGCGGATTAGAATGGACCAGACGCGCGGCATCGAACGGACGGTCGAAGCGGTCTACCGGGCCGAATCGCGCCGCGTGCTGGCCACACTGATCCGCCTGCTCGGCGATTTCGATCTGGCGGAGGAAGCTTTGCACGACGCGTTCGCCGCGGCTTCGGAGCAATGGCGGCGCGACGGCGCGCCGGCCAATCCGCGCGCCTGGCTGGTTTCGGCCGGGCGTTTCAAGGCGATCGACCGGATGCGCCGCCGCGCCCGTTTCGACGCCTCGCTGACCGAGATTGCCGAACGGCTGGACGCCGAGAACCAGGATGCTGCGATGCAGGAAGCGGAAGAGATCGAGGACGACCGGTTGCGGCTGATCTTCACCTGCTGCCATCCGGCGTTGCCGCCCGACGCCCAGATCGCAATGACGCTGCGCGAGGTTTGCGGGCTGACCACCGAGGAGATTGCCCGAGCCTTTCTCGCTGCCGCGCCGACGCTCGCGCAGCGCATCGTGCGGGCCAAGGGCAGGATTCGCGACGCTGGGGTTCCTTATGAGGTGCCGCCGCTGGCCGAATTGCCGGATAGGCTGGATAGCGTTCTCCACACCATCTACCTGGTGTTCAACGAGGGTTATTCCGCTTCCTCCGGAGCCTCACTCACCCGGCACGATCTTTCCGGAGAGGCGATCCGGCTCGGGCGGCTCTTGGTCGACTTGCTGCCCGAGCCCGAAGCGACAGGCCTTCTGGCGCTGATGCTGCTGCAGGAATCGCGGCGCGCCGCGCGCAGTACGCCCTCCGGAGAACTGGTGCTCCTGGCCGACCAGGATCGCACGCTGTGGGACCGGAAGCAGATCGAGGAAGGGACGGCGCTGCTCGAGCGAGCGCTGGCTTCACGCCGGTTCGGTCCCTACACGCTGCAGGCGGCCATCGCCGCCGTCCACGCCAATGCGCCCAATGCCGTGGCGACCGACTGGGGCGAAATTGCCGGCCTTTACGACATATTGCTGAAAGCCGATCCGTCGCCGGTGATCGCGCTGAACCGCGCCGCGGCTATCGCGATGCGCGACGGCCCGGCGGCCGGCCTGGCGCTGATCGACGCGATCTTCGCGCGCGGCGAGCTTCTGGATTATCATCTGGCGCATTCCGCCCGCGCCGATTTTTGCCGGCGGCTCGGCAGGACGGCCGACGCCCGCGCATCCTACTTGCAAGCGCTGTCGCTGACCCGCCAGGAGCCCGAACGCCGCTTCATAGAACGCCGGCTGGCTGAGCTGGGGGAGTAGGAGACGGCCAAACGCATCAGGGGCGCCGCGAGACGCCCCTGACAAAGGCCGTGGATTGGCCGTCACACGATGATGACGACGATCTTCAGCGTGTCGGGTTCGACGATCACGATGCGGCCGTCTGCCAGCACGAAGTACAGATAGTTTTCGTATTCCGGCACGATCCGTACGATGCGCGGCGGCAGCGGGTGGACCTCGATCGTCCTCGGCACCGCGACGCCGACGTTGAGGTCGAAGTCAATGCGGTCGACTGCGATCGGCTCGACATCCACTTCCTGAACGACCTGCTTAATTTCGGTCTTCTGCTCGACCGTTACCTCGGCAGGGGCGATGGCGCCGGTCTCGGTCTGATCCTGGCTGTCGGCAGGCTGCTCGGTCTGAGCGGTGCCTTCAGTCTCGGTCTGGCCTTCTGCCGGTTGTTCGGTCTGGGCCTGACCCTCCGTGGGCTCCTCAGCAGGTGCTTCCGCCTGGCCTTCGGTGGGCTCCTCGGTGGGGGTTGCCCCGGCCTGACCCTCTGTTTCGGTCTCGGTTCCGGTCTGGGCCTGCCCTTCCGCAGGTTCTTCAGTCGTGGCTCCAGCCTGGCCTTCGGTCTCGGTTTCCGTTGTGGCCCCAGCCTGGCCTTCAGGCGGTTTCTTCATCGTTGTCCCGGCCTGGCCCTCCGCGGGCTGTTCCATGGTGCCAGCCTGGCCCTCGGCAGGCTGTTCGGTTGTTGCGCCCGCCTGGCCTTCCATCTGCTGACCGCCGCTCGGGCATTCGGCGCCCGGCGGGCATGCGGCCTGGCCGCCCGTTGTTGCGCCGCCCTGGCCTTCGGTCTGGGCCTGAGCTAACGCGACGCAGGGAGCGATTCCGAGACCAAGGGCGAATACGCTCTTGATGATGATGCCTTTCATGGAAAGTCTCCTAAGATTCCAACGTCCCGTCGAGGGTCGAAACACCTCCTGTCCGGCTTTGTTCCGAAATTGCTTCTGTAGATCGAGCGACCAAGGGTCGCGGTAAAACAAGAACGCCGCCCGAAGGGCGGCGCTCGCAAGTAGGAAAAGCGCTGATCGATCGGCTCAGAACAGCCCTTCGATCTGGCCCATCTCGTTCAAAAATATCTTCTCGGAGGAGGGGGTTTTGGGCAGGCCGGGCATGGTCATGACCTCGCCGCAGATCACCACGATGAAGCCGGCGCCGGCCGAGAGCCGCACCTCGCGCACCGGCACCGTGTGGCCGGTCGGGGCGCCGCGCAAGTTCGGGTCGGTCGAGAAGGAATACTGCGTCTTGGCCATGCACACCGGCAGCTTGCCGTAGCCGGCCTGCTCCCAGGCGTGGAGCTGGTCGCGCACGCTCTTGTCGGCGATCGCTTCCGAGCCGCGATAGATGCGCTGGACGATGGTGTTGATCTTGTCGAACAGCTTCATGTCGTCCGGGTAGAGCGGCGCGAACTGCGAGCCGCCGGACTCGGCCAGCGCGACCACTTTGTTGGCGAGTTCCTCGATGCCGGCGGAGCCGTGCGCCCAGTGCTTGCACAGGATGGCTTTCTCGCCCATCGAGGCGACGAAGTCCTTGACTGCCTGGATTTCGGCCTCCGTATCGGAGTGGAAATGATTGATGGCGACCACCGCCGGCACGCCGAACTGCTTCACGTTCTCGATGTGGCGGCCGAGATTGGCGCAGCCCTTCTTCACCGCCGCGACATTCTCCGCGCCGAGGTCTTCCTTCTTGACGCCGCCGTTCATCTTGAGCGCCCGCACCGTGGCGACGATCACGGCTGCCGCCGGCTTCAGGCCGGCCTTGCGGCATTTGATGTCGAAGAATTTTTCAGCGCCGAGATCGGCGCCGAAGCCGGCCTCCGTCACCACATAATCGGCGAGCTTCAGCGCCGTTGTGGTCGCCACGACCGAGTTGCAGCCATGCGCGATGTTGGCGAACGGACCGCCATGCACGAAGGCCGGATTGTTCTCCAGCGTCTGGACCAGATTGGGCTGCATGGCGTCCTTGAGCAGAACCGCCATCGCGCCGTCGGCCTTCAGGTCGCGGGCATAGACCGGGGTCTTGTCGCGACGGTAGGCGACGATGATGTCGCCAAGGCGCTTTTCCAGATCCTTCAGATCGGTGGCGAGACAGAGGATCGCCATCACTTCCGAGGCGACGGTGATGTCGAAACCCGCCTCGCGCGGAAATCCGTTGGCGACGCCACCGAGCGAGCACAGGATTTCGCGCAGTGCCCGGTCGTTCATGTCCATGACGCGCCGCCAGACGACGCGGCGGATGTCGATGCCGAGATCGTTGCCCCAGTAGATGTGGTTGTCGATCAGCGCCGAGAGCAGGTTGTGGGCCGTGGTGATGGCGTGGAAATCGCCGGTGAAATGGAGGTTCATGTCCTCCATCGGCACCACCTGCGCGTAGCCGCCGCCGGCCGCACCGCCCTTGACGCCGAAATTAGGCCCGAGCGAAGCTTCGCGGATGCACACGATCGCCTTCCTGCCGATGCGGTTCAGCCCGTCGCCCAGGCCGACCGTCGTGGTCGTCTTGCCTTCGCCGGCCGGCGTCGGGTTGATCGCGGTGACCAGGATCAGCTTGCCATCGCGGTTGCCCTTCACCGACTTGATGAATTCCGCCGAGATCTTCGCCTTGTCGTGGCCATAGGGCAGGAGGTGCTCGGTCGGAATGCCGATCTTGGCGCCGATCTCCTGGATCTGCTTCTTGCTGGCGGCGCGCGCGATCTCGATGTCGGATTTTACTTCGGCCATTGCGGTTCCCCGGAAGTTGCGTTGGAGCTCGCGCCGCGGACGGCGCTTGGTCGGGCGCATAGAAGCCCGACAGCTTGCCGCCGCGCCGTCTCAAAACAGCCGGAGAATGCACGGATTGCGACAGGGCAAATGAGCGAATAGGGAGTAGCGAATAGCAAATGCAGCGAGGCGGCTGCCTCGGTGCCAGCGTAGTTCCCTATTCGCTACTCGCTATTCGCTCATTCCTCACCTATCCAGCACCGCGCGCACTTCGACCAGGTTCGACCGCACCCTGAGCACGTAAAAGCCCATTGTGGTGAGATGGGTCGGCATGATCCAGCCGTCCTCTCGGCCGTTGGAGATGATGAACGGCTGGATCCTTAGCGCGGCCTTGATCTGGCTTTCGACATTGCTCCACAGCGGCCCAAGCCCCCGTGAATCGATGACCTGCTTGAAGTCATGGTGAGCGGCTGTGAGGATGCCGTAGTAGCCGTAGAGCTGGCCGTAGGCGAACCAGAACCGGTCGTCGGCCCGCGTGTCGAACCAGCCGCTGTTGTAGTTCTGCGAGCGGTCCCGGATCATGTCGGAGGTGGAGCCGATGTCGCTCGCGATGCGGTCGACGAATTGCATCAGGTTGTCGGCACGGGCGTTGAAGACCACCTCGCATTTCTGCAGCCGGTCGTTGAAGGCGCGAAGCGAGTTGGCGGCGGTGCGGTAGAAGCTCGGCGTCGGGGTCTTCGGTCCGAAGGGCCGAAGGCCGAAATACCAGGTCTCCTCGTCGAACGTGATCGCGCCACGCGCGTCCTGCAGGTTCTGGTCTATCTGGCTGGTGCCGCGCACGCGCCCGAGTGTGTCCACCAGTTCGACCGACGTCCGGCGGATCGCCTGGTTGACCCCGCGCTGGAACGAGGCCTTGTTGTCGAGGAACGGCGTGTGGTCCCAGTCAATGCCGAAGAACCCCGCCTTGTAGAGGATCATCGACGAGATCCACGCGTTCTCGTTGACGTTGAAGTCGATGAGGTCGGCCGCGACCTGGGTGATGGCCGAGGTGGTGCATGTCTTGACCTCGCCCTCGACGCCGCCAGCAGCCTCCCCGGCGGCAGGTGCGGGCTGCGCCGGCGCGGTGCCGGCGGGCGCGGTAAAGTTGTAAGCCTCTGCGTAGGCCGGATTAAAATTGGTCCAGACCTGCGTGTTCCAGACGAAATAGCCATAGAGGCCGATGAGGCCGAGAACGGCGACGCCCACCACTGTCTTGAGTATCCAGCCGCGATGCGTGTACCAGCGGCCGGCCCACAAGAACGGCCACAATATCACGCCGATGACGAGACCGATGCCGCGGCCGATCCACTGGAAAATCCGGGTGAAGAAGTTCACGATCGGATCAAGCATGGTGCCCCCTCGATTGACGCATTCTAGTCGGTCAGGCCGTAGAGGCGCGCCCGGAACGCCTCCTTGTCTTTCAGATATGTGGTTTTCAGCGTGTTCACAACATGCCGCCGCCAAGCCTCGCCGAAGCCTTCATAGTCCTTGTAGAAGCCCTGCTTGTTGAACACGTAGCGCGAGACGAAATCGGACGGCACGAAATCCGAGATCAGCCGGTTGGTCAGCCAGGCGTCGGGGTGGTCCGGCTTGGCGCGCGTGACGAGGAAGCGGTGCTGTGGAAAAACCTCGTCTATCTTCAACTGGCCGAGCTGCGCGATCTCGCGCTTGGCGGCGTTGAGGAAGGGGAAGGTGCCGTCCTTGTTGATCAGCTCGGCGTGGCCGTGGATCCAGGTCTGCAGCCATACCCGGTCGAACTTGCCGGGGTCGACGTCCGGCTCGTTGTCTCGGATCAGCGCGCCGATCGCCATCTCGGCGCGGTGCTCGAGGTAGTTCGAGGTCTCGATCCAGGATGCCCGAGGCAGCTCGATGCGGCCGGTCGAGGCGAGGAAGCGGAACACCCGGTCGGCGTCGCGGATCGACAGATAGCTCACTTGCCACGGCCGCGAGCGGCGGAAGCCGGGGGCTCCCGGATCGCTGATCACCGTCGTCATGTCCTTGTCGATGAACACGTAGAGCCCGCCGAAATGGCTGGTCCAGAAGGCGTTATGGCGGAAGATCACCTGGTCCGGCACCAGCGCATTCTCGCGAATGTCGCCGGTAACCTTGGCGAGTTCCACCATCCGCTCCAGCATCTTGTTGTCCCGCCAGGCGTCCGGCTCCTGCTTCAGCCTATCGACCAGCGTTGCCAGTTCTGACGCCTTTCCCAGCACATCTTCCGCGGACAGAACCCGGAACTCGACCTGGTTGATGGAGATCAGGTCCTCGATGTCCTCGACCTTGGAAACTGAATCCTCGAGCTCCCCGTAGATCACGTCCTTGATCGTCAGCGCATCGATGGCGCGGGAATTCTTCGAAAAGAACTCGTAGACCAGCTGCGAGGTGTTTGAGAACGCCGTGTGCACCACCGGCAAATCGGCCTGCGCCGGGGTCAGGATGATGAAGCGGCGGTTGACCTCGTTGGGGTCCAGATAGAGCGGATCGCCCAGTTCCTCGGCGATCTGCGGCGAGAAGCCGGTGCGGTCGATGTCGAATTTCTCGAGCTTGGTCGGCTTCAGCCCGAACGCCTTCAGCGCCTTGTTGTAGCGCTCGATCAGATGCGACTCCTCGACCGGCAGCAGCCGCCCGTAGATCAGTTCGTTGGCGCGCAGGAGTTCCATTTAATACAGCCTTCCCTTCTCCCCGCTCACAGGGAGAAGGTGCCCGAAGGGCGGATGAGGGGCCGCGTCCTCCCTTCTCCCCTTGTGGGAGAAGGTGGCCGAGCGAAGCGAGGTCGGATGAGGGGTGTTGGACGGAGCGCAAGCGCTGGCGTTTCTTCCAACACCCATCATCCGTCTTGGCGCTTCGCGCCAATCCACCTTCTCCCACAAGGGGAGAAGGGAGCGCGCCACCTCAAGCATTCCACATCCCCTTCGCCTTCAGCTCCTCCATCTCGCGCGCCGCGCGCTCGCGCAGCCTGGCATCGCGCAGCATCTTCGACACCGCCGCATCGTCCGAGCGATCGGAATACCGGAACTCCGAATCCGCGTAGCGGTTGATCTCCTGCATGACCATGTCCATCGAGAACGGCCCGCGCAGTTCCTCGATCATGGCTTTCTTCTCGTCATAGCCCTTGTGCATGAAGGCTTCGGGCTTCTCGAACCATTCTTCCGGAAGCTCGATGTCCATGGCGCGCATCTTGATCGCGTCGGTGACGTTCTTGATCGCGCGGCCAGTGAAGCGCGGCTCGGCCTCCTTGATCATATGGAGATAAGTTCCAACATCGGCCATCGATTTCGGCTCGCCATTTTCCTTCATGAAGCGCTCATAGACTTTTGCCAGCCCGTCTTCCTGCGGCTTCGAATGAGCCTCGTAGGCGTCTTCCACGGCGCGCTGAATCTCCTGCGCGGCGTAGAGATCGTGGTCGCCGAGATCGATCTTGTGGTTCTTGCCGGCGAGCAGGACGAAAATATCGATATAGTCCTCGCGCGTCTGCGGCCCGTCCACGAGCCAGCGTGCGCCGGCGCGCTGGCGCAGCGCGTCGTCGACGTTTTCGGGATAGTTGGAGAACATTCCGAAGGAGCAATTGCCGCGCACGACTGTCGAGGCGCCGCCAAAACTTTCCATCAAGACGCCGGTGATTTCCTGCTGGCCGGCCGACGCCCGGTCATCGGAGCGCTTGGCCGCGACCTGGTCGATGTCGTCGATCGTGCCGAAGCCGATGGCGCGCGGGTTCAGCACATTGTTGATGAACTGCTTGCAGCTCTGGCCGGATTTGCCCTGATAGGAGGAAATCTGGTCGACGCCGAAATTCTCGTAGGCAAAGGGATAGCCGGCAACCTGGCAATAGCCATGCACCAGCCCGGCGATCATCTGGATCAGGGTGGTCTTGCCGGTTCCCGGCGCGCCGTCGCCGATGAAGGTGAAAAGGAAGCCGCCGAGCTCGACGAAAGGGTTCAGTTCACGGTCGAAATCATAGGCCATCAGCATCTTGGCGAGCTTCACCGCCTGGTATTTGGCGATATGATTGCCGACGACCTCCTCGGGCTTCTTGAAGGTCATCACCAGCGGCTTCGACTTCTTGCCCGGCGCGACATCGAAGCCGTCCACAGTGAAGTCGTCTGCTTCGATGCGGATATGCGCGTCCTCGAAGGCGCCGATGCCATCGAAGCGGCTCTTGCGCGTCAGGAGTCCTTCGATCGCGATGCGGGCGAAGGCGCGGGAGCGTGTCATCAGGTCGGCATCGTCCTTCGCGCCCGAGATCGCCCGGTCGAGGCCGGCGATCAACGATTTCAGCGCGTCCTGCGGCGTGTCGAACAGGAAGTCCGGCTCCTTGATGTCGTTGGGCGGCTCGCCGTCGCCGTCGATCAACTGCGCCAGATAGGAGGCGAAGCTGAACGCCGAAATGTAAGCCGACGCTGACAGAAGCTTCTTGAAATGGGCCGCCTCGTCGCCTTCGAGCGGGGCGCGGGCGTTCTTCGCCTGCAGGCTTTCGAGGTCGTTGCTGCGGGCAAATACGTCTCCGATGGCGAGCGCCACCGACAGGCCGCGCCGCGCGCGATAGAGCAAAGCGTGCTGCCCGATCGTCATCAACTGGTCGTCGGGCCGGATCGCAGCGACGGTTTTCGCCAGCTCGATCTCCCGCGTCTTGCGCACCGAGCCAGCCGAAACCGTGGAAACGAAGCGACGCCCGGTTCCGGCGAGCGACGTGCCGGACTGGCCGCTCGAATCCTCCAGCACGACGATGCGCGTGATCATCGACTGCGCGGTGGCGCGATGCTTCTCGATGTCTGCTTCGGGTATCGTGGTCAGGCCGGTGTCCATGTTGCGTCCCTAACTTGATTGGTCGCGCCGCCGACGTGGCCGCAAAAACTCACACATCGGAGATCACCCGGCCTTTGGACAGGATGTGGACCTTGTAGCCGAGAAAAATCTTCTGCGCCTCGCCCGCAGCGTATAGCGCCTGATAGGCCTCATGCGGCACCAGCGCGTGCTTTTCGTAGCTCGAAACGCCCTGGCGCGCGGCTTCGAGGTCGTCGGTGTTGATATAAAATTCCTCGGTCGCCGGCTCGCTCGACCACAGGCCCTTGCGGCCCGGGCGCTCGCCCTTCGAATAGATCTCCTGGATCGTCCAGGTCAGCAGCCAGGCGTTTTCCGGCTTGCGCACCTTCGACAGCACGTCGGCCACCGCCGAATTGTGCTCGGTGATGCCGGCTGAATAGAAGGGGCCGAGAACCACGCGCCTGAGCTGCTTGGGATGCAGCTCGGGGAAATCCTTGTCGAGATTGGAAGCGATCGTCGCCGGCGACAGCGTGTAGGCCGAGTTCTTCTCGGTGAAGTCGTCGAAGCGGTGGGCAAGCTCGGGATTGAGCAGCCCGTCAACGGGCAGGGGAATCTCCACCTTTTCCCTGAGCTTGCCGTCTTCGCCGACGAGCTGCTCGACCATCGCCTCGGACGAATCCTCGATCGTGGCCATGTAGATCAGCGGCAGGTTTGCGGTGCCGTCGAACGTCGCCCAATGCGCGAGATAATACGGCCGGAAGGTTTTCGGGTTGACCGAAACCTTTGCCGTCTGCGCCAGCATGAACGGCCCGAACACGACGCCGTCCTTCACGTCTTCCAGGTAAAGCCGCTCGGCCATCGATTTCTGGAGGGCTGACGGAAATTCCTTGTGGCGCAGGATGAAGTCGGCCATCTCGACGCGCAGCTCGCCGGGTTCGGGTATGCCGGCCAGGCGCTGCGCCGCCGTGCGGCGGTCGTTCTCGAGTTCCAGTATGTTCTGGTAGACCGGGAAGCCGCTTTCGGCGCGCGAGATCCTGAATTTTTCCATGAAACCCAGCCGGTTTTCCCAGCAGGCGAAGGATTTTTCGAGCCGCGCAATGTATTCGGCGACGATCTTGGCGACGATGCCGTGCCGGTAGAGCGGCGAGCG
The DNA here is from genome assembly GCA_035941355.1 of Pseudaminobacter sp. Lineage (GTDB taxonomy): Bacteria > Pseudomonadota > Alphaproteobacteria > Rhizobiales > Rhizobiaceae > Allomesorhizobium. Next base: position 29,488 of record DASZDZ010000044.1, read on the forward strand.
GTCGTCGCGCATGAAGATTTCGAGCCCGGTCAGCGCGGCGCGAATGGCCTCGAAATAGCGGGCGGCGGGGTCCGCGGGGGAGGTCATCGGGCGCCCCGTGAAGTACGGGAAGAAGGGATAAGCGGCGACGCTGACGCCCCCCTCTCCCCGTCCCTACGGGGAGAGGGTAAGGGTGAGGGGCGGGATCGAACGGAGCCCATCGGCGGCGCTGCTGTCACAATCGCTGCGATCTAAGACTGCACATAATCCGAAGCGTTGTGCTTTCTCAGCACCTCCTCGAAGCGCCTTGCGAACGCGTCGTCGGCGAGCTTCTTGCGCCGCTGGATATCTGCTGTCGCCACCATGTTCTTCTCGTGCAGTTCGAGCAGGTCGCCGATGTGCTTCTGCGCCGCCGCGCCGATGCCGGCCATGGTCTGCTCCGCCGTGTTGTCGACCTGGCTGCCCAGAGTGTTGATCTTGTGGGCGACGTCCTGCTGCGCCGCGGTCTTCAAACTATCCTCCAGCGCCTTGTAGAGCACGATGCGCTGCTCGGTATCGATGGTCAGCTTGTTGATCAGCGTGTTCTGCGCCGCGATCTGGTTGTTGAGCGAATCCACGAAGGTCTGGAACATCGAGGTGTAGCGCTCCAGCGTCTGGCTTTCGGCCAGTATTTCCTGCTCCTTCGCCTGCTTCTCGTTGTATTCCGTGGCGAGCTTGGAGCGCTCCGATTCCAGGTCGGTGCGGTCCTTCTGGCTGGTCGAGGCGGCGATGCGGTTCTCCACGTCGAGCAGCATCGGGTTCAGCTCCTCGATGCGCTTCTGCACGGCTTCGAGGTTCGACATCGTCGTCTTGCGGCGTTCGATCACCTGGGCGAGGCTCGTCTCGGAGGTCTTGTAGCGGGCGTCGAGAACCTGCTTCTGCGCCTTCAGGATGCCGACGATCGTGTCCGATTTAGACAGCAATTCCTGCAAATTGCCGGCCAGCGACATGTTGCGGACGCGGTCGGTGCGCATGCGCTGCTTCGATTCATCGGAGAAAATGCCGACGAAGCTTTCCCAGCCGGTAAAGCTCTTCATGTTCTCGAATTCGGCGCCGAAAATATTGGTGGCGTCTTCCAGCCCGATGATCAGGTCGGCGATGTTGCCTTCCATGATCTTCTGCTGGTTGAGCACGTCCTGGATTCGGGCGTTCTCGATGTCGAAATCGGCGGCGCCTATCTTCTGGTCGGTCTTGGCGAACTTTTCCAGCACCACGGCCGACTGGTCGATCTTGGAGCGCATCTCCTCCACGACCTGCTTTGTCTTTTCAATTTCGGCATCGAAATTCTGCAGTGTCGCCATCGTGCTCCCTCCAGGCTCGGCTTCAGGCCGGTCGAGAGAATATAGGCAGCACGCAAGGCGATTGAAAGACGGTAGCAAAGGGCGGCATCGGGAATTGCCGCCCGCCGTCGCGCAACCGACAGGAGTTTGTCGCACATGGCAAAGCACAGGGCGCGGCTCACGCCGTCATCGCGCTTGAAACCGCGCCAAAATGGTGTTTGGCTGCCGTAACTCAAGCGGCAGAAGAAACGCCGTCCAGCTTTGCTGACAGAACACAATGGGAGAATATCAATGTCGCGTATGAAAACATTCGCCGCCGGCCTCGGTCTGGCGGCATTTCTTTCGGCCGGCGCAGCCTTCGCCGCCGACCCGGAAACATGCAAGCCAGTGCGCTTCGCCGATGTCGGCTGGACCGACATCACCGCCACCACCGCGACGGCCTCGGTCATCCTCGAAGCGCTCGGCTACGAGCCGGACGTGCAGGTGCTGTCGGTGCCGGTCACCTACACCTCGCTCAAGAACAAGGATGTCGACGTCTTCCTCGGCAACTGGATGCCGACCATGGAAGCCGACATAAAGCCCTACCTGGAAGACAAGTCGGTCGAGACGCTGGTGACCAATCTCGAAGGCGCGAAATACACGCTCGCCGTGCCGCAGCACACCTACGACGCCGGCCTCAAGGATTTCGCCGACATCGCCAAGTTCAAGGACAAGCTCGACAACAAGATCTACGGCATCGAGGCCGGCAATGACGGCAACCGGCTGATCCTCGACATGATCGCTGCCGACAAGTTCGGCCTCAAGGATTTCGAGCTCGTCGAAAGCTCTGAGGCAGGCATGCTGTCGGCGGTGCAGAAGGCCGCCGGCTCGGGCGAGGACGTGGTCTTCCTCGGCTGGGAGCCGCATCCGATGAACGCCAATTTCGACATGGCGTATCTCGCCGGCGGCGACGACATCTTCGGCCCGAATTACGGCGGAGCCACCGTCCATACCAACGTCCGCAAGGGCTACC
>DASZDZ010000045.1:0-60711 GCA_035941355.1 Pseudaminobacter sp.
TGCTCCGCCCTAGGATGACGAATGGTGCTGGCGTTTTCGCCAATCGCGAACGCCTCAAGCGCCTTCCAAGCGAGCACAACGTCGGCGATTAGCGAAGCCCTCTCTCCGGAGCAGGAGCGAAGCGACGTAGCGGAGACCCTAGGATCCATGCCGGAACGCCCACGGATTGCCGGCGGTGGAAGCACCGGCTAGCGTCACCGCATGACCGGCTACGTCTATATGACCGCGAGCCAGAGGCGCGGTACGATCTATATCGGCGTCACCAACTCGCTTGGCCGGCGCATGCCCGAACATAAGTCCGGAGGAGGCTCGCGCTTCACCTCACGCTACGGCGTCCAGCGGCTGGTCTGGTACGAGGAGCATTTCGACATCCGCGACGCTATCCAGCGTGAGAAGTCGCTGAAGCGCTGGCCACGGCAGTGGAAGATCGAACTGATCGAGAAGACGAACCCGGAATGGCATGAACTCTTTCGCGGGATGGGGTGGTAGCGCCTGCCCAGCGTGAACGCCGTCCCGCTCAGAACTCGAAGCCCGCCTGTCCGCAGGCTTTTTCCTTTGGCGCTTTCTTGAAGCCGCCGGCATCGATGACCGGCAGGCGCGGGACCTCGCGGAAATCGAGAATGCCTTCTCCCCGTGAGGGACGGGGAGAAGGAGGCTTGCCGCAACGCTGGCGATCCCCGTTCTTCAGGGCTCGCCGAATTGCAGTCCGAGCTGGTCCGCCTCTTCTTTTGGAAGTCGCGGCAGGATCACTTTTATCGTTTCGCCGCCGATGATCTTGTCGCCGCGCATGAACATCCAGTCGGAGACATATTCCTTTTCAACAGACATTTCCTGGCCAAGCTGAACATTCGAAACCGACTGCGGGTCGTTGTCGATGTTGCAGATCGCCTTGCTCGCAGCGCCGACGACCGGCCCGCACCAGAAGTGCTCAACCTCGTCGCCGTCCGTAATCTGGATCTTGACGGAAAATCGTTGCTCGCCTTCGCCTGGATTGGCCAGATGCTGCCAGAAATAGGGGAGAGTGCTCCTCGCCTTGTCGATCGCTGCATTCATCTCGGGATCGTCAGTTTCGACCGATACGACCTGGTCTTCGGCCAAACTGATATGCACCGAGCACAGCAGGCTCAAGCCGAGGATGATCGATCTGGCGATTGAATGGGATGCCATCTTAATCTCAGTCATTCGATTGGCGTTCTTTCACCGGCAAACCGCAATAGCAAGCCCCAGCGTCCGCTTTCCGGCGGCCGAGTCCGCCTCGATCTGATAATCCTAGAGCTGCTCCAGTTCGTCCGCGGACCGCGTCTGGTCGAAAGAGTGGATGTCACTGATATCAAGCTTTCCCATAGAGACGCCTGATACCGTAGGCGGGCACGACCAAGCTAGCTCAACGCCCCGGCCGGCCGATCTTCTTCGACCGCCGCTTCTGCTTGCGCGCGTCGGACGGATCCTCGTAGGAGCCGATGCCGACGCGCTCGCGGCGTGGTTCGACAGGCTCACCATGAGGGGCGTTGCGTGGTGGTGGAGCGGCGTTGGCGCTGCCCCTCATCCGGCTCTTCGGGCCACCTTCTCCCCGTATGGAGACGGGGAGAAGGGGAGGGCGCTCCTCACACCACGAAATCGTCGGCGATCAGGTAATGGTGGCCGCTAAGGGCGAGCTGGAATTCGGGGGTTGAGTCGCTGTCGGTGTTGCCGGAGACGATCGTGTCCGTGCCGGAGAAGGCGTAGCGGAGCTGGCCCGCGCTGGTGAACGCGCCGCCGCCGACGAAGCGGAAGGCCTGGTTGCCGGAGAGGTTGGCGTTGGCGTCGATGTCGGCGAGATCGATGAAGTCGATATCCTCCTGGAAATCGGGGATGCGGTCGCGGCTGGTGGGCGTGCTTTCGGAAGCGGCGGCGAAGACGAACGCGTCGTAGCCGCTGCCGCCGGTCATCACATCGGCGCCGGAGCCGCCATGCAGGTCGTCATTGCCGCTGCCGCCGCTGAGCCGGTCGTTGCCGAGGCCGCCGAGCAGCTTGTCGTTGCCGCCGCCGCCGCTCAGCGTGTCGCCGTAGCGCGAGCCGAACAGCGTGTCGGCGTAGGCGGTGCCGACCACGCTCTTGGCGCCCGAGTTCGAGAACACGAAATCGGAGGAGATCAACTCGCCGGCGAGCACGTCGTCGACCGTGAGGAAATGATTGTAGCCGTTGTAGGTGGCGTTGAGCGTGGCGCTGCCGGTGGAATCGGTGAACATGAGCGCGCGCAACTGGCTGATGTCGCTGACGCCCCAGGACGAAACGTCGATGCGGTCGACGTTGAAGGTGAAGTCGCCGATCCAGTCGTCGCTGGAGCCGGTCGAGCGGGCGCTCATGATGAACCAGTCGGCGCCCGTGCCGCCCCACAGATCGTTGGCGCCCGTGCCGCCGAGAATGTCGTCATCGCCGGCGTCGGCGTAGATCAGGTCGTTGCCGGCGCGGCCGTCTATATAGTCATGGCCGCCATAGCCGTAGATCGTGTCGCCGTAAGCGGTGCCGTAGATGTTCTCGGAATAGTTGGTTCCGCGGATGATGGCCATGTTTTCTCTCCTTCAGTGGCTGCCGCGAAGATGCGCGCCAGGCGCTGAACAGCGCCGTAATGCGCCGTTCATCGGGCGTTCAGAAGGGTTAACGGGGCGGCGGCGTGGAGCGCTACTGGCCCGGGCGGCCGGTCTTGCCGGGGCGGCGGGTTTGGCGCTTTGCGTCGGCGGGGTCTTCGTAGGAGCCGACGCCCGAACGGGCGCGGACGAAGGGTTTTGTCCCGTCATCACCCCTCACCAAGTTCGCCGAACCGCTCGGCTTCGCCTCGCGGGGCGAACTGTCCTCTCCCGCAAGGGGAGAGGAAGGCGGCCGCGCCGGCACTTTTCCTTCGACAGGCTTTTCCGTGCGGCGGACGGTCATTTCGTCGAGGGAGTTCTTGCGGAAGAGAGATTTGTTTTTTTCGCTCACGCTGTCGCCGCTACGCGGCTCGCTCCGCGGGGGCGCCGAACGATCGGCGGCGGCCGGTCGGCCGCTCGGGCTTCGCCCGCTATCGTCCGGGACGCCGTAGTCGGAACCGTGGGCTTCGGCGGCCGACTGCTTCTTGAACAGCGAGCGCGGGACGGCGCCTGCCGGAACGGCGTGGTCGCCCGAAGTGCCCATGTCGTCGAGATGGGGTTTGGCGAAGAGGGAGGATTTCTTTTCGCTCGCGCTGTCGGCCGGTCGGCCGCTCGGGCTTCGCCCGCTATCATCCACCGCGCGGTGGATCGCGCGGCCCTTGTTGTGCTTGCCCTTTTCGCGGCCGGAGACCGGGCTTTCGGACTCGGCGTATTTGGCCAGCGGGTCGTCGGAAACCGCGAGCTCGATGTCGCGCAGGCGTTTGATCTCGTCGCGCAGGCGGGCGGCGCGCTCGAAGTCGAGGTCGGCGGCGGCGTCGCGCATCTGCTTCTGCAGCGCCTCGAGATGGGTCTTCAGATTGTTGCCCATCAGCGCGCCCTCGGTGGTGAAATCCGAGATGTCGGCGCGGACGTGGTCCTTCTCGTAGACGGAATCGAGGATGTCGGAAATGCGCGACTTTACCGATTCCGGCGTGATGCCGTTGGCCTCGTTCCACGCCATCTGCTTCTCGCGGCGGCGGGCCGTCTCGGCCATGGCGCGCTCCATCGAGCCGGTGATGTTGTCGGCGTAGAGGATCACCTTGCCGTCGACGTTGCGGGCGGCACGGCCGATCGTCTGGATGAGCGAGGTTTCGGAGCGCAAAAAGCCTTCCTTGTCGGCGTCGAGGATGGCGACGAAGCCGCATTCGGGGATATCGAGGCCTTCGCGCAGGAGGTTGATGCCGACCAGCACGTCGAAGGCGCCGAGGCGCAGGTCGCGCAGGATCTCGATGCGCTCCAGCGTGTCGATGTCGGAGTGCATGTAGCGCACGCGCACGCCCTGCTCGTGCAGGTATTCGGTGAGGTCCTCGGCCATGCGTTTTGTCAGCACGGTGACGAGGGTGCGGTAGCCGGCCTTGGTGGTCTCGCGGATCTCGCCGACCACGTCGTCGACCTGGGTCTTTGCCGGGCGGATCTCTACCGGCGGGTCGATGAGGCCGGTGGGGCGGATGACCTGCTCGGCGAAGACGCCGCCGGCTTCTTCCATCTCCCAGCTGCTGGGCGTGGCCGAAACGGCGACGGTGAGCGGGCGCATCGCGTCCCACTCCTCGAAGCGCAGCGGCCGGTTGTCCATGCAGGAGGGCAGGCGGAAGCCGTATTCGGCCAGCGTCGCCTTGCGGCGGAAGTCGCCGCGGTACATGCCGCCGATCTGCGGGATGGTGACGTGGCTCTCGTCGACGAAGACCAGCGCGTTGTCGGGGATGTATTCGAACAAAGTCGGCGGCGGATCGCCGGGGCGGCGTCCGGTGAGGTAGCGCGAATAGTTCTCGATGCCGGCGCAGGAGCCGGTGGCCTCAAGCATTTCGAGGTCGAAGCGGCAGCGCTGCTCCAGCCGCTGGGCTTCGAGCAGGCGGCCGGCGCGTTCGAGTTCGGCGAGGCGGAGCTGCAGCTCCTCCTTGATCGACTTGATCGCCTGGTTGAGCGTCGGGCGCGGCGTGACGTAGTGGGAGTTGGCGTAGATCTTTACGCTCTTCAGGTCGCCGGTCTTCTGGCCCGTAAGGGGATCGAATTCCGTGATGCTCTCGATCTCGTCGCCGAACATCGAGATGCGCCAGGCGGAATCCTCAAGGTGGGCCGGGAAGATTTCGATCGTGTCGCCTCTGACCCGGAAGCTGCCGCGGGTGAAATCCATGTCGCGGCGCTTGTATTGCTGGGCGACGAGGTCGGCGAGCAGCTGGCGCTGGTCGAGGCGGTCGCCGACCTGCATCTGGAAGGTCATGGCGGTGTAGGTCTCGACCGAGCCGATGCCGTAGATGCAGGAGACAGATGCGACGATGATGACGTCGTCGCGCTCCAACAGCGAGCGGGTGGCCGAGTGGCGCATGCGGTCGATCTGCTCGTTGATCGACGATTCCTTCTCGATGAAGGTGTCGGTGCGCGGCACGTAGGCTTCCGGCTGGTAGTAGTCGTAGTAGGAGACGAAATACTCGACTGCGTTCTCCGGGAAGAATTTTCTGAACTCGCTGTAGAGCTGGGCGGCGAGCGTCTTGTTGGGCGCGAGGATGAGCGCAGGGCGCTGCGTCTCCTCGATTACCTTGGCCATGGTGAAGGTCTTGCCGGAGCCGGTGACGCCGAGCAGCACCTGGGTGCGGTCGTTTTCCTTGATGCCGGAGACGAGGTCGCGGATAGCGGTCGGCTGGTCGCCGGCGGGCTCGAAATCCGAGACCATCTTGATCGACAATCCGCCCTCGGATTTTTCCGGTCGGGCGGGGCGATGGGGGACCCAGAGCTCGCCGTTCTTGTGCAGCGGGTTGCCGGATTCGATCAGGGCGGAAAGCGCCGCGACGGTCGCGGTGACGCCGCCGGACGACATCTGCTCGGCGTCTTCCAGCGAAATGTCGAGGCCGGCGACTGGGTTGAGGCCGGCGGCGGCGCGCTCCTTGGCGGTTGCCGCGCCGCCCATGGAGGTGCCGCGCGCGGTCTTGGTCGGCGCGGAGGAGCGCTCGGGGATCTTTTTGGATTTGCGCTGCCCCTCACCCTTACCCTCTCCCCGGGGCGCGTCGGCGTTGCGCTCCGCTTCCTTCGAAATCTCCTCGGCCCAATCCGAGATCGAGCCGCCGAGCGGCGCGCCGGAGAACTCCGCCTGGGGCGCCTCGGAAAAGCCGCGCGGATGCAGCGGCTCGGCCGCGTCCATGAAATCGGTCAGCGGGCTGCGCCGCTTCGGCTTGCCGGCGCGGTCGTCATTGGCCGCGGAACGCGGGGAGTTCTTCTCGGGAGATCTGGCCATGGTCCGAATATGGGCAGAATCGCCGGAGATGGAAAGGGTGGCGCGACCGAATGACCGCCGGCGAAAGCCGCTCCTGACAGAAGGCTGTCAGGATGCGGGCGGTAGCGGAACCGTCGGCCGGTCAGTATGCGCGCCCGGCGGCGCCGAAGCGGCTCTTCGAAAACTGCTGGTCGGCGAGGACGCCGATCAGGATCACCGAGCCCATCACCGCGAAATTCAGCGAGCTCGGAATGCCAAGCAGGTTGACCAGGTTCTGGAGCACCTGCAGCAGCACCGTCCCGAGCACCACGCCGAGGATCGAGCCTTCGCCGCCACGCAGCGAGCAACCGCCCAACACGGCCGCGGCGATGGCGTAGAGCTCGTAGAAATTGCCGTGCGAGGAGGGCGAGATGGAGCGTGTGTACATGGCGATGAACACCGCCGCGACCGCGGTGACGCCGCAGCAGATCACATAGGCGGCGATGATGATGCGCGAGGTGTGGATGCCGCTGTAGCGCGCCGCCTCCTCGTTCTTGCCGACGGCGAACAGGTATCGCCCGAACACCGAGCGGTGCAGGACGACGCCCGCGACGACTGTGATGAGCAGGAAGGCGATGAGGCTGTGCGGGATGCCGTAGAATCGCCCCGCGACCAGCCATTCGAGCATCGGGAAGCTGGCGCCGAACGGGAAGCCGGCGGTCGCCTCGTCGGTGTAGTAGCGCGCGGCGCCGCGATAGATCAGCAGGCCGCACAAGGTCACGACGAAAGGCTGGAGCCCGACGCGGGCGACGAGGAAGCCATGCAGGAAGCCTATGGCGCAGCCGATCAGCACCACGATGACGAAGGCGATGCCAGGATCGACGCTGCCGCTGGCGACCAGATCGACGAACAGCACGCCGAGCAGGGCGATGATCGAGCCAACGGAAAGCTCGATGCCGCCGGAGATGATGACGAAGGCCTGGGCGATGGCGAAGATGCCGAACAGTCCGATGAGATTGGCCGTATTGGAGAGGTTTATCGGCGAGAGGAACCGCGGATTGATGATGGCGACCACCGTACCGACGACGATGATGAGCACGAAGAGCCAGAGGTCCTTGCGGTTTATCATCGGCTGACATTTCCGGGTTGGCCGGCGGAGCGCAAGGCGAAATCGATCAATTGTCGATCCTTCCGACGGCGAGTGACATGATCGCCTGTTCGCTGAGCGACTGGCGTTCGAGAAAACCGGCGATGCGGCCCTCGTGCATGACGGCGACGCGGTCGCTGACCCCGATGACTTCCTCCATGTCACTGGAGATCATCAGTATGCCGACGCCGTGGTCGGCCAGCTCGCGCATCAGGCGGTAGATTTCATTCTTGGCGCCGACGTCGACGCCGCGCGTCGGCTCGTCGAAGATCAGCATGCGGGGCGCCATGGACAGCCATTTCGCCAGGACGACCTTCTGCTGATTGCCTCCCGAGAGGGAACCAGCCTCCGCCGAAACGCTGCGGCAGCGTATGTCGAGCCGCTTGCGTTGCTCGTTGGCCCGGGCGTCCTCCAGCGACGCGTCGGCGATGCCGTAGCGCGCATGCGCCGGAAGGCTGGCCAAAGTGATGTTTTCGCGGATCGGAAAATCGAGGATCAGCCCGGACCGCTTGCGATCCTCCGGAACGAGGTAGATGCCGCGTTCGATCGCGTCGCGCGGCGAACGAATGGATGCCCGTTCGCCGTCGATCCTGATCTCGCCGCCCTTCAGGGGATCGATGCCGAACAGGGCCCGCGCCAGTTCGGTGCGGCCTGAGCCGACGAGGCCCGCCAGCCCGAGTATCTCGCCCTTGCGCACCGAAAGGCCGACCGCCTGTTCGGGGCGGTAGCCGGTCTTCACGCCGACCAGTTCGAGCACCGGCTCGCCGAAGGCCTTGGCCGGAGGACGGTACAGGGTCTTCAGGTCGCGCCCGATCATGAAACGGATCATGGTATCGGCGCGGATCTCGTTGCGGCCGAGTTCGGCGACACGCTTGCCGTCGCGCAGCACGACCACGCGGTCGGCGCATCGCTCGACCTCCGCAAGACGGTGCGAGATGAAGATGATGCTGACGCCTTCGGCCCTGAGCCGCGACACGATCGCCAGCAGGCGCTCGGTCTCCGAGGCCGTCAGGCTCGACGTCGGCTCGTCCATGATGATGAGGCGCGCCTTCAGCGATAGCGCCTTCGCGATCTCCACCATCTGCATCTGCGCCAGAGAAAGGGCGGCGACCGGCGTATCGGGCTTGAAATCGGCGCCGAGCTGGGCGAGCAGCGGCCGCGCCCAGCGGTTCAGTTCGGCGCGGTCGATCAGCCGTAGCGGGCCGCCCCTCAGCGGCTCGCGGCCGATGAAGATGTTGGCCGCCACGGTCAGATTGTCGAAGAGGTTGAGCTCCTGGTGGACGAAGGCGATGCCGGCCCGCATCGAGCCGTTGACGGAAAGCCGGTCGACTTTGCCGCCGTCGATTTCGATCTCGCCGCCGGTGGGCTCGACCACACCGCCCAGTATCTTCATCAAAGTCGATTTGCCAGCGCCATTTTCGCCGACAAGGCCGATCACTTCGCCCGGGCTGACGGAAAGGCTTATATCGTCCAGCGCCCTGATGCCGGGATACTCCTTGGAAATTCCCGTCATGTTGAGAAATGGATTCGGCATCAGGCGAACCAGGGCATGTTGATATTCAGGTGATGCCGGCCTGCAAATGACGGCTTTCTGCGCTTCCGGTGCTCACGTACCCGAAAGTACGCTCCGCTCCGGTTCTCGAAATCCACCATTGTGAGGCTCGGCCTGACCTGAATCTCAACACACCCTATGCCGGTCAGGTCAGATGCTGCAAGGCGCACGAAGCAGGCCGGCTGGGAGATAATGCCGGCCTGCTCGCTCTAGGGTCAGAACCTCAGCCGCTGATGCGCGCCTTCAGTTCCGCCTCGAAAGCATCGACGTTCGCCTTGTCGATCATCTTGGTCGGCACGATGATCAGCTTGTTCTCCGGCACGACCGACTTGTCGCCCTCGAGATACTTGGCCATCAGCTTCATGCCCTGGTAGCCCCACTCGTAGGGATCCTGCACCACGGTGCCGGCGATGGTGCCTTCGCGCACGCCGCCTAGCGTGATCGGATCCTCGTCGAAGGCGATCACGGTGACCTGGCCGAGCTTGCCGCTCTCCTTCAGCACCTCGTAGATGCGCGGCGGGTTATAGGAATAGAAGCCCACCATACAGTCGATGTCGGGATTGGCCGCAAGCGCATCCTCGACATTGCGCTTGGCGCGGGTCTGGTCGATGTCGTCGCCGCGCACGTCGATCAGCTCGACCTTGGAGCCGGCGATCGCTTCCTTCATGCCCTCGATGCGCTCGCGCGCATTGTCGGCGCCTGGCAGCCCGACGAAGCCTATGCACTTGCCGCCTTCGGGCAGCGCCTTCAGGGCGATCTCGCCGGCTTGCTTGCCGGCGTCCGTATTGGACGAGCCGATATAGGCGATGCGGTTTGTGTCGGGCGCGTCGCTGTCGGTGGTGAAGAGCGGCACTTGTGCGCCGACCTTGTTCAGCGAGTCGGTCGAGGATTTCGGGTCGACGGCGCTGACCATGATGGCCGAGACGCCGCTCGCGACCAGATCTTCCATCAGGCGCTGCTGCACGGCGGCGGCTGCCTGTTCGGGATATTTCAGCGATAGATCATAGTTGGGCAGTTCTTGCTGCGCCTTCCGGACACCCGCCTCGGCCAGCTTCCAGAAATCGGATGCGCCGTTCACCACGAAGGCGAGCTGCTTCTTGTCCTGCGCCTCGGAGCCGGACGCAGCGAACGCCGCGGCCATCAACAATGCGCTTGCGATCAGTTTCAGTCTCATGAGTTCCTCCCTTTGTCGTTTTCGCAGAAACGTTCAGCGCCGGCGGTCCGGCTGCAACGCAGCCGCGGCCGTCTGGCATGGCGGCAATCCCTCCCGCCGCGCGACCTCCTCAGCCGCGCAGGCACTTTGATCGCCGGCGCTTTCGTTTCCAGTCGAAGCTAAACTCACCCGCGAACCGGTGTCAATATTTGTCGGACAAATAGCGAACCCACGCGCCACCCTTGATCCGCCCAGGGGTTGTGGGATAAGCGGCTGATCGAAACCGCCCAATCCGCGCAACGCGCCCGAACGGCAAGCAGAGAAAAGCCGACCGCCGATGAAGATCGCTCATCTCGTAAGCCATGTTTCCCTGAACGGGGTGGCGACGAGCACCAAGATCCTGATCGACGAGCAGCTCAAGGCCGGGCACGAGCTGATGCTGGTGCATCCGAAGAATTCGTGGATCGGCAGGCAAAGCTTCGCCGGGCCGCTCAAGATGCTGGCGTCCAGCTTCAAGACCACTCCCGCCGACCTGCGGGCCACCGGCTATCCGATCCGGGACTGGGGACGTACGCTGGTGCATGCGCATGGCAGCAGCGCCAACAAGTTCCTGATGATCTTCACCCTTGCCGACGGCGCGCCCGCGGTGATGACCGCGCATTCGCGGCAGTTCCAGCTGCCGTGGCGCTTCGCCCACGCGGTGGTGGGTCTGAGCCGGCAGACGGCCAGCTACTACACGAAGCGGCTCCTGGTTCCAAAAAGCAGGATGCATGTCGTTCCCAACATGTTCGATGCGGCGGCGCTCGCGCCCGTATCGGCGCAACACCGGGCCGCCGCGCGGGAAAAGCTCGGCATCAGGCAGGACGCGCTGCTTCTCGGCTCGACCGGCGGGATCAGCCCACGCAAGAACCAGGTCGACGCGATCCGAGTGCTGAAGCGGCTTGTCGCCTCCGGGCTGGACGCCGAACTGCTGCTGATCGGCGGGCTGTCGAGTGGCGAGGTCATGCCCGGCTGGCGCGAAGCGCTTGGCGATCCGGCGGTGGCCGGGCGCGTACACCTGCCCGGCCGGCGCAACGACGCGGCCGAACTGGCGGCGGCCATGGACGTCTTCCTACTCACCTCGGCGGCTGAGGAAGCGCCGATCGCGCCGCTCGAAGCCATGGCGCTGGGCGTACCGGCGATCGCGACCGACGTCGGCAACATGGCGGACCTGCTGCCGCGCGAGCGCATTTTCGCGGTGGGTGATGTCGAGGGCATCGCGCGGGCGTCCGGGCGGCTTGCCAGCGACGAAGCCTCGAGGCTGCAGGCCGGCGCGTTCGACCGTTTGACGGTGACGGAGAAACTGTCGCCGCAGAAAATCCTGCCGCAGATCGAGGCGATCTACCGGGCCGCGCTCGGCCGCGCCCGCGACCGCGGCTGGAAGCATTTCAAGAACCCCGCCGACCGCTACATTCCCGACGCCGGGGAATAGCCCGGCGGCTGCCTGGCGACGGTAGCATCGCGCGGCGTCCCGGCCACGCAGGCGCAAAGCTGGGGACGGGCGCCGAAGGCAAGTTGACGCAAGGGAACATTGCTGATTTTGTAGGCAGCAGGGCACTGTCACGAGGCAAGTCACACGCTGTGTGATTGCTTACGGAATCCGGTTGGAGGATTTGACATGCCTTTGCTCACAGCACTTGCAATCAGTATCGGAGCTCTCGGCGGCATTGCGACTTGGCTTTTCGTCGGGCCGTTTGCCGCTTTAGGCCTGCAGATATGGGCAGCTTTCGTTGCCTGGGCGGCATTTTATCATTCGGGCGGCAACGAAGCGGCGCTGAAGACCAATATTCCGGCACATATACTGGGCGCGTTCATCGGCTGGGCAGCGCTGCTGGGCACGACATCGCTGGCCGGCGGCCTAGGCGTTCCCCTCGCTGCCGGAATCTGCGTCGGGATAGGCGCGGCGGCGATGGTGCTTGCGGCCAACATCGGCGCTTTCGGCTCGATTCCGTCATCGGTCTACGGCTTTGCCTGCGTTGCCGGCTACGCACTGCTCGCCGGCAAGCTCGGCACGCTGACATCTGCATCGCTGGTCGACAACCCGCTGATCAACATCGTCGTATCCATGGTGATCGGTTCACTGCTCGGCTGGCTGTCGGAGCGCATCGGCAGCGCACTGGCCGCCAAGACGCCTGCGGCGAGAGCCGCCTAGGACCGCCGCGTAAGGTCAAGATTCCGGCGCCACTGATTGGCGCCGGAGTCCGATCCGGCCTCTGGCAGATTTTTCCTCCGAAAACAGCTATGCTTGCCCGACGCGGATACTGTCCGCGAAAGGGAGGGCGCCGATGGAGGCCAGGGATTTCATGCCGGACGAGGCGATGATCGCCGGCATCAGGGCGGATCTCGAAACATATGAAGGCGAGCGCAGGGCGGCGCGCAGGCAGGTCGGCTGGCGCGCGCCGGTTTATCTCGGCCTGCTTGCGGCGGTCGTGGCGGCGCTGGCGTGGGGGTTCAACGATTTCGCCGATCCGAATGAGCAATGGCGATCCACGCCGCACCTCTATCTCTATGTCTGCGCTTTGTTTGCCGGCATGTTCGCCTACTGGATAGCGACCAAGCCGGCGAGGGACGTGCAGCAGACGTTTCGCGAGCATCTGCTGCCGATCGTGTTCGGCTTCATCGAGAATTTCCGCTACCAGCACGAAGGGATCCCGGCCTCCTTCGACCGGCTGCCGCGCGAGGCAGTGGGATCGTTCGACATCCAGCGCTTCGACGATGTGGTCTCGGGCAAATACGAGGGATTCGTGTTCGAGCTCTACGAGGCGGAGTTCGCCGATAAGCAAGGAAAGTCGGAGCAGACGAAGTTCAAGGGCGTGGTGCTGGCGTTCGACACGGTGACGCCCTTTCCGGGACTGCTGGTCGCCACGCACAAAGCCAACATGGTGACCTCGTTCTTTCGCGGCCTGTTCGGCGACGGGGATCTAGACGAAGTGACGAGCGGCATTCGAGCGCTTGATGAGAACTACGAGTTCCGCACCGACAATGCCGCCGCCGCGCAGCCGCTGGTCACCGGGCGACTGGCGCAGGCGCTGCAGTGGCTGGGCGAAGCGTGGCCGGACGAGCCGGCGCGCGTGGCGCTGCATGGCGGCGACGGGTTCCTGCTGCTGCCGGCGAAGAAGAATTTCTTCGAGCTGCCGCCGATCGTCGTGCCGCTCGACTACCGGCAGCATGTCGAGCCGATTATCGCCGACATGGCGGCGATGCTGGCGACGGCGGCTCTGGTGCGGAAGGTGGGAGCGAGCGACGACGTGGAAGCCGCTTAGAGCAAGCCGCCCGATTTCGGAATCGGGCATCTCGCTCCAGCTTTTTGTTTTCGCATCGTTTTTGCCGAAAACCGACATCCACCTTTCGGCACGATGCTCTATCCGAAGCGGAGCTTCAGGCCGACAATGGCGAGGATGAACAGGAAGGTCACCGAATTGGCCATGATCACCGGCCAGGAGCCGATCAACAGGCCATAGACCACCCACAGGAATACGCCGCCGGCCAGAGTGGCGTTGGTGACCAGCGAGATGTCGCCGGCCTTGCGCTCGCGGACGATCTTGAGGATCTGCGGCAGCCAGCCGAGCGTGGTGATCAAGGCCGCGAGCGAGCCCAGTATTTCGATGGAGGGATGCAAGGGTGTGACCTTAGGCGCGGAGGGAATGCGCCGCACTCTCTGCCAGAAGCGCTTGCCGCTGTGAAGCGGCGGCACGGCCTGGCACAATGAGAAGGGCTGACCGGCGCAACAAGCCGCCGTGCGCGTCCCTATCGAAACGACGCCGCGAGGAACAGCAGCGTCGCGGCAAAACCGAGGGCGGTGCGGACGGCATGCAGCCTCGCCCATCTCTCCAGCAGTTCGCGGCTTTCCGGACCGTCGGACGCGGGATCCGTCGACATGAGGGTATTGTTGACGGGCATCATGACAAGCAGCGTGTAGGGCCAGTTCGCGACAAGGACCAACGCGCCGGCCAGCCAGAACCATGCGCCGGTCTGCCACCACGCCAGCAAGCCGAGGAAAAATCCCGCGACGGCCAGGGAGGCCTGCATGGCGAAACCGCGCTTGTAGGCGGGCTTCCACTGGGTGAGCATCGATCGGTCGTCGAGGCTCCGCCGGGCCGGGTGTTCGGCGATGTTGATGTAGACTGCCGCGCCGGCAAAGACCGCAGCTATAACGAGGGCAATGTGTCCGGCAATCATGATCGTCTCCACAGCCGACGCAACCGTAACAGATGTGGCGAGGCGCGGGAACGTTCGGATGAAACGACGAAACTCCACCGGATTCAGAGGCTTCGTGATTGCCGCGGCGCGAAATCCGGCGGGGAGGGGGCCGTAACACGGCACGGGCGGTTTCGGCGCAAGGGCGTGATTAAAAAGGCAAGCAGCTGTAATAATCCGGTCGGCGGCGGCACCCAAAGCGGCAAAACGAGTGGGGCTTGCGCCAAATGCGGCATAAATAAGCCGTTGTTCCTGTTGTTTAATTTCACCGTTTGTGATTTGCGCGGCGACGCTCTCCGGCCTATCTCCAGGCCGTCCGGCGGCATATTCGAGCCACGGGGCAAAACCCAAACGGGAGTACCAGAACATGAAGAAGATCCTTGCAACCGCCATCGCCTCGCTCGCCTTCATCGGCGCCGCCTATGCGGCCACCGTCGAGGGCGTCGTGCAGTCGGTCGATCCGGCAACGCGCACCGTCACGCTGCAGGACGGCACGGCGGTCGTGGCTGCGGAGGGCGTCGCGATCGACGCGCTCGCCGCCGGCGCCAAGGTCAAGGTGACGCTCGAGGAAGGAACGAGCAACGCGACCGCCATCGAAGCGGCTATGTGATTTTATCGCCAAAACATTTTGAATGACGACCGGCCGGCCCTTCGCGGGGCCGGTCTTTTTTTGAGAACAGGCGAAAAACTTCGGTGTGCGTCGTGTTCGATTCCAGCTCGACCTGACTTGAATCTCAACACCTGGCGCATGATCCCGAAAACCGAAATCGTCCCGGCGCCGGCTTTTGCGCAGCGGCCTCAGCGCCCGCTCTTCGTGAATCGGCGCGATCGTGGCATGCTGCCGGAACGCGCCCGGGTCGCGGTGGGGGGATGCCATGACGGAAGACATGTGGTTCGGCGTTGCCGTGGTCGTGCTTTTGGCCGCGATGGCGGCGGCGTTCCGGCGCTGGGGCAGGGACGAGGAAGGCGCCGGCCGGTCCGCCGTGGGGGGTTCGTCCTGATCGCGACGGCGGTCGGCGGGCGATCGGCGCGCCGTTCTGGTGGCTCGACCTGCCGCCGAGCTTCGCCTGGGACCTGCCGCCGCTCGCATCGCGCATGCTGGGCGTGGCGGCGCTGGCGTTCGGGGTGACCGGCGTGGCGGTGCTAGAGCATCCGAGCGCAGCGCGGACGCGGCTGTATTGCATACTGATCCTGGTCTACCTCGTGCCGCTCGCGCTGGCGGCGGTGACGCTGCATCTCGACCGCTTCGATTTCATGCGGCCGGTGACCTACGGTTTCTTTGCGGTGGTGATCGTGCTTTGCGCCGGCTCGGCGCTGGAACTGGCGCGGGGCGACGAAGCGGGCGCCGCGCGGCAGGCGCCGGGCGAAACGGTGCGAGGCTGGCTGATGCTTGCCGGGTTGGTGCTGGCGATCTGGGGCGCGGCGCTGTTCCTGATCCCCACCGCGCCCTATCCGCTGGTGTTCAACTGGCCGCAGGACGAGCTGAGCTCGCGCCTGATCGCGGCCATGCTCTTGACGGCCGCTGTGTCTTTCTTCCTGTCGCGGCACGACGCGATGCTGGCGCGGCTGTCTCTGCTGTTTGCCGGCGTCTACGGGGTCGGCGTCGTCGCGGCCGGGCTGATGAACGACGTCGGCGGCAAGCCTGTGCCGCTGCTCTACGTGGCCGGCTTCGGCGTCATCGGCCTGGTGTCGCTGGCGCTATTCGCCGGCATGAAGACATTGAGCCCGACGACTTCGCCGCAAGCCGGATCCTGAAGCCGCAATCTCGCAGCGAGGTTCTCAGCCCGCCGCGAGCTTGGGCCGGAAGCCGTTCTTGGCCTTGGGCTTGACGCCGAAGGTGGCCGGGAAATCGTTCGCCTTGACGCGCACCTTTGCCAGTTTCTCGTAACGCCTCAGGCGTTGCACGGTCTTTGTCAGCTCTTCGACCTGCTGGCGCATCGCTTCGGCCTGCTGAGCGTCCAGCGCGCCGGCGGGCTCGTCCCCGCCGGATCCTTCGCGCGCCGCCTGCTTGCGCTCGCTGTCGACCTCGGCGGCGAGCCCTGCATATTTGCGTTCGGCAAACTGCTTCTCGGATTCGAGTTCGTTCAGCCGGGTCTTCAGCGCGGTCAACTCAACCGCCGTTTCGGCCTGTTCGGCGGCGCTGGCATGCACGCGGGAAAGAAGCGTCTGGATCTCACCCTTCAGCGCATGGTTCTCGCTCTGGTAAAGCTCCTCGCGCTCATGCATTTCGCGCGTGAAGCCGGTGATGTGCTCGTTGGCCTCGACAAGGCGCGCCTCCAGCATATCGTTCAGCTTCTGCAGCCGCGCCGCTTCCTTCTCCTCGCTCGCCAGCTTGGCCGCGGTCTTGGCGACAAGCGCCGACTCGCTGGCGTGGACCGCCGCGAGATCTTCGTATTTGCGGCGGGTTTCGGCCTGCCGTTGCAGGGCCTTATCGAGATCGAGCGCGATGTTGACGTTTTTCTCGCGCAGCATCTCGTTTTCGCGCATGTAGCGCTCGGCTTCGTTGGTCTTGGCGGCCAGCGAGGTGTGAAGTTCGCCCTGGACGAACTCGGCGCGGGCGATCGCGTTCTTGGCTTCGACCGCTTCCAGCTTGGCCGAGCTCAGGGATTCGCGCAGATCCTCGGCCTCGATCATCAGCCTGCCTTCGCGCCGCTTCAGCACTTCGATCAACTGGTCGTAGCGGGCGCGCAGCTTTTCGAGCTTGTCGACGCGGTCGCCGAGCCGGCGATTTTCGGCCGCGTAGTTCGTGTTCATGATCTCGAGTTCGTTTGCTCGGCGAATGTCGGCATAGCAGTCGTCAAGGAATTCGCGGCTGAGATTCTGCGAGGCGACGATGCTGGAAAGCGCCGTGCTGATCTGGGTCAGATCCTGCTGTATGGCATTGCGGGCCTCATCCACCGCCGCAAGGCCGGCGAGACGGTTCTGGGTGTGCGAGGTGAGCCGTTCGGCATTTTCCTCCGCCGCCGGGGGAGCTTCGGCGGCCGCGTCGTCGTTTTCTGTTTCGACCTCGACTGCTTCATCCGTCTCGATCTCGGCGGCAAGTTGCGCGCTGAATTCCTCGGCCAGACCTTCGATTATGTCGTCGCTGCTTGGCTGCGCCGGTTCCGGTTCAGGAGGAAGCATGAATTCTTCGTTGAGAATGTCGGTCATTCCGTCTTCAAGCGTGACGAACGCCTTCTTCAGAGGATCCTTTCTCGTCAGGATGTTTGCGAGATTCATGGGTACTGCTCCACCTGTTGTATGGCAGCCAAATACAACCGCCGGCATTCATACTTTATTAAGAAATCATACATCTTTCCGCCGGTGTGGGAACAGGCCCCGGCGCGGAATTTCGGATATAGTAAATAGTGGTAGTCCGACATTCGGCCATATGTCAAAAACGTACGGCCTATACAGCAAGTTGTGGCGGTCCCTATTCTTGCTTTGCTGGCTCACACATGGTCGCCAACTTGAGCTTCCGAAAGATGACTCGCTGCCGGTGCCGACGCATCGCATCTGGCAGTTGAGACAGCGATTCAAGCTGCTCGGAAATCGATCCCGCAGCGTACATTAGAACATTGAAATTAAATGGATTTTCAACCAGCCGGGGCCACCGCCCAAGGCGGCGGCAGAAAAGCCGTTTTTCGAACAGGGCCGGGCGAGAAATGATCCGCGCTCAGGGAAACAGCGGGTCCTGCGCCATCTGCAAGTGCAACTCCTGACCGGTCCAGGGATGAGCCTCGCAGACGGCTTCGTCGAGTTCGACGCCAAGACCGGGCTCCTTCGAAGGTATAACGTTGCCGTCCCGCCATTCGATCTTTTTTTTCAGCAATTCCGCATGGAAGCCGTCCCACTGCTTGAGCGACTCCAGGATAAGGAAGTTGGGCAGCGTGGCGGCAAGCTGGATGTTGGCGGCGCCGACGATCGGGCCGCAATAGCAATGCGGTGCGATCTGGATGTGGTAGGCCTCGGCTATCGCGGCGATCTTTTTGGTCTCCAGGATGCCGCCGGAGCGGCCGAGGTCGGGCTGCAGGATGGTGGCGGCGCGGTTTTCGATCACCCGCGCAAACTCGAATTTCGTGGTCAACCGCTCGCCGGTGGCGATCGGGATTGTTGTCTGCCGCGCGACTTGCGCCATTACCTCCGGCATGTCCGGCGGCACCGGCTCCTCGAACCAGAGCGGGTCGTAAGGCTCGATGGCGCGCGCCATGCGCAGCGCTCCCGACGCTGTGAACTGGCCGTGCGTGCCGAACAGGATGTCGGCGCGGTTGCCGACGGCCTCGCGGATCGCCTTGACCATGCGGGCGGAGAGATCGATGTCGGCGAGGCGGGGCTGATGGCCGTCGAAGGCGGTGTAGGGGCCAGCGGGGTCGAGTTTTACCGCGTTAAAACCCTGCTCGACATAGGCCAGCGCGCATTCGGCGGCGAGATCGGGGTCGTTGTAGACGTTCCTGCCCACAGCGTCCTCGGAGTGGACGCTGCCGGTGTGCGGATAGAGATAGGTGTAGGAGCGCAGCGCCTCGTGCACCTGGCCGCCGAGCAGCTTGTAGATGGGCTTGTTCGCTTCCTTGCCGATGATGTCCCAGCAGGCGATTTCGAGCGCCGAGAAGCAGCCCATGACGGAAATGTCGGGGCGCTGTGAGAAGCCCGACGAATAGGCGCGGCGGAAGAAGTTTTCGATATCGTGCGGATCGCGGCCGACGAGGTAGCGCTCGGCCAAGTCTTCGATCATTTTTGCCGTGACGTGGGCGGAGAAGGTGGCGTTGTAGGCTTCGCCATAGCCGACGACGTTGGAGTCTGTCGTGAGCTTCACGAAGATGAAGTATTTGCCGCCAATGCCGGGTGGCGGATTGCCGACGACGAAGGTTTTGACATCGGTAATTTTCATGAGTGGTCCTCCAGTATCATCGCGGCGCCCTTGGCGCCTGTGAGGATCGCGGGCGCGTTGGTGTTACCGGAAATATTGTCGGGGAAGATCGAGGCGTCGACGATGCGAAGCCCGGCGAGGCCGTGGACCTTCAGACGCGGGTCGACCACGGAGCTTGAGGCGTCCGGGCCCATGCGGCAGGTCGAGACGGGATGATAGACCGTGCCCGAGCGGCGGCGGAAGTCCTGAATCAGATCGTCGTCGGAAGCGATCGACGGGCCCGGCAAAACTTCTTCCTCGATGACGTCCGCCATCGCCGGCATAGAGGCGATCTTGCGCACGAATTTCACCGCGGCGAGCATCTCGGCGACGTCCTGTTCCGTGGAGTATGCGTTGGGCATGATCTTCGGATAGTCGAGCGGATTCTTCGAGCGGATCGTGATCGAGCCGCGGCTGGTCGGGCGGCAGTTGGACAGGCCGATCGAGAAGCCGGGCCACGGGTCGGGCGTCAGGATCGGGCGCTCGCCGCTCTTCGGGATGACAGTGGAAAAAGCCTGGAAATAGAGCTGCATGTTCGGCCGCGCCATGGCCGGGTCCGTGCGGAAGAAGCCGCCGGCATTGTTCATCGAGAGCGACAGGGGTCCGTTGCGCAGCAGGAGATATTGCATGCCGACATAGAGCTTGCCCCACCATGGCCGGAGCACTTGGTTGAGCGTCGGGATCCTGCCCTTGAAGGTGTAGTTGATGCCGAGATGGTCCTGCAGGTTGGCCCCGACATGGGCGTTGGCATGGACAATCGGGATGCCTAGCGACTGCAGGAGATCGGCCGGGCCGACGCCGGAAAGCTGCAGAAGCTGCGGTGTGTTGACCGAGCCGGCGCAGAGCACGATCTCGCGGCCGGCGCGGGCGGTCATGGTGCGGCCGTTGCGGATGTATTCGACGCCGACGGCGCGGCTGTCCTCGAACAGGATTTTCGTCGCCAGCGCGCGGGTTTGGACGCGGACATTCTTGCGCTTCATGGCGGGGCGGAGGAAGGCGCGGGCAGCCGACATGCGGCGGCCGTTGCGGGTCGAGATCTGGTAGACGCCGACGCCTTCCTGCGAGGCGCCGTTGAAATCCGGGTTGAACGGCAGGCCGGCCTGCTCGGCAGCCTGGAGATAGCGCTTGGTCAGCGGGTGGACGGAGCGCGAGCAGTCGGTGACATGGAGAGGGCCGCCGACGCCGCGCCATTCGTCGGCGCCCGCCTCATTGTGCTCGATCGCCTTGAACAGCGGCAGAAGGTCGTCAAAACCCCAGCCCGGATTGCCGGCCGCCGCCCAGGCGTCGTAGTCCTCGCGCTGGCCCCTGACCCAGACCATGGCGTTGATGGAACTGGACCCGCCGAGAAGCTTGCCGCGCGGCCAGTGATCGGCATTGCCGGCGAGGCCGGGATCGGGCTCGGTCTTGTAGTTCCAGTTGACGGCGGGGTCGAAGAAGGTCTTGCCGTAGCCGAGCGGCATCTGGACATAGAAGCGGCGGTCGGTGCCGCCGGCTTCGAGCACCAGCACCGAAAAGCGGCCGTTCGCCGACAGGCGCTCGGCCACAACCGAACCGGCGGAACCGGAGCCGACTACAATGAAATCATAGCTTTGCATGGAACTTGAAAGGTCGCCGGCCAACATCCTGATGTTTCGAATCATCCTAAGGGCGGGCGCGCGCCTTCGGCACCGGGGCTTCCGGCATGGCTTGTGACAAAAGCGACCGTGTTGCCGGTCCGGCTTCTCGTTGACGCAACAGGCTGGCGACGTTACGGCAGGAAGAGAGATGGAGAAGCAGCATGGTGCATTACGTCGACGGACAGCCGACCGGCGAACTGACGCTGCGCACGCTCGCCATGCCTTCCGACGCCAACGCCGCCGGCGACATTTTCGGCGGCTGGGTGATGGCCCAAATGGACTTGGCCTGCGGCATACGCGCCGCCGAGCGGGCCAAGGGCCGGGTGGTGACGGCCGCGGTCAAGGAGATGTCGTTCGCCAAGCCGATGAAGATCGGCGACACGCTGTGCATCTATACCCATGTCAATCGGGTAGGGCGCACGTCGATGACGCTCAAGGTCGAGGCCTGGGCGCAGCGCTATCTCACCGACGTCATGGAACGGGTGACCGACGCGGATTTCATCATGGTGGCGCTGGATAGCGAGGGCAGGCCGAAGGCGGTGCCGGAAGAAGTGAGCAGTGAGTAGGGCAGTAGGGAGGACCCGCAGTTCTCCGCAATCGGTACCCACCGTCACCAACCTGCCGTCAAGGAAACCGGCAATGGCCGTACAGCGCGATCTCGATCTAATCCAGGGACTGGAGAAGGAGTTGTTCAAGCAAGCTGTTCGTGGCTCGTCGGACGAGGTGGGCAAGCTTCTAGCTGACAACTTCGTCGAGTTCGGCAGGTCCGGACGAGTTTATCACAAAGAGGAAGTGATCCGCAGCCTCGCCGCTGAAAGCGCCGGGGCCGTGCAAACACTGACGGCAAGCGACTTCGCTCTAAAACCTCTTGCAGACGGTGTGGTTCTCCTGACTTATCGCAGCCTCAGAAGGGGCGAAGATGGAAGGGAATTGCATTCACTGAGAAGCTCCATATGGAAACTTATTGGTGGTCGCTGGCAGATGGTATTTCATCAAGGGACCCCCACCAATCCCGCGCAGTGAGTTCCTTGTCCCTAGCGCTTGCACCGTTCAACGACCCAAGCCGATCTCTCTCCTCTCAAAAATGACTGCCGTTCCTGCCTTCCGCGCATGCGGCGTCGAATTTCTGGCGGGCTTCGTTGACGCGGGCGGTGTTCTTGCGCGCCCATTCTGGACCGGCTCCAGCGTAGCCGGCTTCTCCGAAGGGATTGGCGCCCACGGCTGAGGGTACTGCTTGCAAATATCGCTATTTGAGAGCAGCCTCAATCGAGGAAGCCTGCCGTGGGGGACACATCCACGGCCATGGGGTTTCCATACAACGAGCCGGGGGCTGGAAGCGATTCATCGCTGCCGGGTGAAAGAGCATGACGGGCAAGAAATCCGCGCGTCCCTCGCCGCTGCAGCAGCGGCGAGGGCGGTCGCACCAATTTGCCCGTGTCCCGGTCCGTCAAGTTGACGATAGACAAGCGCCTTCCGGGCGCTTGCCCATTTGAAAATCAAGGGAGGAAGCACAATGCCTAAGTGCAGTGTTGGCCGTCTTTGTATCGCGGCGGCGGTGTCGCTGGTCTGTATGGGGCCGGGGATCGGAACAGTGAATGCCGAAGACGTCCCGATGGACAAGATCGACGCCATGCGGGAGGCGCTCGCAAAGTACAAGGATCCTTACGTCGCGGTCCGCGACCTCTATCTCTCGACAGTGGGCTGCGTCCACTATGACGGTTCGAAGATGGAGGGGCATTTGGATTACCCAAAAGGTGGCATGGGCATCCACTTCGTCAACCTGACGGTACAGGGGCCGCCCGATCCCATGAAGCCCAATGTGCTTATCTATGAGCCGGTCGGCGGAAAACTCCAACTCGTCGCGGCCGAATGGCTCGTGCCCCTAGCGGCCGCCAAGGAGCGTCCGAGCCTCTTCGGCCAACCTTTCCAAGGGCCGATGGAGGGCCATGAACCGCTGATCCCTCAAGGGTTCCACCACTACGACCTGCATGCCTGGCTGTTCAAGGACAATCCGCTGGGAATGTTCAGCCCGACCCATCCCGACATCACTTGCGAGGATGCGGAGTTCTCCTTGCTGGAGATGCCGACAAAACTGGTGCCGGAGCAGCAGTAGGGGAGTAGGGTGTAGGGGAGTAGGGCAAGCATTCTGACAGGCTGGGATCAGTCCTACTGCCCTACTGCCTTAAAAATGATTCCCGTTCCTGCCCTCCGGGCAGGCGGCGTCAAATTTCTGGCGGGCTTCGTTGACGCGGGCAGTGTTCTTGCGCGCCCATTCGCCGAGCGCGTTGACCGGCTTCAGAAGCTCGAAGCCGAGGTCGGTCAATTCGTAGTCGACGCGGGGCGGGATGGTTGGGTATTGCGTGCGGGTGACGAAGCCGTCGCGCTCGAGGCCGCGCAGCGTCGTCGTCAGCATCTTTTGCGAGATGCCGCCGACGGCGGCGCGCAACTCGCTGAAGCGCATGCGGCCCTTGCCGAGCTTGCCGACCACCAGCACCGTCCATTTGTCGCCGACGCGCTGCAGGATCTCGCTGACGGCGCGGCAATCTTCACCGCGGTGAACGTGCCTTGGTTTCAAAAAAGTGCCTCCTTGCGAGGGGTTTTGATGGTCTCTTATATAGTGTCGGTATACAATTTATACCAACACAAGAGGTGAAACCATGACCAAACCCAAGATCGGCATCGTGATCGGCTCGACCCGCGAAGCCAGATTTGCCGACAAGCCCACCGAATGGATTGCCAGCATAGCAAAGGCGCGCGGCGATCTCGACATCGAAATCGTCGACCTGCGCGACTACCCGATGCCCTTCTTCGAGGAGGCGAAGTCGCCGGCGTGGGCAGCACCCGAAAGCGAGGTCGCCCGCAAATGGGGCGCCAAGGTCGCGGAGCTCGATGGCTTTATCTTCACGGCCGCCGAATACAATCACGGCCCGACCGCGGTGTTGAAGAACGCGATCGACTACGCAGGCCGCGAATGGAACCGCAAGCCGGTCTCCTTCATCGGCTATGGCGGTGTCGGCGGCGCGCGCGCCATCGAGCAGCTTCGCCAGGTCGCGATCGAGATGCAGATGGCGCCGACCAAGGCCGCGGTGCACATCCTCTGGCCGGATTATCTCGCGGTGCTGCAGGGCAAGAAGCTGGAAGAACTCGACCATCTCAACCAGGCGGCCGGCGCCATGCTCGACGACGTCGCCTGGTGGGCCAAGGTGCTGAAGGCCGCGCGGGACAACGATGCGGTCATTTCGGAAGTGAAGGCGGCTTAAAAGCGAATAGCGAATAGGGAGTAGCGAATAGGGAAAAGTTCTTGTCTTCAGGCCCAAAGCCGGGACAATGCTATTCGCTATTCGCTATTCGCTATTCGCTATTCGCTATTCGCTATTCGACTTAATGCCCACCACCCTGCCGCCGGTGCGCGCCGGGGAGGCGGGTGGCGAGGACCTTGTCGATGCGGCGGCCGTCGAGGTCGACGACCTCGAAGCGCCAGCCCTGGGCGTCGACGCTTTCGCCGGTGGCCGGCAGATGGTGCAGGTGCGACAGCACATAGCCGGCGACGGTCTCGTAGTCGCGGTTGTCGGGCAGGTCGATGCCGAGGTGGTCTCGCATCTCGTCGGCCTGCATGTAGCCGGCGAGCAGCCATGAGCCATCCTCGCGCTGCACGGCATAGGGCTCTCCCTCTTCGGCATCGGCGCGAAACACGCCGGTGATCGCCTCGAGGATGTCGGCGGGCGTCACGATGCCTTCGAAATGTCCATACTCGTCATGCACCAGCGCGACCGGCACTTCCGATTCGCGCAGCGTGGCGAGCACGTCGAGCGCATCGGCCTGGTCGTGCACGATGGGCGCCTCGCGCACATGCTGGCGCGGGTCGAAGGCGCGCCCGGCCAGCATGGCGGCCAGGATCTCGCGGGTCTGCACCACGCCGACCATGGCGTCGACGCTGCCTTCGCCGACCGGCAGGCGCGAATGCTGCGTCTCCATCAGCATCTTGCGCGCGGTCGGCTCGTCCCACTGCAGGTTCATCCAGTCGACCTCGGTGCGCGGCGTCATGACGGCGCGCACGGCGCGGTCGCCGAGGCGCATCACGCCGGCGATCATGCGGCGCTCGTCGGATTCGATGGTGCCGTGATGCTCGGCCTCGGCGACCAGCATCTTGATCTCCTCGTCGGTGACCTTTTCCTCGCTCTCGCCGCGCTGGCCAAGCAGCCACAGAACGCCACGGCCGGAAATATCGAGCAGCCAGACCAGCGGCGCGCCGATCTTGGACAGGATGGTCATGGCCGGCGCCACCCTGACGGCGACGCCTTCCGGATTGCGCAGCGCGATCTGCTTGGGCACGAGTTCGCCGATGATCAGCGAGCCATAGGTGATGAGGGCGACGACCACGCCGACGCCGCCCGCGTTGGCGATATTTGCGGGAACGCCAGCCGAGATGAGCACACCGGTCAGGCGAAGGCCGAGCGTGGCGCCGGAAAAGGCGCCGGAAAGCACGCCGACAAGCGTGATGCCGATCTGAACGGTGGACAGGAACTTTCCCGGATCGGCGCCGAGCGCCAGAGCGCGGCCGGCGCCCTTGATGTTGCGGTCGATCATGGATTTGAGCCGGGCGGGCCGCGACGACACGATGGCAAGCTCGGACATCGCCAGGAGGCCGTTGACGCAGATGAGGACGACCACGATGCCGATTTCAAGATACAACATGGTTTTCCATTAGCATCACGGCGGCGGCTTCGGGAAGGTGCCCGGGAGGTAGTGCCGTGTTACATCGCGGCAAGTCAGAGAAGCCGCCCCTCACCCTTAACCCCGTGATCCTTCGACAAGCTCAGGACGGGGAGAGGGGGTCGCCAGCGCCGCCGCTTGTCTCCTCTCCCGTTCTTACAGGGAGGATGCCGCCCATTCGACTTCGCTCAGGAGCCAGGTGTGGGGCGGTTCCTTCGGAGCCGAAGTAACCTATGGCCGCAACACGCCGATCGTCGCCATGCTGTCGGTGAAATAGGGGATCGCCGCCGCCCTTACGCCCGGTTTTGGTCGGGCCGACGCCCTTCTCGCTGAGGCAAGCACGCCGGCTGCTTCCAGCCCGCCGACCAGGAAGTCGCGCTCGGCGTCGAGATCCGGCCCGATGTGATGCGTGATTTGAGCCTGTGTCGTGGCTGAATCCGACGCCGCGGTCGAGCTTGCCGAGCCGCGTCATAACGGGCGACGAGAATGGGGCCACGATCCTCTGGCTAGTTTCCCGTCACGACCTGAATATAGTTCACCGTCTCTAGCGGCAGTTTCTTACGCCGACCGAACATGCATTTTTCGCCGCAGTTGTAACCGGTCAGCGTCTGTTTCACATCCCCACCTGACAATCTGAGCAGGTGTTTGAGTTCTTTGACGCCAGCCTCTGCCCCGGTACGGCAGTTAATTAGCTGCTTGGTCGAGTAACCGTGTTTGGCGCCCGTACCTGGCATGACCTGCATCACGCCCAGGGCGCCGGCCGATGATTTAGCACCACAGTTACCGCGTGATTCCTGCTTGGCCACTCGCAGGGCCAGATCCACTGGCACCTGGTGCATCCTGGCGGCACGTATGACTTCCTGATATCCGGGTTTTGCCATCTCGACGCCGGACACACGGGGGACAGATTGGGATAGAGTGCGGTTGGCGGCGTTGCCGATACCGAATAGTGAGGACAGTCGCCACTGTTCCTCGAGCGGGGCCTGTTGGGTATAGGCTGTCTTGACGGTCTTGGTTTGCGTCGTCTCTAAGATGATTTTGGTTCTGGTCTTTGGCTTTTGTCTTGGCTTGTCGACTGATACTTTTATTTCCTCGCGCTTCTCGTCGCGTGGTTCTTGATATTCCAGCTTTTGGATTTCATCCACCTTCGAGAAGATAAATGGGATTGGAATCTGTGGATGGGCGGGACCAAATCGTTCGTCTGGGCCGAACCTGGCGGCGATGGGTGTGGGCGGTTTACCCAATCGTTCGCGCCTGATCGATTGTGTGTGTTCGGTCGAGGGTTGAAGCCGTGCCCCCGTATCTGAGTACGGGCAGCTCAGCAGTGACGCGAGCAGGCAGACGGCTGCCGACATTGGTGATGTCCCACCGGCTTGATAATTACCCTCTCCGAGTCGGTTCTACCCCCCTCACTTTCAAAAAAAGCGAACGGCGACTCATCTGCCTCCCCTACGAGAGCAGTATTTCAACGAAATCGAGCCAAGACAAAGCGTAAAGCTTACGCGGTGGGGCGCCGCTGCGCGGAATTGGCCGAGCCTGTTGCAAAGAAGAAACAACAGGGAGCGCTCGCGCCTCGCCGCCGCCAAAAACTCGGCTAGATCGAGAACTGGACGGGTCGGGGGCAGACTCGCATCCGACCAGGGAACGACGCTCTATGGCCGGAGCACGCCGATCGTCGCCATGCCGTCGGTGAAATACGGATCGCCGCCGCCGTTGCGGCCGGTTTTGGTCGGCCCGACGCCTTTTTCGCTGTAGGTCGAGGCGAGCTGGCCCGCGGTCTCCAGGCTGTTCATCAGGAAATCTCGCTCGGCGTCGAGATCGGGCCCGATATGGTGGGTGATCTGGCCGGTGTCGTGGCTGAAGCCGACGCCGCGGTCGTAGCTTGCCGAACCGAGCCAGAGCGGCCGCCCATCGGGAGCGGGGTCGGGCATCAGCCAGAAGCGGACATGATGACGGTGGTCGGCGCTTTTGCCGACGGGCTTTTCGAACGCCAGGTCCTGCCTGTGCCCGTCGAACACCAGTGTACTGACCGGCGCGTCCGAATAGGGCCGGTCGAAGAGCACGCTTTCGCCGATCTCCAGGCTGGAGCGCCATGTGATGGCGTCCGCGGCGCTCCAGCCCGCAGTGGCGAAGGCGTGCAACAGTTCGGGCTTCGAGCCGACGAGCCCGACATTGATGGGGTCGCCGGGAATGCCCTGCGGCGTGGTTGTCACCATCTTGTCCGGGAGCGTGGTGTTCCCGCGATCGAGCCACGACCAGAATTCCGGCGCTACAAGATAGGCGAACGCGCCATAGGCGAGGCTGAGCGCCAGCACCCAGCCCGCCACCCGCGTTTGCATCCTGCGTCGACGCATTTGGCCTCGCCCAGTTGCGTGGGGCAGGAGATTAAGCTTGCTGGCGAGCCGTTGCAAAGGATGGACTGATCCAGCAATCGCTTAACAATCGAAACTTTGCGCTGCCCCTCATCCACCTGCCAGCACCTTCTCCCCGTATAGAGACGGGGAGAAGGAAGCCAGACGCCGTTTCACTTACAAGCGACGTAGCCGTTCTTGCGCGGCATAATGTCGAAATGGAAATGGTTGCGGTGGTCGTAATCGTAGCCGGGGCCGAGCACCGTTGTGAAATAGTCGCAGCCGTCGGCGCGGACAGTGTTCAGAAAGCCGCGCTGGCGGAAGGCGAACCAGCCGGGCTTGCGCACGTCGATGTCCTTGCCGTTGTTCAGCTCGATGCGCATGATGTCCAACGCATTGCCCACCGAATGCTGGGACGGTTTTCCGCGTGAGCCGCGAATGTTGCGGCAGGAATAGCTCGATCCCTGGTGGATGGTTTTCACGCCGGAAAGGTAGCGCCAGCGCGCCGACGGGACGAGTTCTTTCCTGGTCCAGCGCGCGAAGGTGGCGGCCATGTCGCAGGAGAGCGTGGCCGCCGGCTTCATCCGGACGCTGCCGATCGCCGAGACCTCGACCGGAAAGTCGATGCGGCAAGCGCCGCCGTCGTCGATCGGCGCGAGGTTCCTGAACTCAACGCCAAGCTTCTGCAGGTCGCGGCGGCAGGCGATATCGTCCGCGGACATAGTCAGTGTTGGCGCGGCGGGCGTTTCCAGCCGGGGATAGGCGGCCATCATCGGATTGGATGGGACCAGGCTTTGCAGGCCGCGCGTGGGGACCGCTGCGGTCTGCGCGCCGACATCGACGTCGGGGCGGAGCGACATGACATCATCGGTGGTGCAGGCCGAAAGCGCGGCGAGCAGAATGAGGGCGCCGCCGCACCATATGGCGCGGGCGCGCGGCAGAGGTATGCCCATCGACCGGTTCCCTGTCCCGAGGTCTTTGACGATAGCGGAGAAGCGTAAAGGAAAGGTCAGCGGCGGTGTTTACGCCTGCGGCGGGATTAGGGCTGGCGCTGTGTCGATTGTTCAGAGTGACCGCTTGAGCCGATTCAGATGTCCTTCTGCCGAGGTAGCGGCGAAATCAGAATCTGCTCCGACACGCTCGTATTGTGCATACGGCACTCCAACGCTGCCCTCCCTACTGGCAGAACGTCCCGCCGTTGCGGCGCGGGGCGAGGTCGAAGTGGAAATGCAGCGCGTGGTCGGCGTCGCTGCCCGGCCCGAGCACGGTCTTGAACGGCCCGCAGGCGGCCTTGCGGATCGCGCCGAGGAATTTCGCCGCCTTCGGGTCGGGCGCGGGTTTTACGTCGACGGCGGTGCCTTTCGACAAAGTGAAGCGGGCAATGTCGAGCGCGTTGCCGAAGGCGTGCTCCGACAGTTTCGAGCCTCCATTGCGCGGGCGGCAGACGTAGGCCGAGGCGTGGCCGATGGATTTGAGTTCCTCGCCATATTCGGCCTTGGCGGCGGGCGAGACGATGTCTGCCGCGAAACGCGCGGCGGCTTCGGCCATGGCACAATTCATCAGCGCTTCCGGTTCGAGCGCGATCGCGGCGCTCAGCCTCTTCACCGCGAGTGGGTAGGGCAGGGCGCAGCCGGTGGGATCGCTCTCAGCCGGACGCTCCTCGAAGATTGCGCCGAGCCCACGCAGCCGGGCACGGCAAGCGGTTTCGCCGGGTGGGATGATGTCGAACCTTGGCGCCGTGGAGCGCGGGTCGGCGGGAAGTTTTGGGAGTTCCGGAGCTTTCACAGTCGGACCACCGGGCTTCTCAGGCGGGACGGGAGCATCGGCGGCCGGCAGCGTTTGCTTTTCCGATAGATCGGCGGCCGGGCCCTCCGGGCCTTCAGCCGGCGCGGGCATTTGCGCGGGCGGCCCAGGCTTCCCGCCGTCTTGCGGAGCGGGACTGTCCGACTTTGGAGCATCCGGCGCGGGTTTGGCATGGGGTTTCGGCTCGGGCACTGGGGGTTCGCCGAGACGTTCGGGCGGGATGTTGCCGGCGGGCGGCGGGTGGACTTCGGGGACCGGGACCTTGTCGGGCAGATCAGGAGTCTGGGCCTGCGCAACGCCGACGCAAGCCGCCGAAAGGGCGAGGAGGACGGCAAATTCGCGGAGTTGGACCAGGCGCGGGAAGATCATCGGGGCAAGAACGGCCGATTGCCGCCGAAGGTTGCCGGCCGCGCGCGTGGCGGCGATCACGATCGATTACCTACGATCACGCGCCGAGCGCTTCCAGCCCTTCCTCGAGCCAGTCGCCCAGAAGCGGCATGCCGAGCAGATATTTCGACGTGCGCCGGTTGCCGCGCTGGCGCGCCTCGTTCACCGCCTCGGTCCACTCGTCGGCGTCGTAATCGCCGCGGCCGATCCACATCAGCGCGATCAGCTCGGCGGCCTCGTCGACGTTCAGGTCGTCAATGAGCTGGCGCAGTTCCTCGGCGGTCAGGTCGTCGGTCTTTTCCTCGGCCAGGCCGTCATGATGATGGTTGTCGCGGGAGTTGCCGTCGAGCTCGACCTCGTGTTCGCTGCCGTCGGCGTAGTCTTCGTTGACCGCAGCGCTGATCGCCTTGGCCTTTTCGATGAAAAGGCGAACCGTGTCAGGACCGATGGTCAGATCCCACTCTCTGTCGAGCTGCTGCTGCAAAATCTCCTCCTAACCCCCTGGCTGATGATAGCCGATTTAGCGGCAACGTCACGCGGCGATATTGGCGAGCCTTGCGGGCGATTGACAGGAGCGGGCCATCGCCTGAAATGGCGCGCTGCCTTCCTCCGGACGT
The DNA here is from genome assembly GCA_035941355.1 of Pseudaminobacter sp. Taxonomy (GTDB): domain Bacteria; phylum Pseudomonadota; class Alphaproteobacteria; order Rhizobiales; family Rhizobiaceae; genus Allomesorhizobium. The sequence continues at coordinate 30,290 of DASZDZ010000045.1, forward strand.
GATTCTCTTCATGACGCTGCTCCTGTCGCCCAAGATCGTGCCGGTGCTGCTCCTGCTCGCTTCGAACATCTTCATGACGTTCGCCTGGTACGGGCACCTGAAGTTCAAATACGCCCCGCTCTATATGGCAGTGCTGTTTTCCTGGGGCATTGCCTTCTTCGAATACTGGCTGGCGGTGCCGGCCAACCGCATCGGCCATTCGGTCTATTCGGCCGCGGAACTGAAGACGATCCAGGAAGTGATCACGCTTGCCGTCTTCGTGGTGTTCTCGGTGTTCTATCTCAAGGAAGGCATCACCTGGAACCATGCGCTCGGGTTTGCGCTGATCGCCGGTGGCGCGGCGCTGATCTTTAGAGCCTAATCCATTCCGGCAGAGCCGGAATGGGGCTCTGGTTTATCAGCCGCATGATCTTGTCCGAAAAGTCTGCAACTTTTCGGGATCATGCTAGGGCGTAGAAGGTTTCCGCGCGAGAAGTACCGGCAGCACCTCGACCGCAACGATCGCCGCGAAGATGAGGCCGCAGCCCAGAATGCCGGCGGCGGGAAGCCGTTCGCTGAGGAACCAGGCGCCGAAGAGGGCGGCGAACACCGCTTCCGAGGACAGGAAGATCGCGGCCTGCGGCGCCGTCGTGTAGCGCTGGCCGACCACCTGCAAGGTGAAGGCGATGCCGCCCGAAAAGACGCCAGCATAGATGATTTCGGGGCCGGCGCGGAAGATCGCGCTCCAGTCGAAAGGCTCGACGACCAGGGCGACGGCCATGCCGATGACGGCGCATACGGCGAACTGGGTGACGGCGAGCGTCACCGGCCGGCCGGTCGGGCTGGCGCTGCGGCCGATATAGATGAGCTGGAGCGCGCAGAAGCCGCCGGCGAGAACGGTCAGCCGGTCGCCTATGGTCAGCGCCTCGATCGCTCCGCCGGACAGGAACCATATGCCGGCGAGCGCGGTGAGCGCGGCCGGCCAGACCACTGGATGCGGCCAGCTTCGGAACAGGAGCACCGCGAAGAATGGCACCATCACCACGTAAAGGCCGGTGAGGAAGCCGGAATTGGTGACCGTGGTGGATAGGAGGCCGACCTGCTGGAAGCCGGCCGCGCCGAACAGGAGCAGGCCGATCCATAGGAAAGCTGCCCAGTTGGCCGATGTCAGCGGGCGTTCGGCGTGCCGCGATTCACGGATCGCAAACGGCAGGATCGCCAGCACGGCGATCGCGAAGCGAAGGCCGATGAACAGGAAAGGCCCGATCGCGGCCATCGCAGTGGACTGGGCGACGAAGCCCATGCCCCACATGGCGCCGGCGAGCAGCAAAACGAGATTGGCCTGGATGCGGGTCAATTCGGGGTTCCGGCTGGAGAGAAATCGAGCGGGACATCTACCAGCAGGGATTGCAACGGCAAGGGCCAGCAAGACGGCGGTTTAGGGACAGCGGGCCGGGCGTTGGCTTTCGCCGCTCGCGGTGGCAAGATGGCGGCAACGCGGCGCGCGGCGCGGTCGAGCAAAAAGCCTGGAAGAACAGCCGCGCCGAAACCGTTAATGTCCCGATGCACCATTGTGGAGGTTTCCGATGCAGACCCGCTTGATTATCAGCCTTGCCTCGCTTCTGGTCGCCGCGCCGCTGCTCGTGGCGCCGGCATTCTCGGCCGGAGGCGGCGGCGGAGGCGATTCCGTTCCCCAGTGCAAGAAGGGCCAAGTCTACGACAAAAAGACCAAGAAATGCGTGTCGCAACAGGGGCAGGGCGCCATCGATGACGACAGCCTCTACGCGACCGGCCGCCAACTCGCGCTTGCCGGACGTTATGACGAGGCGATCACGGTGCTGAGCCTTGCCGAAAACAAGGCCGACGCGCGCATCCTCAACTATCTCGGCTATGCGCACCGCAAGCAGGGCCGCGTGCTTGTCGGTCTCGGTTACTACCAGGAGGCGCTGAGGGCCGACCCGGACTACACGCAGGTGCGCGAATATCTCGGCGAAGCGCATCTGCAGCTCGGCGATGTCGCGGCCGCGCGCGAGCAGCTTTCCGAGATCGAGAAACGCTGCGGCACCGGTTGCGAGGAGTATGCGGAATTGTCGGCGCAGATTGAGGCTTATGTGAAGGGCAAAGGTTGAGGCTTATTCCGGCGTTCGGTAGCGACCGCCACCAAGCCTGCGTCAACCTTCAGCCTAGCTGCCCGGCAGTCGAATCCTGCCGCGGTGGCCGCCGTCCACATGCAATCATCGTCAGCTATTGGTTATCCATCGTCAGCTATTAGTAAAGATGGCAAGATCGCTCTCAAACGATGGTAACATGGAAGATACTGAGATGCCTGCGGTGACCTCTTCGCCTGCGATGCCCAAGTATCATGCCACGGTGATCTTGGTCTTCCTGTGGCTCGGTGCGTTGGTGTGGATAGGCGTCAACACCGTTCTCAAACGCCAAGATGCAGGTACCGTGATCCGCGAGAGTCCTGAATACCGATGCATTGCTGCTGCCAGCGGCAAAGAGCCGAGGGTGCAATGGAGCGACCTTCGCAATCTAGGAGGCCCTAACACAGGCTTCACCGTTGGCACAGTAATCGAGAGACCCGGGATGATGTGCATCGAGGACGGGGATGCAATCTCCTTTGTCATGCTTCCAGAAGGCCCCGGCGCTCCACTCTCCGCAATTCGGATTAAAGGTCGCGAGGTCAGGGCTGAGTTCCGGGAGGAAGGTCAGTGGGCCGACGTCACGGACGCCATAGGGACGGAGCGATGGCGCAATGATGGGGACGGTTATCGCAAGATCAGTCCCTGAAGCGTCCTTGACGCCGATCGGAGAACCTCGGCGCTATCATTGTAAGCGCGGGCAAAGGGTTCGAGCTGTGGCCATCGATTGTGAGTTCGGGGCCTAGCCTGCCCGCGACAGGCGGACGATGACGCCGTCGCTTTCGTCGGTGAGCAGCCAGATCGAGCCGTCGGGGGCAAGGTTGACGTCGCGGATGCGGCCGAACTCGCCCTCGAACATGCGCTCCTCGCCGGTTATCTTGCCGGACGCGTCGCGCTTCAAACGCGAGACCAACTGGAATTTCAGTGCGCCTGCGATCAGGTCACCGTTCCATTCCGGAAACATCTTTCCCTGATAGCTGATGAGGCCTGAGGGCGCGATCGACGGATCCCAGTAGAACAGCGGCTGCTCGTACCCCTCCGCCTCGGTTCCGACGCCGATCTTTTCGCCGGAATAGTGGACGCCGTAGGAAATGACCGGCCAGCCGTAGTTCTTGCCGGCCTCGGGCCGGTTGACCTCGTCGCCGCCCCTGGAGCCGTGCTCGACCGTCACGAGCCCATCGGTCACCGGGTCAAAGGCCGCGCCCTGGACGTTGCGGTGGCCCTTCGACCAGATTTCGGGGAGGTGTTTCGAGCCGTCGGGCGATGGATTGTCGGCCGGTATCGAGCCGTCCGGATTGACGCGCAGTATCGAGCCGCGGTGATCGTTCATGTCCTGCGCGCGCTCGTCCGAGCCGCGGTCGCCGAGGGTGATGAACAGCGTGCCGTCCGGCCGGAACACGATGCGCGAGCCGAAATGATGGCGGGTACGGGACTTCTTCGACATCGAGAAAATCGTCTCCATGTCCTCGAGGCGGGCGGTTGCGCCGTCGCGAACGAGCTTCGCCCGCGCCACCGCCGTGCCGGCGCCGCCTCTGCCGGGCTCGGAGAAGCTGAAGAAGATAAGGCCGGAGGAGGCGAAATCGGGCGAGACGGCAATGTCGAGCAGACCGCCCTGGCCGCGCGCCGCGACGTCGGGCACGCCTTCGACCGGATCGGAAAGCTCGCCGTCCGAAAGGATGCGGATGCGGCCGGGGCGTTCTGTGACGATGACATCGCCGTCAGGCAGGAAATCGAGGCCCCAAGGATGTTCGAGGCCGTCGGCGACGATGTCGGCGCGGACTTCGACCTCCTCGGTTTTCAGTGTTCGGCTTTCAGCCATGGCTGGCAGGGCGATGGAGGCGGATAGCGCCGCCGAAAGCAGCGCGCGAGAGAGGTTCTGTCTGATCGCGGTCATGGTTTCGACATAGGCATCGAGGCGCGCCAGACAAGAAACCTTCGCGGCGGGAGCGGCAAAAACGCAGCTGTCCGCGATCACAGATGGGTGAATGGTGACGAGAGGCAGTAGGCAATGGGCAGTAGGGAGGAGGCAGTAGGCAGCGTGATTCCGGTTGCCGATTGCCCATTGCCCACTGCCATTGCCACGGGCCTTGCCCGCCTGTCATTTTTTCGCGTGAAAATGCGCGCGAGCTTGCTATATTGGGATAAATTGAGCTGAGAACGGTTCCGTCGCCAAGGCTGCTGGACCGTTTTCTTTTTTTGCCCGCCACCGTCCCGCGAAGAGCCGGACGGGGTGGAATCATGGGAATGAAAGGCCGATTGCAATGAACAAGGTGCCGATGACCGCCAGCGGATTCGAAGCTCTCAAGGAAGAGCTGCGGTGGCGTCAGCAGGACGAGCGCCCGCGCATCATCGAGGCGATCTCCGAAGCGCGCTCGCATGGCGACCTCTCCGAAAACGCCGAATACCACGCCGCGAAGGAAGCGCAGAGCCTCAATGAAGGCCGCGTGCATGAGCTCGAGGATCTGGTGGCGCGCGCGGAAGTCATCGATATCTCGAAGCTCTCCGGCGACAAGATCAAGTTCGGCGCGACCGTGAAGCTGGTTGACGAGGACACCGAAGAGGAAAAGACCTACCAGATCGTCGGCGACCAGGAGGCCGACGTGAAGTCGGGCCGCATCTCGATCTCGTCGCCGATCGCGCGTGCGCTGATCGGCAAGGAGGTCGGCGAGACGATCGAGGTCAACGCGCCCGGCGGGCCGCGCGGTTACGAGGTCGTCCAGGTGCAGTTTATCTGAGGTGGATGCAGGCATCGAGGCCGGCGGCTACCGTGTTCCGGCTCCGGATATGGCCCGGGTGGAGGTCGTCGCGCCCAATCTGAAACGGCGGCTTTCCGGTGTTACGAGCACGATCATCCAGCTCGTGCCGCTGCAGGCGCAGACGGTCGGGATCGCCACGCTCGGCCCCGGCCTGCCGGACAGCCTGCCGAAGATGCGGTGGTGGCAGGTTTTCTCACTGCTGAAGCGGCCGGCATCCGGGCGAAAGCGTATCTGGCATGCCCGCCGCAACACCGAGATGGCCGCCGGCCTGGTTCTGAAGACGCTCTTTCGCGCGCCGCTGAAGCTCGTCTTCACCTCGGCCGCGCAACGCGACCACAGGCCGTTCACCAAATGGCTGATCCGGCGGATGGACGCGGTGATCGCGACCAGCGCCCGCTCGGGCGGATTCCTCGAGGCGCCGCATACGGTGGTCATGCACGGGATCGATCTCGACCAGTTCCACCCGCCTAAGGACAGGGGCGACGCATTCGCCGCGTCCGGCCTGCCCGGAAAATACGCGGTCGGCTGCTTCGGCCGCGTCCGACACCAGAAGGGCACCGACCTTTTCGTCGACGCTATGATTGCGCTTTTGCCGCATTATCTCGACTGGACAGCGGTGATTTCCGGGCGCGTCACGACGGAGCAGAAGGACTTCGGCGAGGAACTCGAAAACCGGGTGGCTAAGGCCGGTCTTGCGGACCGCATCGTCTTTCTGGGCGAAGTTGCGGATATAAAGTCGTGGTACAGGCTCGTCTCGCTCTATGTAGCGCCGTCGCGCAACGAAGGCTTCGGGCTGACGCCGCTTGAGGCGATGGCCTCGCGGACCGCAGTGGTGGCAAGCGATGCCGGCGCTTATGCCGAGATGATCGTGCCCGGCGTCACCGGCGCGGTGGTTGCGGCGGGCGACGGCGATGCGCTCACCGAAGCGATCCGCCCGTATCTGGCAGACCCGGCGCTGGCCGAGACGCATGGCGCGAACGCGCTGGCGCATGTGACTGAACGCTTTCCTCTGCAGCGCGAAGCCGACGGCGTCCGCGCCGTCTACGAACAGGTCTGGGCGCAGGAATGACCGCGACGCCGGAGATACGCGCCGAGGCCTTCATCATCCATCTCGCGCGGGCGGAACTGCGCAAGCCTCAGGTCGAGCGGCTGGTGGCCACGCTGCCGCTGCCGGTCAACATACTCGACGCTGTCGACGGGATGGCGCTCGCCGAAGACGAGGCGAATGCGATCTATCGCCACCATCTCCACCGTCCGCGCTATCCTTTCGCGCTGCGCAAGGCCGAGATCGGCTGTTTCCTGTCGCACCGCAAGGCCTGGCGGGCGATCGTCGACGGCGGGCTAGACGCCGGGCTGATCGTCGAGGACGATGTCGAACCCGACGACGAACTGTTCGCGCCGGCGCTGGCGCTGGCGATGAAGACGATCCGGCCGGGCGATTACATCCGCTTTCCCTATCGCAGCCACACCGACAGCGGGGCGGAGGTTGCGAACGCCGGCGGCGTGGCACTGGTCGAGCCTGGCCATGTGGGGCTCGGCATGCAGATGCAGCTTGTCGGGCGCGATGCGGCTGCCGAGCTTTTAAAGGCGACCGAGACTTTCGACCGTCCGGTCGATACGACCATCCAGATGCGCTGGCTTGCAAACGTCCGCGTCCTGGCCGTGCGGCCGGTCTCGATCCGCCAGATCGGACACCTTCTCGGTGGAACCATCGTGCAGAAAAAGTCGAAGCCGCTCGGTGAGATCCTGTCGCGGGAGGTCAAAAGGGCGTGGTACCGGCTGGCTTTGCGCGCGGCGGCGATCGGCAGAAGGTGACTGGCATGGCATGTGGAACGCTAAGCGTTCCAATCCATCGGCAGCCGTCATCCTAGGAGAATCGGTTTGCGATCGAGCCATACAACGTTTTAAACAACGCGACCGCCGAGGCCCTATGGGACAGCCAGGAGAACCCAATGGCATGAGCGGAAAAGGCTCTAGAAAAAGATTGTTTATTGTCGGCAATGGTCCATTGCCCTCCGATATGTCGGAACGCGTCGACGCCAGTGATCATGTGGTTCGCTTCAACGAGCCGAAGGCATCGATCGGAATGAGCGGCACGAAGACCGATTGGCTGTTTGTCTGCAATACGGGAAACCCGATGCAGCGGCGGCTGAAAAATCCTGATTACCCAACGTCACCGATCGTGCAGGCGGCGGATCTCATCATTCTCGTCTCGCATCCGATAGCCGTGCGGAAGTACGGCCTGCGGCCGAACTTCCTCTCCTGGATCAAGGGCCGGCGCGCCGAGTGGACATGGCCGGCGCTGATGATGTACGGCGCGGCCGGCAAGACGGTCGCCGTCCTTCCTCCGGCCTTCTACGAAGAGGGTTGCCTGGAATTGGGCCTCGAGCCGTATTCCCTGATTAAAATTCGAAGGTTTCCAAGCACCGGATATTTCGGTATCCGGTATGCGCTCGCGCGACTTCCGGCCGATGAGTGGGATGTGGAAATCGCCGGCTTCGACTGGCAAGGCTGGCAACGGCATGCCTGGGGCGACGAACGCGCGTGGATCGAAGGCAAGGCCAAGGAACGCAATATTCGGATCTGGCCGACAGAAGACGAGAAGCGTGCGTCAACAAGCGCAGAAGGATGATTCATGAATAAGTTCGACATCTACATCGGTTGGGATTCCCGCGAGCCAATCGCCTATGACGTTGCGAAAAAAACATTGATCGAGCGGGCGAGCATCCCGGTCGAAGTGCACGCCATCAAGCTCCCCGAACTGGTGGAAAAGGGCGCCTATACCCGCGAGGTGGATCCGCTGGCCTCGACCGAATTCACCTACTCGCGCTTCTTCACGCCGTGGCTCGCCGGCTACAAGGGCTGGGCGCTGTTTTGCGATTGCGACTTCCTGTTCCTCGACGACATCGCGAAACTGACCGAATATCTGGACCCGTCGAAGGCAGTGCTGTGCGTCAAGCACGACTACACGCCAAAGGCGACGGTGAAGATGGACGGCAAGGTGCAGACCAATTACCCGCGCAAGAACTGGTCGTCCTTCATGCTGTTCAACTGCGAACACCCGTCCACGAAGACGCTGACGCCGGAAGTGATCAACAGCCAGACGGGAGCCTATCTGCATCGCATGCAGTGGGCAGCCGACGATGAGATCGGAGCATTGCCGGAGCGGTGGAACTGGCTGGAGGGCTGGAACGAAAAGCCGGCCACCGGCACGCCGGGCGCCGTCCATTTCACCAATGGGGGCCCATGGTTCAAGGACTGGCAGAACGTCGACTACGGCGACGAATGGCGCGCCGAGGCTTCCAAGGTCGATTCCAACTGGAAGCCGATCTGAGGCCTCCGGCAGGCGATGTGCGGCCGCCCCGAACGGCGGTCGCACGAAACGACGACGATTTGCGTGACCGCGCCCTACCTCAGTCGCGCGGATTTGCGTGTGGGACCATTGCCTCTCACTTGACCTGGATCGCCACCATGCCTTCGTCCTTGACCTGGCGGATGGTGAGCGCGGTGCGCACCGTGTCGACATTGGGCGAGGAGGTCAGGTCCTCGATGACGAAGCGCTGGAAGGCGCCGAGGTCGCTCGCCACGCAATGGAGCAGGAAGTCGGATTCGCCCGAAACCATCCACGCTTCGCGCACGATCGGCCAGCCGCGGGTGCGCTCGGCAAAAGCCTTAAGCTCGCTTTCGGCCTGGTGGTGCAGGCCTACCAGACAGAACGCCACGACATCCATGCCGAGCGACGGGCCGTCGAGCAGCGCGCGGTAGCCGCGGATGATGCCTGCGTCCTCCAGGCGCTTGACGCGCCGCAGGCAGGGCGGGGCGGAGATGCCGATGCGCCGCGACAGTTCGACATTGGTGATGCGCCCCTCGTTCTGCAATTCGCGCAGGATCTTCCAGTCGATCGCATCGAGTTCGGCCTTGATCGGCATTTTTTCTTCCGTGTTGAGGACCCGGCGGAGCCGGCGGTCCGTCATTAAACCATTGGTGGTTGTCCGTCAGGCCCGGTTTTGCGGAATTTTGCAAGCCGCATACCGTTCGGATGCTGCCATCGTGAAGCTTTCCGGGGAGGACCGGCCGCGCCGCCTTGCTGACATGACGGGCAACACCTAGATTAAGGGCCGATTTTCAGGATCACCAAGCCGGCGCATTGCGCTCAGCCTTTGTCGAAAGCACGTTCATGACCTCCAAGCATGCGCCCGTCCTCATCATCGGCTCCGGTCCGGCCGGCTACACGGCGGCCATCTACGCGGCGCGCGCCATGCTGAAGCCGGTCCTGGTCGCCGGCCTGCAGCAGGGCGGACAGCTCACCATCACCACCGATGTCGAGAACTACCCCGGCTATGCCGATCCGATCCAGGGGCCGTGGCTGATGGAGCAGATGCTGAAGCAGGCGGAACATGTCGGCACCGAGATCGTCAACGACGTGATCACCGAGGTCGACCTGAACGTCCGGCCGTTCCGGGCGACGGGCGATTCCGGCACCGTCTACACCACCGACGCGCTGATCATCGCCACCGGCGCGCAGGCCAAATGGCTCGGCATCCCGAGCGAGCAGACCTATATGGGCTTCGGCGTCTCGGCCTGCGCCACCTGCGACGGCTTCTTCTATCGCGGCAAGGATGTCGCGGTGGTCGGCGGCGGCAATTCGGCTGTCGAGGAGGCGCTCTATCTCTCGCACATCGCAAAGAGCGTGACGGTTATCCATCGCCGCAACGACTTCCGCGCCGAGCGGATCCTGCGCGAGCGGCTGTTCAAGAAGGACAACATCAAGGTCATCTGGGACACGGTGGTGGAAGAGATCACCGGCCGCCCCGGCCAGGCGCCGATGCCGCCTTCGGCCGACGGGCTGAAGCTGAAGAATTTGGTGACCGGGGCGGAAACGCATCTCAAGGTCGATGGCGTGTTCGTGGCGATCGGCCATGCACCGGCGGTGGAACTGTTCGCCGGCAAGCTGAAGCAGAAGCCGAACGGCTATCTGTGGACCGCGCCCGATTCGACCCAGACCGACGTGCCCGGCGTGTTTGCGGCCGGCGACGTGACCGACGACGTCTATCGCCAGGCGGTGACGGCGGCCGGCCTTGGCTGCATGGCGGCGCTGGAAGCGGAAAAATACCTCGCAAGCCTTGAAGAGGTTCGCGAGGCGGCGGAATAAGGTGTGTTGAAATTTCGGCTCAGGCTGACCTGAATCTCAACACACCTAGACCGGCAAAGCCGGCTGGGAACGACTAACTGCGCAGGTCATCGGGAGGCAGCCGCTTCCCGGGCGAATGCGAACGAGGGGGAGAGATGTCTCTGGACTGGGACAAGCTACGCGTGTTTCACGCTGCCGCGGAGGCGGGCTCGTTCACGCATGCCGCCGAGACGCTGAGGCTTTCGCAATCGGCGATCTCGCGGCAGGTCAGCGCGCTCGAGCACGATGTCGGCGTGCCGCTGTTCAACCGGCATGCGCGCGGCCTGGTGCTGACGGAGCAGGGCGAGATGCTGTTCCGGACCGCGCACGACGTGTTGATGAAGCTCGAAAACGTCAAGACGCGGCTCACCGAGACGCTGGAGAAGCCGACCGGTACGCTGCGCGTGACGACGACTGTCGGGCTTGGCACCGGCTGGCTCACCGAGCGCGCCAAGGAATTCCTCGAGCTTTATCCGGAGATCAACCTGCAACTGGTCTTCACCAACGAGGAACTCGACCTGACCATGCGGCAGGCCGACTGCGCCGTGCGCCTGCGCCAGCCGCAGCAGCCGGACCTGATCCAGCGCCGGCTGTTCACCGTCCACCTGCATGTGTTCGCCACGCAGGCCTATATCGACCGGTACGGCAAGCCGATGTCGGTCGCCGAACTCGACCAGCATCGCATCGTGACGTTCGGCGAACCGGTGCCGGCCTATCTAGCCGGGCTCAACACGCTGGAGACGATCGGCCGGCTGGAAGGAACCAGGCGCGCCGCGGTTCTCCAGATCAACGACCTGATGTCGATACGCAGGGCTGTCAGGCGCGGCCTCGGCATCGCCATGTTGCCGGACTACATGGCCGACAAGGAATCCGGCCTCGTGCCGATCCTGCCCGAAGTCGAGGCGCCGTCCTTCGACACCTTCTTCGTCTACCCCGACGCGATGAAGAACCAGGCCAAGCTCAAGGTTTTCCGCGACTTCATGTTCGCCAAGGCTCGCAACTGGTCCTATTAGCGCGCCGCGCGTCTCCTTGGACGCGCCAAGGACGCGCTAAGACTTTGAATTTGCGTATGATCCTTTCCGAAAACCCAGTCCGGTTTTCGGGTCATGCGCTAAGGCGCCACCCAAGGCGTGAGACGGGGCAGCCAGCCCGGGACAGCGCGGCGGTAGGCCTCATATTCGTCGCCGTAGCGGCGGGCAAGCGTCGGCTCCTCGTAGAGCCGGACGAAAGTGAACACGGCCGCCGCGACGACGCCGGCATAGAGGACCAGAGACCAATCCGCGAAAAGCAGCGCCTGCCCGATGATGATCGACAGGACCGCCACATACATCGGGTTGCGCACGTAGCGATAAGCGCCGCCGATGATCAGCCGCTCGGTGGGCGCAATAGGAGCGGGCGTGCCGGCGCCCTCGAAGGCAAAGCGCGCGAAGGAATGGAGGAGGACCGCAAGGCCGGCCATGACCAGGATCGACCCCGCCGCGATCATAGCGGCCGACGAAGACAGGGGCAGGCCATAGCCGTTCGTCAGCAACCATGGAGCCAGCCCGGCCACCACGCCCGGCACCAAGATCAGGAAGGCCGCGCTGCCGGCGATGGCCGAAGGCTTACGCATCGTTGTTCCTTTCAATTCTCCGTGGAGGCGGATAGACCGCACCGGGTTTGCCCGGTTCAAGCATCCTGCTTCGCGTCTCTTGGTTCTATCTGGTAGAAGTGAAGCTTATACCACAGGGTGCGTCATTTTGCATGGGAGCATTGCAAACTGGGTGCTTGTTTCCTGGGCAGGACCAGCCCATATATTAAACATCTTCCGGGCGCGTTCCTCCTCCCATTAGCGCCTGGGAGTGTTCCCCTCTGGAGGTTTAGCCTTAATCGGCACTTCCAACAAACTCAGCCGGGTCTTCTCAGATCCGGCTTTTTTGTTGCCCGAAACGGGCGAACGGTGTCCGGCAGCCGAAATTTCGGCGGCCAGCCCCTCATTTTGATCAGCCGGATGCTGAAACCAGCCGGCAAGCTGCGGACTTCAAACGGCTCGCCGCGCGCTTTAGCCGGCCGTCATACACCCGGGATAGCCTGCATCGGAATTGCGCAGGCGCTCGCGATGCTTGCTCATTTGTGAAGCGAGGACCTGCGGCTGCCGCTTGGGGTTCCCGCCGGTATCCGGGCCTTGCAACAGTTACAGCCGCCGTATTCGCCCGCACGTAACGGTTATATGTAACATCCGGTAACCTGCCGCGAGCGCCCTTGATTTGCTACCCAGAAAACAGGACGCGGCGTTTCGGGCGTTTCGGGAGATGGGGGCATCACTCGAAAAATCCGAGGCTTAGGCAGCCGCCGCGTCCGGCCTATTCAGATGCCGTCAGGCATCAAATTCAATCGCTGTCCCTTGAGCGGCGAACGACGCGGCGGACCTGACGTGCCGCCATCCTCCCGCCCGTTCCCCAACGGCGGTACGGTCCGCGAAAAACGGCGTTCGAGACCCCCCGGACGCCGTTTTTCTTTGCCGGAAACTTCGCGTCATTCCTGGCGGAATCCCCCACCACTCCAGTCAATCGCATATTAAAGGTGGGCCGTTTCAATCCCCCACTCCGAACGCTTCGCGGACACCTCTCCCCGATCGACGGGGGAGAGGAAGCGCCGACTGGAAGCTCGGCGGCCCTCAAGCCGCCTTGCCGTTTGCGTTCATCGCCTCGTCGGCAAGCCGGCCGGTCAGTTCCGCCATGTGGTCGAATTCGGCTCGGTAGCTCGCCACGCCGGAGGTCGCCGATCTCAGCTCGATGATCAGGTCGCCGATCTCGGATTGCGGCATCATGGCCTCGACCATGTCCCATCCCGGCCAGCCGGGGCGGGCGTCATAGCCGAGGATCTGGCCGCGGCGCTGCGGCACGATACCGGTGATCTTGGCCGTCGCATCGGAGGGCGTGAAGATCTCGACCTTCATGATCGGCTCGAGCAGCACCGGCGAGCAGGCGGCCATGCCCTCCCTCATCGCGATCTTGGCCGCCATCTGGAAGGCCATGTCGGAGGAATCGACGGCGTGATAGGAGCCGTCGGACAGGTTCACCGCCACGTCGACGACAGGAAAGCCGAGCGGGCCGGATTTCAGGTAGTCGCGAATACCGGTCTCAACCGACTGGATGTAGGTCTTAGGCACGACCCCGCCTGTGATCGTGTCTGTGAACTGGAAGCCGGTACCGCGCGGCAGCGGCTTGATCTCCAGCACCACGTCGCCGAACTGACCGTGGCCGCCCGACTGCTTCTTGTGGCGGCCGCGCTGCTGCGTCGATTTGCGGATCGTCTCGCGATAGGGGACGGCCGGTGCCCTGCCTTCGATCGCGATCTGATTCTTTCCTTCCAGGCGCTCCACGGTGACACGCAGGTGCATTTCGCCGTGGCCCGAAATCACCGTCTCGCCGGTATCCTGCTGGTGGCGCAGGCCGAGCGAAGGGTCCTCGTCCGCCAGCCGATGGATCGCCGCCGACATCTTGACCTCGTCCTTGCGCTCCTTGGGGCGGAGCGCGAAGGAATAGACGGGCTGGGCAGGCTGCAGGCCGACGAGTTGCGCCGCGCCGCCCTTGGCCGAGCTCAGCGTCTGGCCGGTGCGCGCATCTTCGAGCTTGCCCAGCGCCACCGCGTCGCCGGCTTTCGCGACGGTCAGCTTGGCCTGGTCCTTGCCGAGCATACGGTAGATGCCAGAAACCTTCGCCACGGCGCCATCCGGCAGGACCAACTCCGAACCGTCGGCGACGCTGCCTGACAGGATGCGCGAGATCGACAGCTTGCCGCCATGGGCGGTGTGGATGGTCTTCATGATCTGCACCAGTGCGCCGTTGCCCTCGGGTGCGCCAAGGCGTTTCCGGGTGGCCTCGACGTCGGGCGCGTCGTGGCGGATGGCCTTCAGGAGCCTGAGCACGCCATTGCCCTTTTCGGCCGTGCCGATCAACACCGGCGTCACCATGCCTTCGCGCAGGTCGGCGGCGAGATCGTCGAACACGGCGTCGCGCGGCGGCGGAATCTCATCGAGCAACTGCTCCATCAAGAGGTCGTCGTGGTCGGCGAGGGTTTCGAGCATGGCGAAGCGGGCCTCGACCTCGCGCGCCTTCTCGTCACCCGGAATCTCGGCGATCTCGCTCTCGGCGTGCTCGCGGTAGATGTAGGCGCGCTCCAGCGCCAGGTCGATCGAGCCGATGACGATGCCGTCCTTGCTCAGGGGGATCTGGCGCAGGAGCAGCGGCGTCGAACTTGCCGGCTGCAGCATCTTCAGCGTGTCGCGCACGCCCGCCACCGCCTTGTCGACCTTGTTCAGAAACAGGATGCGCGGGATGCCGAGATCGTCGAGCTTGCGCATGATGAGCTGCAGGCCCGGGATCTTCTTCTCGTCGGCCTCGGCCACCACCACCGCTATGTCGCAGGCCGCAAGCACGGGTTCGGCCTCGAAGGCGAACTCGACCGAACCGGGACAATCAATGAAGGTCAGGCTCTCGCCCATGAATTCTGTCGTCGCAACGGTCGCCTCGACGCTCATGGCATGGGCGCGCGCTTCCGCGGAATGATCGGAAACCGTATTGCCTGACGAGACGGGATTTTGTCGGGGGATTGCTCCGGTGCGGGCCAGAATGGCCTCAAGGAGCGTTGTCTTGCCGCTTGCGAAGGGACCGACCATGGCGATGCATTTCGGTCCCGTACGCCTTCCTCCTGCGCGATTTCCCATGATCGGACGACCTCCTCCTCAAATGTTGAACATCGAGGCGGCGGCCGGCCTCCTCCGGCCGTCGCGGAGCGGGACCGGTTTCGTCCCGCCGTCATTTCATCGTCACATGGGAGAGGCGGGAGGGCAAGAGGCAAGGAGGCGCGAAGGTCACCGCACGACCGGATTGGGCCACGGCTTGCGGCACGATTTCCCCCGGCCGAAGCGGACTTTTCTGCCCCGAAAGTGCAAATGCTGCCAAAGTATTTTCCGACAATAGTTAAAGTCAAGGGATGGCAGTTTTATACTAAGGTCTTAGAACTACAGTATTAATCAGATCGGCCTAGTTCCATCGTCATAATCCCAAAGCATCTCTGGATGGGCGCCTTCCGCTCTGGCATGCAGTGCGGCGATGGTCGCCGTTCCGCCTCGACGGAGCAGGCGCGGCGCCGCAAAGCCCAGATCTCTCGGGAGGAAAAGCAAGATGACAATGGCAGCAACCGCCGGCACAATCCGGCGTGGCATGACGAGGGACGAGAAGAAGGTGATCTTCGCCTCCTCGCTCGGCACCGTCTTCGAATGGTACGATTTCTACCTCTATGGATCGCTGGCGGCCTTCATCGGCGCGACCTTCTTCAGCCAATATCCGGAAGCCACCCGCAACATCTTCGCCCTGCTCGCCTTCGCCGCGGGCTTCCTGGTGCGCCCGTTCGGCGCGCTGGTGTTCGGCCGCATCGGCGATCTCGTCGGCCGCAAATACACTTTCCTCGTCACCATCCTGATCATGGGCCTCTCGACCTTCCTGGTCGGCCTGCTGCCCGGATCGGCGACGATCGGCATCGCCGCGCCCATCATCCTGATAGGCCTCAGAATGCTGCAGGGCCTGGCGCTCGGCGGCGAATATGGCGGCGCTGCTACCTACGTCGCCGAACACGCGCCGGATGATCGCCGCGGCTACTATACGTCGTGGATCCAGACCACGGCGACGCTCGGCCTGTTCCTGTCGCTCGTCGTCATCCTCGCCGTCCAGACCTATCTCGGCAAGGAAGCCTTCGCCGCCTGGGGCTGGCGCGTGCCGTTCATCCTGTCCTTCGTGCTCCTCGGCGTCTCGGTATGGATCCGGCTTTCGCTCAGCGAATCGCCGACTTTCAAACGCATGAAGGAAGAGGGCAAGGGCTCCAAGGCGCCGCTGAAGGAGGCCTTCGGCCAGTGGAAGAACGCCAAGATCGCGCTGCTCGCCCTGTTCGGCCTCACCGCCGGCCAAGCCGTGGTGTGGTATTCGGGCCAGTTCTATGCGCTGTTCTTCCTGCAGAACGTGCTCAAGGTCGACGCGCAGTCGGTCAACATCATGATCGCCATCTCGCTGGCGCTCGGCACCGGCTTCTTCGTCCTCTTCGGCTGGCTGTCCGACAAGGTCGGGCGCAAGCCGATCATCATGGCCGGGCTTGCGCTGGCGATCGTCACCTACTTCCCGCTGTTCAAGGCGCTGACCTGGGCGGCGAACCCGGCGCTCGCCACGGCACAGGAGAACGTCCGCGCCACGGTCACGGCTGCCCCCGGCGATTGCCGGTTCCAGTTCAACCCGACCGGCACGGCGAAGTTCACCACTTCCTGCGATATCGCCACAGCCTTCCTGACCAAGAACTCGGTGCCCTACGACGTGGTCAGCACCGCCGCGGCCGGAACGGCGGCTACGGTCCAGATTGGCGAAACGACGATCGAATCCTTCGATGCGATCGCGGCCGGCGACGAAGCCAAGGCCAAGGATGCGGCGTTCGGCAAGGCGGTTAACCTGGCGCTCCAGGACGCCGGCTATCCGCTGGTCCGCGATCCAGCCAAGGTCGTTGACGCCAAGCTCGACGCGCTCGTCGCCGCCAACCCGCGCCTCAACCTCGACGCGGCGAAAATCCGCGCCGGCGAAAAGACGATGGTTCCGGTGGAACAGGCGGTCAAGGACAAGCTGATCACGGCCGAAGAAGCAGGCGGTGCTGCCGAAGTGACCGTCTATTCCGTGCCTGGAGCCGGCGCGTTCAAGATGGTCGCCGACCCGGCCAGCGTGGACTGGACGATGATCATCGCCATCCTGACCGTGCTCGTCGTCTATGTGACCATGGTCTACGGGCCGATCGCGGCGATCCTGGTCGAGATGTTCCCGACCCGCATCCGCTACACCGGCATGTCGCTGCCCTACCATATCGGCAATGGCTGGTTCGGCGGGCTGCTGCCGGCGACGGTGTTTGCGATGAGTGCGGCGGCCGGCGACATCTATTACGGCCTCTGGTATCCGATCATCATCGCCGCCATGTCGCTGGTCATCGGCACGCTGTTCGTGAAGGACACGCTGGGCACCGACCTGCACGACAAGGACTGACCGGCGTCGCAACAAAGAACCCCGGCGGGCGCGAGCCTGCCGGGGTTTTTTCTTGTTCGCCAGCGCCGGCTGGCGGCTACTTGCCGGCGGCAGCCAGCGTCAGGCCGACGTCGGCAATGGCGGGTTTGCCAGATCGCTCGGCTTGGGCCACCTCGCCGCGGAAACGGTCGAGGAGATAGGGCGCGATTTTGCTGGCGGGTGCCGGACGACCGTAGAGATAGCCCTGGAAATGATCGCAGGCGAGGGAGGCCAGCACCTGCGCCTGATGGTCGGTCTCGATGCCCTCCGCGGTCACGCTCATGTCGAGCTTGTGGCCGAGCATGATGATGGTGTCGAGGATCTCGCGCGCCTGGCTGTCGTTCTTCTCGAGCGCGGAAATGAAAGAGCGGTCGATCTTCAGCTTGTCGAAGCCGAACTGCCAGAGATAGCCGAGGCTCGAATATCCGGTGCCGAAATCGTCCATGGCGATGGACACGCCAAGCGCGCGCAGTTCCTTGAGTTGGCTTGCGATGCAATCGGTATTTTCCATCAGCATCGATTCCGTCACTTCAAGCTCGAGCTGGCTGCCATTCAGGCCAGACTGCGCCAGCGCGTGCTTGACCTGGCCGACCAGCGTCTGGTCCTGGAACTGCCGCACCGAGAGATTGACGGATACGGTCAGATGCGAGGGCCAGGAGGCGGCGGTGGCAGTCGCCTGCTCGATGACCCATTTGCCGACCTGGTTGATGAAACCCATCGATTCGAGAACCGGGATGAAGGTGACGGGCGGCACATGGCCACCCTGGCCGTCGGACAGCCTCAGCAAGGCCTCGAAACCCACGCAGGCGCCAGTGTCTGCACGCAGCAGCGGCTGGTAATAGAGTTCGAAGCGTTCGTTTTCCGCGGCTTCGCGAAGCTGCTGCTCGAGCGCCCAGCGGGCGCGCATGGCGTCTTCCATGCTCTCGCAGAAAACGCGGTATGTGTTCTTGCCGTCGATCTTGGACTGATAGAGGGCAACGTCGGCCTTGTGCATGGCATCCGCCATATCGGTCGGCTGGTCAACGATGTAGATGCCCGAACTCAGCCGACCGGAAACGGTCTTGTCGCGAATGACGATCGGTTCGCCGACGGCCCGCATCAGCCGTTCGACAAGCTCGGTCACCTCGTCGGCACCGCGGCCCCGCAGCGCCAGGGTGAATTCGTCGCCGCCCGGCCTGGCCACGATGTCGTTCTCGCCGCACAGACGCTGGATGCAGCGCGCTACGTGTTTCAGAAACTCGTCGCCGGCTTCGTGGCCATGCGTATCGTTGATCGCCTTGAAGTCGTCGACATCGAGAAACACGACGGCAAGCTGTTCGTCCGCCTGTCGCTGGAGGAGGGCTTCCGACAGACGATCCGTGAAGCTGGCGCGGTTGAGCACACCCGTCATCGGTTCGTAGCGCGCGAGATATTCCACATGCCGCTTGGCTTCCGCCGCCTGGCGGCTGCGGAACAGGAAGGCGAGCGTGGGCAAGCCGAACATCAGGGCGGCTGCGATCGCGAGACCGGCCGCCACGGTCGTGAACGTCGTCTTGAACAACGCCGCGGTCTGGGTCTGGTCGATATAGACCTCGACGACACCCCGCGCCTGTCCCTGGCCATCGACGATCGACACGTAGGCCTCGACGTAGAGCGGCGGCCTGTTCTTCTTACCCGTTCCGTCGTTGAGCGAGATGTTGCTGATGCCGGTTTCCAGAACGGCGGCGGCCTTGGCGCTGTGCTCGTGTGTAGCGCCTTCCTTCACGTATGCGGCCTCGTCGGAGACCAACTTGGTGCGGCCGTCGCGGTCGAACAGCTTGAAGCGGAAGACATCGCCGACATTCTCGGCAGTGGCGATCACGGCCAACTGCGCCGCGTCGGGCCGGCCGGAGGCGATGAGCTCGTCCAGGCGCGGCATGTTGCCGATAAAATAATCCGCCCAGTCGCGGGCCTTGCGGTCAGCATCGACGGAGACCGCCTTGTTGACCGTCAATCCGATGCCGAAGAAGACGGCGCTTCCGAGCGCCAGCATGCCGAGCACGGCGACGAATATCGATCGGGCAGTCGCTGACTTCACGGCCAATCCCCCCGGACTTGGCAAAAAACGTCGCCGAAGCTAACCGATGCGCGGTGTAGGATCGGTTAATCGGGAATGGCCTGCCGGATTGACCGAAAATGACGAAAGCCCGGCGCGGTGGCCGGGCTCCTGTCTAAGTGCATGTCCTGTCGCGGCTTAGCTCAGGCTGGCAGTGAAGCGCTGGATGCGCGTGCAGGCCTCTTCCAGAAGCGCCTCAGAGGTGGCGTAGGAGATGCGGAAGTTGGGCCCGAGGCCGAAGGCCGAACCGAACACCACCGCGACGCCTTCCGCCTCCAGAAGTTCGGCGCTGAAGGTCTCGTCATTGTCGATGACCTTGCCGGACGCCGTCTTCCTGCCGATCAGTCCGGCGCAGGACGGGTAGACGTAGAAGGCGCCTTCGGGCGAGGGGCAGGTGATGCCGCGCGCCTGGTTCAGCATCGACACGACGAGGTCGCGCCGGCCTTGGAAGATCGCCTTGTTTTTCGCGATGAAATCCTGCGGGCCGTTGAGCGCCTCGACCGAGGCCCATTGCGCGATGGTGCAGGCGCCGGACGTCTGCTGGCCCTGGATCATGTCCATCGCCTTGATCAGTTCGACTGGACCGGCGGCATAGCCGATGCGCCAGCCGGTCATGGCATAGGCTTTCGACACGCCGTTCATGGTGAGCGTGCGGCCATAGAGCGCCGGCTCGACCTCGGCGATCGTCTTGAAGACGAAATCGCCATAGGTCAGGTGCTCGTACATGTCGTCGGTGAGTACCCAGACATTGGGATGCTTCAACAGGACATCGGCGAGCGCCCTGAGTTCGGCTTCGCTATAGGCGGCGCCCGACGGGTTGGATGGCGAGTTCAGCACGAGCCATTTGCTGCGCGGGGTGATCGCCTTTTCGAGCGCGCCCGCCGTCAACTTGAAGCCGTTGTCGATCGTCGTCTGAGCAAAGGTCGCCGTGCCGCCGCAGAGCGCGACCATCTCGGGGTAGCTGACCCAGTACGGCGTCGGGATGACGACCTCGTCGCCGGGGTTGAGCGTCGCCATGAAGGCGTTGAACAGGATCTGCTTGCCGCCGGTGCCGACGATCGTCTGCTCCGGGCGGTATTCCAGATTGTTCTCGCGCTTGAATTTCTTGGCGATGGCCTCGCGCAGCGGCGCGATTCCGGAAACCGGCGGATACTTGGTTTCGCCGCGGCGGATCGCCTCGATGGCGGCGTTCTTGATGTTGTCCGGCGTATCGAAGTCAGGCTCTCCGGCGCCGAGGCCGATCACGTCGCGTCCTGCATTTTTCAGTTCGCGCGCCTTCTGCGTGACCGCGATGGTCGCGGAGGGCTTTACGCGCGAAAGGGCATCGGCAAGGAAGGCCATGACAGCAATGTCTCCGGTTCATGGTTTTCGGCAACGGAAAATCGGCCGCGCATCTCATGTCGGATTGCGCGCGAAATCGCAAGTGCCGTGGGCGCGGTGCGATTCTGCCGCCGCGTTAACCGCCGGTCAAACTTGCCCTGATAGAAGCTGGCGCAACGGCCGATCAGAGCCGACGAACAGGGCAGTTGCGTTTAAGTGAAGTCCGGGTCTCCCAGCCGCTCGCTGGATGACGCCCCGTCGGGCTGCTCAGACGCTTCCGTCCCAGGGAGCGCAGCCAATGACCGAGCGAAGGGATATTCCATCCGATCTGGTGCGTGCACTTTTTGCCGACGAGGTCGGCATCGAAACCGGCATCTATGGGCAATACCGCCTGAAGACCGCCCACCAGCCGATCTTCAGCCGCGAGGGCGGGAACCTCGTTCCGTTCGCCGTCGAGGCGCGGGTGGCTCCGCTCCGTGAAGGAAGCGCCGTCGCGCCCGCCGAATTCTTCGAGGAAACGCCGCAAGCCGACCGGAAATTCGTGGAGGTGCTGTGCAGGACGCTGCATCTGCGCAACCAGCATAATGTCGGCGTCGACGATCCCGAACTTTTTGAACTCTACCTGACGATCGATCCTCGTCACGACGATGGGCGGGAAGGTTCGGTCGCGGCGATCGCGGAACGAGCCGGCGTTCGCGCCGACATGATCATCTGCGAGATCGCCGACGCGCCGAATCTCGATCCGAAGGCGCTGACGGCGCTGACCCGCCAATTGCGCGGCCACGGCATGCGCGTCTCGGTCGCGGAGTTCCGCGTCGGGCTGCCGGCGATCGAGCGGATATCGCAGATCGAGCCGGACATCATCAAGATCGACGGCGCCTGGTTTCGCGGCGTGCAGGAAAGCGCGGAAACCGCCCGGCTGTTTCCAGCGGTGATAACGGCGTTCAAAGGACTTGGCGCAAAGCTCCTGGTGCAGGGCATCGAAACGCCCGCCGAACTCGAAGCGACAGTTGAGGCCGGAGCGGATTACCTGCAGGGCATGCTGCTTGCGCCGCCTGAGTTGGCGGGTTCTGCTTTGGATGAAAAGCCAAGGCCGATCGAGGCGATGCTTCGCCGCGGGGGCAAGCTTGCCAACTCCGGCAGAAACCATCAGCAGCGCTGATGGTCGCGCCAAAACAAATGACTGGATGGTTATTGCGTCCGACGCGATAGATTGGCTTCACACGTTAGAGCGCCGCGCGTGCTTTTTGGACGCGCAAAAGGACGCTCTGAGACTGTAATCCGCGCATGACTGTTCCGAAGCCGACTCCGGTTTTCGGGGTCATGCGCCAGGAGCCGGACGCGCATGACGGTAATCTATGGAATGATCGACAGCGGCAATTGCTATAAGCCGCGGCTCTTGATGGCCAAGCTCGGCCAGCCCTTCACCCATGTCGAGGTGAGTTCGCACGACGGCTCCACGCGTTCGGCCGAATATCTGGCAAAGAACCCCAACGGAATGGTGCCGCTGCTCGAACTGGATGACGGACGGCTGCTCGCCGAATCCAACGCCATCCTGATCTATCTCGCTGAGGGGACGCGCTTCCTGCCGGCCGACCGCTATCTCCGCGGTCTCGCCTATCAGTGGCTGTTCTTCGAGCAGTACAGCCACGAGCCATATATCGCGGTGCGCAAGGCGATCCTGACCTTTCCCGAACGCGCCAAGGACGCCACGCCGGAGCGGCTCGAGCTGACGCTGACACGCGGCAACAAGGCGCTGGGCGTTATGGAAAAGCAATTGTCGCGGACGCCGTTCTTCGCGGACGACGATATGAGCATCGCCGACATCGCGCTCTACGCCTATACGCACGACGCGCATAAGGGCGGCTTCGACCTCGGCGCCTATCCGGCGGTCTCGGCCTGGCTCGCTCGGGTGAGGGCGGATCCGGGGCATGTGCCGGAGGAATGGCTGCCTTGGTGACTAGGCTCCGGCGAAGCAGCGGTTACGTTCGCCGGAAGCTCATTTTAGTTTTTTGGGCAGGCCATTTCGTGGCGGTTCAAATGAGCACATAGCGGTCACCCCAGTTCGCGCTCGATCCGGTACCACTGCCCTGGGTTGCCGCCGAAAGGGAAGGCGGCATGTTCGACGAATGCAGGGCGCTCACGGAATGTCTCATACCAACGGTCGAGATTCGGAAAAGAGGGGCGCTCAATATCAAGCTGAAGATATCGGAAATAGAGCGGTCCGAAAGGAATATCAGCCATTCCGAGCCTTTCGCCGGCGACAAAAGGCGTCATTGCCAGATGATTGTCCAGAATGCTCAGCGCAGCTTCGGTTTGACCCCTATAGCGCGCGATGCGAGTTTCATCCCGTACGGCAGGTTCTGTCCTAACGATGGCCCAGATCAGTTCAATGTAAGCCGGATAGAGCGTCGTCTTGTGCCAATCCATCCACTGATCCGAAAGGGCATAGGAGATTTCATTGTCCGGCAACAGCAGATGTTCTCGGTCATAGGTCCGGCACAGATGGCGAACAATCGCATTTGATTCCCATAGGACAAGGTCGCCATCCCGGATAGTCGGGATCCGGCCATTTGGGTTCATTGCCAGATAGTCCGGTTCGCCGGTCCCTTCGAAAGAACCACCGATCGCGTGCCGACGGTAAGGCAGCCTAAGTTCCCCCACCGCCCACATCACAGGCAACAGATTGCTCGCGTTTCTTCTGGAGTAGATTTCCAGCATGCGACGGTCTCATCGGAAACTGCAGATGCTTCCGTTCTGTCCACAAGAGCCGTAACGCCGTGATTGGGAGGGCGCAAGCGTCGGTTTGAAAGTCTGTTTCGATCCGTAATGCTGCCGCTCAATACCTTCGCAGCGAACTTCTCCTCCCCACCCACAGCGGACCATTGGAAACAATCGCAATAGGGCCCTGGGTGGCAGTTGCCACCGAAGTCGGAAATGCTGCGCCTATCTCCAGACAACAAAAAGGCGGGGAATTACCCCGCCTTCCGCTGCCAGTCAGACTGATCTGGAGCCAGTCTCGCGAAGCCTGCAGCAATCCGCTGCCCCGGTCTTCGATCGACGTGCTCCGGCGCGCTTGTCGCGCAGCCGCCAGTACATCCGTGACTTGCTGAGCGCTCCGGACTTTCGTCCGGGCGCGCCAGTTAAATCAGCCTGCCTTGCTGAGGCTGCCGGCCGAGGACTTGCCGGTGCGGCGGTCCTGCTCGATCTCGAAGTTGATCTTCTGACCTTCAACGAGGTTCGACATGCCAGCGCGTTCGACAGCGGAGATGTGGACGAAAACGTCCGCGCCGCCATTGTCAGGCTGGATGAAGCCGAAACCCTTGGTTCCATTGAACCACTTTACGGTACCAGTTGCCATTTCTGTGTTTCCTTACGTTTGCAACGTTGTTTGACCAAGCGATAGCCACTTGGCCGCTGTATCGAGATTTTTGGGGACGTCAGCAAACGCGAAAAATCGCGGGACTACTAGATCGATCGGCCGAAAATATCAACGAGGCTCATATAGAGGATAGCGGAGACGAATACAAGGGGTTGCGCGAACGGCCGATCACTGCCTTGTGATCGCAACCGCTGCTGGCAGGCCTAGGCGGCTGCAACAAACGCGGCTTCACTGACGTATCTTGGGATGCTGGCAGTCATTGGAGGCCACCATGAAAGCTGCGTCTATTGCATTGTTCCTCACGCTGCTCGCCGGCGACGCCCATGCCATCTCAAAATACACCACAACCAGCATGAACTGCGCCGCCATCCAGGCGGCCGTGATGAGCGAGGGCGCCGTCATTTTGCAATGGCGCTCCATGCGAAATCCAGGCCTGCCGCTCTACGGTCGCTATGTCGCCAACCGGCGATACTGCCAGCCCGAACAGCTGGCGGAGACAGCCTTCGTGCCCGCACGTGGCGGAACGTCCTGCCTCGTGCGTAAATGCGTGACCATAGATTTGCTCGAAGGCCGCTGAAGCTTAGGATTTCGCGGCCGACGGATTGCAACCGCGCTACGATGCCGGCGTTTGTCATCGAAAGCCAGGAGGATAGCCATGAAGTCTCTGCTGCTTGCCGTCTGCCTGTCGCTTCTGGCCGCCGAGGCCCAGGCGATTTCGCGCTACAATTCCACCAGCATGTCCTGCGACGAGGTGCAAGCAAGGGTGTACGGCGAGGGCGCCGTCATCCTGCGCTACCGCTCGACGCGCGATCCGAGCCTGCCGCTCTACGGCCGCTATGTGAGCGACCGCCGCTTCTGCAGCCATGACGAGGTGACGGAAACAAAGTTCGTGCCGGCGGCCGACACTCGGTCATGCCCCGTCAGGGAGTGCGTGCAGGTCGATCCGGACGATTTCTTCATCTTCCGGCGGCGGCGCTAGGTCACAACCTAGAACCCGAACGAGGCCTGCGCCGGTGGCGGAGGACCGACCCGCACGCCTTCCATGGCGAGCAGTCGCTCCTTGGTCGTCGCGCCGCCCGGCGCCGAGAACCCGCCAAGCTTGCCGCCGGCGGCGACGATGCGGTGGCAGGGAATAACGATGGGAACCGGATTGCGGCCGAGCGCCTGGCCGGTTTCGCGCGCAAGCCCCGGATGCCCCGCCGCCGCTGCGAGGCCGCCATAGGTCGTGGTGTCGCCGAAGCCGAGCCTTTGCGCCGCGTCGTAGATGGCGCGGCGGAACGGATCGACGCCGGCGAGATCGACGGGCACATCGCTGAAGTCGACTGGCTCGCCGGCTGCATAGCGCAGCAAGGCCTCAATGAGCGCGACGATCGCTGCCGGGGGGTCGCCCGCGGCGCGTTGTGGTGCAGGGCCTGAATCCGAGGCGATGGCGGCGAGCAGCCGCCGTTCGGTGGCGGCCTCGCTACGCTCGGGAAGCTGCAGCCGGGTCAGGCCGGCCTCGCTCCAGGCAATGCCGATCCAGCCGATGTCGGTTTCAAACAGAGTATAGGTCGAGGGTTTCTGTGCGGTTTCGGGCATCGGGATTTCCTTACCGTGATCATTATCAAGGTTAGCATGCGCAGCCGGAAGGCACAAATCAGGAACATTGCGGCCCGGCACTGTTGCGATCCTGCCGCCTTAATCGCGAGACCGCCACCCGATTGCCGCGCGGGCGATCGTCATGTAAGAAAACAGCCGGGCGGGACCACATATTCAATCAATTGCGAGTGCGGCTTTGCCTGCTTTCCACCGAATTCTGATCGTGCTGGTGGCGCTTTCGCCGGCCTTGGCCGCGGGCTGCACGACCGGCGGCGACATGGGCGCGCAGCTTTCCATGGCGCCCGGCGCGGAAGTCAGCCTGCCCGACAGCGTCTCCATTCTTCCTGCTTCGGCAAGCGCCTCCGGAGAGGAAGCGTCACTTGTCGCGCTTTCCGGCAGCGACGATGGGGGACAAGATCTCCAGCCCAGCGCCTTTGCGCGTATCGATGCGCCCGCCGTAAGCTTCGGCCGGCAAGCCGTCGCCCCCCGCAGCCCGGAACTCGACGCGCTGATCGCCCGCTATGCCGCGTATTACGAAGTGCCGATCGAACTGGTGCGGCGCGTGGTCAAACGCGAGAGCAATTTTCGCCCCACCGCCCGCAACGGCCCCTATTGGGGCCTGATGCAGATCCGCCACGATACGGCGCGCGGCATGGGCTACAGGGGCGCTGCCAGCGGCCTGCTCGACGCCGAGACCAACCTGAAATATGCGGTCAAATATCTGCGCGGCGCCTATCTCACCGCCGGCGGCAATCACGACCGCTCGGTGCGGTTCTATGCCAGCGGCTATTATTACGACGCCAAGCGCCGCGGGCTGCTGGAGGAGACGGGACTCGGCAAGGACCGCCGCCGCCGGCGCGCAGCGCCGCTTGCCGCCGATCCGGTCTGACTGCAGGCAGGCGCCATGACCCAGAGCGACCGGCAGGTCGTGCGGCTTCGCCGCGATCTCGACGATACCCTCGAAACCCCGCAATGGCCGGACGGTTTTGCCATGCGGATTTTCCGCCCGTCGGATGCCGAGGTGCATCACGCGCTGCTGACGCTGACTTTCGACGATGGCGACGACGGTCCGTTCGAGACCTGGTGGCCGAAGCTTTCTGGCAACGCGGAATACGATCCCGAGCTGATTTTCCTCGTGTTCGACCGGGACGAGGGGCTGGCCGGGCTTGCCCAATGTTTTTCGAACGCCTTTTTGCGCGATCTCGCTGTGCATCCCGACATGCGCGGGCGCGGCATCGGCGAGGCGCTTTTGCGCCACGTTTTCCTCGCTTTCCGCGACCGGGGTGCGGCGCATGTCGACCTGAAGACCGACGCCGACAATTTTGGCGCGATCCGGCTCTACGAGCGGGTCGGCATGCGCCAGGTTCCGCTGGAGGGCTGAGAGGCTCACGCCGCCAGCGGCATCCGCGCCAGCAGGCCGTTCTTCTTGCGCAGGAAAGCTCTCAGCCGCTCGTTGTAATCCGCCACCACGACGTTCCTGACCGAGGCGCGCTGGGCGAGTTCGGCCCGCCATGCCCGCACCCTGGGCAAGCCGTTGAACACGCCGAGATCGGCGATCTCGTCGAACACGTCGAAATAGCGGAAAGCCGGCGCGAACACCGCGTCTACGATGGAAAAGACGTCGCCGGCGAAATAACGGCCTTCTCCCAGCTCAGCCTCTACCTTGGTGAATTTGTCCTTGAGGGCCGCGACCGCACTGTCGAACGCGGCGCGTTCGGCCGTGGTCTCCAGCGTCCAGATGTCGGCGAGGATCGCCGAGCCGAACTCCATCCAGGCGCGGTGGCGTGCTTTGGTCAGCGGGTCGCCGGGGTGCAGCCGGGGCTCCTCGGTTTCGTCAAGATATTCGACGATCGCCGCGCTCTCGAACAGCACCTCGTCGCCGACCTTCAGCAGCGGCACCTTTCCGCGCGGCGAAATCTTCAGGAACCAGTCCGGCTTGTTTTCGAGGTCGATGTCGACGCGCTCGAACGGCACGTTCTTTTCGGCCAGAACGATCGCGGCGCGCTGGACATAGGGGCAGAGGTCGAACGAAACGAGGGTTATTTTGTCAGCGCGCATGGCGGCGGTTCCTTAAAAGGTTGATGCAATTGCATTAAAATAGATGTAGATGCATCGAATGTCAATCTTGATGCAGATACATGAAATCAACTATGTGTGAGCGATGGACAGGAAACCGGACGAGGCGACCGAAGCCGCGTGGATCGGGCTTTCGCGCGCGCAGCGCGTGGCGACCGCGAGCATAGAGGCGCGGCTGAAAGCGGCCGGTCTGCCGCCACTTTCGTGGTACGACGCGCTGTGGGAGCTGGAGCGGGCGGGCGAAGCGGGGCTTCGGCCGTTCGAACTCGAACGCGCGCTGCTGTTCGAACAGTACAATCTTTCCCGTCTGGCCGACCGGCTGGAGAAGGCCGGGCTGGTCGAGCGCCGCGCCGTGGAAGCAGACCGGCGGGGGCAGATGCTCACCATTACGCCGGCCGGGCGGGATCTGCGCCGCCGCATGTGGGCAGTGTACGCTCCGGCGATCCAGGGAGCGGTTGGGGACAGGCTCTCGGCGGGCGAGGCGGTGACGCTGGCGGCGCTGCTTGGAAAACTGGTGTGAAGCAATGTACGGTCACATCGCCGTGAGGAGGGGCTGCAACCCGTGATTTCGCCGCGTGAAGGCCCTAAGTCGCGCCGATGACCAGAATCGCCGCTCTCTTTTTCGCCCTTCTCCTCATCTTCGCGCCCGCCGCTTCCGCACAGGAGGGCGCGCCATTGCCCCTGGCTGCCGTGCTCGACCGGGCGGAGGCGATCGAGCTGCTGGAGACGGTGATCGTGTCGCGCGACGGAAAGATCCTCGACGAGCGCGGCTTTCGCGGCAACTCGGTCGAGACGCCCACCAACATCAAGTCGGCGTCGAAGACCATCGTCTCGGCGCTTGTCGGCATCGCGATCGACAAGGGCGTGCTCGAGGGCGTCGACCAGAAGATCGCGCCGATCCTGCGCTCCCACCTGCCGGAGGACCCCGACCCGCGCATCCAGGAGATCACTATCAGCCATCTCCTGTCGATGCAGGCCGGGCTGGGGCGCACCTCCGGGCCGAATTACGGGCGCTGGGTGCAGAGCCGCGACTGGGTGCGCGCCGCGCTCGCCATGCCGTTCGACGGCGAGCCGGGCGGGCAGATGCTCTATTCGACCGGCTCGACGCATCTTCTGTCGGCGATACTGACGCGCGCAGGCGGCCGTTCGACGCTGGAACTCGCGCGCGAATGGCTCGGCCCGCTCGAGGATTTTTCGATCGCCGCCTGGGAACGCGACCCGCAGGGATTTTATCTCGGCGGCAACCAGATGGCGATGAGCCCGCGCTCGCTGCTGGCCTTCGGCGAACTCTACCGCAATGGCGGGAAGACGCCAGAAGGGCAACAGCTCGTTTCGCGCGAATGGGTCGAGACCTCATGGCGCCAGCGCACCAATTCGCGCTACACCGGCGACGGCTACGGCTATGGCTGGTTCCTGCGCACGATCGGCGGGCGCGACGTGCGCTACGCCTGGGGCTATGGCGGGCAGATGCTCTACATCG
This sequence comes from Pseudaminobacter sp., assembly GCA_035941355.1. Taxonomy (GTDB): domain Bacteria; phylum Pseudomonadota; class Alphaproteobacteria; order Rhizobiales; family Rhizobiaceae; genus Allomesorhizobium. The sequence continues at coordinate 59,322 of DASZDZ010000045.1, forward strand.
TGCCGGACCTCGGCCTCACCGTCGTGATGACGTCGGAGGACAACCCCTCGGCGCGCAACGGCCACCGCGACGATCTGCACGCGCTGCTCGCCGAGATCATCGGCGCAGTGGAGGCGGGCGAACAGGCAGGCGACGCGGGCGCGGCGAAGGAGGGGTAGGGCCTCTCGCGGCCCGGCGCTTGCCCTCCAATCCTCCGGCGCTAAACTCGCGCGGTCTGCTGAGGAGGGTTCGATGGACTGGAAACTTCCGCGCGAGGGCTCCTGCCGCTGTGGGCAGGTGCGCGTCAGGATCAGCGCCGCGCCGCTGGTCACCATGGCCTGCCACTGCACCGGTTGCCAGAAGATGAGTTCTTCCGCCTTCTCGCTGTCGGCGGCGATCCCGGCGCAGGGCTTCGAGGTGATTTCGGGCGAGCCCGTGGTGGGCGGACTGCACGGCGCGACGAAGCACATGTTCTGCCCGCACTGCATGAGCTGGATGTTCACCCGGCCGGAAGGCATGGATTTCTTCGTCAATGTGCGCGCCACCATGCTCGACAACGCGGCCGATTTCATGCCCTTCATCGAAACCTGGACGGCCGAGAAGCTGCCCTTCGCCGAGACCGGCGCTCCGCACTCGTACGAGACCCTGCCGCCGATGGACGCGTATGAGGCGCTGATGAAGGAATATGCGGAGTGGGCGGGGTAAAGCCTCTCACGCCCCGATCGGCAACACCCTATGGCGCGCCGCGTGACGAAGGCCCCCTCACCGTCTCGGGCTTCGCCCGAGCCACCTCTCCCCCGCTTCGCAGGGGCGAGGAACCCGGGCTGGAGGAGCGCCGGCTCAGCTTCACAATCGCCATGCGACTGAACCGTCAGGACGTGTCGGGGTGCTCAAGCGTCCAGAAGGCCAGCCCGTGGGCGGTGTTCAAAACCTCGTCGACCTCGTGCTCGGGCCGGCGGCGCCAGCCGGGCGGCCGGCCGGGGCGCAGCGGCCACAGGCGGCGCGGCCGGGCGTGAGGGAGATTGCGCGATTCCCTGTTTTGCGCATTTTGCGCGCCTGCGGCGTCGCGGTTTCTGTCTTGCGCGCTGATCGCGTCGCGGGAAGCCCGCCAGCGCGCGAAGCGCCGGGCATGCGCCGGCAGATCGTCCAGCGCTGCGGCAAGTGCTGCGAGCCGGAGGCCGAGACGCGCGGCATTGATCGGGTCGTTGGGCGAGGGCGGTGGCGGGAGGGAGAACGGCGCGCTGTAGCCGGGCACCGAGATGCGCGGTACGCCGCTGGCGACCGAACGCCGGCGGCGGGGCAGGCACAGCGGGTCGAGAAGCGGCAGCGTGAGGGGGCGCATTGCGTGCGGTTCCGCGACGCCCCCTCCACCGCCTTCGGCGGTCCCCCTCCCCCGCCTTCGGCGGTCCCC
>DASZDZ010000046.1:0-24210 GCA_035941355.1 Pseudaminobacter sp.
TGCCTATCGAGGCGAACAGGCACGCGACATCGAAGGGATAAATGCTTGGTTTGCAACTTGGCGCAACGGCGTCACCGTTCACATGGCTGACCCGAAGCTCATAATCGACGGCGATCTTGCAGTGGCCTTCGGGCTGTCGCGTATGACTGGCATTAAGACCGATGGCACAAAGGTCGACTCCTGGAGCCGGCGAACCATCGTGCTAAGGCGCATCGCCGGTTCTTGGAAAATCATCCACGAACATGCCAGCTTCCCTATGGCAATGGACGGAAGTGGGCGTGCTGTGACGGATCTCTTGCCGTAGTTCCGGAACGCCTAACGTCCTCAACAGGGATGTCGGCTTTCACGCGGCAAGGGTTCGTACGGTCGATGTGAGAGGTGCATTGCCGTCGGGCAGCCTTGGGGCCGACACCGGAGTGGCAGCTTCGGGCTGCGGATCTTCAAAAAGCAGGACATTCGGGTCGGCGCGAGCATCGTCGTGACCTGACCCTAGTCGGATATTCCCGGCTCAAATTTGCTCCCGGAAACGGACCTTCCCGGGAACAGGCGGGTCGGACGGCGGTGTTCCGTATCGCTCGGAGACCGCTGAGCGTTCAATGGCTTCGGCCTGCGATAGCGGTGATGTAGCTCAGGCGCCATCCAGCCTCGTCATCGCTCTTTGGCGTCGGCGATTTTCGTCCCGCCTATTTGAGCCTCGCTGCGCCGCAGCTCGGCGTCGAGCAGCCGCCCCCTCGGGGTCAGACTATACTCGACATGAAGAGGCAGAGTGCCGAGGTCGCGCCGGACCACAAAGCCTTCCTCTTCAAGAGCTTTCAGCCGATTTGAAAGCACACGGGCGGAGATCTCGCCGGGCAGCGCGCGACGCAGTGCGCCGAAGCGAACCGCGGGATGCTGCGCGAGCGTCCACACGATGTGGCTCATCCAGCGTTGCGCCAGGAAGTTCAGAAAGTCGTCGAGGCGGCAACCGGCAACGCCATCTCTGCCGTCGCGTTCGGCCCGGGTTCTTGCGTCCATGGTAACCTCGCGGTCACTACTGTTCATCTGTTCCGAGTCAAACTAACTAGCATTCCTGGATAGCTGGAAAAACCCTGAACAGAGGAACACCGATGCCAAACGCGACCCCGACTCCGGGCAAAGGCTTAATCTCGCCGAATGATCACACGCTGGTCATGATCGACTTCCAGTCGCAAATGGCATTCGCGACTCATTCGATCGACGCGATCACCCTTAGGACGAATGCCGCGCTGGTCGCCCATGCCGCCGCCGGTTTCGGCGTGTCGACCATCCTCACCACGGTCGCGGAGAAGAGCTTCTCCGGGCCGATGTTCAGCGAAATCACCGACGCCTTTCCCAACCAGGCGATGCTCGACCGCACCTCGATGAACACCTGGGAGGATGCTGCAGTCATCAAAAGCGTCAACGAGATCGGCAAGAGCCGGCTTGTGTTTGCCGGCCTGTGGACGGGCGTTTGCATTGTCGGCCCGACGCTGTCTGCCCTCGACCAGGGTTTTGAGGTCTATGTCATTGCCGACGCCTGCGGTGACGTTTCTGCTGAGGCGCACAACCGCGCGATGGACCGCATGGTCCAGGCTGGCGCCCGGCCGATGACTTCGCTGCAATACCTGCTTGAGCTACAACGCGATTGGGCTCGAGGTGAGACCTATGAACTGACAACCGGCATCGCCAAGAAGTTCGGCGGCGCCTATGGTCTCGGCATCATCTACGCCAAGACAATGCTTGGCGAACATGCCAGCGAGGCCGGCTGAGCTGTTTCACCTGCTGCGATCGATTAAATCCATTTTATTTGAGGGACATGAATCATGCCTACCATCATCATGAAAGACGGCACTGAGATTTTCTACAAAGATTGGGGCACGGGGCAGCCGGTCGTTTTTCATCACGGTTGGCCGCTCAGCGCCGACGACTGGGACAACCAGATGCTGTTCTTCCTGAACAATGGCTACCGCGTCATCGCGCATGACCGGCGCGGCCACGGCCGCTCGACGCAGACCGCCACCGGCAACGAGATGGACACCTACGCCGATGACGTCGCGGCGCTTGCCGCTGAACTCGACCTCAAGGATGCGGTGCATATCGGCCACTCGACCGGTGGCGGCGAAGTCGCCCGCTATCTCGGCCGCCATGGCACTGCCCGAGTCGCCAAGGCGGTGCTGATTGGCGCCGTGCCGCCGATCATGGTCAAATCCGACAAGAACCCCGGCGGTCTGCCGCTCGAAGTCTTTGACGGATTCCGCGCGGCGCTGGTCGCCAATCGGGCGCAGTTCTATAAAGAGATTCCCAGCGGTCCGTTCTATGGCTTCAACCGCGACGGCGCGAACATCTCACAGGGCGTCATCGACAATTGGTGGCGCCAAGGCATGATGGGCGGCACCAAGGCGCACTACGACTGCATCAAGGCGTTTTCCGAAACCGACTTCACGGAAGACTTGAAAAAGATCGATATCCCGGTGCTGGTCATGCATGGCGACGATGATCAGATCGTGCCGATAGCGGATTCCGCGCTGCTCGCTGCCAAGCTCCTCAAAAACGGCACGCTCAAGGTCTACAAGGGCCTGCCGCACGGCATGTGCACCACACATCCCGAGATCGTTAATCCGGATCTGCTGGCGTTCGTGCGCAACTGAGCGGAACTTTGGGATTGATTGAGTCCGTTCGATCGCGCCGACAGACGTCAAGGAGCACAATGAAGCTTTATCTCATCTCGTTGGGAGCCGGCGTGCTCGTCGGCGTGATCTACGCACTGCTCAATGTGCGCTCGCCAGCGCCGCCGATCGTGGCGCTGGTGGGCTTGCTCGGCATCCTGATCGGCGAGCAGGTCGTGCCGATCGCCAAGCGACTGCTTTCGGGTGAGCCGGTGAACACATCGTGGCTTTCTTCGGAATGCGCCCCGCATGTGCTCGGTGAATTGCCCTCCGGGCCGCGTTCATCCCCCCAACGGATCGAGACGCCGACGTGACCCTGACCCGCCGAACTCTCAATGCTGGCGCGGCGGCGCTCGGCGCTTCAGCCTTGATTGGCGGGATCGTTCATCGGTCTTCCGCCCAGACGGAGCCTTCGATGAATGCAGATCTGATCTTGATCAACGGTCGTTTTTCGACGCTCGACCGCAGTAACCCCAACCCAGAGGCGGTCGCGATCTCAGATGGCAAGTTCGTGGGCGCGGGAACCGAGCAGGACATGCGGTCGCTGGCCGGGCCGGTTACGCAGGTAATCGACCTCGGTGGACGTCGTGCGATCCCCGGCCTGATCGACAGCCACATGCATATCATCCGCGGCGGGCTGAACTACAATATGGAATTGCGCTGGGATGGCGTGCGGTCCCTCAGCCAAGCCATGGAGATGCTGAAGCGACAGGTGGCAGTCACGCCACCGCCGCAATGGGTGCGCGTGGTCGGCGGCTTCACCGAACATCAGTTCGCCGAAAAACGGCTGCCCACGCTGGACGAGATCAATGCCGTCGCACCCGACACGCCGGTATTCATCCTCCACCTCTACGATCGGGCGCTGCTGAACAGCGCCGCGCTGCGCGCTGTTGGCTACACCAAGGAAACACCGAATCCGCCCGGCGGCGAGATCCAGCGCGACGGCGCGGGCAATCCTACGGGCCTGCTGCTCGCACGTCCCAACGCCAACATCCTTTATTCAACGCTCGCCAAGGGTCCGAAGCTGCCGCCGGAGTATCAGCTCAACTCGACGCGGCATTTCATGCGCGAGATGAACCGGCTCGGCGTCACCTCGATCATTGATGCCGGCGGCGGCTTCCAGAATTATCCCGACGACTACGCCGTTATCGAGAAGTTGCACGAAGACGGCGAGATGACACTCAGGCTCGCCTACAATCTCTTTACGCAGAAGCCCAAGCAGGAACTCGCCGATTTCGCAGGCTGGGCCAAGCAGGTCTCGCCCGGCCAGGGCGACGATCTTTACCGACACAACGGCGCCGGCGAGATGCTGGTCTATTCCGCCGCGGATTTCGAGGACTTCCGCTTCGAGCGACCGGACATGCCGCCGTCGATGGAGCAGGACCTAGAGCCGGTCGTGCGGCTGCTCGCCGAAAACCGCTGGCCGTGGCGGCTGCACGCCACCTATGACGAGACGATCACTCGTGCCCTGGACGTGTTTGAAAAGGTGAACAAGGATGTTCCGCTCCAGGGCCTGAATTGGTTCTTCGATCACGCCGAGACGATCTCGGACAAAAACATCGACCGGATCGCGGCACTCGGCGGCGGCATCGCCGTGCAGCACCGCATGATGTTCCAGGGCGAGGATTTCGTGGAGCGCTACGGCGCCAGGGCGGCTGAGCGTACGCCGCCGGTGGCGAAAATGCTGGAAGCTGGCGTGCCGGTCGGCGCCGGGACGGACGCGACACGGGTGGCAAGCTACAACCCTTGGGTTTCGCTCGCCTGGCTGGTAACGGGTCGGACGCTGGGCGGATTGAAGCTCTATCCTCAGCGTAGCTTGCTTGACCGTGAGACGGCGCTGAAGCTTTGGACTGAGGCCAACACCTGGTTCTCCACCGAACAGGGCAAGAAGGGGCAGATTGCGGCCGGCCAGCTGGCAGACCTCGTCGTCCTCGACCGCGATTATTTTTCGGTGCCAGACGACGAGATCCAGGACATCGAAAGTGTTCTCACCTTGCTCGGCGGCAAAGTGGTGCACGGTTCCGGCGACTATACCGGGCTTGCGCCCGAGCTGCCGCCGGCGATGCCCGACTGGTCGCCCGTGCGCAGTTTCGGCGGCTATCAGAAACGCGCCGACGCCGGCGCGGCGAAATACGGATTTGTCGGCTGCGGATGCTCCAGCGCCTGCAACGTCCACGGACACAATCATGCGCGCGCGCTCGGCGCGCAGGCGCCGGCCCGCGACGAAGGCGCCTTCTGGGGTGCGCTCGGCTGCTCTTGCTGGGCGTTCTGAGCTTTGAAACAGTCCGATCGAGGGTTCTTCTCCATGTCACAAGCCGGCTCGACTGACGTGCAATCCATGGCCGAGCGATTCCTCGGCGCGCGATGGGTGGAGCCGGCAGCGCGCTTTGCCGTCGCCGTGCCATTCTTGATAAGCGGCGTGGCGAAGATTCTCGATTTCGAAGGTTCAATCGCCGAAGTGCGCGGACTGACCGGGCTAGAACCGGCGGCCTTTTTTGCTGTCCTGGTCATCCTGACGCAGCTTGGCGGCTCGGTGCTGTTGATCGCCGGCGGACGCTTTGCCTGGATTGGCGCTCTGGCGTTGGCCGGCTTCACGACAGTCGCTACGCTCAGCGCTCACGCCTTTTGGCTGAAACCTGGCGCAGAGCAGTTTCTCCAGCGCAACATCTTCTTCGAGCATGTCTCGATCGTTGGCGGACTGGTGCTGCTCGCGATTCTGACGCTCAAGCCCGCGCGGACCCAAGACTGATGGAAGCAATTCCCAACAAGCCGAGCGGCTCTGCGTTCTCCCCGCTCAAACGGCCGGTCTTTGCAGTGCTGTGGGCGGCGACGGTGCTCGGCAATACCGGCAGCTTTATGCGCGACGTCGCCAGTTCCTGGCTGGTCACCGATCTGTCGGCTTCGCCGGCGGCGGTCGCCATGGTGCAGGCGGCGGGCACGCTGCCGATCTTCCTGCTTGCCATCCCAGCTGGCGTGCTGTCGGACATCCTGGACCGGCGAAAGCTGCTGATCGCTATCCAGCTTATGCTCGCTTTGGTGAGCGGAGCGCTCATGGTGTTGTCTCATGCGGGTCTGCTGACGGTGAGTTCCCTGATTGCGCTCACCTTCGCTGGTGGTATAGGCGCGGCCCTGATGGGACCGACCTGGCAGTCTATTGTCCCGGAACTCGTGCCCAGGCCTGACCTGAAGAACGCGGTTGCGCTCAACTCGCTTGGCATCAACATTGCGCGTTCCATCGGTCCGGCCGCCGGCGGCCTGCTGCTCGTCGCTTTCGGCGCCGCATTTACCTATGGCGTGGATGTCCTGAGCTACGTCGTTGTCATTGCCGCCCTATTGTGGTGGCGACGCGCACCGGATGCTGACGACGCCCTTTCGGAGCATTTCCTCGGCGCCTTCCGCGCTGGGCTGCGCTACACACGCGCCAGCCGCCCGTTGCATATCGTGCTTTACCGGGCCGTGGTTTTCTTCGCCTTTGCCAGCGCCGTCTGGGCGCTGCTGCCGCTGGTCGCCCGAAACCTGCTTGGCGGCGACGCCGGCTTCTACGGCATCCTGCTCGGCGCCGTCGGCGTCGGCGCTATCGCCGGCGCGCTGGTTCTGCCGCGACTGAGGCAGCGATTCGACGCGGATGCGTTGTTGCTGGGTGCGTCACTCGCTACCGCCTCCGTTATGGCCATGCTTTCGTTCGCGCCTCCGAAATGGGCGGCAATCCTCGCTTTGCTACTGCTCGGCATGGCATGGATCGTCGCACTGACGACCTTGAACGGAGTGGCGCAGGCGATTCTGCCCAACTGGGTGCGCGGCCGCGGCTTGGCCGTATATCTGACCGTTTTCAACGGCGCCATGGCGGGCGGTAGTCTGGGCTGGGGGCTCGTCGCGCAGCAGTTCGGCATTCCGGCAACGCTTGTGGTGGGCGCCGTCGGCTTGGCCATCGTTGCGGTCGCTCTTCACACCGTCAAACTGCCCGCCGGCGAGGAGGATCTGGTCGCCTCCAACCACTGGCCGGAGCCGCTGACGGCCGAGCCGGTGGCACATGACCGCGGGCCGGTGCTTATCCTGGTCGAATACCGCGTCGCCAAAAAGGACCGGATTGACTTTCTCGCCGCCCTGGGGCGGTTGGCGGGAGAACGGCGGCGTGATGGCGCCTACAACTGGGGCGTGACTGAAGACGCGGCCGACCCGGAGCGGATCGTGGAATGGTTCATGGTCGAGTCCTGGGCCGAGCATTTGCGCCAGCACAAGCGGGTGTCCAGGGCCGATGCCGATTTGCAGAGCCAGGCGCTGAAGTACCACATAGATCCGGAGCCACCGCGAGTCGGGCACTACCTGGCCCTGGAGACATCCGGCTCAAACGGCAGCAGTTGACTGATGCCGTCTAGGCATGGAGCATCCAGTCCTTCTCATCAGTGTGCCTGTCTGGCTGACCAGCCTTTGCGATAGTCGCTAGCCGGATTAACACACGACACAGAACTCGCCGGGAAGGAGGCTCGATGACGAGCGGCATTCATCACATCACCCTGATCACCCGGAACGTGCAGGCCAATGTCGATTTTTATGCCGGCTTTCTTGGTTTGCGTGTCGTCAAGCGGACGGGCGGATTTGAAGACGCGAAACAACTGCACCTGATCTATGGCGACGCGTTGGGATCGCCAGGCTCGCTGGTCACTTTCCTCGTCTGGGAGAACGGTTCACCCGGACGCGTCGGGCATGGCCAAGTCAGCGAAATAGCGTTCGCCATAGCGCCGGAAAGCATCGGCTTCTGGCTGACACGGGCGCTGAATTTCGGCCTGCAGGCTGAAGGCCCCTTTAAGCAATTCGGCGAGCCAGTGCTTCGCCTTCGCGACCCCGATGGCATCAGCCTGAAGCTCATCGGGGCGAACCTCCTGGCGGCAGCGCCATGGGCGGGAACGGACATTCCCGCCGAGCATACCGTCAGACGCGTCCGTGGGGCGACCATCCTGTCCGAGGCGCCCGAGCAGACCACCGATTTCATACAACGCCACTTCGGTTATCGCCCTCTTTCGGAGAGCGCCGCAATACGCCGGCTCATTTCGGATGTAGGCGACGTCGTCGATGTTCGCGATGCCTCGGGTTTTTGGCCCGGCCTGGCCGGCACAGGAAGCGCCGACCATATCGCCTTCCGTGCACAGGATGCCCGGCAGGTCGCAACAGTCGAGGGCGAACTGATGCGCCTCAATTCGACTGTGACGACCATCCATGACCGGAAATATTTCACCTCGCTTTATATCCGAGAGCCAGGTGGAACCTTGCTGGAACTAGCAACCGATGGGCCGGGCTTCATCGTCGACGAGCCTTTGGAGACTTTGGGATCGCAGCTCTTCATACCGCCTTCCGACGCTGACCGCGCCGATGACATCCGGATCATCTTGCCGCAATTCTCGCTGCCTGGAGAAGCGCGTGTCATCTATCGCGAGCTGCCCTTTATCCATCGCTTCCACACGCCCGACGACCCGGATGGCAGCACTGTGGTGCTGTTGCACGGAACGGGCGGTGACGAGACGGACCTGATGCCGTTCGGCCGCAAACTCTCACCGCACGCAACATTGCTCGGCGTGCGCGGCCGCAGCACGGAGGAAGGCGTGCGGCGCTGGTTCCGCCGCTTTTCGGCGACGTCTTTCGATCAGGAGGATATCCGCTTCGAGGCACAAGCTTTCGAGGCGTTCGTGGAAGGCGCGAATGCGGCCTACGGTCTTGACCCCACGCGCACGATTTTCCTCGGCTACTCCAATGGCGCCAATTTGCTGGCCGCCTTCATGCTGCTTCATCCGCATCTGGGGAGGAAGGCCATCCTGCTGCGCGCAGTCTCGGTCCTGGAGAATGTCCAGGACGCCGGTCGCTCGGATGCCGACATTCTGATGATCTCCGGCGCCACGGATCCATACGGACACTTTGCGCCTTTACTCGAACAGGCCCTGCGAGCAAGCGGCGCAAGAGTTGACGCGCGAACAGCCGGCAGCGGCCACGAACTTGGCGCAGAGGATATAAAGGTGGCGACGAACTGGCTGGCGCGTGGATAGCCGGATTCTTCGCTTCGCGCAGGACGGCACCACACCCTGGTTGTCGAAGACGATGGTGCTCGCACTCGTTTTGTTCCCCGCTCTCGCTGGTTTCCTGGGCGGCGAGGCAGCCATCGTGCTCGCCTTCGGCTAGGCTCCCGATATCGGCACGCGAAAACTGCTCCACTCTTCCTGTCGGTGTGACATCCAATACGGGACATACCCGCGCCGCATTGCCTGATGGTGCGAATTCGTCCGAAAACACCAGTAGCGCACCGCCACTCTTCGCCCCTACAGCGCCTCAGCGATCCTGCCTACCCGCGATTTCTCGAAACGTTGTTTGCGCGAAAGATCCCTGCAGGAGCCTTTCTGCCGCAAGGCGATCTCGTCAAAATGCTTCAAATCCCTGTTGCGCCGCTGTGCGATGCGCTCAAGCTGCTGGAGGCGGAGGGGATCGTCATCATCCACCCGCGCTCGGGCATCTAGTTCGTGAAGCCCGGGTTCGAATTGACCGGATCGACCGATCAATTTCGCGGCATTCTGGAACGAGCGGCGACAGGTGTTTACGCGCAAATCGCCGAAAACGCCGAATTAGGACGACGACACCTCACGGCCATCGAAGAGATCGAGCGCAGCGGGCTCACTGACCACGCCAGAGCCGAGCTTGAGGAACTCGAGACCTTGCTGCATCACTCCATCATTGGCAGCCCGTCCAATCCACTGATCGAGAGCTCTTACAAGCGGCTGCACCATTACGTTCGGCTGATCCGGCTGGACAGAAAAGTCACCGTGCCTCTCGTATTACAACCCTGCGCGAGCACATGCAGGTCATCCTGGCGTGCAAGGCTCGCGATCCGGAGGCGGCCGCAGCAGCGATGCAGGCGCATCTGGCGTCGGCCCTACAGCGAGGCCTAGGGCATCACTACGGTTACTAGCAATAGCTAGGATCAGGACCCATAAGGCTTCGGGCCGGAAGCGGACTATTCGGACGCCACGCAGAAATTGTTGCCTTCGGGATCGTTCAAGACCGTGTACCCATCTGCTTCTCGAACGAAGGTCGCACCGAGGGATAAAAGCCGTTGCACCTCCTTGGCACGATCGGGGGTGGCAATATCGAGATGAACTCGGTTGCGGGCGGGACGTTTCCCCTGACGAAGGTGAAAGCATAGGCGGGTTCCGGGACCTTCGACCATCACGGTTGGGTCAGTCTCGGGAGTCAATCCCCGAGCGGCAAGGCGGGCCAGTTCGTCGTCGTCGTATCGCATCACTTCGTAGCCGTCGAGCGCCTTCGCCCAGAACCGGGCGACGCGCGAAGGAACGTCGCAATCAATGACGATTTCTTTCAGCCTTCCCATGGAGCCCCTCAAGTATTGTTGGGCTGGCGCTGGCAAACACGTTTCACGACCGGGCCGCCGAGTACCCACAGCAACACGAAAAATCCGCATAGCGGTCGGACGACCGCTATGCGGGACGCAACACACCGAAATCGCAAGATCGCGACAGTGGTCGAAACCTGCGGACGGTCACATTGGGCGTTGAAGCATAAGTCCTTCTCGGCGGCAATCGAGCCGCAAGAAGGAGCAAGACCTCATGAAGACCTGGTTCATCACCGGCGCATCCCGCGGATTCGGCCTGCGCATTGCCCGCCTCGCGCTCGAGCGCGGAGATAATGTCGTAGCGACCGCGCGCCGCGCCGAGGCTGTGACCGATGCGCTCGGCGCCAACGCCAACCTGCTAGCCCTCCCACTCGACGTCGCCGACGAAACGCAGGCCCGCGCCGCCGCCGCCGCCGCCGTTGCGCGCTTCGGCCAGATCGACGTGCTGCTCAACAATGCTGGCTTCGGCTTGCTCGGGGCCGTGGAGGAGGCGAGCGCGAATGAGGTTGATCGCATCTATCGCACCAACGTGTTTGGTCTGCTCAACGTCACCCGCGCCATACTTCCCCACATGCGCTCGCGCCGTTCGGGCCGCATCCTCAATATCTCGTCCATCGGCGGCTATCGCGGTGCGGCGGGATTCGGTGTTTATTCCTCGACCAAGTTCGCAGTTGAGGGGCTGTCTGAAGCGCTTCATGCCGAACTCGCGCCGCTCGGCATTCATGTGACGGTGGTCGAACCGGGTTACTTCCGCACCGACTTCCTCGACGCATCGTCGCTGTCGGTAAGCGCGAACGGCATCGCCGACTATAACGGCACCGCGGGTGCAGTGCGCACTCGCGCCGTGGATCTCAACCATGGTCAGCCGGGCGATCCCGATCGGCTCGCACGCGTGCTCGTCGATTTCGCGGAGGCATCCGATCCGCCGGTCCGCCTGCCGCTCGGCAGCGACACCGTTGCTGTGATCGAGGCAAAGCACGCGTCGGATGCGGCGATTCTGCGCGAGTGGCGCGCGGTGTCGATCTCGACCGACTTTCCCCATGACACGGCAACAGCGGTCTGATGCCGCTTGCCGGACCGGCCGGGCAAACTACCGGGGCGGCACCGGGCTTCCGGTTGCCGCCCATTGCCGATTTAGAGTACGCTACGGTTCCGCAACGATCGTCGGAGACCGGCCCGCTTGAGCAGTGCAGCAGCTTTCGGTTATGCGCCCGATGCGCTCGCACGCATTCTCGATCGCGCCCCGCCGGTCGCCGATGCGGCGCTGCGCGGCGACACGCGCCTTACTGCACCCTGGGGCCATGGTGAGTTGCACGACTACCTGCATGGCATGCAGGGCCATGTCATCATCACCTATTATGGCGAGCCGCAGGATATCGTCTGGCGCGTCGGCAAGGAGCGGCTGGCGGGCGCCACCCGTTCCGGAACGATCACGATCATTCCCGAGGGACACGAGGGCCGGTGGGACATTGCGGGCCCGATCGGTGTCAGCCATGTATTCCTGTCCCACGAGCGACTCGCCGCCAGTGCCGAGCAACTGAATGGCGGCCGCCCGGTCGAACTGCTCGGCCGCGTCGGCTTCGAGGATCCGGTTGCCGCGCGCGTGATGGAGCTGCTTGGGCGCGACGCCGCCGCCGCCACCGATCCCGCTGCGCGGCTGTTCGTCGAACAGGCGACCGACCTGCTCGTCACACAGCTCGTGCGCGGCCACTCGTCCTTCGGCGCGATTGAGCCGCCCTCCCGTCGCGGCCTTGCCGACTGGCAGGTGCGCAAGGTGACCGGTTACATGCGCGAGCATCTGGACGAACCGATCGGCCTCGACGAACTCGCCGCGCTCGCGGGGCTCAGCCGCTTCCATTTCTGCACCGCCTTCCGGCAAGCGACCGGCAGCACGCCGTATGCGTGGCTGGTGAACCTGCGGATCGAACGCGCACGCCAACTCCTCGCCCGTCCCGAGCTGCCGGTAACCGAGATCGCGCTCGCCGTCGGCTACGAGACGCCATCCTCCTTCGCCGCCGCCTTCCGCAAGATCACTGGCGTCACCCCCAGCGCATTCCGCCATCAACTGTAGCAATCGTTCGTCGCGCCACCGCAAGATCGCGACAGTCGCCGCAAGGCGCGAAAGGTGCGCTGCGGCGTCGTCGGCTACTCCCACGTCATCGGACGCGATCACCGCGCCGACAAGTAAGGGGAGTAACGACAATGACGACCAAGAAGACCATTCTCATCACCGGGGCCGCGGGCGGCTTCGGCAAGGGCGCCGCGATCGGCATGGCGAAGAATGGCCATGACATCATCGCTACCGTCCAAGTCTCCTCGCAGGTGACCCCGCTGCGCGAGGAAATCGAGGCGCTTGGCCTCAGCGGCCGCATCAAGGTCTATCGCCTGGATCTCACCGATCCCTACGACATCAAACAGGCGCTGGCCTGGGACTTCGACATCCTCTGGAACAATGCCGGCATGGGCGAGGCCGGCCCGGTCTGGGAAATCCCGCTCGAACTCGTGCGCAAGAACTTCGAGATCAACGTGTTCCTGCCGCTGCAACTCACGCAGGGCGTGGTCCAGCGCTGGGTGCGCGAGGGCAAGAGTCACGGCAAGAAGGTGGTGTTCACCTCCTCGATGGGCGGCCTGTTCACACCAGCCAACTGGGGCACCTATGTCTCGACCAAGCATGCGCTGGAGTCGGTCGCGGAGGCGCTTCAGCAGGAACTGGCCGCGTATGGCGTCAAGGTTCAGACGATCAACCCAGGCGCCTACTACACCGGCTACAACGAGACGATGGCGGACAACCCGTTCCGCTGGCTCGACGATGACGTCAACTTCACCAAGCGCGCCGACCTCCGCAAGGGCTTCGATGATTTCTTCGCGACGCCCGAAGGCCGCCTGGACTCCAAGGAAATGATCGACCGCATGATCGAGATCGTCCCTGCGGACGAGGGCAAATTCCGCAACGTCGTGCCGCAGGTGATCGAGGATATGCTGAAGCAACATCAGCTCCAGGCCTGGGAGAACCGGATCTGACCGACTCCCGATCGGCCGCGGTACCCCCTCTCGTTATACCGCGGCCGGCACCCTCCCTCGCATTCGAGCAAAGGAAACTCCAATGAGCATCACTCACCTTCAGGCGGACATCGCCATCGCCGCCACCGTCCGCGAAGCTACTTCGATCGGGGTCCCCATGAACATCGCCGTCTATGACGACGGTGCCAACATGAAGGCCTTCGTCCGGATGGACGGCGCATTCCTCGGCTCGGCGGACATCGCGCAGAACAAGGCACGCACCGCCGCGCTGTTCGGTTTCAACACGGAGGCGCTTTACGAGTTCGTGAAACCGGGCGGTACCTCGCCAGGCTTCGACCGCACCAATGGTGGGCTGATCGTCTTTGCCGGGGGCATTCCGATACACGACGGCGAAGGCAGGCTGATCGGCGCGATCGGCGTGTCGGGCGGCGCGGTGGCCCAGGATTACCAGGTGGCGGAAGCCGCCATCACGGCCCTCGCGGCCGGCGGCTTCCAAGAGCAACCGTAGGCGAACTGAATGTTGCGAACGAGGCGCAAGGCAGCCGGCCGCGGCCGGTCCTGACCCTTTCGCGACGTTGCCGCCGCCCAACGGCAATGACCGGAACGGGTCATGAGCGCTGGCTGCGTTCAATGTCCGGTTTCGGGAAGGAAAATCGGTTCCGGAAGGTCGCGTTTGGGTCAGGTCAGGACGATGCCTACGCCGACCTGAATGTCCGCTGTTGAAGATTCGCGGCCTGGAGCTGGCAGTCCGCTCTCGGCCCAATTGAGACGTTCCTTCCTCAGCGCCAAGCGTCGGCTCCTGGCGCTCCTTGCTCGTTCTGACTGATGGCTCAAACGGTAGCATTCCACCCCAAAGCCGAAATCAACTGGGGCACTAAGCCAAGGGCGGCTGCCAGTGCGCATTCGGCTATGGCTGGCATGCTAGGGATCAATTACGCCTTGTCGTCGCCCACGGTCCGGAGGGGTCGTCATCCCAGCCCAGAAGCAAGGACATTGGATCGTCGTCATCCGGGGCCGGCGCCACCAGTCTTGCGCGCGCCGCCGGGGACATGCCGAGCTGGGTTGCGGCCGAATTCAGGTCGGCCACCGTCATGCGCCGGATCGACAGCAGCGGGTTCTTGACGGCGCCTCGCTCCGACTGGATCAGCAGCGTGGATTTGCTGATCAGGCGATTGCATTCGCGCAGCGTCTGCCATGCGGTGGCGAAAACTTCGAGCAGCGCGCTGTCGGCGGCGCACAGAAGATTTGGCGGCGCGGACTGGACGGTCGCGAGCCACAAGGCCCGTTGCTCGGCGGTGAAGTAGTCAGGGCATCGGGGCAGGCCCTTGCCGACGGGCTCGGCCCGGATTTTCCGTTTCCCGCGATTGCCCTCGCGCCGCTTGATCGCGGCGGGCTTTGGCCTGCGGCCCGAACGGCTGTTTCCGGCCATCATGGCTCCTTTGTGGTTTCACAGTACCTCATCGCACGTTAGGATACCACCGCTGTCCTGCCGATCATGCTTGGATTGATGGGGCGCGGTATATGAGGCGCCTCAACCTTGCCCTGACAGCAGCTTGCATCTTTGCGGCGCCGGCATTCGCCAACGTCATCATCGTCGACGGGGACACGCTAAGGATCGACGACGAGACGATCCGCATCGTCGAAATCGACACACCGGAGACGTTCCGGTCTCGGTGCGAGAATGAGTTGATCCTCGGGCTGAAGGCCAAGGAGCGGCTGCGCGCCCTGGTCGACAGTGGTGCGGTCAGCTACGAACCAACCGGGACAGACCGCTATGGCCGCATACTTGCGCGGCTGTTTGTCCAGCAAGAGCACCGCCGCATCAACATTGGCGAAACGCTGATCACGGACGGCCATGCCCTGCGTTATCACTCCGGAAGTGAGGCGAAGATTGCGCGACTCCGGGTTTGGTGCGGGCCGCATGCTGAACTGGGCGACACCTGGAAGCACTGATTTCCCACCGCGTTCAGCGTTTCGGCTGCCTTGCCCCGGGACCGGCTTCAGCGGCGGCGGCTTGCTCTCGGCGACCGGACGATGGAGCGCGTCGAACTCCTCCTGAGTTCCGACGTGCAGCGCGGTGACGCCGGCAATCTCGGCGATCTGGATGTCGTCGTCATCGCCCTGGCGGATTAGCCTGACCGCTCGAACCATCCATTGTAGGGGATGGGCCGCGCGGGCCGGATTGATCGCTCACGGAAGGAATCGCGGCATGGTGAAGACGACGAGACGGCAGGTGGAAATCTCGAGGAGACCACGCGGGCATGGCGTAGGCGTGGTGCAGGAGAGCATCGACATGCTCCAGCGTGTATGAACCGGAGTGCAGAGGAAATGCTCCGCACCTGGCTGCGGCCTTTATCCTGATCTGGCATAGCGCCAAAAAAACCCGACGCATGGTCGGGCTTTTTCTTTTTGCGTGGAGCCGTCCTGTATTATCGACAGATGTACGACGCCTCGTAATTCGTGGACGAGAATATCCGTTCGATGCTGGTGACGGTGCAGTTCCGCCCCTTGGAGTTCAGCCAGAGATTTGCTCCGCGCTCAAAGACATGGCCGGGGGTGTCCGTATTGACCATGAACAGCGTAGCCCCTTTGACGGCGGCTTGCCCGATTGCCGAGAAGTCTTGGTTGATGTGCAACTTGCCATCTTCGGGATCGTCGAAGACCCAGAAGCCAACCGGCGCGGCTTCGGCAGGGGTGAATACCTCATGCCTCACGTCACCGTGCCATCGACCTTTGCATGCCCGCACATCCGGCCAGCGCCAGAACGGTAGCCGCGACCGCGCCTAGTCTGACAACGCTCACCATGACGTGTTCGTCTTCGTCTTCACCGGCTTCGGTGCCGGTGCGGCTTGGAACTGGATGTTGCAGCCGTTGCGACGCGAGGCGGTTTCCAGCGCCTGCATTTCGCCCTTGAGGCGGGCGACTTCTGCCGCCTGTGCGCCGTCGCCTTTCATCAGGAACAGAGCGGGCCAGAACACCGCTAGCCCGACCGTCATGGCGACGGCATCGCCGGTCGCCTTCTGGTTCTGGATGCCAGCGGCCTCGGCGGCGCGGGCGCTGACCGCCTGAACCTCGTTGGCGATCTGGCCGCACGACAGCCCCCGATAGCCGACCGGCGAAACGTAAGCCGGGCGTGCCATAAGTGCGCTCGTGGTCAAGCGCACATGGTTCCGGCATCGGTCCGTTACCAAACCTTCTCTGCGCGGATCGCCGCGATCTTTGCGGGATCAGCGACGTCTTGGGACAGCTTGTCCACCCATGCGTCGGAATAGGTGTAGTCCTTGTGGGCCTTATGATAGAGGCAGTAGTCCTTGTTGGTGTTGTCGGGATGCGCCGAATTCGTCTTTGGTCGAACGTTATAGTGCCTCCACGCTTTGATGTGGTCGTTGCCAGTGAACGGAAGCCCTGACTTTTCCTTCACCAGCGTAGCCACTTTGCCCGCCTTGTGAGGGTACATTTCATCGGCCGCCTTGAGGTAGCCAAGGACATTGTGGATTTCTTTTCCTTCCGCGGAGTCAGATTTGAAGAACTGGAAGTGAACCTTGCTCTTCGCGGCGTTGGCGAGCGTGTAAATGACGCGGAACTGGAATTCGATGTTCACTTTCTGCTCGTCAGTAAGGCTGTCCATGAGGTGAGCGTCGACCGCGGCGATGCCTTCGGGGATCTCGTACTGGTTGACCATCGCTGCCTGCTCAATGTTGAGGCGCGCGAACTGCAACGCAAAAGACAGATCATTGGCGAGTGTCAATTGAGACCCAAAGAGATCGCATATCGCCTTATCGAAATTCAGGCAGTTCGCCTGAAAGAGCGACATCCACTGGACATCAGCCTTGCCAAGAAGAAGATGCTCGACCTTGTCGCGTAGCTTTTTCATCACCCGGAGGTTGTCGCGCATGCCGTCCGACAGCGGACAATCTTGGCGTTCAATCATCTGGCCTAAGAGGAGCGAATTGCCGTCAGGATCAATGATCGGAACGCTCTTGCGGTCGTAGTGCTCGTGAAGGAGGTAGGTCCATGCAATGTTCGATAGTACGCAGAAGACCTCGGCTTTGAACTTGAGCGCCGCGCTGTTAAAAATCTGCACCGCGAGGACCATCGCTTCGCGTGCCCGGATGAGCCGCTCGTCATCGTATCGGTTAAGGCCCGTTTGGGGGTCGTAGGCCTTCTTGTGCAACATGAAGAAGTCGACCTCGGCTTGCGTGGCCGCTTGCTGGTTCGCGTCCCGCTTCACTGTCGAGATGCGGCCAAAGTTAATCGACTTCTTTCGGTTGCTATTGATCCAGGCTTGCACGTCCTGGTTAGAACTCCCTTGGTTGAGAAGCGCCTTTGCTACGCGTTTTTCCTGTGCGGTTAGCGCCGCCCCCTTGCCGACCATACAGTCCCCCTCATCCTACCGTCCGCTCAGCCCAAATGGTTCGCGAACTTCCCTTATTTTTTCTTTATTTCGGCAAGCGAGGGCGGGAAAGGAGGGTCGAACCCTTACTTGGCGGCTGATTTCTCGGCCTCGATCCTTGCAGTCAATTCCGCCAGAACGGTCTTTGTTTTGGCGAGCAGTTTCGCCGTCTTCGGGGTTTCGGGAACGTCCTCGATGCATTGGGGCAGGGTTTCGGGAAAGACCGTCCAAGCCATCGACCCGCCCTCGTTTAAGAGCAATTGCGCAGTGGCGACGCCATCGGCGCACAATGCGATGGTTTCGGCCAATCTCTTGTCCGCCGCGATCTTTTGGGCAGCCACCTTTTCTTTCGCGGCGACTTCATCGTCGGCCCGCTGTCTTTCCGCGCGATCTGCGTCAATGGCTTTCCGCATGGCCGCGAGCGCGGGCCTCATTTCCTCTATTGAAGCGGTGGCCTTGTCGACGAAGGCCATGGCGGGCGCACATGCCGATTGATCGTGCTTGAGATGGTCGATAGCGGCGCGTTCCGCTTCGGCAAACTCGTCGGCAGCATCACCCCAAAGCGCGGTTGCCTGACCGGCGGCCATCTGAAAAAGGCGCGCCGATGCATAGGTCCGGTCGGCGAAGCAGAACCGGTCTATCGCCTTGGCGTAGGCATTAGCCTTCACGAACGGCAAGGCCCGGACATCATCGGTCACCGATTGGGCGAGCGCGGCGGTGGATGTCGCGGCGACGAGCGCGGCGGCGAACAGGGCGGATTTCATTTTGGAAAGCATTCCTTGTCAGCGGTTGGCGCGGGATCGCGCGGCCCGCAGTTGGCGGTGACGGCCATGAAGGGGAAGCCCCTGCGGCAATCTGGCCGGCATATGCCGCAAGGCTTGTAGGCGGGGAAGCCAGCGGCACATTTGGGCTTCTGCGGCACATTTGCGGCACATTGGCCGTCGTCGGCGTACCAAGCTATTGAAATCGCGACATTTACTGGTGCGAACTCAGCGGGTTTGTAAACCGAAGGTCGGCGGTTCGATTCCGTCCGGGGGCACCAAAAAATTCACCGCAAAATCAATAGCTTAATGCAACGCAAGGCATTGCGGCTGGCGCATTTTCGTGTCGCAACGTTGCAAGGTATTCCGCGCATTTCCGTGCTTTTCAACGTGTTGCAAGGCAGTCTATGCAACACATCTGCAACACGGCGACAAAAAAAACCAGCGCTGCGCGCTCCTGCTAGCCAATAGCGCTGCGCGCTCCTGCTAGCCAATGCGGGTGAAGCGAAAAACGGCGCTGAGATCAACCAATTCGACCCTGGTTGAACCTTATGGCTCGGCGCACGGCCGAACTTGCTGGACAGGTCCGGTGGGCTTCAGCAAAGAGAGTGTCAATATACACCTCCCTTTCTCCGCGATTTATCGCGGCGAAGGTAAGTTGGGTGCGCCATTCCTAATAGAAGGCCCGCCGCCCTTCCTCCCGTGGCGGGCTTTTTCTGTGCGCCAGGTGCCTCGACTTGGCCGCTATTCCCACCCACCATGAAATGCAATCGGCACCGCAAGTCGCCGACCCGCCCGTCCGGTGCCCAAAGTTCCCCCGCCCAAGCGCCGGACGGGCCTTTCTGCGAGGTCTAGGCCTCCTAAGGCCAGTCCGCCACAATCTTAGTGGTAGTGCCTCTTCCCCTTCATATTAGCATCCTTTCAAGTAGTTGCGCGTTGCGGGTTGTGCATAGCGAAGAGAAATCGCTGGAGGCGGCAACATGAGCAAACGCGCCGAAGAATTCATGGACAATTGGCTCAATGCCAATGTCAACAAACGGCACCTCAAGACGGTGGAGAAGTCGGTGCCGATCCTCGCCAAGCGGTGCGCCATCGACGCGAAGAAAGCAGGCGTCTCAATTGATGAACTGGAGGAGGTCGTAGTCGACATCGAGAAAGCGATCAAAGACGAGCTGGCGTTCGCCGCGCCGCAAGGGAACGCCGCATGAGCTTCAAGGGCCTCGCCTTCATTCGCCAGTGGGCGAAAGAGCACATTTACAAGCCGCGGATCCTCGGCGAACCCGAGAGATCGGTCCCTGCCTTGGTCAACAGATTCCGTAAGGACGCAAGCGCCGCGCAGGTTGAGCTTGAAGACGTCGAGGAGGAGGTGGGGAGCGTTGAGAAGGGCGTCGAGGATGCACTCCAGGGACGGCCATTGGAGGAACCAAAATCACCGTCCGCGACCAATAGCGATGTAAGTCCGGCGACAGCTAACCCCCCCGAGCGTTGAACAGGATGCAAGAAAAAGCAGCTTGCGCGGTGATCGGCGGTGCTGTCAAACCCGGGTCGCTGCTATTGGCTACTCCTCCCGCCACACCGGAACGCGCTTTATCTTGACGTCGACCAGGCGTCTCACCCGGATCGCCTGTCGCTTCACTGCGGGCAACGTTTCGAACGAGGCACGCATCCATTCCCGCTTTCCGCATTTCTCACACCGCATCCGGATGGCATCAGCAGGTATGTCACCAACGAGCCGCTGGAGGTCGGCCGGCAAATAATGGCGGGTGATGTTGCAATGCGCGCACCGCACGCGAACGAGTTGGCCGGCGTCGTTCGCTTTTGAGAGTGTCCAAGCACTAGACCGCTTCGATGGAGGCTGTTCCGGCATGAGAACGAAATAGGAACAAATCCCTTGGCCGAGCAAGTGGATTTATGCGAGAAAATTTCCACCCCAAGAGAGAGTTTGTCATGACCGCACCGCCCCCGGCGCCGGATGGCGAAGCCGTAGCCGAACTCGGCCCGGTTGAGACCGATGACCGCGCTGCCGACATACCGCCTTTCGCCGTCATGCGTCGCCATCAGAGCCATAGGCGCTGCTGGATTTGTCAGGCGATCAGAAGCCGCCCAAACCGCTAGGTGCTCCGGCCTGAGTTCCGATGGTCGGATCGGAAAAGCCGCGATAACCCAATCTCGGGTGATCGCATTTTGGGTCGAACATGCCGATCGGCTTGGTGCGCTGACAGTCCGCCTCCGTCTTGAAGGGATAGCCGGCAATCTGGACAGCGGTGGTCTGCGTCGTCGCGGAGCAGTTCGCCACCAGGAGCGACACGGCCACGACTGCAAGGATCTTCTTCATATGAACGCCAGCGGGCCGCCCTTGTCATGCTTACTCAATGACCACCTTTGACCGCTTGGCGGACGCGCCGACTTTACCCGAGGAGGGAGGTTGCGCCGGGGCCCGCCTTGTGCGGCCAAATGAGGGGAAATGAACCGCACGCGGTTCGATATATCAGCACGCCCAAGGGAGTCGCACAATTGCCGCTTTCGACGGACCCAGAGCTAACCTTTCTGGTGAAGTCAATCCCGTTGAACTGAGCTTCAAGCCGCTCTTAACTTGCCAAATGCCCCAACGCTACGATATCCAAAAGGATCCCGACGAGCTGTGGACGGTGTACGATAAGTTCACCGGATGGCCCGCCGAACTGGACGGCCTTGTTCTGACGGGGCTAAGCGAGCGGGCCGCCAAAAAGTTCGTTGGCACGCTTAATCTGAGGGACCACATCGACCGAATGGCCAGGTGGGTATCTGTAAAGAACGCCCGCTAGCCCGCCCAGTCCCCTCGCGTCGGTAGCGGTCCGGCCGCGTCAGGCGACCGAGGTGTGAGTAGCCAACCGCCCGCGTTCGTGGCTCGCGGCCCAAGCTCGTCGGTACCGCCCTCACTTTCGACGCGCGTTCGCTCCCCTTGGCGGACGCCCACGTCCGATCTCGGAGCATGCTGACGATCTCGTAGATGCTCATCGTCTCAACGGCGCGCGGTCTACGCGGAAGCGGAGGAAGGTGACCGGTAGCGGCAGTCCGCTCTGGCCGCTCGCATGCGCTTAACTGGAACTTTTAGTTAGCGCGCATGTTGGTTTCTCCAGTTAGGGAGAGAGCCATGAACAAAGATGAAGTGAAAGGCTCCGCCAAGCGTGGCGAAGACAAGAAAAAGATCGGCAAAGCGGCGACTGGTGGCAAGAACGCTGGTGCAGCCGGAACTGCCGACGAGCTTGATGAAAGCACTAAAAAGGGCCTTGGGAAGACCGAGGACAAGATCCGGGATCGTCTCTCAGCCGGAACTGCCGACGAGCTTGATGAAAGCACTAAAAAGGGCCTTGGGAAGACCGAGGACAAGATCCGGGATCGTCTCAAGGGTTGATCGGACGGCCAGGGCCGCGACGCGGCCTTGGCGACTATTTCATCGACGTCTCAACAAAGGTGCGTCCTCGCTGATCGAATTCAGGCTGCCGGGACATTCGTTGCCGTCTCCACGACCTTGATCAACCGGGGGGCGACACGATGGATGATGCCCGCACGCTCGATCATCTCCGGGCGTTCAACCGCAACGGCACCATCTTCAGCAAGGTCATCTGCAGGGGCGATTAGTCGTCGAGACAGGGAAGGCACAATCCGAAACGACCACCACGCGACTGCTGCATGAAGAACAGCTGCCCGCAATGAAAGCAGTCGCTGTCGCCGTTCTGCCGCTCATTGCCGGTGCTGGGCCTCTTTAAACGACGATCGCGTTCCCGCAATGACCTGACAAACCGCCGGACATTGAGCATCCGCAATTCGCTAACGCGCGGCGACGGCTGCAATTTCTTCCACAGATCATCGACACGACCATGATCGCCCATATTACCCCCCGCCGCCCATGGGTCGGCGGAATGAACTCCAGCCGGCCGCCCTTGTCACTCTTACTCAATAACTGCCCCTGCCGCGCGGGCGGAGGCGTCGGAGATGCTGGATTTGGTTGGCACAGGCATGCCGACACCCACTAATAAATGGAAGCCTGCCGCCTGTGCCCACCCCCCGCCAAGCCCATTGCGAACATCTACATACCTGGCCGGATTGTCGTTAGCTTCGCGTCCCGCAACTTATCCGGGAATACATATCTCACCGGCAATGGCCCTGTGCTATTTTGTGTTGCCGCTAGCCCGCGCAGCCCCTCGCGCCGGTAGCCGCATAGCCGCCTGGCAGCCCCACGCTTTCAGGCGGCCTTTTTGTGGTAGCGTCATCGACGCAGTAATTTTCGTAGCTGTTCCGACACCTGGCGCTCGGTTAGTGCTTTGCTTCACGCTAGGCTTTCTTCTTCGCCCGCGACGTCCCAATCAAGAAATCAGTGACGCCGGACTACGTCATCTCGCTTGAGGATGGCAGGAAGTTCAAGTCGCTGAAGCGCCATCTCAGCGCGCACTACGGCATGACGCCGGATGAATACCGGGCCAAGTGGAACCTGCCGAGCGACTATCCCATGGTCGCGCCGAACTACTCAGCCAGCCCCGATCCGCTTTGGCCAAGTCATTTGGCCTTGGCAGGAAGCCGGCCAACAAGCCGAAAGGCCGCGGTCGCAAGAAGGCTGCGTAACGGGTAGGTGTCACCGCAGCCGACGCTCCGTCAAGTCAGTGGTAAAGGCAATCTCGCCGTTATTGGCCCATTGCCGGCCGCAGGCATCGTAAACACTAATGCCACGCAGGTTGGGACCGTTGCCGTCGCCGCCACCATTCCCGCAGGCGCCTTTGAACTTGGTGAAGTTGACGGCACATCGTGCAAAATAGCCTGCTCGACCCTGCGCCGACTGAAGCAAAAGCACTCATTCAGTTGAAGCAGAAGGCGGCTAACCTCGGTGCGACCGGTGTTGCCGCCGTGAAGTACGAAAAAGTCTGAGCTACGTCACTAATTGCTGGTAGGGCGACGGGGCAAGCGTTTCGATAGGGAGCAATCGGGGAAGCAGTAGAGACGCTGCATATGGAAGAAAAAGGCCCGACCGAAAGGGGCGTGATCGGTCGGGCCTCCGAGGTAACCTTCGGGAGGAAGGATGAGCAATGGTAGGAGTTCTTCCGCGGGGGCGTCTGTGACCTTTCTCACATGCCGGCCGGCGGAATTGACGGGGAATGGGCTGAGGCTTCGGGAACCCCACGCAGCAGATATGCGATCTCAGAGCCAGCCGCGATGGGATTCCGCCAGGCCAACAAGTCTGTCACACTAGATATCGTGCAACAGCGATTCGCCGTCGTCGCAAATAACAAGTGGGCTAGCATGGTTCCAAATCGACACGTACGGACCAAATACGACATCACAGTACCGGTCGAGGTTGCCGTCGAAATCCGAGCCTGCAAAGGCGGCGAGACGCACTGCGTGCAGACGCTCACAAAGCACATGGAGCAATGTAGAGCCTGCGGTATGGCAGTACCATGTGACCTCATCGATCACCCCTGCTTCGGCTTTGAGGCGGGTTGCCTGCCAGCGATATAGGCGGCTGCCCCGGTCGGGATAGAAATTCGACGAAACGCCTGGCGGGCTGCTGCAGCCTTGCGCTGGCCCTGCCGAGCACGAGCGTCAGCATGAGCTCTTGATGAGGTGAGCCTCTCTCACTAGTGACGGCCAGTCATTTCCCAAGATAGAGACAAGAAAACGGGCCTGATCTATGGTGATCCCGGTCTCTCTGACCAAGCGCCGGATGACCGCTTCAAGCCCACGCTTATTTTCTGCCTCATCCGCCCATGAATATCGCCTGGCATATGCTCGTGCCGGCAAACCACCGGCTGGTTGGGAAAGAACATATTCTGCCTTCGACACCGGCGCTTTGCGCGGTTTGGGCCAGCACATCGTTAGGCCAGAATGCCGCGAGAGCGAGCGAATGCCTCCACTTTGGCACGCGCCGTTTCGGCGTCGCATTCGTCTGCTATGGCGTCTCGGCAGGCATCGAGCGCCGCAACGTGAGCCGGATCGCGACCGAACGCCGGC
>DASZDZ010000047.1:0-59217 GCA_035941355.1 Pseudaminobacter sp.
CGTCACCAACCCGGACAAGATGGTCGCCGATCTCGAGGACGCCTACATCCTACTCCACGAGAAGAAGCTCTCCAACCTGCAGGCCATGCTGCCGGTGCTCGAGGCTGTCGTGCAGTCGTCGAAGCCGCTGCTCATCATCTCGGAAGACGTCGAAGGCGAGGCTCTGGCCACGCTGGTCGTCAACAAGCTGCGTGGCGGCCTGAAGATCGCCGCCGTCAAGGCGCCGGGCTTCGGTGATCGCCGCAAGGCCATGCTGGAAGACATCGCCATCCTCACCGGTGGCCAGGTCATTTCCGAAGACCTCGGCATCAAGCTCGAGAATGTCGGCCTCAACATGCTCGGCCGCGCCAAGAAGGTGTCGATCTCCAAGGAGAACACCACCATCGTCGACGGCGCCGGCAAGAAGGCCGAGATCCAGGGCCGCGTCGCCCAGATCAAGCAGCAGATCGAGGAGACCACCTCGGACTACGACAAGGAGAAGCTGCAGGAGCGTCTAGCCAAGCTGGCCGGCGGTGTTGCCGTCATCCGCGTCGGCGGTGCGACCGAAGTCGAGGTCAAGGAAAAGAAGGACCGCGTCGACGACGCGCTGAACGCAACGCGTGCGGCCGTTGAAGAAGGCATCGTGGCCGGCGGCGGCGTCGCCCTGCTGCGCGCTTCGCTCGCCATCTCCGTCACCGGAGCCAATGCCGACCAGACGGCCGGGATCGCCATCGTCCGTCGCGCCCTGCAGGCTCCGGCCCGGCAGATCGCGGCCAATGCCGGCGCGGAAGCCTCGATCGTCGCGGGCAAGATCCTCGACAACAAGGGTGCGACCTTCGGCTTCAACGCCCAGACCGGCGAATATGGGGACATGATCGCCATGGGCATCGTCGATCCGATGAAGGTCGTGCGCACGGCTCTCCAGGACGCGGCCTCGGTCGCCGGCCTGCTGGTCACCACCGAAGCCATGATCGCCGAAGCTCCGAAGAAGGACTCGGCCGGTGGCGGCATGCCGGGCGGCATGGGCGGCGGCGGCATGGGCGGCATGGGCGGCATGGACTTCTAAGGTCCACGCACCTCAACAATCTAAAAAGGGCGGCAGCGATGCCGCCCTTTTCTGTGACGCGGGTCCAAGCCGGCTGCCCGACCCACAGGCCTACATGCGGCGGCAGTTTTATGGTGGACGCCAATGACTGACTTCATTCTGTTCGCCATAGTCGGCTTTCTCGCCCAAGCGGTCGACGGCGCGCTCGGCATGGCCTATGGCGCGATCTCCTCCACGGTTCTGCTCTCCTTCGGCGTCCCGCCGGCGCAGGCTTCCGCAGCAGTGCATGCGGCGGAAGTGTTCACCACGGCCGCTTCCGGCTTCCAGACCGCCCAACAACTGGGATTCGTCTGACCTGAACAAGCGGACTGCCCTTCTAAGGCCTCGCAGCCAAAGTGACTTTCAGCTGTGACTTTCAGCGGTAATGCCGCGGCCGACCTACCGGGCTATGACATGGCGGTAAAAGAATCTCGATACCCTTGAGTGCCGCGGTGCCGCTAAGCGCGGGACGTTGATGCCGCAGCTTGAAGGGGTCCTTACGAGATAGACTGAAAGCGCTGCCTGCCCTAGCGGCGGAGCGTGAAATACAATCGCGGCAGCAGGTACGCAAGCGCCTCTATCCTGGCGATCTTGATTGCATTGCGAGCGCCGAAGATGCGATCCAGCGGCGGCGCGGCGCTCGAATCGAGCCCGACGCAGAAAGCGTCGATGCCGAGCCTGTTGAGCTGCTGGGCGGCCTTGCGAGCATCCTCGACGAGATAGCGGTCGTCGTCGACCTCGAGGTCGACGGGCTCACCGTCGGTGATGACCAGAAGCAGCCTGCGATGGGTCCGCTGCCGCGACAGCTCGGCTCCCGCATGCCTCATCGCCGCGCCAAGCCGGGTCGAGAGGCCGCTCTGCAACCCGGCAAGAAAGGCTTCCGCGGCGCGGTCGAAGGGTTGGGAGAAATCCTTGATCCGGGTGAACCGTACGTCCTCGCGGCCGTCGGGTGCGAAGGCGGCCATGGCGAACGGATCGCCGAGGCCCGACATCGCATGGGCAAGCAACGCGGCTGCCTGCTGCTCGATCTCGAGAACCGTCTGGCCGGACGAGCGGACCCGGTCGGCGGTCGACTGCGAGACATCCAGGAGCACGAACGTGGAGAGGTCGCGGCTGCGGCGTTCGTAGCGGCCGTGATGCGGGTGCTCGGCACCTCCCCGATCCGCCGCGCGATGGCGGCGTCGATGCAGGCGTCGATGTCGAGAAATTCACCTTCCGCCTGGCGGCGGAGCCGTTCGGCCCGGCTCACCCGCGCGGAACGGATCAGCGCCGTCAGCCTGGCGACCAGATCAGCGCGTTCGTCGCGCAGGCGATCGATCCGATCCGGAGCGCCCTGCCTCGGCGGACAATTCTTCACCGTCACCCAGTCTAGCCTGTCCCGCCCGGTGACATGATCGTATTCGGGATAGCGGGCAACGGTCACTCCGCCCGTCTCCTCCTCCACGACCGCGATGCGGCCGACGGCATCTCCGCTCCGTTCGGTCTCGATCCGCTCCGGCGGCCGGCTGTCGTCCTTCTCCTCGCGCAGGCGGGCCGATTCGAAAGTCTGTTCGGCGTTCAACATCTGCTGTTCTTCGTCGCCGAAATTCCAGAGACCGAGATTGTCGTCGCGATAGGGCGGCTGGACGACGTAACTCCTTGAATCGAACTGGATGCGCATCTGGCCGAAATCGTTGCCGAGCAGGTCACCGATGCGGCGGCTGAGCCGCTGGAACGCCAATCTTCCTCGGCGGCGAAAAAGGCGTCGCGGCCCTTTCTGACCCTACCGTCAGAGTCTTCGTGATCGCCATCCAACAGCGCCCGCGAGAGACGGGCAAACAGCCCTTCCGCCGTGGCGGGGCCGGACGGCGGTGCGGTGTGGAACGGCAGGAAGAGCCGGAGCAACCCGGGAAGTTCCCGCATCGCGAGCTGATCGACCCGCGCGTCCTCGATCAGCGAAACCAGCGCCACCTGCGCTGGCTTCAGTCCGCCGACCGCGAATTTTTGGCGGGTGAAGACGCAGTGCGCGCCGATATGCGCAACTGCGGCGCGATAGAGGTTCTGGCTGTCGACGGCGGAGAAACCCGGAAACGATGCGGGCAGCCGCATGACCGCGCCGTCGAAACCCGCCCGCCGCTTCACCTGTTCGGGCGCATCGGCGGGCACTTCGCGCAGGGGCACACGCATGCCCCACAGCGCGGTCAGGAAGGGTTTCGGCCGCCCTTCGATATCGAGGAAGCCGACGACACCCGACTCGCGCTGCAGCCACCGCTGCGCCTCGGGATCCTGCAGCGTGAAGAAGCGCTGCCGCCGCTGCGGATCACCGCTGGCGGCACGGATGCCGATCCGAAGCCAGGACTCCAGCGCGACCAGATCGAGGCGCGACAGCAGCGTTTCGGTGCGCTCCAGGATTGCCGCCATCGACTCGGGCGCCTGGACCGCCGTGCGCTCGATGATCCTCGACCCTTGCCCGAGGTCGTCCGGCAACCTTCCGGCAGCGATCAGGGATGCCGGTACGAAACGCGCGGCGGCATCGCGGCCGGCGCGGATCGCCAGGCCGGACACGACGGACACGAGATCGAGCGCTGCACGCGCGCCGGCGAGGCGGTCAATCCCGGGCGAAATGCGGACGTAGTCCTCAGCGATCGTTCCGCCGTAACCGGCTCCGGCCAGCCGCCGGCAGGCTTTCACCCATGCTGGATAGACGTCGCCGGGAAAGGCGGCGAGTGCGGCAGCGGCGCCACCGCTATCAGATTGGGCGCGGGACCTCCTGCGCAACGGGATCAGTGCGTGATCATCGTCACCGGACATGGGAGTGGCCTACGTGCGTCTCGGTGCGAATGGTACGACATCCTCTATGACTACATGTACCACCGGCCCCAATCCTTGACTTTTTGCGCCGCCCGGCTGCTGCCATCCTCTCCCCGTAAACAGGGAAAGAGGTGCTCTCGTCGCTGATTTCGCCAGCCGCCAACGACTCGGAAGGAGCGCCTTCAAAGCGGCCGGCGTCCTTCTCCCCGTTTTTACGAGGCGAGGTGCCCGGCAAGGCGATGAGGGGCAGCGCCGGCGGTCAAAGAACAAGCCCTTCAGTCTTCGATCACCTATCACCACCTGGCAGGTAAAAAGCCACGTTCGGCGATGCCGGGCCAAGGTGTCTTGGGAATGCAAGGGAGCACGCCAGTTGTCGGTCGGCGAGGGGTCCCTGCGCCAGTCGGCGCGATAAGACGTTGAAATCCCAGCGGCGGGTGGGGTCACATTTGGGCATCGGCGAGGTTATGATCCTTGAACCGGGCGAAGCTCAAGCAGCACGCATGAGACGGCTCAGTTTCTCTATCTCACTGCACGGATTTGGCACGAATGCGTCAGTAAGCAACTGAAATGTTTGAATTTTCTGTGCAGTCCATCATTGGCAGGACGGTTACTGTCCTGCAGTGTTTGGGGGTTCGAGTCCAATGCGCGGGTTGAAAATAGCAAATGAATGAAATCAGGCATTTAAATGATTGTTGGTGGGCCTGTATGCTGTGCCCTTTCGCAGGCGCACCACAGCCGGCCGTGAGCCAGTACACAAGTTGCCGAAAAAGGCGGCATCGTCGCATCTGATGGCTGTAAGAAGATTCGGCGCCTCGTGTGATCTTTGGTCCGGAACTTTGAACGTTTTCGCCTTTTTCGGGTCCGAGACATGGTTGAACGTCAGCAGAATTCGGATGCACAGAGCGCCAGGGATGAATCGCAGGCATTCCCTGTTTTGCCCCACATTGGATCGCGTCCGGTACGGCGCACCATCAGGCGGACACAGTTGCGAGAGATTGTGCCGCTATCGGGTACGACGATCTATGAGATGGAGCAGCGTGGCGAATTTCCGCGGCGCTTTTATCTGACGCCGCGCTGCGTCGTTTGGGACCTGGCCGAGGTTGAGACTTGGCTCGAGGAGCGACGACGTGCCTCCGAAGCCGGAAAGGTCGAAACGGCGCCCGCGCCCGACGTACGGCTGCGCAGAACGCGGCCGGTCAAGTTGGATCGAGAGTGATCGATTGCACGATGGGCGGGTGGAGCGTCGGTGTGTGCTTCTTACCTACATGCCACGCGTCGATCATGTCAGCCCATTCCTGCAACATGTGGCGTCGCTGCGGTTCGTATTCCGCCTTATTGTAGACGCCGCGCGACGAGCGGTTGTCCTCGTGCGCAAGGCACTTCTCGATCCAGTCACGATTGAAGCCGAGCTCATTGAGCAGCGTCGAGCCGGTGCGTCGCAAGTCGTGCACCGTGAAAGGTTCAAGCGACAGCCCCTGCGTCTTCGCCCGTTCGACGACGGCCATAGTGACGCGGTTGAAGGTCGCGCGCGACATTGGCTCGTCAGCATCGTACCGCGACGGCAGCACATAGCGCGAATTCGCAGCGCAGGTTCTGAGCGCGATCACAATGTCGAGCGCCTGCCGCGAGAGATACACATTATGTGGTTTTTTCCTCTTCATACGCTCTTTCGGGATGCTCCAGACAGCATTCTCGAAATCGACCTCATCCCAGGTGGCGTCGAGCAGCTCGCTCTTGCGGACCATGGTGATCAGAATCAGCTTGAGTCCAAGCCGGATGGTGGGCAGCGTCGGCACATGCTCAAGCTCATTGAGCATGATGCGGATCTCGCTTGGGCTAAGCGCACGATCCTTCGGTGCAAAGGTGGCGATGGAGGCCGGCCCCACGTCATCGGCGGGATTGGTGATCTTGTCACCGTGGAGAATGGCGTAGCCATAGATCTGCTTCACGATGTCCCGGACGTGGATGGCCGTAGCCGGCGCGCCACGCTCCTTTACCTTGGCGCAGAGTGCCCGCAAGTCGTCAGGTGTGATCTCGGTCAGTAGACGACTCTTCCAGACCGGCAGGATGTCACGGTCGAAAATGGCCTTGCGCATCGAGCGCGTGCTCTCCGCCATTTTGGCGTGCTTGAACCAGCGCTTGCCCGCCTCGCCCAAAGTGGATGCGGTGGAAAGCCTGCGCTTCGCGCGTTGCTTCTCCTGGGCGGGCGATTTGCCCTCCGCCACCATCTTGCGGGCCGCGAGGCAGCGCTCCCGCGCCTCGGCCAGCGAGATGCCGTCCTCTCCATAACGACCGAGCGTCATGGTCTCCCGGCGGCCGTTGACACGGTAGTCATATCGGAAGGTGATCTGCCCGGCGGGAGAAACCGCCGCGTACATACCGTCACGATCGGTTACCTTGTAGATTTTTCCCTTAGGTTTCAGTCGCTTAAGTGCAATATCGGTCAACATGGCGGCGGTCATATCGATAGGAAAATCGGCTTGAACGCATCCAATTTTACCGTCAGCGATTTTACCGTCAACCTCTCAACAATCGCTAACTATATCAATGACTTAGTTTTAAATTAGGCCGTTCCTTTGGAACGAGAGGTTCGACGGTATTTCCCGTACGCCGGCTGGGACTTGAAACTCATACCGTCAGGTATACCGTCAGCTTGTCGCGCTTGAGCTCGATAGATAGCAATAGATGATGATGAGAAAGATGTTAGTTATCAAAAACTTACGGGCTTACGCCGATAGTCGGCGAAAGCCCGTTGATGATCCAGATTCATTCCCACTCGATCGTCCCAGGAGGCTTGCTCGTCACGTCGTAGACGACGCGGTTGATGCCGCGCACTTCATTGATGATGCGAGTGGCGGCGGCTCCAAGGAAGCTCATGTCGTAGTGGTAAAAGTCGGCGGTCATGCCGTCGACCGAAGTCACCGCCCGCAGCGCGCAGACGAATTCGTAGGTGCGCCCATCGCCCATGACGCCGACCGTTTGCACCGGCAGCAGCACCGCGAAGGCCTGCCAGATCGCGTCGTAGAGCCCCGCCTTGCGGATCTCGTCAAGGTAGATCGCGTCGGCCTCGCGCAGGATTTCGAGCTTCTCGCGGGTGATGCCGCCCGGGCAGCGTATGGCGAGGCCGGGACCCGGGAAAGGATGGCGGCCGATGAAGTGATCGGGCAGGCCGAGTTCCTTGCCCAGCACCCTCACCTCGTCCTTGAACAGTTCGCGCAGTGGCTCGACCAGCTTCATGTTCATGCGTTCAGGCAGGCCGCCGACATTGTGGTGCGACTTGATCGTCACCGACGGACCGCCTGTGAACGACACGCTCTCGATGACGTCGGGATAGAGCGTGCCCTGCGCCAGGAACTCCGCGCCGCCGAGCTTTTTCGCCTCCTCCTCAAACACTTCGATGAACAGCCGCCCGATCGTCTTGCGTTTCGTTTCCGGGTCCGCCTCGCCTTCCAGCGCATCGACGAAGCGGTCCACCGCATCGACCAGGATCAGCGGCAAATTGTAGTGCTCGCGGAACATCGCAACCACGTCGGCCGCCTCGCCCTTGCGCATCAGCCCATGGTCGACAAGGATACAGGTCAACTGGTCGCCCACCGCTTCGTGGATCAGCAGCGCCGCAACCGAGGAATCGACGCCACCCGATAGTGCGCAGATCACCTTGCCGTCGCCGACCTGCTTGCGGATCGTCTCTATCGCCTTCTCCTTGTACGCGGCCATCGACCAGTCGCCCTCGATGCCGGCCACCTTGTGCACGAAGTTCTGCAGGAGTTTCGCGCCGTCCGGCGTGTGCACCACCTCTGGGTGGAACATGATGCCGTACATCTTGCGCGCGGAGTCGCCGAACACGGCGAAGGGGGCGCCCTCGGACCTGCCGAACACCTCGAACCCCCTGGGCAGCGAAATGACGCGGTCGCCATGGCTCATCCAGACCTGATGGCGCTGGCCGGGCGCCCACATGCCGTCGAACAGCGGGCACTCCTGCTCGACCTGCACGAAAGCGCGGCCGAATTCGCGATGGTCCGAGCTTTCCGCAACGCCGCCCATCTGGACGCACATGGTCATCTGGCCGTAGCAGATGCCGAGCACGGGCACGCCGGCCTCGAATACGATCTGCGGCGCGCGCGGACTGCCTATCTCGGTCGTTGAGGCCGGTCCGCCCGAAAGGATCACCGCCTTCGGCTGGATGCGCTGAAACGCCTGTTCGGCCAATTGGAAGGGAACGATTTCGGAGAATACCCCGGCTTCGCGCACGCGACGCGCGATGAGCTGCGTCACCTGACTGCCGAAGTCGATGATAAGAACGGTGTCGGGATGATTGGTGGTTTTCATGGCGGGCATTTAAAGAAAAGAGCGAGTCGGCGCAATGGGTTGTCGACAAACGCGGACAATCCGATTCATGGCGCTCGCGGATCGATTCAAATCCTTCATCCGGAAATGAACCGAACGCCGGCCTGTTCCATCTGTTGAATCGAAGCGCGGCGCTAACGCGTTGTTTTGCCTTCGATCCGCAGCGAACCGTTCTCGATCGCGGCCTCCAGCATCCCGACCGCCGCAGCCAGTTTCTCGTCGATGACGTGCAGATATTCGGTCCAGTCGGAGACATGCTTCAATTCGGCCGCGCCGTCGGAAATACCGCGCAGGCCGATCAGCTCGACGCCGAAACGCTGGCAGGCCCGCAGCACCGCGAAGGTCTCCATGTCGACCATGTCCTCGGCGATGGCGTCATAGGCAGCTCCCGAAACAATCGCCGCACCCGTCGAGAGAGACGCCTCCCGGATGCCGGGAATACGACGCGGCAAAGGCACGGTGACAGGCAAGTCGAGAAAAGGCGTTGCGCCTTTTTCGAAGCCGAGGGCCGACACGTCCATGTCTCGATACGACACCGAGACCGCCTGGTAGATTTCGGTCTGTTCGAGCGTGCGGCTGCCGGCGGAACCGAGCGAAACGACGAGATCGGGAAGCGCGTTTTGGGCTTGCAGGCGGGCCAGTTCCGCACCCATGGCGACGCCGGATTCGACCGGGCCGACGCCGGTCATGAAGGGTGTGATGAGACGCTGCAAATGTGGGCCGTATTCGGCGTCGACCGCCATGACGAACAGGACGGATCTGCCAATGCCGCTCTCGGCCACCGGCTCAGCCTTCGATGCCGTCGCGGCCGACCACGGTCATCATCGTGCCGGTCATGGTGGCGATCAGCTTGGCCTCGCCGTCCGCCGCGAAGGCGTATGCCTGGCCGTCGGCGACGACGATGGTGCGGCCGGGCTTGGTGACCGAGCCGCGAAACAGGAAACGTTCGCCCTTGCCCGGCGCAAGCAGGTTGACCTTGAATTCAATGGTCAGCACCGCGGCGTTTTCGGGCATCATCGAGAATGCCGCATAGCCGCAAGCCGAATCGAGCGCGGTCGAGATGATGCCCGCATGAAGGAAGCCGTGCTGCTGGGTCAGCCCCGGGGAATGGGCCATCTCGATCTCGACGGTGCCTGGCGTCACCAGCGTCAGCTCGGCGCCGATCGTCGTCATGACGCTCTGGCGCGAGAAAGATTTCCTCACGCGCTCCTCATAATCGGGAGCGGATACGATCGTTGCAGCCATCATTCCATGCCCTGCTTATCCAACCCACTTTATCGCAAAGGTACGGGAATGTTGCAATGCAACAATTATGTCTGGCCTGCGCGGCGAAGCGCGGCGAAGAAGAAGCCGTCGGTGCCGCTTCGCGCCGGCGTCAGTGCTATGCCGGCTGAAGCATCGATGCGGGCAGTGGTCGAGCGCCCCGGAAAATGACGCTCCCATAGCGCTTCGTGGTCGACGGGAGAAAACTCCGGATTGTCCGCGGCGAGCCGGCTGATCTGGTCGCGGTTTTCCTCATCGAAGACCGAACAGGTGATGTAGACCAGCAGCCCGCCAGGCTTCACGTAGCCCTTTGCGGCTTCGAGGATCGCCGCCTGCTCCCCCTTGCGCACATCGAGCTGCCTTTGCGTCAGCCGCCACTTTGCGTCAGGCCGCCGCCGCCATGTACCGCTGCCGGTGCACGGCGCATCGATCAGCACGATGTCCATCTGGCCCTGCAATCCGGAAAGTTCGGCCGGTTTAGTAACAACCTGGATGTTGCGGTTGTCCGACCGCCTGATGCGGTCGAAAATCGGCGCGAGCCTGATCTTTTCAGCGTCGTGAGCAAAAATCTGGCCGCGATTTTCCATGATGGCAGACAAAGCAAGCGTCTTGCCGCCCGCACCGGCGCAGAAATCGAGCACCTGCATTCCGGGCTTCGCGCCGGTAAGCTCGGCGGCGATCTGCGAGCCCTCATCCTGCACCTCGAACCAGCCCTTCTGGAAAGCCGGCTCGGCTTGCACATTTGGATGGCGGCCGCTGCCGTCGATCGGCGGAATGCGAATGCCCTGCGAGGCGATTTTCGTTGGCGCCGCGCCTACGCCCGACAGTTCGCCGAGAATGCGGTCACGATTGGCATTGATCGTATTGACCCTGAGGTCGAGCGGCGGCCGCGCTGCCAGCGCCCTACCCTCTTCGACCCAATCCGCGCCAAACGCCTGCTCCAAAAGCGGCGCGCACCAATCGGGGCAGTCCGCGCGGATGACGTCGGGCGCGTCCTCAAGTGAGCGCGAGGCGATCGCGTTCCGTTCCTCGGGGCTCAGCGGCGGCGGGGCGAAGCGGTCGCCTTCGAGCGCCTGGCTCAGCGATTGCGCGGTTTCGCGCCATTCCAGAAGCAGCGCGCCGAAGCCGATGGCGCGCGGCGTGTCGCCGCCGACGAGCCAGCCTGCCGAGCGTTTGCGGCGCAACGCGTCATACACGATGTTGCCGATCGCCGCTCTGTCGCCGGCGCCGGCGAAGCGGTGCGACAAGCCCCAGTCCTTAAGCGCATCCGCAGCGGGGCGATGCCTCTTCTCGATGTCCTCGAGCACTTCGATGGCTGCCGCCAGCCTTCCGCCAAGTCGCATTTTTGGTATTCCCTATTTCGGTGAACCCGGGAATGCCTGCCTAGCTGCCGAATGCGAGCCGCACAAGCCGCCGCATGGCCCACCGCGCGAATTCCGGTTGCCTGCTCCCAAAGACAAAACAGGCGCGGATCTCTCCGCGCCTGCCCATTCTGGTCCTCGTCTTGAGACGGCAGACTACTCCGCTGCTTCCCGCAGCGGCGTCACCGAGGCTGCCCGGCCCTCGTCGAGGTCGAAGCGGTCGGCGTTCATCACCTTGTTCCACGCCGCCACGAAATCCCTAGCGAACTTCTCCCTGGAGTCCGCGGTGGCATAGACTTCGGCGTAGGCGCGCAGTTGCGAGTGCGAACCGAAAATCAAGTCGACGCGGGTCCCGGTCCACTTGAACTCGTTCGTCTTGCGGTCGCGTCCCTCGTAAACGCCCTCGGAGCCGGCCAGCGGCTGCCAGACAGTGCTCATGTCGAGCAGGTTGACGAAGAAGTCGTTCGTCAAGGTCCCGGGCTTTCCGGTGAAGACGCCGTGCCTGGAGTCGCCGGCGTTGGCGCCGAGGACACGCAGGCCACCGACCAGAACCGTCATTTCGGGTCCGGTCAGCGTCAGCAATTGCGCCCGGTCGACCAAGGCTTCCTCGGGCTGCATGAACTTAAGCTTGCTGCTGTTCGTATAATTGCGGAAACCGTCATAACGCGGCTCCAGCGGCGCGAAGGATTGAACGTCTGTCTGTTCCTGTGAAGCGTCCGCGCGACCCAGCGTAACGGGAACCGACACGTCGATGCCGGCATCCTTCGCGGCCTTCTCGACCGCTGCCGAGCCGGCAAGAACGATAAGGTCGGCGAGCGAAACTCTCTTGCCGCCAGACTGTAAAGGGTTGAACTCCTGCTGGACCGCTTCGAGCTTCTGCAGCACCGTCGCGAGCTCAGCCGGCTGGTTGACTTCCCAGTCCTTCTGCGGGGCGAGGCGGATGCGTGCCCCGTTCGCGCCACCGCGCTTGTCGGAGCGGCGGAATGTCGAGGCCGATGCCCAGGCGGTCGAAACCAGCTGCGGCACCGTCAGACCGGAGGCGAGAAGCTTCGCTTTCAGTCCGGCGATGTCCTGCTCGTCGATCAGCGGGTGATCCACGGCCGGAACCGGATCCTGCCAGATCAGCGTCTCCTGCGGAACGAGCGGGCCGAGATAGCGCACCTTCGGACCCATGTCGCGGTGGGTCAGCTTGAACCAGGCGCGGGCAAAGGCGTCCGCGAACTCGGCCGGGTTCTCGTAGAAGCGCCGCGAGATTTTTTCGTAGGCCGGGTCGAACCTCAGCGAAAGGTCCGTGGTCAGCATCGTCGGAACATGCTTCTTCGACGGATCGAAGGCGTCCGGAATGCTCTGCTCGCCGCTCTTAGCCTTCCACTGCTTCGCCCCGGCCGGGCTCGTCGTCAGCTCCCATTCGTTTTCGAACAGGTTCTTGAAGAAGAGGTTGCTCCACTGCGTCGGCGTCTGCACCCAGGTGACTTCCGGGCCGCCGGTGATGGCGTCGGGGCCGACGCCCGTACCGTGCTTGCTCTTCCAGCCGAGGCCTTGATCCTCCAGCGCGCCGCTTTCCGGCTCCGGTCCGACCAGCGACGGATCGCCGGCGCCGTGGGTCTTGCCGAAGCTGTGGCCACCGGCAATCAGCGCGACGGTCTCTTCGTCGTTCATCGCCATGCGGAAGAAGGTCTCACGGATATCTTTGGCCGCCGCGATCGGATCCGGATTGCCGTTCGGCCCTTCAGGGTTAACGTAGATCAGGCCCATTTGGACGGCGCCGAGCGGCTCTGAAAGCTGACGCTCGCCGCTGTAGCGCTCATCGCCCAGCCACGTCCCCTCCGGGCCCCAGTAGAGCTCTTCGGGCTCCCAGACATCGGCGCGGCCGCCGGCGAAACCGAACGTCTTGAAGCCCATCGATTCGAGCGCGACATTGCCGGCAAGAATCATCAGGTCGGCCCAGGAGATTTTGCGGCCGTATTTCTGCTTGATCGGCCACAGCAGCCGGCGCGCCTTGTCGAGATTCGCGTTGTCCGGCCAAGAGTTGAGCGGCGCAAAACGCTGCTGGCCGGCGCCCGCGCCGCCGCGGCCGTCGGTGATGCGGTACGTGCCCGCGCTGTGCCACGCCATGCGGATCATCAACCCGCCATAGTGACCGAAGTCGGCCGGCCACCACTCCTGCGAGTCCGTCATCAACGCATGCAGGTCCTTAATCACCGCATCGAGGTCGAGAGTCTTGAATTCCTCGGCATAGTCGAAATCCTTACCCATCGGATCGGACAAGTCGGAGTTCCGATGGAGCATCTGGATGTCCAGGTGATCCGGCCACCAGTCGCGGTTGGAGCGTCCGCGGGCGCCGCCAGTGAACGGGCACTTGCCCGCGCTCTCGTCAGTTTTTGCGTCCATTTTTCTTCTCCGATCGTGTTCTGTGATTGCTTGTCCGACGGTCGGAACCTGCCGGCCAGTCTGGAATTGTTCCAGCCTAGAGCGGTCAGGCCATAAAAACAAATTGCCTTTTCTATTTCTGCCGATAACTTTCCCTTATGATAAAGCTCACCGTCCGCCAGATGGAATATTTCGAGGCGCTGGCCCAGACCCTGCATTTCGGGCGGGCCGCGGAACTTGCCGGCGTGACCCAGCCGGCCCTCTCGGCGCAGATCTCCGAGATGGAGGCGCGGCTCGGTGGCCGGCTCTTCGAGCGAGGCGGAAAGTCCGTGGCCATGACGATCGAAGCGCAGGCGCTGCTGCCGCGCATCGAAACGATCCTGGCCGACATTCGCGGCGTCGAGAGCATTGCGCGGCGCGGCCGGTCCGCGATGGAAGGGCGATTCCGGCTGGGCATCATCCCGACCATCGCGCCCTACCTGCTGCCGCATGTGCTGCCGGACCTGAAGGCGCGCTTTCCCACCCTCGTCCTGGAACTGCGCGAAGCGGTGACGGGGTCGCTGGCCGAGGAAACCGCGGCCGGCCGGCTCGACGGCTTCATCGCCGCCATGCCGCTCGATTTTCCGGGACTGGTCACGGAGGCGCTATTCGAGGACCGCTTCTTTCTGGCAGTGCCGGCGGACGATCCGGAATTCGCCGTGCCGCCGGTGCCGCCGGAAAGCCCGGCGCTGGAACGGTTGATGCTGCTCGAGGAAGGCCATTGCCTGCGCGAACAGGCGCTGTCGGTGTGCGGCAACGTCAAGCCGGTGGCGATGGCGAGCTACGGCGCGACCAGCCTGACGACGCTGCTCCAGATGGTCGCGCACGGGCTCGGCGTCACGCTCATTCCCGAAATGGCGATGGGGCCGGCAAGCGATATGCGCGATTTGAAGATCGTGCCGTTCATGGAGCCGATGCCGTCGCGGACCGTCTGCCTGGCCTGGCGGCGCAACAGCCGCAGGCATGACGAATGCGTCGAACTCGCCGGCATCATGCGCGGCCTGCGCGGCGCGCTTTTGCCCCAAGCGGCGTGAGGTTCACGCCAGCTTCGCGAGTACGGCCGAAATCGAGCGGACGGCCTCTTTGTCGGCCACACTGCGCTCTTTCTTCGAGGCTGCCAGGCAGGCCTGCGAGCGCAGGATGACGCCGTCCTGCAGTACCTTCAGATGATTGGCGCGCAGCGTCGAGCCGGTCGTGGTTATGTCGACAACGACATCCGCCGACCCTGCCGCCGGCGCCCCTTCCGTTGCGCCGAGGCTTTCGACGATGCGGTAGACCTGGATGCCGTGCTTCTGGGAAAAAAACTGCTGCGTCAGCCGCCAGTATTTGGTGGCGATGCGAAGCCGGCGGCCGTGGCGCTGGCGGAAGTCGGCCGCGACGTCGTCAAGGTCGGCCATGGTGTCGACGTCGAGCCAGATTTCCGGCACCGCGACCACGACATCGGCATGGCCGAAGCCGAGCCTGGCCACGATTTCCGCGCGTGATTCCCAATCCGCCAGCGTCTCGCGCAACAGATCCTCGCCGGTGATGCCGAGATCGATGGTACCCTGCCCGATCTCGCCTGCGATTTCCGAGGCCGAAAGGAACGCCACCTCGACATCGCTCCGGCCCTCGATGCGGGCGCGGTATTTGCGGTCGTCGCCGGGCAGAGTGACGGCGAGGCCGGCCTTGGCCAGCACCTCCAACGCCTGCTCCCGGAGCCGGCCTTTTGACGGTATGGCGAGGGTGGTGGTCATTGGCTGCCCTCCGCCAGGCTTTCGATGCGGTCGAGCCAGACCGAAAAGCCGACGCCGGGGATTTTGTCGCGCGCGCCGAGCAGCGTCAGCAGCCGGTCGTAACGGCCGCCGCCGACCAGCGGGCGGTCGGAGCCGGGCGCCGCGATCTCGAAGACAAGACCGGTGTAATAGTCGAGCGGACGGCCGAAGGCGGCGTCGTAGTGGATTGTTCCGACCGGCAGGCCGTGACGGGCGATCGCCGCGGCCCGGGCGGCGAAATTGTTCAGCGCCGCGCCCAGCGACAGGCCGGAGCCGGCGGCGAATTTTTCGAGCGCGCCAGTGGCATCGGCGAGCGGCGCATGGATTGCCAGAAAGGTCTTCAGCGCGTCGAAGGCCTCGGCAGACAGGCGCACGCTTCTAAGTTCCGCCCGCTCGATCAGGCGGCGGGCGATCTCGTCGGGCGTGCGGCCGGCGGAGGGCGACAGGCCGGCCTCTTCCATGCCTACGGCGATATGAGCGGCCAGTCGGCCGGCATCACCGTCGGCGACGAGCGAGGCGACGGGCTCGGCGAGCGTTGAATTGCGCGGCGGCGTGGCGAGGTCGGCGAGGGCCGCCGCCAGCATGTCGGCCGAGCCGAAGGCGCGGGCAAGCCGCATGCGCCAGCCGCGCGGCAGGCCGAGCGCAGCCAGCACCGCCTCGAAGATGGTCTGGTCGCCGAGCGTGACTTTCAGCTCGCGGCCGGGCAGTGCGAGCTTGAGCAGCGCATGGGCGTCGGCTACCGAGCGCGCATCGGCTTCGGCGGTGTTCTTCTCGCCGAGGTCTTCGATGCCGGCCTGGAAGAATTCGCTGCCGCCCTCGCGGCGCTGGCGAAACACCTCGCCGAGATAGGAATAGCGCCGCGGCGTGCCAGCCTGCGAAGCGATGTGGTCGAGGCAGACCGGGATGGTGAATTCCGGCCGCAAGCACAGTGTCT
The DNA here is from genome assembly GCA_035941355.1 of Pseudaminobacter sp. Lineage (GTDB taxonomy): Bacteria > Pseudomonadota > Alphaproteobacteria > Rhizobiales > Rhizobiaceae > Allomesorhizobium. The sequence continues at coordinate 15,922 of DASZDZ010000047.1, forward strand.
GCCCGGTCTCGCTTTCGGTGAGAAAGATGCGGCGGCGCAAATCCTCGCCGGCCATGTCGAGGAATGGGTCCGCCGGCTGCAGTACCGCCACTTCGACGGGGTCCGCGCCGCGCTCGGCGAAGAGTTCGAGGATCTTTAGGGCGATTGCGGGGTAGCGGGTCATGGGCGCCAACCCTCCCTTCTCCCCTTGTGGGAGAAGGTGTCGCCGCAGGCGACGGATGAGGGGTGCTGGAAGAAACGAAGCGTAGCAAGCGTTGCGCTCCGGCCAATACCCCTCATCCGATCTCCCCCGGAACAAGCCCGGGGTTGGCCACCTTCTCCCACAAGGGGAGAAGGGAGAAATGACAGCGCCGGCGCTCCAAGGTTACTTGCCACCCGCCCTGTCCCTCGCCTGCGCGTCCAGAATCCTGCGCACCGCCTCGACAAGCTCGCCTTCCGCCACAGTCACCTGCGCCGGGCGGCCTTCGCGCCAGACGACATTGTCGGTGATTTCTTCCGACAGGCGTTTGCCTTCTATCAGATCCTTGATCTGCACCTCGCCTTTCGCCCGCTCGTCGCCGCCCTGGATGATCGCGCAAGGCGAGCCGCGCCGGTCAGCGTATTTGAGCTGCGCCTTCATGCCGGCTCCGCCGAGATACATTTCGGCGCGGATGCCGGCCTGGCGAAGCTGCGAAACCATCTTCTGGTAGCGGCCGAGGCTTTCCGTGTCCTTGTCCATGACCAGCACCACGACCGGCGCGATGACGTCCGATGTGTCGAGCTTGCCGAGGTTCTTCAGCGCCGTCATCAGGCGCGAAACGCCGATGGAAAAGCCCGTAGCCGGCACCGGCTCGCCGCGGAAGCGCGAAACCAGACCGTCATAGCGCCCGCCGCCACCGACCGAGCCGAAGCGGACGATCTGGCCCTCCTCGTTGGGAATTTCGGCGAGCAGCTCGGCTTCGTAAACCGGGCCGGTGTAGTATTCGAGGCCGCGGACGACGGAGGGGTCGATTTTTACACGCTCGACATCTTGCGACGGCGGGAGCTTCATTATCGTCATTCGGCGATCGTCCGCGTAGTACGACTGAACGTATCCACACGTTTGCAGCATGACTTCGATCGTGAGAAGCTCACGAATACCCTCGACGAGCTTGTCATTTAGATCGAATAAAAGCGCCAATTCACCCAGTCGCGAGATACCTGCGCTGTATTGGTACCTTTGGTTGTCCGGATTGAGCGACATAAACCTTTGCGCGGCCGCCACGTCGTCCCAGTTGCTCGGAGGACTCAGGAATGGATTTGGCAAGGTCGAAGCATCCCGGTCCTCGTCAACGTAGGTAAGTTCCTCCATCCGCCCTTCAAAGCTTAGCAACGAAATCAGACTGTCGATTGCCTTCTCATCCAGTCCGGCACCCTTGGTAAAATCCCCCTCGCCTTCCTTGCCCCCATCCCAGCGTCCGGGACCGAGCAACAGGCGCACGCCTTCCGGACCGAACTTGTCCAGCTTGTCTATGGCGCGCAGTACGGTCAGCCTTCGTCCAACATTCTCGTCGCCGCCGAGGCCGATCGCCTCCAGCACGCCGTCGAGCACCTTGCGGTTGTTGACGCGGATGACGTAGTCGCCGCGCTTTATCCCCAGCGCTTCCATCACGTCGGCCATCATCATCGCCATTTCGGCGTCGGCGGCGACGCCCGGCGTGCCGACCGTGTCGGCGTCAAACTGCATGAACTGGCGGAAGCGGCCCGGCCCGGGCTTTTCGTTGCGGAACACCCAGCCGGCGCGGTAGCTTCGATACGGCTTCGGCAGCCGCTCGAAATTCTCGGCGACATAGCGGGCGAGCGGTGCGGTCAGATCATAGCGCAGCGACAGCCACTGCTCGTCATCGTCCTGGAACGAAAACACGCCCTCGTTCGGCCGGTCCTGGTCGGGCAGGAATTTTCCCAGCGCATCGGTGTATTCGATCAGCGGCTGGTCGGCCGGCTCGAAACCGTAGAGCTCGAAGACTTCGCGGATCGCGGCCGTCATCTTCTCGGTGGCGCGGATGTCTTCCGGCGAGCGGTCGACAAAGCCGCGCGGCTGGCGCGCCTTGGTTCGGGATGATGTGTCGGCCATGTGATCTGTCGCTTTACTGGATAATGTCGTGCGCCAAAGGCGGCGCGGGTGTCCTAACCGATGGTGCATAGGGCGGCAAGGGTTTGGGCGCGACGCGCTGCTCTCCCCGGTTTGCCGCAGGGGACCGTTTACTTTCTTTCCGCAGAACGGCGGCAGTTGAGAAGTTCGCGCGGGTGGAAAAAAGTAAACTGTCCCCGGCACGCACTTCTCCGTCGCCACGCCCCGTTTCCGGTCTGGCCATTGTGGGAAGCGGCGCATGGCAGCGACGCATAAACAATTTATTTTCGTGACGCGCTGCCATGCGCCGCCGGCGTTTTCTCCCCTTGCCGCTCCCGGCCCGTCGCCCCGTCCCGATAAGCTGGGACAAAGCGCGGGCGCACAGGTTCGACCCGGAGCCGGAGCGCCCCGCACGACCATGCGGGAGTCATCTCCGGCGCCACACTTGCCTGGATGCCGGTCGTGCACACCCGTTCCCACCAGCAAGCTGCCGGGATGGAGTATGCGGGCATCGAGGGAGGGTGTGGAAAAAAGCGAGCGCGATAAAAGCGAAGAAATCGTGCAAGACGTTGATTTCAGAGCGTTAAAAATTTTGTGGGAGTGGGAATTTGTTCCCTGGCAAGCGCCTCTCACGACCGATCGGCACGGATCGGGCCGTTGCTGGTTCTGAACCGCCGGAGCACTGCCGCGAGGGTACGGCATGGATCCTAGGGTCCGCTCCGCTTCGCTGCACTTGCCCTAGGATGACGAAAGAAAGAGGACACCGCCAATCGCGGACGGCTGTGATTAGCTGCGGCCCTCCTGCCTTTTCGTCATCCTAGGGCGGAGCAGGAGCGAAGCGACGTAGCGGAGACCCTAGGATCCATGCCGTACCCTTGCGGCAGTGCTCCGGCGGTCCAGAACTGGCCGAGTGCGCACTAATCGCCGTTCTGGCGTCCGAAAGGTCACAGCATGGGTCAAGCCCGAGGCGGAGAGCGGAGGGGTACGTGGCAAAATCATTAGCGTCGGCGAAAGAAGCATATCACCCTCTTCACCTTCTCCTCATCCCGGCCGCCTGAACGCCGCCCGCTGCTTTTCCACCTCGGCGCGGCAGGCGCAGCCTTCTATGTGGTCGTTGACCAGCCCCATGGCCTGCATGAAGGCATAGACGGTGGTGGGGCCGACAAAGCTCCAGCCGCGCTTCTTCATCTCCTTCGAGATGCGGATCGAGGTTGGCGAGGTCGGGTTGGCCGTCAGGGTCGGGTAGTCGACCGTGACCGGCCGTTCGTCAGCGCCTGGCTCGTGGCGCCAGAACCAGGCGGCGAGCGAACCCGCCTCGTTCGCCATTTCGCGGGCGCGCTTTGCGTTGTTGATGGTGGAGACGATCTTGCCGCGGTGGCGCACGATGCCGGCATTGCCGAGCAGCCGCTCGACATCCGCCTCGCCGAACTCGGCGACGCGCTCATAGTCGAAGCCGTCGAACGCCTCGCGGAAATTGTCGCGCTTGCGCAGGATCGTCAGCCAGGACAGGCCGGATTGAAAGCCTTCGAGGCAGATCTTTTCGAACAGCCTTTTGTCGTCGGCGACCGGGCGGCCCCATTCATGGTCATGGTAGTGCAGATAGTCGGGCAGCACGCCGGGCCAGAAGCAGCGGGTGACCCCATCCGCACCTTCGAGCAGTCCAGTCTTCACCTCATCCATGACGTCAAAACCCAATCCTTAACGGCGCAATCCGCCTGCTTTACCGGGCCTTTACCAGATTCCTGAACCGGCCGGTAACCACACCGAAAAGTTTACTGACAAAACGGCCTTTTAGGCATTCCGATTCACTTTTTCCTTGCCCGATCCGGTCAACGATCGCGTTGAAGCGGGGGATTTTCCCGCGACCCACGACGACGCCGACCGAAAGTGCATGTTCATGAAGAGTCTTTTGTTCCTTGTGTCTGTCGCCGCGCTTGCCGCGACACCCGCCGCCGCCAATGACCGCTATATCGAGCGGCCGCCGGTGGTGGTCAGCCCCGATCTTTCCGCGCCCTGGGTGATGCAGCTCGGCCGCAAGCCCGGCAAAGTGTTGCAGCGGCAGCTGCGGCGGCAGAATTCGTTCGGCGTCGTGGTGCAGCCGGCGCCGCGCTATCGCGAGATCGGGCCGGACCGGATTCGCACCGCGGCGGTGCAGGCGCCGGCCAAGCCCAAGGTCCAGCCCAGCCGGCAGATGAACCCGATCTACCTGCCGCAGACGGTTGCCTATGACGGCCCGCACGCGCCGGGCACCATCATCATCGACACGCGCGAGAATTTTCTGTTCCTGGTGCTGGAGGGCGGCGAGGCGCGACGCTATGGCGTCGGCACCGGCAAGCCGGGCTTCGAGTGGGCCGGAACCCGCACCGTAACCCAGAAGCGCGAATGGCCCGACTGGCGGCCGCCGGCGGAAATGATCGCGCGCGAGCGCGCCAAGGGACGGCATTTGCCGGTCCACATGGCCGGCGGACCGGAAAACCCGCTCGGCGCGCGGGCGCTCTATCTCGGCTCGACGCTCTACCGCATCCACGGCACCAACCAGCCCTGGACGATCGGCGGCGCCGTCTCCTCGGGCTGCATCCGCATGCGCAATGAGGATGTCGTCGAGCTGTACGAGCGGGTCGATGTCGGGACGAAGGTCGTAGTGATGTAATCTTTTTTGGCATGATCTTGTCCGAAAAGTCTGCAACTTTTTGCTTCGCTGACCTTCGGTTCGGGATCATGCCTGGAACGGGGGACGGGCCGATGCCGTAGGGGCGGCAGGCCCGGGAGCGGCGCGGCGCGAATGCCGCGGCCGCTTTTTTCGTTAAAGGTCACGCGCAACGTCGCTGGAAGGTCAGCACGGTTCGTATCCGCGCTGCCCTTCCCGCGTTCTTGACTGCTATCCCGTAGCCGAGTTCGCGCCTACAAAAGGATATTCGATGCCGCTCGACGACACGCGCTATCTGAAGGGCGGGCCGGTCGCCGCCCGCATCATCGCCGAAGTCCGCACCGCGGCCGACAGCGCGACAGCCGAGGGTTTCCGGCCGAAGCTGGTTTCAATCACCGTAGGCGACGTCGAGGCGGTCGATGTCTATGTGCGCAACCAGCGCGCAAAGGCGGAGCTGGCCGGCATCGACTTCGAGGAGCGGCGCTTTCCGGCCGAGCTGACGGCGGGCGAACTGGAAGCGGCGATCCACGGCATGAACGCCGATCCGCGCGTCACCGGCATCATCATCCAGCGGCCGGTGCCGGGGCACATTCCGATCAAGGCGATCCAGGCGGCGATCCACCCGCTGAAGGATGTCGAAGGCATGCATCCGGCCTCGATCGGAAACATCGTCTACAACGAGCTCGACCTGGCGCCCTGCACGGCGGCGGCCTCGGTGGAACTGCTGAAGGCGACCGGGCTGGACCTGAAAGGGCTGGAAGTGGTGATGGTCGGGCATTCCGAGATCGTCGGCAAGCCGATCGCCTTTCTCCTGATGAGCGAGGGCGCGACGGTGACCGTGTGCCACCATATGACCCGCTCGGTCGCGGCGCATGCGAGACGCGCGGATGCACTGTTCGTGGCGGTGGGCAAGCCGCGGCTGATCAAGGCCGACATGGTGAAGCCGGGCGCGGCCGTCATCGATATCGGCATCAACGCCGAGACGCTGCCCGACGGCTCCACCCGCATCGTCGGCGACGTCGACACCGACAGCGTCAAGGAGGTCGCTTCCTGGATCACGCCGGTGCCGGGCGGGGTGGGCCCGGTGACTGTGGCGATCCTGCTCAGGAACACGATGGTGGCGCTCAACAGGCAAAGGGCGCTGTACCGGGAGACCTACGGGACGAGCGAGAAGCCGTTCGCGGGGGAGTAGGCGAAGCCGGATTGGTCAGCTAGTCGCCGCCACCGCCATCGCCTCCTCGAAGTCAAACCCGTGGTTACCGGTCGGGTCGCCTGCGATACCCATGCCCGGCTTGCGCTTTGACGACCTTGCTTTGACACCAAGATAAATCCCTATCGCAATGGCCACCGGAACAAGTACGTACAAAAATATGTCCGTGCCTGCGTCCCCTTCAGATCCCCGCCGGCCGTTTTCCGCCATAGGCCCAGTCGAGCAGTTCCACCGTATGCACGATCGGCATCTTGGCCGCCGAGGCGATCTGGGTGATGCAGCCGATATTGCCGGTGGCGATGATGTCCGCGCCTGTGGCCTCGATGTTTTTCACCTTGCGGTCGCGCAGTTGGGCCGAAATTTCGGGCTGCATGATGTTGTAAGTGCCGGCCGAGCCGCAGCACAGATGGCCCTCGCGCGGCTCCTTCACGACGAAGCCGGCGCGGGCGAGAAGCTCCTTCGGCTGACGCGTGATTTTTTGGCCGTGCTGCATGGAACAGGCGGAGTGGTAGGCGACGGTGAGGCCGGGCTTTTGCTCAGGCTCCGGCAAATCGAGCGTCGCCAGGAATTCAGTGATGTCCTTCGCCAGCGCCGAAACCCGCGCCGCCTTCTCGGAATAGGCCGGGTCTAGACGCAGCATGAAGCCGTAATCCTTGATCGTCGTGCCGCAGCCTGAGGCGGTGATGATGATGGCGTCGAGGTCGCCATTTTCGGCCTCGCGCGTCCAGGCATCGACATTCTTGCGAGCCGAAGCGAGCGCCTGCTCCTCGCGCCCCATGTGATGCACCAGCGCGCCGCAGCAGCCCTCGCCTTGCGGCACCACGACCTCGACGCCGCAGCGCGTCAGCAGCGAAATCGCCGCCTCGTTGATGCCGGGGTCGAGCACGGGCTGAGCGCAGCCGGTGAGGATGGCGACGCGTTTTTCGCGCGTGCCCGCCGGCCGATGGACACCCGGTGACGCTGTCGCCGATCTTGCGGGAATCGACGCGGGCGCGAGCCGCAGCATCGCAGCGAGCGGGCGCAACGGGCCAATCGCCTGGAACAGTTTTGCGAACGGCTTGCCGAGTCGCGCCAGCTTCAACGCGGCGCGAAAACGCGCCGGATGCGGCAGCACGAAGGCGAGCACCGCGCGGATGAACCGGTCGGGCAGCGGGCGCGTATAGGTGTTCTCGATGTGGGCGCGAGCGTGGTCGACCAGATGCATGTAGTTCACGCCCGAGGGGCAGGTCGTCATGCAGGCGAGGCAGGACAGGCAGCGGTCGATATGGGTGACGATCTGCTTGTCCGCCGGCCGGCCGTTTTCCAGCATGTCCTTGATGAGATAAATTCGCCCTCGCGGGCTGTCGAGTTCGTTGCCGAGCGTGACATAGGTCGGGCAGGTCGCCGTGCAGAAGCCGCAATGAACGCATTTGCGCAGGATCTTTTCCGACTCCGCGACATGCGGATCGGCAAGCTGGGCGAGGGTGAATGAGGTTTGCATGTCAGGCTCCCATCCGTCCCGGATTGAGCAGGCCTTTTGGGTCGAACTCAGCTTTCAGCCGCGCCGAGAGCGCGGCGAGCGCGGCCGGCTGCGGCTCGAAGACGGGCAGCGACGCGCGATGCGAGGGGCTGGCGCGGACCAGCGTGGCGTGGCCGCCGCCGAATTTTTTCACCAGCCGGCGCAGCGTTTCGGCTTCCGGATCGGCTTCCATGCGCAGCCAGACGAGGCCGCCCTGCCAGTCGTAAAACGCCTCGGCGGGCGTTTCCATGCGCAGCGCCAGCGTCATTTTGTGGGCCTGCGACGGCGCCATCGAAACGCGCCAGATGGGGCGTTCGCTGCCGTCGGCAAAGGGCGTGCAATCGCGGATGTCGCGCCAGAGCGCCTTTGAGGCTTCGCCGGAAATCTCGTCAATCGGGCCAGCGGCTTTGAGGAGGTCTTTCACGCCGGCTGCGCGGTAGGCGACGGACGGACCAAAACCTTCGATGCGCAGCAGCGTCGCCGGATCGCCGCCGATCGCGCCGCCGGATACGCGGCTGGCGATGCCCTCGGGCAGGTGCGCGGCGCTGGAGATTTCGGCACTGGAGCCGACCGCGAGCACCATGGCGGCAGCGGCATCGTCGTCGAGCAGGCCGCGGATGGCGAGCGTCGTTTCGGCCTCGGCAGCGGGCAGCACCTTGAAAATGACGTCAGTGAGCACGGCCAGCGTGCCCCATGAACCCGCCATAAGTTTCGAGAGGTCGTAGCCGGTGACGTTTTTCACCACGCGACCGCCGGATTTGAACGCCTCGCCGCGTCCCGATACGGCATTGATGCCGAGGATGTGGTCGCGTGCTGCGCCCGCCTTGAGGCGGCGCGGGCCGGAGAGGTTTGCCGCGAGAGCGCCGCCGATGGTCCCCCTGCCCGGCTGACCGCCGTGCAGGGGGCCGTAATCCATCGGCTCGAAGGCGAGCTGCTGGCCGTTTTCGGCAAGCAGCTTTTCGATATCGGCCAGCGGCGTGCCGGCCTTGGCCGACAGGACGAGTTCGGCTGGTTCGTAGAGGGTGACGCCGGACAGGGTTGAGAGGTCGAGCGTGTGCTCGGTCTGGAGCGGGCGGCCGATGCCGCGCTTGGAGCCATGGCCGAGGATTTCGAGCGGGGATTCCTGCGCCAACGCCCACTGGACGGCGGCAAGCGTTTCGGCGGGCGTGGTGGGGGTGAAGGTGGTCATTGGCGCCCACCATTGGTTGCTTGGCTTTTGATGGAATTGCCAAGCACCCCCTCTCCGTCTCGGGCTTCGCCCGAGACACATCTCCCCCGCTCTGATGGGGCGAGGAACCCAAGTCCTGCAATGGCGCGACTTCCGTGGGTGTCGATTCCTCGCCCCTGCGAAGCGGGGGAGAGGTGCCGAGCGAAGCGAGGCGGAGAGGGGGCGATCATCGGACGCCGCCCTTCACCTTCTCGCTCGGTTTCGCAAGAACGAACCTCAGATCCGAAGCGACGGTGTCTTCGCTCAGTCGCCCATCGAGTGCGGCAAGGATGGTTTCGCAAACGCTCACCCGGTTGTTCAGCATGTCGGCGCTCCAGAAGCGGATCACCGAATAACCCTCGCCGCGCATGAAGTCGTCACGCCGTCTGTCGTAGGAGCTATCGGCATGCTGACTGCCATCCAGTTCAACGACCAGCTTGGCGCTGCGACATGCAACGTCGGCGAAATAAGGCCCTAGCGGCATCTGGCGCACGAACTTGTGTCCGCCCAGCTTTTTGGCTTTCAGTTCGTTCCAAAGAGCTGCCTCCGCCGGATTGTCGCCTCGGCGGAGCTCGCGAGCGCGTGCGATCTTCTCGGGCGAGCGACGGCTCGGCGGATCAGAAGTCCCCCTCTCCGTCTCGGGCTTCGCCCGAGCCACCTCTCCCCCGCTCTGCGGGGGCGAGGAACCCTTACCCTGAGACGCCATCCTCAAAACCTCGGAATGTCCGGAAACGGCATTTTCCCGCCAGAAATATGCATCCGCCCCAATTCGGCGCAGCGGCGGAGCTGCGGAAACACCTTGCCGGGGTTGAGCAGGTGGTTGGGGTCGAAGGCGCATTTGACGCGCATTTGCTGGTCGAGGTCGATCTCGTTGAACATTTCGGGCATCAGATCGCGTTTTTCGACGCCGACGCCGTGTTCGCCGGTGAGCACGCCGCCGACCGCGACGCAGAGCCGCAAAATGTCGGCGCCGAAATTTTCTGCCTTTTCGAGTTCGCCCGGCACATTGGCGTCGTAGAGGATGAGCGGATGGAGATTGCCGTCGCCGGCGTGGAAGACATTGGCGACGCGCAGGCCATATTGCTCCGACAGTTCGCGCATGCCGGCGAGCACGCGGGGCAGTTCCTTGCGCGGGATGGTGCCGTCCATGCAGTAATAGTCCGGCGAGATGCGGCCGACCGCCGGGAAGGCCGCCTTGCGGCCGGCCCAGAAGGTCAGCCGCTCCTGTTCCGACTGGGAAATCCGGCAGGTAGTGGCGTCGTTCTTGCCGGCGATTGCCTCGACACGGCCGATCAGATGGTCGACTTCCACGCCCGGCCCATCGAGTTCGACGATCAGCAGCGCCTCGCACTCCAGGGGATAGCCGGCCTGGACGAAATCCTCAGCGGCGTGGATCGCGGGGCGATCCATCATCTCCATACCGCCGGGGATGATGCCGGCGCCGATAATATCGGCGACGCATTGGCCGGCCTGCTCGCTGGTCGGGAAGCCGATCAACAGCGCGCGCGCGGTTTCCGGCTTGCGCAAGATTCGAACCGTGACTTCGGTGACAACGCCCAAAAGCCCTTCCGAGCCGGTCATGACGCCGAGGAGATCGTAGCCTTCGGAATCGAGATGCTTGCCGCCGAGCCGGACGATCTCGCCGTTCATCAGCACCATTTCGATGCCGAGCACATTGTTGGCAGTCAGGCCGTATTTCAGGCAGTGCACGCCGCCGGAATTTTCCGCGACATTGCCGCCGATCGAGCAGGCGATCTGGGAGGATGGATCGGGGGCGTAGTAGAAGCCCTCCTGCTCGACGGCGTTGGTGATGCCGAGGTTGGTGACGCCGGGCTGGGCGACAACGGCGCGATTGGGATAGTCAATCTCAAGGATGCGGTTGAAGCGGCTCATCACCAAAAGCACTGCGTCTTCCAGCGGCAGCGCGCCACCCGATAGCGAGGTGCCGGCGCCGCGCGGCACGACCCGGATGTTGCGCTCGTCGCAATATTTCAGAATGCGGGAAACCTGCGCGGTCGTCTCGGGAAGGACCACGACCAGCGGAAGCTGGCGGTAGGCGGTCAGCCCGTCACTTTCGAATACGCGCATCTCGTTGGCAGCTTCGACCACGCCCTCGCCGGGCACGATGATGCGCATATCGGCGACGATCTCGTCGCGCCGGCCCATCGTGGCTTCGTCGGGTTTCGGCATGGCCAAACCGGACATCGCTCTCCCCAAGATTCGGCTCAACTGGTAAAAAGGATTTACCAGTGTTTTTCGCATGGCGCAAATCCCGGCAGTGTCGCCGGCTGATTTCGGCTCACCTCAGCCGATGTTCAAAAAGTCGCGTCATACGACAGGCTTTAGCCATGAGTTGCGAAAACCATTGCAAAGGAGCAATTCCCTCGCGCATTGGCGACACGACTGCAAAACACTGCTACTTCCGGGTTGATGCCTATGCTTCCTCACCTTGCCCGATTTGCCGTCGTTGCGTTAACCCTTTACGGCGGGACCGCAGAGGTTCAGGCGCTCTCGATCTCGCAGATGAGCACGTTAGAGCTTATGGTGGAGGATCTGTCTTCGCCTGACGGGATGCGCCTCATGGGTCCGGTCGGAGCCTATCTCCAGAACCTCCAGAAGGCAGGTCACCGCTGCGAACTCAGCACATATGAATATGGCGGGCTGATCGACTGTCAGACCCGTGCAGAAAAGAGAGTGCTGATCGACCTGGTTGCCGAGCCGACGCATGGCCCTGAATTTGCTCGCGCTACCGTTCGGCCGGACGGCGTAAACAGCAAGGAACTCGCAAGCTCCGAAGTCGCTCCATTTCTGGAGTCACTCATCGCTGGGCCGAGCGCCCCTGGAGCCGGCGCCCCCTAGGATGCCAGCTTTGGCATGGTGCCGCCAGCTTACTCGCCCGCAGGTTTCCCTGGTTCGGAATGCTTGCGCCGGACTCGGCGAACCAGCCACCAGACGACGACCACCGCGACCGGCACGGAGGCGGCGGTTACCACTTCCGGGGCGACAGCGTGGCCGAAGACGCTGGCGCCCTTGGCAAGATAGCCGATGAGGCCGACGACGTAATAGGACACCGCCGCGACCGACAGGCCCTCGACGGTCTGCTGCAGGCGAAGCTGCAGACGGGCGCGGTTGTTCATCGAGGCGAGAAGGTCACGGTTCTGCTTTTCGACCTCGACATCGACCCACGTGCGCAGAAGCTGGGTCGCGCGGGTGAGTTTTTCCGACAGGTTGGCCTGGCGCTCCTCGACCGACCGACAGGTTCGCATAGCCGGCGCGACACGGCGCTGGAGGAAGCCGATCCAGGTGTCGTACCCGGGGACGACCTCTTCGCCGAGCGCCTCCAGCCGCGCCTGAACGATCCCGTCATAGGCGCGGCTTGCGCCGAAACGGTAGAGGCTGGAGGCGGCGTCGGCTTCCAGTTCGGCCGCGAGCCCGGTCAGTTCCACCAGAAGAGCCTGGCTGTTGCGCTTTTCCGCGTCCTTCATTTCGCTGGTTATCTCGGCCAGGCGGTCCTCGATGCGGCGCACGCGCGCCGACAGCGATTGCGCCAGCGGCAGGCCTAGCATGGCCAGCGTGCGATAGGTCTCGATGTCCATCAGACGCTGCGACAGAGCGCCGGTGCGAGCCGGGGTCAGGCCTCGATCGAGGATCAGCATCCGGGTCAGGCCGTCGCCGTCCTGGCGGAAATCGGTGATGACGGCGGCCTTGCCGTTCTCGACCAGCGAATAGCAGAGGCTCGCCGGGTCGAAGGCACCGATCAGCCGCTCACTGGCTTGCGTCCATTTGCGGATCTCCAGGCGAATGCCCGAAATGACCGTGCCGGGCGGGCTGAAGCCGTTTCCGAACGGGGACTCCTTCGGCAGTCCGCCATCGCGGCTATCGAGCGGACCTTCCCATAGATAAGTCGAGAATTCGGTGTGGCGTTCCCAGCGCAGGCTGCCCTGCCCCCATTTCATGGCGTGGTGGCGGGCATGCCGGTCAGGCGCCGCAATGCCGAGGCGGCGCGACAATTCGGCAAGAACCGCATGGTCGACCGCCGAGCCGCCCTCGGTCATGAAGGAAAGCTGGACGAGCACGCGCGGGTTTTCGACCAGCGGATGCGGCCTCGCATGCACCTCGCCGAGCGCGCCGGGCCGCCCCTGATGCGCCGGGAAACCCAGCACGGTTCCGGTCGCGAGCGGGATATCCTCCACGGCGGCCGTCTCGGGCTGCGGCGCGTTCCGGTCGGACCGGGTCCGCTTGCGGTGTTCTTCCTCTGCGATCGTCATTGTTTCCGGCCGTCTTGCTTCGATGCGAATGGCGTCCTGAAAGAACAGCGTGTCATTGTCCAGCGCATTCGTCGCCTACTCGTCCCCGCAAAGCTACCCGGCAAAGTGGATAAATAAATTGACCGGTTGAATGCATTGCCCTTATTGTCGGCGGCGAAAAAACAGGCTCCCGGAATAGGTCCTTGAGCGAAATCTTCTCCAGGATAGAACATTCGCGCACGGCCGACGAGGTCGTGCAGCAGATCGAGAGCATGATTCTCGAAGGCGTGCTGCGCGCAGCCGACCGGCTGCCCGGCGAGCGCGAGCTGGCACGGCAGTTCGACGTGTCGCGGCCGATCCTGCGCGACGCGCTGAAGGCGCTGGAGGCGCACGGGCTGATCGTGACGCGGCCGGGCGGCGGCACCTATGTGGCCGACGTGATCGGCCAGGTGTTCACCGCACCGGTGATGGACCTGATCGCCACGCATCGCAAGGCCGCGGCCGACTATCTCGAATACCGCCGCGAGATCGAGGGCGTGGCTGCCGAATACGCCGCGCGGCGGGCGACCACCGACGATCTGGCGCTCATCGGCCAGATCGTGGCGCGCATGGAGGCGGCGCATGAACGCGGTGATTTCGAGCAGGAAGCGACTGTCGACGTCGAGTTCCACAATGCGATCGGCGAATGCGCCCACAACATCATCCTTTTGCACACGCTGCGCTCCTGCTACCGGTTGTTGTCGGACGGCGTGTTCCATAACCGGCTCCTGGTGTTCGGCCTGCCCAGCGCGCGCGAGCAACTGCTTGCGCAGCACCGGGCAATCCACGCGGCTGTCGCCGGCGGCGACCCGGCCGGCGCACGCAAGGCGGCGATGGACCACATCACCTATGTCGAGCAGGCGATGATCGAGGTCGAACGCACCGGCGATTGGCAGCGCGTGTCGCGGCTGCGGCTCCGGCAACGGTCAGAAGCACGACAATGAAACCGATATTCAGCCAGGGAAGCCATTGACCCAGCCAATCGAGAAAAAGCCCCGCGTCGGCCTGTTCGTGACCTGCCTGGTCGACCTGTTCCGGCCGACGGTCGGCTTCGCTGCCATCAAGCTGATCGAGGATGCCGGCTGCACCGTCGACGTGCCGCGCGCGCAGACCTGCTGCGGCCAGCCGGCCTATAATTCCGGCGACCGCGCCGACACCCGCGCCATCGCCGAAAACACCATCCAAGCCTTCGAGGATTTCGACTATGTCGTGGCGCCCTCTGGTTCGTGCGCGGGCATGCTGAAGAAGCACTATCCCGGCCTGTTCAAGGGCGACTCGGCATGGGAAGCGCGCGCGCAGGCATTTTCCGCCAAGGTGCACGAGTTGGTGAGCTTCCTCGTCGATGTGCGCGGCATGCGGGGCGTCGATGCCCGTCTCGAGGCGGCGGTGACTTATCACGATTCCTGCTCGGGCCTGCGCGAACTCGATATCAAGCAGCAGCCGCGCGCGCTGCTTGCCTCGGTTGCCGGCGTGAAGCTGGTCGAGATGCAGGATCCCGATGTCTGCTGCGGCTTCGGCGGCACGTTCTGCGTCAAATATCCCGATATCTCCAACTCGATCGTCGAGACGAAGACCAAGAGCATCGCCGCCTCTGGCGCGTCGACGCTGCTTGCCGGCGATCTCGGCTGCCTGATGAACATGGCCGGCAAGCTGAAACGCGAAGGCTCGAAGGTCGAGGTCCGGCATGTGGCGGAAGTGCTGGCCGGGATGACGCAAACGCCGCCGATCGGGGGGAGGGGGTGAGACGGGTCATGTCGCCGGCCGCTGCAATCGGGACCGACATCACCGTCCGGCCGGCGAGCCATGCCGATGCGGCGGCGATCGCAGCGATCTACAATCAGGGCATAGACGACCGCCTCGCCACGTTCGAAACCGAGCACCGTGCGGCGGTAGATGTCCGGGCGTGGTTCGATGCCGGCTATCCGGTCGTGGTCAGCGAAAGCGAGCGGGCGCTGGCGGCGTACGCCGCCGCCTTCCCCTATCGGTCGCGCCCTTGCTATGCCGGCGTGCGCGAATTCTCGGTCTATGTGCGCCGCGACTTTCGCGGCCAAGGCCATGGCAAAAGCGTGTTGTCGGCCCTGATCGGCGCTGTCCGCGCTGAGGGCGGCTGGAAGCTCGTCTCGCGAATCTTCCCGGAGAACACGGCCAGCCTTGCGCTTTGCCGCAGTCTCGACTTCCGCGAGGTTGGCGTCTATCGGCGGCACGGCATGCTCGATGGCCGCTGGCGCGATACCGTGATTGTCGAAAAGCTTCTCGACACCGAGGTCGGCTAATGCAGATAACCTCCCCCACCTTCAAGCAGAACTCAGCGGGCGCGCTGGCCGACGCGCAATTGCAGAAGGCGCTCGGCAATGTCCGCTCCGGCTTCATCGACAAGCGCCGCAAGGCAGTCGAGGCGCTGCCTGAATTCGAGGCCTTGCGCGAACAGGCGCGCGCTATCAAGGACCATGCGCTCGAAAATCTCGACCTCTACCTCGAGGCCTATGAGGCCAAGGTGAAGGCGTCCGGCGGCCACGTTCATTGGGCCGAGACGGCGGAGGATGCGCGCAACATCATCCTGGACATCTGCCGGTCGGCCGGCGCGCTGACGGTGACCAAGGGCAAGTCGATGATCACCGAGGAGATCGCGCTCAACGATTTCCTCGCCGAGAATGGTATTCGCCCGGTCGAGACCGATCTCGGCGAATACATCATCCAGCTGCGCGGCGAGCATCCGAGCCACATCATCGCGCCTGCCGTGCACCTGAACAAGGAGCAGGTCGAGGCGGATTTCCGCCGCGTGCACGACCATCTGCCGCCCGGCCGCGATCTGTCGGAACCCGAAACGCTGCTCAACGAGGCGCGCAAGGTGCTGCGCTCTGCCTATTTCGAGGCCGATGTCGGCATTACCGGCGCGAACTTCCTGGTCGCCGAGACCGGAACGTCGATCATCGTCACCAATGAGGGCAATGGCGACCTGACGCAGATATTGCCCAAGGTCCACGTCGTGGTGGCGTCGCTCGAGAAGATCGTGCCGACGCTGGAGGACGCGGCGCAGATTTTGCGGGTGCTGGCGCGCTCCGCGACCGGCCAGGAGATGAGCGTCTATACGACGCTGTCGACCGGCCCACGTCGCCCCGGCGATCCGGATGGACCGGAGGAATACCACGTCGTTCTGCTCGACAATGGCCGCTCGGCGATGCTCGGAACCGAGTTCCAGGACATGCTGCGCTGTATACGCTGCGGCGCCTGCATGAACCATTGCCCGGTCTATCACGCCGTCGGCGGACACGCCTATGGCTGGGTCTATCCCGGCCCGATGGGCGCGGTGCTGACGCCGTCTCTGATCGGCGTGGACAAGGCCGGGCACCTGCCCAACGCCTCCACCTTCTGCGGGCGCTGCGAAAGCGTGTGCCCGATGAAGATCCCGCTGCCGAAGATGATGCGGCACTGGCGCGAACGCGAATTCGAGCGCGGGCTGAACCCCGCCACCCAGCGCGCCGGGTTGAAGCTCTGGGCTTTCCTTGCCAAGCGCCCCGCGCTCTACCGCTTCGCCACGTCGATCGCGATCCCGATGCTGTCGCTGCTCGACCGCGGCAAGGGCCGGTTCGGCTACCTGCCGCTCGCCGGCGGCTGGACCAAGCACCGCGACCTGCCCGCGCCGGAGAGGCGCACCTTCATGCAGCAGTTGGGCAGCCGCAACACCGCGGCGAAAGAGGCCGCGCGATGAGCTCCCGCGACGCGATCCTGAACAAGGTGCGCCAGTCGCTTGGCCAGCCGGTGAGCGATGCGGTGCGGCAGAAGGCGGTTGCCGGCAGGCTAAAAAAAGCGCCGCAAGGCGTCATTCCTGCGCGCGGACAACTCGCGCTCGCCGACCGCGTAGAGCTGTTCTGCGACATGGCCGAAAAGCTGTTCGCCACGGTCCAGCGCATCCCGAAATACGATCAGGTGCCGGCGGCGGTGGCGGAATATCTGCGCGGCAAGAACCTGCCCGCTTCGATCCGCATGGGCGGCGACCCCAGGCTGGCGGCGATGCCGTGGCGCAAGCAGCGCGCGCTGGAGGTCAAGCAAGGAGCCTCGGACGGCGACGACGCGGCCGGCGTCAGCCATGCGGCGGGCGGCATCGCCGAAACCGGCACGCTGGTCCTGCTTTCGGGCGCCGGCAATCCGACCACGATCAATTTCCTCCCCGAGCATCATATTGTCGTCATCGACGCCGCCGATATCGACGGCGACCTCGAAACGGCGATCGCCAAGGTCCGCGAGACGTTCGGAAAGGGGAAGATGCCGCGCACGCTGAACCTCATCTCGGGGCCTTCGCGCTCGGGCGACATCGAGCAGAAGCTCATTCTCGGCGCGCACGGTCCCCGGGCGCTGCACATATTGGTCGTGGGCGGCTGATCTTGCCGGAGGAAGGCATGCACTTTCTCGATGCGCACGGACCGGAGGGCATGCGCATCTACGCCATGGGCGACGTGCACGGGCGCATCGACCTCCTGAAGCTCATGCACGAGCGGATCGGGACGGAAATCGCCCGCGACCGGCCGGCCGACTGGCGCATCCTCCATCTCGGCGACTACGTCGACCGCGGTCCGGATTCGAAGGCGGTGCTGGATTTCCTGGTTGCGGCCCATCAGCGCGATGAGCGCATCATTTCGCTCGCCGGCAACCACGATGTCGGCTTCCTCGAATTCCTGGACAATCCGGACCCTGCGACGCTGTTCGCGCGCTTCGGCGGGGCCGAAACCGCACGGTCCTACGGCGTGACGCTAGACTGCAGTGATGCCGCCGCACTGCGCGAAAGCCATGCGGCGCTAATGGACGCCGTCGACGAAAGCCATGTCGCCTTCCTGCGGGCGCGGCTGTTCAGCGCGGCGATGGGCGACTTCTTCTTCTGCCACGCAGGCATCCGCCCCGAAGTCGCGCTCGACAAGCAGGCGGCCGAGGATCTCATCTGGATACGCGCGGATTTTCTCGACTATCGCGGCCTGCACCCGAAGATCATCGTGCACGGCCACACGCCGTTCGCCGAGCCCGAAATCCTGCCGAACCGCGTCAATGTCGACACGCTGGCCTACCGGTCCGGCGTGCTGACAGCGCTGGTGGTCGACGGCGCCGAGAAGCGGATGCTCTCGGTCCGGGCGTGATCATTCATTAGCCGCATGATCGTGTCCGAAAAGTCTGAACTTTTCGCTGCGCGGACCTTCGGTTCGGGATCAAGCTTAATAGCGGGAGACGGTGACACCGTAGCCGTCGATGACGGCATCGTTCGCGGAAGCGCCCGCCGAATAGATGCCAAATCCGCACAGTACGATGGCGGACATCATGGCGAACGACAGGAGTGCTGCTTTCACGGGGGTCATCTCGGTTGGGCTTCGGTATGTCTGCACGGTCAGGGTTACTTTTCGGTTTCCGCCGCGGGGACAATTAGCCGAGCAGGGGAAAGCGGCCGCCTTCTAGGCGCTTGCCGGGCAGCCCGCCAGCCGTCCAGGCCGCTATCCACACGAGATTTCGGCGGCGGTGCATTTTTGCCACTGGATGGGGGCGAGAGGAGCGCGCTCCAGCGTTGACGCCCCCTCTCCCCGTCCTTCACGGGAGAGGGTAAGGATGAGGGGCAAAGGGTCGCCTAAATCGCGGCCACCCAGGCGCGGGCAAGCGCGAGGCCGGCGGCATCGGCTTCCGGGCCGTGCCGCTCAGCCTCCGCGTCGAAGCGCGCCGGCCAGTCGGGCTGGCGGTCGGCGAGAAAAGCGGCGAAGGCCGTGTTCCAGTGGCGGACCAGCGGCCGGTCGGCCTCGAAATGGAACTGGAAGCCGTAGGCCGCGCGGCCGATGCGGAAGGCCTGGTTTGCTGCGGCCGCGTTGGCGGCGAGGCGAACGGCGTTGGGCGGCAGCGTGAAGGTGTCGTCGTGCCACTGGAAGATCGGAAACTCCCGCGGCAGCGCGCCGAGCACGGCGTCGCCCACCGCCTCCTCGGTCTGCGAGACGCCGTGCCAGCCGAATTCCGGCGCCGCCCCGATCAGGTTCTCGGCCCCGTAGGCGCGGGCGAGCAACTGGCTGCCGAGGCAGATGCCGAGCACAGCGCGGTCGCGGCTTTCGAAATCCCGCATCAGGGCAAGCAGCGCCGGAATATACGGATATTCTTCGTCGGCGAGCGCGTTTTGCCCACCGCCGAGCACCACGATCGCGTCATGGCCGCCCGCATCTGGCGGCAGCGCATCGCCGAGATGGGCGTTGCGGATGTCCAGTTCCGCGGCTGCCTCCTCGAGCGCCGTTCCGACCTGGCCAAGCCCCGTATTGTCGAAATTCTGGACGACGAGAACGCGCACCGAAATCCTTCCGAATGACAAAAGCGTCGCGACCGATATCATGGCTTGCGAACGCCAGAAAGGGAGGCCGGCTGTGCCGCTGCAAAACCGCGTCGACCCGTTCGGCGAGATCCACGCCGTCGCCGCGCGCGGCATGTTCACGGGAAACCGCGGCGTCATCCACGATCCGGCGACGCGGACGCTCTTGCAGCGCCGCTGGACAACCAAGGCGTGGCTCATCTGCGTGTGCGAATTCCGCGGGCACAGGCGCGAGGTGATGGGCCGCAACGCACCCTCGGGCAATGCCGGCTGGACCGAACTGTTCTTCCTCGACGAGGTGACGGCGCTGGCCGCCGGCCACCGCCCCTGTTTCTATTGCCGGCGCGAGTGGGCCAAGGCCTTCGCCGGCCACTATGGCGACGCCTTTCGGATAGCTGCGCCGAAAGCCGGCGAGATCGACGCCAGGCTGCACGGTGAGCGGCTTGCCTCCGGCGGGTCCGCGCACCCGGTCGACGCAAAAGCGTTGCGCGCCCTACCCGATGGAGCCGTGGTCGCATCGGGTGGCAAGGCATTCGCGCTGGCTGGCGCGGCCGCCCTGCCCTGGAGCTTTTCTGGCTACGGGCAGGCGCTCGACCGCGAGGCGCTGCAAGGCTCGGCGCTTCGACTCGTCACGCCCCCGGCTACGGTCGCGGTTCTCCGTTCCGGTTATAGGCCGGTATGGCATGGCAAGGCTGGCGGATAGCCGTTCTTCACCATGGACCGAGTGTAGGAAAAATCGCCTTTCAGGAAGCCACCGCCGGCTATAGTGTAAGGCGTGAACCCCACGTGCGGGGCCGGAGGTAAATTTGAGATACAACCTTCCATCCGCGGTTGCCGTCGGGTTCGCCGCTTTTCTGGCAACCAGCCCCGCAATGTCTGCCGACTGCGACAGCATGGCCTATGCTGGCATAGACTGGCAGGATTGCTCCAAGAAGGCGCTCATCATCCGGGGGAGCGATCTGAGCCGCGCCAACCTGGCCGAAACCGATTTTACCTCGACCGACCTCAGGAATTCCAAATTCGACGGAGCGAATCTGGAAGGCGCGACGCTGGTGCGCTCCTCGCTCGCCGGTTCCAGCGCCAAGGGCGCGAACTTCTCCAAGGTCGAGGGCTACCGCACCGATTTCAGCGGTATGGATGCGCAAGGCGCGGCGTTCACCAATGCGGAGTTGCAGCGCGTCGACTTCAGCGGCGCCAACCTCGCCGGCACGAGCTTCGAGAAGGCAGAACTCGGCCGCGCCAATTTCGAGGGCGCGAACCTGACCGGGAGCCGCTTCACCCTCGCCAATTTGACGCGGGCCGATCTCAGCAACGCGAAGTTCACCGGGCCGCTCGATTTCGCCAACGCCTTCTTCTACCTGACCCGGCTCGCCGGCCTCGACCTCAGCGCCGCCACCGGCCTGACGCAGTACCAACTTGATATGGCCTGCGGCGACGCGGACACAAAACTGCCTGCCGGATTGACCGCGCCGGCGAGCTGGCCTTGCGAGCTGGATTGATATCGCCCATCGCTTGACCGGCAGCGCGCTCTGCCGCATCAGTCGCCGATGCGCGCGAATTACAAGATGCAGCGGCTGTTCGTGCCGCAAGACCTCACCGAACACGCGGTCGTCGAGGCGAGCCCGGAGCAAAGCCACTATCTGGGCCATGTGCTCCGACTTGCCGAGGAGGCCGAACTGCTTTTGTTCAATGGCCGTGACGGTGAGTGGCTGGCGCGCATCGAGGCGAAGGCGAAGAAGTCCGTCCGGCTGCGGACGGTGGAGCTTACGAGGCCGCAGCCGCCGCTTCCAGATCTCGTCTATTGCTTCGCGCCGCTGAAGCAGGGCCGGCTCGACTATCTGGTGCAGAAAGCCGTGGAGATGGGCGCCGGCGTGATGCAGCCGGTTATTACCCAGCACACGCAGATCGCTAGGCCTGGCATCGAGCGGCTCCAGGCCAATGCCGTGGAGGCGGCCGAGCAATGCGGCATACTCGCGGTGCCAGAGGTGCGGGAGGCGCAGAAATTCGACCGGATGCTCGCCGGCTGGGAAAGCGGCCGCCGGCTGATTTTCTGCGACGAGGATGCCGCCACCAACAATCCGCTGCCGACGCTGCAGGGTATTTCCGAACGCAAGCTCGGACTGATCGTCGGTCCCGAAGGCGGCTTCTCGGACGCCGAGCGGCACCAGCTTCGCGCCCTGCCCTTCGTCACCGCCATTCCGCTCGGACCGCGCATCCTGCGCGCCGACACGGCGGCGGTGGCGGCGCTCGCCGTGATCCAGGCAACGATCGGCGACTGGTAACGGCGCGTTCGTCGAAACCTCGTTTCGCTCGCACCTTGTGCTAGCGACAACTCCAGACTCCGCAGGTTCCATCATGTCTCGCGACGCGCTGAAAACACTTTTTCATCCATTCGAAGCCGAAGCGCTTGCCGCGCCGGGTCAAGGTCAGCGCGTTCTGTTCCTCGGCGCAGAACCCGGCTTCCGGCTTCCCGAAGGATTCACGGCCGATCTCTCGCTCTTCCAAGGTTTTCGGCCCTGGTTCCGGGCACTGGCGGGCCGCTTTAAAATCACACCCCAGCCGGAAGGAGAAAATTTCGACGCCGCGCTGGTCCTGTGCGGCCGCCATCGCGGCGAGAACGAGCTTCGCATCGCCGAGGCGATCGAGCGGACCAAGGTCGGTGGGCTGATCCTTGTCGCCGGCAGCAAGGATGACGGCATTGCGAGCCTGCGCAAGCGGGTGGAAGGACTGGTCGAACTGGAAGGCCACATGCCGAAGCATCACGGCATTGCCTTCTGGTTCCGACGTCCCGTGGAGATTTCGGAGCTGGTTGCGGCCCTGCGCGCCGGCAATGGCGAGATCCTGATCGACGGCCGCTTCGTCGCGGCTCCCGGCATGTTTTCGTCGGACCGCATCGACGCCGGCTCAAAACTTCTGGCCGCTCACCTGCCGGACAAGATTTCCGGCGCGGTCGCGGATTTCTGCGCCGGCTGGGGTTTTCTTGCCGCGGAACTTGCGAGCCGCTATCCGAAAATCTCGACGCTCGATCTCTACGAGGCCGACTTTGCCTCGCTCGAGGCGGCCAAGCGTAACGTTGCGGCCACCGGCACACTTGAGCCGCGCTTCTTCTGGCACGATTTGCTAACCGAAGAAGTTGCGTATCGCTACGACTTCATCGTCATGAACCCGCCCTTCCATCAGAAGCGGGAGGCGGAGCCGGACATGGGTCAGCGGATGATCCGCACGGCAAGCGCCGCCCTGAAACCCGGCGGACGGCTGCTGATGGTCGCGAACCGCCAGCTTCCCTACGAGAAGACGCTCGCGGAGGCCTTTTCCAGCTATTCCGAGGTCGCGCGCGACGGCATGTTCAAGGTGATGGCAGCGAAACGCTGAGCGCCTATTCCCGCTCTTCGCCCGTCCGCTTCAGCTCTTCCAGCGTCGGCATCGACACGATGTGGTAGCCGGAATCGACATAGTGGATCTCGCCGGTGACGCCGGACGACAGATCCGACAGCAGATAAAGCGCCGACCCGCCGACTTCCTCGATCGTGACCGTGCGGCGCAGCGGCGAGTTGCGTTGCTGGTAGGAGAACATGTGCCGCGCATCGGCGATGCCGGCGCCGGCAAGCGTGCGGACCGGCCCGGCGGAGATGGCGTTCACGCGGATGCCGCGCGGGCCGTAATCATTGGCGAGATAGCGCACGCTGGCTTCGAGCCCGGCCTTGGCGACGCCCATGACGTTGTAGTTCGGCATGATGCGCACCGACCCCGCATAGGTCAGCGTGATCATCGTACCACCTTCCTTCATCAGTGCTGCGGCGTGGCGCGCCACTTCGGTGAACGAATAGCAAGAGATCACCATGGTGCGGATGAAGTTCTCGCGGCTGGTGTCCGCGTAGAGGCCTTTGAGTTCGTTCTTGTCGGAAAAGCCGATCGCGTGGACGATGAAATCCATGCCGCCCCATTCCTTGCCCAGCGTCTCGAAGACGGAGCTAACGGAGGCGCTGTCTTCCACGTCGCAGGGCAGCACCAGCGATGCGCCGACCTTATCGGCCAGTGGCTTGACGCGACGGCCGAAGGCTTCGCCCTGATAGGTGAAGGCGAGTTCGGCGCCCTGTTCGGCAAGTTTTTTCGCGATGCCCCAAGCGATGGAGTGATCGTTCGCGACCCCCATGATCAGGCCGCGCTTGCCCTTCATCAATCCGTCCATCGAACCCTCAGCCGTTGTAGCGCTGGAAGACCAGCGTGGCGTTGGTGCCGCCGAAGCCGAACGAGTTCGACAGCACGGTGTCGATCTTCGCGTTGTCGATGCGCTTGCGCACGACCGGCATGCCCTCGAACTCCGGATCGAGTTCCTCGATGTGGGCGCTTTCGCCGATGAAACCGCCCTGCATCATCAGGATCGAGTAGATCGATTCCTGCACGCCGGCAGCGCCGAGCGAATGCCCGGTCAGCGACTTGGTCGAGGTGATGTTGGGCATCTTGTCGCCGAAGACTTCGCGGATTGCGCCCATCTCCCTCGAATCGCCGACCGGCGTCGAGGTGCCGTGCGTGTTGATGTAATCGACATCGCCTTTGACGGTGGAGATCGCCTGCTTCATGCAGCGCACCGCGCCTTCGCCGGACGGCGCAACCATGTCGTAGCCGTCGGAAGTCGCGCCGTAGCCTACGATCTCGGCGTAGATTTTCGCGCCGCGCGCCTTGGCGTGTTCGAGTTCTTCCACCACCAGCACGCCCGCACCGCCGGCGATGACAAAACCGTCGCGGTTGACGTCATACGCACGGGAGGCGACCGCCGGGCGGTCGTTGAACTTGGAGGACATCGCGCCCATCGCGTCGAACAGGTTCGACATCGTCCAGTCGAGGTCCTCGTGGCCGCCGGCGAATATGATGTCCTGCTTGCCGAACTGGATCAGTTCATAGGCGTTGCCGATGCAATGCGCCGAGGTCGAACAGGCCGAAGAGATCGAATAGTTGACGCCGTGGATCTTGAACCAGGTCGCGAGCGTCGCGGAGGCCGTCGACGACATCGCCTTCGGCACCGCGAACGGCCCGATGCGCTTCGGGCTGTTGTTCTTCTCGGTGATCTCGGCGGCTTCCACGATCGTCTTCGTCGACGGCCCGCCCGAGCCCATGATGATGCCGGTGCGTTCGTTGGTGATGTCGCCTTCCTCGAGACCTCCGGATGCTATCGCCTGCTGCATGGCGACGTGGTTCCACGCCCCGCCCTTGTGCAGGAAACGCATGGCGCGCCGGTCGACCAGATCGGTCGGGTCGAGCGTCGGCGCTCCCCATACCTGGCAGCGGAAGCCGTGTTCGGCGAAATCGTTGGAAAAACTGATGCCCGAACGGGCGTCATGCAGCGAGGCCTGCACCTCGTCGGCATTGTTGCCAATTGAAGACACGATCCCAAGGCCTGTCACAACGACACGTCTCATCGGCAACTCCTTCGCGATTTTACCGGGCCGTTCAGGCCGCTGCTGCTTCCTTGAACAGGCCGACCCTGAGGTCCGTGGCCTTGTATATGGTCTCGCCGTCGGCTTTCAGCCAGCCGTCGCCGATGCCCAGCACCAGCCGCCCGCGCATCACGCGCTTGAAATCGACGCCATATTCGACCTTTTTGTTGGCGGGCGTCACCATGCCGGTGAACTTCACCTCGCCGGTCGAGAGCGCCCGTCCCTTGCCGGGTTCGCCGAGCCATCCGAGGAAGAAGCCCGAGAGCTGCCACAGCGCATCGAGGCCGAGGCAGCCGGGCATCACCGGGTCGCCGATGAAGTGGCAGGGGAAGAACCAGAGGTCGCGGTGAATGTCGAGTTCGGCGCGCACGAAGCCCTTGCCGAATTCGCCGCCCATCTCGCTGATCTCGGTGATCCGGTTGAACATCAGCATCGGCGGATAGGGAAGCTGCGCGTTTCCGGCCCCGAAGAGTTCGCCGCGGGCGCAGGCAAGCAGTTCCTGATAATCGTAGCTGGATTTCCCAACCGCCATGAATTCCGTCCCCGTCATGTTCGGGCGCACTTCGACGCCCTTTGAATGTCACTATCACAGTCTGTTTCGGGTCGGAAACAGACTGTTTCCGACCTAGCCTGCCGGCTTTGCCGGGTCAATCCGCACCTATTGATCGCTTTGCCCCGACAGAATATATGTCAGTGGCCTCCGGCGCCGTCCGGGATTGGTTACAGATGAAGTTTGGCGGGTTGATGGTTCCGAATTGCAAGGATGCTTTGAGCGTCGATCAGCGGGTGCGCCAAGCGGGCCTGCGGCCGACGCGTCAGCGCGTGGCGCTGGCCGATCTGCTGTTCGCCAAGGGCGATCGCCATTTGTCTGCCGAGGAACTGCACGAGGAAGCGCTCGCCGCGGGCGTGCCCGTTTCGCTGGCTACCGTGTACAACGCGCTGCACCAGTTCACCGAGGCCGGCCTGCTACGCATCCTGGCGGTCGAGGGTTCGAAAACCTATTTCGACACCAACACTTCCGATCATCACCATTTTTACATCGAAGGCGAAAACAAGATTTTCGACATCGATTCCGGCCCGGTCGAGGTACGCAACCTGCCCGAACCGCCCGAAGGCATGGAAATCTGCAACGTCGACATCGTCGTACGGCTCCGCCCAAAGCGTAGCGTCTAACAGGTCCCGGTGCGGCCTCTTGATCTCCTCATCAGGCTCGAATGGGCCTTTTTGTCAGCGCTGTGTATTGCCGGCTACGCCCTGTCCGGCGGTTCCTGGCCGCTGTTTTTCCTGCTGATTCTTGCGCCGGACCTCTCCATGCTCGGCTATCTGGCCGGCACGCGCGTCGGCGCCGTCGTTTACAATCTCTTCCACACATTGATCCTGCCGCTATGCCTTCTGGCATTCGGGTTCCTGGCCGAACAAACGCTGGCCATGCACATCGCCACGATCTGGCTCGCCCATATCGCGATCGACCGCGCGCTCGGCTACGGATTGAAGTTTTCCACCGGATTTCGGGACACGCATCTCGGCCGCATCGGCCGAGACGTCAGTCCTTGACTTGCTCGCCGGGATAGGCGCCCCAGACCTGGGTCTGGGCGAGCCAGCCGGTATGCCCGTCGAAGGTCATCTGGCACCATTCGCCATTGCACTGCTTGATCGTGCCGACCACGCCCGGCTCGATGACGGCGACCGTGTGCGCCTCCCGGTCAGGCTCCTCGAGAAGCACGATCTTTGCTTCCTTGCCGCGCTGCCAGGGGGCGGCGATCGCCGTGCGGCGGCCCGAGAGCAGAGACTGGTTGATCCAGCCTTCCGAGCCGTCCGAATCGCGAACGCGCCGCCAATTGTCGTATTCCTGGATGATTTCCATAGGCAGGCCGGATTTCATGTACAGCCAGTCGACGGGATAGTTCAGGCCGGGGCCGATGCGCGAGTTCACGCGGCCGGATTTCAGGCTGACGAAGCGCGGCAGCGGCAACCCGCTCGCGCCGCGGTTGACTTGCTGGCCGGCGGCCGTTTGCGCGGTTGCCGGCAATGTGCTGGGGCAAATGAACGCCAGACCGAGCAGCGCTGCACTGACGGTCATGCGAAGCGATGCGAAGCGAGACACTCTTGTTCGTTCCTTTGTAACCCGCGCCGTGCCGTCCCCGGTTCAGGCGCCCTTTTTCTTTGTCATCGGCCGAACCGCTTGTTACACAGTTGTCGCGCCGGGACCGGTTTTCAGTTTCGCTCGTCTTGGTTAAAGAGGTCTCAACAGGATCCGGAGTCGAGGCATTAATGACCGGCAAAAAGAAGCCCCTCGTGGTGATCACGCGCAAGCTGCCGGACCCGGTCGAAACGCGCATGCGCGAACTGTTCGATGCGCGCCTCAATGTAGACGACAAGCCGATGAGCCAGCCCGAACTGGTCGCCGCGGTCAAGGAAGCCGACGTGCTGGTGCCGACCATCTCCGACCGCATCGACGCGGCGCTGATCGAACAGGCCGGCCCGCAATTGAAGCTGATCGCCAATTTCGGCAACGGTGTAGACAAGATCGACGTGACCGCCGCCTCGAAGAAAGGCATTACAGTCACCAACACGCCCAACGTGCTCACCGAAGACACGGCCGATATGACGATGGCGCTGATGCTTGCGGTGCCTCGGCGGTTGGCCGAAGGCGCCAACGTGCTCAGGGGCGACGGCAAATGGGCCGGCTGGTCGCCGACCTGGATGCTTGGCCGCCGCATCTGGGGCAAGCGCCTCGGCATCGTCGGCATGGGCCGAATCGGCACCGCAGTCGCCCGCCGCGCCAAGGCGTTCGGCCTCTCCATCCATTACCACAACCGCCACCGCGTGCTGCAGAAGGTCGAGGATGAGCTCGAAGCGACCTACTGGGACAGCCTCGACCAGATGCTGGCGCGCATGGACATCATCTCGGTCAATTGCCCGTCGACGCCGGCCACCTTCCACCTGCTGTCGGCGCGGCGGCTGGCGCTGATGCAGCCGTCGAGCTACATCGTCAACACCGCGCGCGGCGAACTGGTCGACGAGGATGCGCTGATCAAGATGCTGCAGGACGGCAAGCTCGCGGGCGCGGCACTCGACGTCTTCGAGCACGAGCCGGCGGTCAATCCGAAGCTTTTGAAGCTGGCGGCCAAGGGCAAGGTCGTGCTCCTGCCGCATATGGGTTCGGCCACCATCGAGGGCCGCATCGACATGGGCGAGAAGGTCATCATCAACATCCGGACCTTCTTCGACGGCCACCGCCCGCCGTACCGGGTGCTGCCGCTGCGCGACTGAAGCGACCAGGCCACCCGCCTGATCAAATCCTCTTGACAGGATCGTCAGGATTTTTCGCTTGATCGGCCGGCATGATTGCGTCCATCAAGCGCGACGCTTGTCAGGAGCGTGCAGGGGAAACGGTGAATGGCGCGCGACACAACGGATTTCCGGCCAATCGAGAGCATCGACGAACTGGTCGAGCATTTGGCCGAGGGCAACAAGCCCAAGGACAAATGGCGCATCGGCACCGAGCACGAGAAATTCCCGTTCTATGTCGACGGCAACGCTCCGGTGCCCTATGGCGGCGACAACGGCATCCGCGCGCTGCTTGAAGGGATGCAGCGTACCTTGGGCTGGGACCCAATCCTCGATGACGAGCGGGTCATCGGGCTGGTCGAGCCGACGGGCCAGGGCGCGATCTCCCTGGAGCCCGGCGGCCAGTTCGAGCTTTCGGGCGCGCCGCTCGAGACCATCCACCAGACCTGCCGCGAGGGCAATGCGCATCTGGCGCAGCTGCGCGAGATCGCCGAGCCGCTCGGCATCCGCTTCCTTGGCCTCGGCGGCAGCCCGAAATGGCGGCTTTCCGAAACGCCGAAAATGCCGAAATCGCGCTACGAGATCATGACGCGGTACATGCCCAAGGTCGGCACCAAGGGCCTCGACATGATGTACCGCACCTGCACCATCCAGGTTAATCTCGACTTCGAGAGCGAGACCGACATGCGCCGCAAGATGCAGGTGTCGCTGAAGCTGCAGCCGCTCGCCACCGCACTTTTCGCCAACTCGCCCTTCACCGAGGGCCACCCCAACGGTCTGCAGAGCTGGCGCGGCGAGATCTGGACAGATACCGACAACCAGCGCTCGGGCCTGCTGCCCTTCTGCTTCTCGCCCGATTTTGGCTTTGCCGACTATGTCGAATGGGCGCTCGACGTGCCGATGTATTTCGTCATCCGCGATGGGCGCTATCACGACATGACCCACATGACCTTCCGCCAGTTCATGAATGGGTCGGCGCACAACCAGGTGCCGGACGGCGTGCCGACGATCGGCGACTGGGCCAACCATCTGTCGACGCTGTTTCCCGATGTGCGGCTGAAGCGCTTTCTCGAAATGCGCGGCGCCGATGGCGGGCCCTGGCGGCGCATCTGCGCGCTGCCCGCCTTCTGGGTCGGCCTGCTCTACGACGAGGAGGCGCTCGACGCCGCCGAGCAGTTGACCGCCGACTGGACTTTCGAGGAAGTCCGCGACATGCGTGCCGCTGTGCCGAAAGACGGCATCGCCACGGAGTTCCGCGACACCGATTTGCGCAGCATCGCGCGCGAGGCGCTGAAAATCTCACGGCTTGGCCTTACAAACCGCGACCGCAAGAACCGCGACGGCTATGACGAGACGGGGTTCCTGTCGACACTGGACGAGGTGGTGGCGCGCGGCACCACCAGTGCGGAAGAAATGCTCAACGCTTACCACACGCGCTGGGGCGGCTCGATCGAGCCTGTGTTTCTGGAGTATGCGTATTAGGGTTGGCTGATCCGGCGCAGTCACACCAGCGTTCGGAGGCAGCCATTCTATGGCGACTCCCCTTCAATCCTGATGGAAAACCCACTACGCTCCTCCTGCGGAAAATTTCCGAGGAGGACATCATGCTTCCACTGTACGACATGCTCGCCAACGCCCAGAACGGCCACGGCATGGAAATACTGGCGCGGCAGTTCAACCTGTCGCAGCAGCAGGCCGAGCTTGCGGTCGAAGCGCTGCTGCCGGCCTTTTCGCAAGGGCTGAAGCGCAACGCCTCCGATCCATACGGCGTCGCCGGCTTCCTGAATGCGATGGCGTCCGGCCAGCACGCCAAATATTTCGAGGATGCGCAGAAGGCTTTCGCGCCTCAGGGCGTGGCCGAGGGCAACGGCATCCTCGGCCATTTGTTCGGCTCGAAGGATCTGTCGCGTGCGGTCGCGGCGCAGGCGGCGCAGGCGACCGGCATCGGCCAGGACGTGCTGAAGCAGATGCTGCCGGTCATTGCTTCGATGATCATGGGCGGGCTGTTCAAGCAGTCGACCAACCAGATGCAGGCCGGCGGCATGGGCGGCTCGAACCCGCTAGGCGAGCTTATCGAGCAGATGATGAGGCAAGGCGGCGGCATGATGGGCGGCGGCGCGCAGCAGCAGGCTCCGCAGCCTGCCAACCCGTTCGACAATCCGTTCGGCAAGGTGCTGCAGGACATGTTCGGCGGTGGCGCGGCGCAGCAGCCGCAGCGCCGGCCCGAACAGGCGCAGAGCCCCTATGGCGACAACCCACTCGGCAAGATTTTCGAGGAGATGCTGGGCGGCGGCCAGGCGCGCAGTGCGCCGGAGCCTGAACCGCAGCCGCAGCAAAAGTCCCGGCCACGTGAAAACCCGAGCGGCCGGCCGCGCAACCCCTATGACGATCTGTTCGGCGACATGTTCGAGACCGGCGCCAAGCAACGCGACGACTACCAAAAGAGCGTCGAGTCGATTTTCGAGCAGTTCACCAAGGGCATGGACCGGCACCGGTAGCGGCCACCGAAAGTATGGCTTCGGTCGACGGCGGCGGGCAGGATCGAGAGGTCGCGATGTAACAAGCCCGTCGCACGTTCGTGCAGAATGAAACGAGCAGTTCGCGATTGAAATCCGGCAGTGGCGCATGACAACCCGTGAGCGCATCCTGGTCATCGGCGGTACAAGCGGTACGGGGCTGCTGGTAGCAAAGCGACTGTTTCGGGAAGCATATGGCGTTCGCGTCCTGGCGCGCGATCCGGACCGGGCGGCGCGTTTACTTGAAAAAGAGATCGAAATTGTCCATGGCGACTTGACCCTTCCGGAAACGCTTCTTCCCGCCGTTGAAGGCGTCGACCACATCATTTTCACCGCAGGCGCGCCCAGCGGACGCTACGCGCCCGAACGCCTCGTCAGGCAGACCGACTATCAGGGCGTCTTGGATACACTCGCGGCCGCACGGCACACCCGATTTCACGGCCGCTTCCTCTACATGAATTCGATCGGCATCAAGACGCACTCGGTGTCGGCGTGGCTGATCAACCTGCTCAAGCGTAACACGCTCGTCTGGCGGCGGAAGGTCGAGGAAGAATTGCGGGCGAGCGGCGTGGACTATACGGTCATCCGCGTCGGATTCCTGATCAATAGGCCAGGTGGCCGTTATCGGATACGAATCGGCCAGGACGAGTTGCCGCTCTCGCCACGACACAAGATCGCCCGCGAGGACGTAGCGGAGGCGTTCATCCGTGCCTTGCGGGATCCCAACACCTCTCGAAGGACACTCGAGATCGTCCAGTCGCGCGAGGCCGGACCGACAAAATGGGAAGAGTGCTTCGCCCGGCTTGCGCCAGACCCGTGATGGGATTGACTGCGTCCGTCGACGCGGCGAGCGATGGGCCGGCTGGGCTTAGCCCAATCCTCCATTAGAAAAGCCCTACCTTTCTCAAGCTTGGATCGCGCCCGGGCCGGAACATCACGCGCCGATGCACGTTTGGCGGGAGCCGCTGGCGGAGCTGACTCCTTCAGCCGTTGCTCGCGTTCCGATACACAAACGATTGGAGATGTCGCCTTGAACAGCTCAGCAATCGTAAAGCATCGCCGTATCGACCTTGATGGACTCGGCGTCTTTTATCGCGAGGCGGGACCGGCGGACGCTCCCGTCATCCTCCTGCCTCATGGCTATCCATGCTCGTCCTACGAGTTCCGCAGTTTCATGCCGCACCTGGCCGACCGGTGGCGGCTGATCGCGCCCGATTTCCCCGGCTGCGGCTACAGCGATACGCCAGAGGATTTCGACTACAGTTTCGACGGCTATGCGGCGTTTCTGGCAGATTTCCTGGCCAGGCTGGGGGTCGAACGTTACGTCCTCTATCTGCACGATTTCGGTTCGCAGATCGGCCTGCGGCTCGCCATGGGATCGCCGGAGCGGATCGCGGGGCTGATCATCCAGAACGGCGACATCTACGAGGACCAGTTCGGCCCCAAATATGCGCCGCTCGAGGAGTACTGGCGCAATCCAACACCGGAAGGACGCGCCAAGCTCGCGGAAGCCGTGAGCGAAGAGGGGTTCAAGGACGAGTTCCTGAATGATGTTCGGGACGAACTGACTGAGCGCATTCCGCCGGATCTTTGGCAGTTGCACTGGTCGCTGATGACGCCGAAACGGCGAGAGATAGCGGTCAGCGTGATCGCGGCCCTGAAGGAGAACCTTGGCTGGTTTCCCAGGTATCAGGCCTATCTTCGGGAACACCAGCCGCCGTCGCTCATCGTCTGGGGACCGCAGGACGGCTATATGCCGGAAGGCTCCGCGCGCGCCTATCTGCGGGATTTACCAAATGCCGAGCTACACCTGCTCGACGGCGGGCACTGGGCGCTGGAAACAAACCTCGACGAGATCGTCGCCCTGGCCCGCGATTTCCTCAGCCGCATTGCCCTTTGATAGCGAGCCAAGCCGCCGCAACCCGGCAAGAAAAAGCCCGGCCTTCGCAGGCCGGGCAATGTGCAGGCAGGCCGGTTGTGGGAAACCGGCGGGGAGTGGGGGAGCCTGCGTAAACTCCTGATCGCGGTTCAGCTGACCCGGCGGGCCATATCTTCGATGTTTTCCGTGCGGGCCTGGACGATCGCGCCGAGGCGTACCGTCGGATCGATGCCGAATGGCGAGCCGACGACGACATGCAGGTCCGCGCGGGTCAGGCCGATATCGGCGAGTTCGGCGTCCGACATGTCGCCGAGGCGATAGAATTCGCGGCGGTTTCGCCAGCTTCGAAAAAAGGCCGAGACCGCGTTGACGATGCGCGTCACTGCCGCCGGACGGGTTGCGGCGTGCATCGTCTGGGTCGCGTGATCGAGCGCAGTCATGTCTGGTCTCCTTCAAAATGCGGGCGCATGAAGGCAATCGGAAAAGCCGCGCGCGAGCGCGGCAATCCGTGGCAAATCACAGGCCTCGTGTTGACGCTGCGATAGTCTCACCAGAAGATTGATTTATCCAACGAATGTTTTTAATCTTTAGCATCAACAAGCATGATGGATGGTTCCCATGGCAGCGCCGCTCGATCTCGACCAGTTGCAGACATTCATCATGATCGCCGACACAGGCAGCTTCACCCGCGCCGCCGAAGAGGTGCACCGCACGCAGTCGGCGGTGTCGATGCAGATGCGCCGCCTCGAGGAGCGCATCGGCAAGGCGCTGTTCGAAAAGGACGGCCGCACCAACAAGCTGACCGAGGAAGGCGAAAGACTGCTTTCCTACGCGCGCCGCATGATCCATCTCAACCGCGAGACGCTGGCCGCCTTCGACGACCGGCGGCTCGAAGGCACGATCCGCATCGGCACGCCGGACGATTACGCCGACCGCTTTCTGCCCGAGATCATGGCGCGGTTTTCCCGCTCCAACCCGCGCGTCGAGCTGACCGTCATCTGCGAGCCGACCTTCAATCTGGTCGAGCACATCAAACGGGGCCATCTCGACCTGGCGCTGGTCACCCATGACGACGCCAAGGGGCAGTCGGAAGTGGTACGCCGCGAGCCCCTGCTCTGGGTGAGTTCGGCCAATCATGCCACGCATGAGCAGGAGATCCTGCCGCTGGCGTTCGGACGCCCGACCTGCATCTGGCGGCGCGCAGCCTGCGACGTGCTGGACGGGATGAACCGCGAATACCGCATCCTGTTCACAAGCTGGTCGGCGACCGTCATCACCGCCGCCGTGCTTTCCGGACTGGCGATCTCGGTGCTGCCGGAATGCGCGTTGCGCCCCGGCATGCGCGTGCTCGGCGAAGCCGACGGCTTCGGCGCATTGCCCGAGTGCAAGATCGGCATCATGCGCGGCCACACCGCGCGCGCCGACATCGTCGAAGCGATCGCGCGGCACATTTCCGAAAGCCTCGACAATATCTCGGTGCCTGCCGCCGAGGAGACCGGCACGTTCGACTTCGCCGCCATGGCCGCCACCCGCGGCCGCAGGCTGAGGCCCAGCCACATATTGCCCGGGTGGTAGGTTGTATACTATAGTTGACAAGCCATACGATCGTGCCTAGATTCGGATGATCGAAATCCGGCAGACGAAGGAGTTCGCCAGATGGCTCGCCGATCTGGCGGATTCACGCGCTGCGACGAAAATTGCGCAGCGTCTGGTTCGCCTTGAGGCTGGTCTCTTCGGCGACGTCAAGCCGGTGGGTGGCGGGATAAGCGAGCTTCGGGTGGACTATGGCCCGGGCTATCGCTTGTACTTCACACAAACGAGGACGAACTCTGATCGTGCTCTTGTGCGGCGGAGACAAGCGGCAACAGGATCGTGATATCGCCTTGGCGAAGGTACCGGCCAAAGGATTGAAGGACGACCTACGATGAGAACCGAAACCATTCCCTTCGACGCAGCTCAATATTTGCGCGAGCCGGAAGCCCAGGCCGAGCTCCTCGCTGATGCGCTGGAGAGCGGCGATGCAACCTATATCGCCACCGCGCTCGGGACGATCGCGCGGGCGCGCGGAATTACCGAAGTGGCGCGCGGGACAGGGGTTACTCGAGCGGCGCTCTACAAAGCGCTAGGTCCAACAGGCGACCCCAGACTCACCACTTTTCTTGGCGTCCTGAATTCGCTTGGCTTCAAACTGACCTTGAAACCGGAAGACGCAGAGGCTGCCTAGCCCTGTTTCAGCGTCTTCCGCCACGGATTACGAGCACGTTGCCGGCGGCGACAAAGGCTAAGCCAAGGATCGCGTAGATCGTCCAGGCATAGCCTTCGAGCGCGGTCGAGATGAGCAGCGCGAAGACCGGGAAGATGACCGTGGCGTAGCCGGCGCGCGCAGCGCCGATGCGTCCGAGCAGGGTTAGATAGGCGGCGAACGCCATCACCGTCGAGATGACGGCCAGGAAGACCAGCGAGCCGATATAGGACGCGCTCAGATCGACGATGAACGGTTTGCCGAACAGGAAGGCCAGAAAGCCCGACCACAGCGTGCCGTAGAGCATGCCCCAGGCGCTGGTCGAAACCAGTGGCAGGGCGCGGCGCTGGTTGGAGGCGGAGACGAGATTGCCGGCGCAGAAGCTCAGCGTTCCGCACACGCAAAGCAAAAGCCCGGTCAGAGTGCCGCCGGACAAGCCGTGGGCGGCGATCTCGGGAAAGAACATCAGCGCGATGCCGGCAAAGCCGATCAGGCCGCCGGCGAGAATGCGCGGCGACGGGCGTTCGCGCATGACGAGCGCGCCAAGCAGCATGTTGATGACCGAGGCAAGCGAGAACACGACCGACAACAGGCCGCTGACCAGATAGCCCGCGCCGTAGTAGAAGAACAGGAAGTTGGACGAGAAGATCAGCACGCCAAGTGCTGCGAAGCGCAGATGGTCGGCGACCGGGAAGCGCAACCGGCGGCCGGAGAATCCCGCCCAGGCGAACATCAGGAGCGTGGCGATGGCGAAGCGCCAGACCAGGTTGACCTCGTTGGAGACGCCGCTGCCGACCTGAAGCTCAATGGCGAACCACGACGCGCTCCAGGCGATCACGGTCAGCGCATAGAGGCCGTAGTCGAGTGGCTGGAACGGCTGGTCGGCGCTTGCGGGCCTCGCGGCGGGGCGAGCAGCGGCTGCGTCGATGGTATCGGTTCGTGCGGTCATGGCCCTGCCTATGCCCCTGCCCGCCCCTCGGTCCATCCAATTCTTCTGATCGAACCATTGAGGCAAACGATATATGCATGCGACGCACTTGACCCGAACGGCCGGAAAAGCACCAATCCGCAAATGAGCGATTTCTTCACCGAATCGAAAACCAACGCTGCCGAATATACGGTGAGCGAGATCTCCGGCGCGCTGAAGCGCACCGTCGAGGACGCTTTCGGCAATGTCCGGGTGCGCGGCGAGATCTCCGGCTATCGCGGGCCGCACTCCTCCGGTCACGCCTATTTCTGCCTGAAGGACGACCGCGCCCGGCTCGACGCCGTCGTGTGGAAGACAGCGATGGCCCGCCTCAAATTCCGCCCCGAGGAAGGCATGGAGGTCATCGCCACCGGCCGGCTGACCACCTATCCCGGCAAGTCGAACTACCAGATCGTCATCGACAATCTGGAGCCTGCGGGCGCCGGCGCGCTGATGGCGCTTCTGGAAGAGCGCAAGCGCCGGCTCGCCGCCGAGGGCCTGTTCGAGGCCGGGCGAAAACGGCGGCTGCCGTTCATGCCGAAGGTGATCGGTGTGGTCACCTCGCCGACAGGTTCGGTCATCCGCGACATCATCCACCGCATCAAGGACCGCTTTCCGCTGCATGTGCTGGTCTGGCCGGTGCGCGTGCAGGGCGAGACTTCCGGGGCGGAAGTGGCGGCCGCCGTCAACGGCTTCAACGCGCTGGCCGGAGGCGGCCCGGTTCCCTGCCCCGACGTGCTGATCGTGGCGCGCGGCGGTGGCAGCCTGGAAGATCTCTGGGGTTTTAACGACGAGGCGCTGGCGCGCGCCGTGGCGGCCTCCCGCATTCCGGTGATCTCGGCGGTCGGCCATGAGACCGACTGGACCCTCATCGATTTCGTCGCCGACATGCGCGCGCCGACGCCGACGGGGGCTGCCGAAATTGCCGTTCCGGTGAAGGCCGAGCTCGAAGCCAATCTCGCAAGCCTCGCCGCCCGGCTGAAGGCCGGCGCCTCGCGCAATTTCGAACGCAAGCGGCAGGCGATGCGGGCGGCGGCGCGCGCGCTGCCCACGCCCGACCAGCTGCTGGCGCTGCCGCGGCGGCACTTCGACGAGGCCACCACCCGGCTTTCGCGCGCGCTGATCGTCAGCACCGAGCGCAAGCGGGCGCGGCTCGGCGGCGTCCGGCTGTCATCCACCACCCTGTCGCGGCGGATCGAGGAATGGCGCAGGCTGGCCGACCGCGACCTGCTGCGCGCGCAGGCCGCGCTGCGCGGCATCGCCCGAGAAAGCCGCGCGCGACTGCTGCGGTCGGCTTCGCAACTGCCGCGATGCGCGGACGCCGCGCTCGCCTTGAAGAAGAAACGGCTGCAGTCCCTCCAGCCGCGCATCTCCGTCCAGCCGCTTTTGCGCGCCCGCAACACCGCGCGTGACCGGCTAACTCTCGCCACGCGCCGGCAAGAAGAGGCGACCATGCGAGGACTGGAACGCCTGCGCGGCCGGCTCACACAGGCCGATCGACTGCTGTCGACGCTGTCGCACAAGGCGATCCTGGCGCGGGGCTTCGCGCTGGTAACGGACGTTTCGGGCGCAGTGGTCCGCCGCGCGGCCGACATCGCGCCGGGCTCAGCGCTTGGCATCGAATTCGCCGACGGCAAGACCAATGCCATCGCGACAAGCGGCACTGACGCAGCCCGCCCGCGCCCGAAGCCGGCGGACAAGCCGAAAGAGGCGGGCGGACAAGGCTCGCTTTTCTGATGCGAGATGTTTCCTGAGTTTGAGCAAAGTGAAATCACTCAAAGTGTCGCCTATCGGGCCGGCAGTTCCTATATCCCTGGCAGGAACACGAGGAACGGCATGTCACCATTCGATCAAGGCGTCGTCGCGGCCGAGACCGGCATGAGCAAGGACGACAATCCCTATCAGCCGGGGACCGGCGCTTATAGCGATTGGAATGCCGGGTACGAGTCCGTTGTCGAGGCGGATGAGGCGACCAAGCTGGACGATGAATAGGTCGCAATTTACCGGAAGCCAAAGCGACCGGCTGGCCAAGGCAGTCTGTCTGACCTTTTAGCCGCGGCAAAACCGCATGTCATCGCAAGCGACCGTCTCTATCCGACCGATGTCATCTCGAAAACGGCCTCGCCCGAGATCGCATCCGTGACGCCCAGGTCTCCCTCGAATTTCTCCAGCGTATGGCGGAATTGGTCGAGATTGCCGGCCATCTTCGGCCGAGCCGCGACCATGTGATCGTAACTTTCCCACTCGCCAATCGAACAGTAGGTCCCCTCGCCGGTTTTGATGAGCGCGAACTTCCGCAACCCCTCGAAATTGCGGGGTAAGCGGCGGAACGTCGTTTCAAACTCTTCCTCATGACCCGGTTTCGGGCGAAATCGAACTACGCCATAGGCTGTCATAACTAGCTCCCCACCAGCCAGTAATATCTACCAATGCCGGCGAGCGTATCATTTTTCCGCTCCAAAGCCATATCGCTCTTGCGGCGGAATATCCGTCGTTTTCGCGTGAAGCTTCAGGCTTCTTTTATGCGATCTTCGAGGGAAGCGACGGATTTGTGACTTGGGATGTGGCGAAACGAGCGAGGAGGAATTGGTACGGTTGGGTGGGCTCGAACCACCGACCTCCGGATCCACAATCCGATTTTCGCCTTTGATTTCATTCGACTTTCAGACGCCATGTTGCGTCCATGTCGCGTCAAGAGAGGAGCGCACGCTCCGCCAGGGCGAGTTCTTCGGCATCGTCACCACGCGGAAACAGGTGGCCATAGACGTCCATCGTCATCACGATCGACGAGTGACCAAGCCGCTCCTGTACCACCTTGGGCGGTAGCCCGAGGCCGCCATCCTGAGGGCGATTGATGCACCAGGAGGCATAGAAGTGGCGGAGCGCATGGAGCCCGGAATACTTCGCCGCCAGCACCGGCTTGCCCTCCTCGTCGACTGCATCTGTTTCGACTGCCACGCCGGCCGCTATCTGGACCGGCTGCAGCCCACGCCGCACTATGTTGTTCAGTTGCTCCACCTTCCCTGCCCCGTTTGGGAACACGAGGTCGAGCGCCATGATCTTGTTGCCGTTGGCGTCGACGTTGCCGGTATCGCGCTTCGGGCAAATCAGCTTCCACTCCCTCAGAGCATTGATGACCATGGGCGGCGCCGGCACGGTCCGCTCGCCTGAAATCGACTTGGGCTTGCCGATCGTGTTGAAGCGGTCGGCACGCTGATGGACGCGGATTTCGCGCCGATCGAGGTCAACGTCGCTCCAGCGCAAGCCGCGGAGCTCTGACGCGCGCAGCCCGGTAAAGATCGCCGTCAGCAGCAATGGCCTCCAGCGGCCCTCCAGAGCGCCGACAATGGTCTTGACCTCCTCGCGGGTTGGAATGTCCACGCCGATCTTCAGACGGCCTTTCTGGCGCTTCTCCTGCCTGCGCTCGCCGCCCTTCCGTCGACCGCGGATATCGCGCACCACATTGCGGCCAGTCAGTCCCCTCTCCTGCGCATCCGCAAGCAATGAGCCGAGGCTGACCATCACCTTGCGCACCATCGCCGGTGATCGACCGGCTTCGCGTAACTGATCCTCGAACGAGCGGACGGCCGGGATATTGAGAGCAGAGAGTTTCAGGCTGCCGATGCACGGCACGATGTGGAGGTCGACGTGCGAGCGGTAGCTGTCGACCGTGGTTCGCTCGAGCCCGGCGGCCTCGCTACTGGCGATCCAGAACACGCCGGCCTGTTTCACGGTAGCACTGGCGCTGTCGGCAACGTGAACGCCTTCTCTGACTTCGACAGAGGCCGTAGCGGCGAATGCGTCGGCCTGCTTTTTGAGCTTGAATGTCTTCAGCCGGCGCGCGCCCTTGCCGTCAACGTAATCGGCGACCCATGCGGTTTGATCCTCACCCTTCGAATTGGTCCATGTGCGTTTGCGGACGGACATGGCTAGCGTGCCTTTGTCGGCTTAGTGATCGCGGTGATCTCCTCCTCGGTCATGCCGAGGCGTTGCATCAAGGCAGCGATTAGCTGCCGGTTGATATCCTGGGCGGAGGTAGCAATGCCGTGCAGCCTCGTAACCTGCTTTTTCAGGTCGGCCTCCCGCGCTTCCTGAGCGAGGATGCGCTCCTTCGCCGATTCGAAGTTCGACAGCAACTCCTTCAATGATTCCGCCATTTCGATCCGGGCAACGATCTCTGCGTTTACCGATCGACCGTTTGCCTTCGCGGCGTCCGCTATTTGCCGCTTCACTTCCTCGCTGAGCCGCAGCTTCAGTTGTGGGTCTTCACGCGCCATCGCCCATTTTTCCTTCTCTCGGCTCTCTTATGGACCACCGTGGTCTTGACATCAAGGGAACCACCGTGGTTTATACACCACCGTGGTTCATAAACTGTAATCAGACGAACATTGAGGTGCACGTCGATGAGCAATGAAATCGATCTTGTCTGGGGCGCTGAGGCCATTGCGGTTTTCATCGGGCGCACTCGCAGACAGACTTACAACATGCTTGAAAAGGGCGAGTTGCCGGCGCGCAAAGTTGGGGACCGGTGGGTTGCCGAGCGCCGCCAACTCATCCGCTTCTTCGTCGGAGAGGGCGCATGACATCCGACCTACCCGTCGGCGGCACCACCGGGCTCAGTCACGAGCACTCGGCCGCGGTCGACGAGGCCGCGCGCTTTCTAGCGGCCACGCCGCCGGGAGACCGGCCCAAGCCATTGGTGCCGGCACTCAAGGCCATGTTCGGCTTGTCGGCTGTCGAGTGCTGCCAGGCGATCCAAGAGAGCCATATGATCCGGGGGCGCGCCTCATGAGTGACGCGGCAGACGTTCCTTCACATGAGGGAAAGATCGCTGAGGACGAGGCAAAAGTTCGATCCCTGGCAACGCGAAAGTTCGACTTCGAGGACATGGTGAACGCCGATCCTCGTTGTCCGCTTCCGGCGCTCAAGATCGTGCGAGCATACCTGCGGTTCATCTCGGATTTCGAGAAGGGTACGGCCTACGTGTCCATCCTCGACTTACAGGTCGCCACCGGCGGACTCAGCCCCCATGCAATCATCGCCGGCCGGAATAAGCTGATCGAACTCGGCTACTTCGTTCCCGAGGGCAAAACAGGTGCCGGAGCGGTTCGGTATCGTCTCAGCTTCGCCCCTGAAAACCACGTGCTCGACCACGTGCTGATCGCGCGCGAGACACTCAAGCGGATTGACGCCCAACGGAAGGAAAAACAGCGGCAGAAGCGTCAGGCGTCGGCGGTTGTGACTGAACCGGATGCAGTCACACCAGACAAGCCCGTGACTGAAGCTGGTGCAGGCCCGGAAGGCTTTGTCCCCTGCACCGGACGCAGGCCCGTGACTGAAGCTGGTGCAGGCAATTACCTATATGAATACCTAGAGGAAGATAGCTCTGAAGAGGAAGGTTACACTCAGAGGGTAAGTCCCCCTGTTGAGATGAACACCTATGCCCTAGCCAGTGGTGACGACCCGCACGTTCCATATCCCGTTCCAGACAGCGAGGAAGAGCTTGAGCGGATGCTGGCGCAACTGACCCGAGGCTTCCTGCCGGGCGTGGTGGTGTTCTTCCGAAGACAATTCGTGGCGGGGCAGCTGACGCCGGCGATGGTCGAGCAACAGCGGAGGCTGGCATCATGAGAAAACGGAAAGTCGACCCTGCCCAGGGCGATCTCTTCGCATGGGCAGCCGAACCATCCCCCGCACATCGTGCCGATGCGGAGGCGTGCGTGAGCGTGGCCCTACTGATGCCGCGCGAGCCGGTCCATGGGTGCGTTTGCTTCGGCCAACCTAGCCAGCGCTTGCTCGACTTTTTGAGCCGAGGCGTCAGTGCGCTTGATGTGCCGGATCATTTGCTGCCTCAGCAGCGCGAGCCTTGCGGCGCGATAAACGTCCCCGTATCTCGCAGTTTCAAGGTGGAGGGTCGCGGGGCAACAATCCCAAAGGAGGGGTCAATTCATGCTGGTGGGATCGATCTTCGTCAGGCGCTCTCTGGCTTCGATCACACGCCGCTGCGCGAACCTTATCCTGCTGCAGAGCGCGAGATTGATTCCGACGCCGCAGCCTTCATCCAGCATTTCGTTTGCGCGTTCGAGGGCAAGCTCGGCTCGGTTAACGCGCTGCCTGGCCTTGGCCAGTTCCAAGGTCAAAATATCGGTCGCTATCCCGCGACCGTGGGGTTCCAAGGTGTACATCATGAAGTGCTAACACATGGCGGAGCGGTTCGTTCCCTGACGCCTCCGCGATCGAGCACGATCGACATCATGGTTGCGAGCGCCTACGAGCGCGAAATATTGGCGCCGCTGGCCAGAAGGTCGGGAGGAAGCATGAAGGGGCGCCACCGTTCCCCCGGGGAACACCCTCACGCCGATCGGCCAAACTTCACCATCGCGCCGCTGTCAGGCTCCGGTCACTGGCTTCTCGTCCGGCCGCGGCGCCACTTTGCCTTTAGGATCAGCCTCTGGATTTTTCGAGGGCCATTCGTGGGTGTCGCGCGGTGGCGCTCCGCTGGTCTCGGAGGTCTTAGGACCGCTCGCGGTGTCTTTGCGGTCGGGATCAGCCTTTGCGCTGCGTGCACCAGGGACTTCCGGCTTCCTCACTTGCGGCCTTGCACGTTTCGCTTTTTCGGCCATCTGGAATCTCCTCTGCGGCGATGCCAACAGACAGACTGCCGCTGCTGTTGGTCAGGTGTCGGATTGCTGCGGAACGTCGGGCATCGGCTCGTCAGCAACAGGTTGAGCAGGCGGCTCCCGATCGTGCTCAAACTGCTCGGCCCAGGGCAGGGCTTCCATCCACTCCTCGCGCCGGCCGATCCACAGCTCGTATTCAGGGGCTACGTCGCTAGGCGCTTGGTCCAAGCTCCCGAGCATGATCTCAGCCTCGGCGTCGGTAAGCGAGAAAACCCTCCCACCGCAGGAGAGGCAGAAGCTACGGCCGGCGTAGGTGCCAACCTCCCCAGTCGACTGGAACCTGGTACGCGGCCATATCCCGAAAGCCGAGAAGAAGGATCCGCTGACCTTCCGGCAATCGAGGCAGTGGCATATGCCGGCCCTGATTGGTTGCCCCTGCAGGCGGAAGCGTACGGCACCGCACAGGCAGCCGCCCTCGCGTTCAATCGACCGCGGCGCTGTCATCTGACGTCACTCGATCGGCTTGTCTGTCGGCCGCGGCGTGACGCCCGCCTGTCTCGGCCCTTCTGTGTTTCGATTGGCAACCGGATTGCGAAGCGGATCCGGTTCTGGTGCTGCTCCGCCGCTCATAGGTTTCATCCGAGGTTCCTTGGCTTCCTCGCCGACACTAGCCTCGTCGTGGAGTTGATCGCTGTCGGGCGACTGAATCGAAGGTTTTTGGATTTGGACGTGGTTCCGCCCCTTGTACTCGGCCATGGATATTCTCCTCGTTCAGGCTTCACTTTCCAAAGCGCACAACTCGGCGAACTGTTCCAATTCGGGCGGGGGCCGTTTGGGCATCAGTCGACGCGATTTCTAGACCGCTTCGGGCCAAAAAAAGCGAAAAACCAGATTAGCGTTCTCGGTTGCTCAATCTGGACAGGGCGGGGGAGGTCTCTTCCAGGACCTAGTGGATTGATTCCAACGTTTGGAACCCGCGGTTTCGGGCGGCGATGATGTCATCGGGGTTGGCTTTCCAGATGAATGGTTGCGGGTTCTCGGCATTGTATTCGCGGATAAAGCGGTTGATGGCGGCCTGAAGATCGAC
>DASZDZ010000048.1:0-81379 GCA_035941355.1 Pseudaminobacter sp.
GTCCATCTCGTCCAGCCGACCCTTGTAGGCGACGCCAAAACGGTCCGTGACCCAGATGTTCTCGACCTTCGCGCCGAGCGAGACGAGCAGATTGAGGCAGGCAAGCGCTGCCGCGCCCGCGCCCGAAGTGACGATCTTGATGTCCTCGATCTTCTTGCCGGCGAATTCCAGGCCGTTGAGCACCGCGGCCGCGACGATTATCGCAGTGCCGTGCTGGTCGTCGTGGAAGACCGGGATCTTCATCCGCGCCTTGAGCTGCTCCTCGACCTCGAAGCATTCCGGCGCCTTGATGTCCTCCAGGTTGATGCCGCCGAAGGTCGGCTCGAGTGCCGCAACCGTCTCGACCATGCGCCCGATTTCCGGCGCGTCGATCTCGATGTCGAAGACGTCGATGCCGGCGAATTTCTTGAACAGGACGGCCTTGCCTTCCATCACCGGCTTGGAGGCGAGCGGTCCGATGTTGCCGAGGCCCAGCACGGCCGAGCCGTTGGAGATCACCGCAACCAGGTTGGCGCGCGCCGTGTAGTCGGCGGCGGTTGCTGGATCGTCTCTTATCGCGAGGCAGGGGGCGGCGACGCCCGGAGAATAGGCGAGCGCCAGGTCGCGCTGGTTTCCCAACGGCTTGGTCGCCTGGATCTCCAGCTTGCCCGGCGTCGGATGCTTGTGGAAATAGAGCGCCGCTTCATCGAGGTCGGAGTGCCCGGCTTCGGTCTTGTTGGTCTCCATTCGGCGCTCCCCCGCTTGTTCGTCGTCCACCTCCTTAACACGTGCCGGCGGAATTTCGAGGTCTCCGATAGGCGCTTACGCACCGGGAGATGTCTTCGTAGTGCTAAAACGCGCTGACGTAGAGTCCGCCGTCGACGGGTATGTTCTGGCCGGTCAGGTAGCCGGCATGGACTGAGCACAGGAACGCGCATATCTGGCCGAATTCCT
Source organism: Pseudaminobacter sp. (assembly GCA_035941355.1). GTDB lineage: Bacteria > Pseudomonadota > Alphaproteobacteria > Rhizobiales > Rhizobiaceae > Allomesorhizobium. The sequence continues at coordinate 934 of DASZDZ010000048.1, forward strand.
CCGGCGTGCCGAGGCGCTTGGCCGGAACGGCGGCAGAGGCCTGCGCCTTGCGCGCGGCGGCGGCTGCGGGCTCCTCCACGGTGCCGATTTCGTGCGCAGGGCGCAGCCGATCAGTGTCAAGTTTTCCCGGCAACATGTTGTTTATGGTGACGTTCTTGTCCGCCACCGTTCGCGCGACGCCGGCCAGGAACGAGGTCAGCCCGGCGCGGGCGCCCGACGACAGATCGAGCCCGGGGATCGGCACATAGACTGAAAGCGATGTGATGTTGACGATGCGGCCGAAGCCGCGCGCCGCCATGCCGTCGAGCACCGCCTGGATCAGTTCGATCGGCGCGATCATGTTGTTGGTCACGCCCTTGACGATCGCCTCGCGGTCGAGCTCGCGAAAATCGCGGAAGGGCGGGCCGCCATTGTTGTTGACCAGGATGTCCGGCTCGGGGCAGGCGGCGAGCAGCGCTTTCTGGACGGCCGGATCGGCGACGTCGCCGGCGATTTCGGTCACTTGAACGCCAAAGCGCTGGCGCAGCTCGACGGCGGTCCTGGCCAGCGTCCCCGCGTCGCGTCCATTGACGACGAGGTCGCAGCCCGCCTCGGCCAGCGCCATCGCGCAGCCCTTGCCGAGGCCGCGGCTCGAAGCGCAGACGATGGCCTTTTTTCCGCGAATGCCGAGATCCATGGGGCGACTCCTTGTTGTGAACCGGCGGGCAACCTATCGCGCAGGGCGGACCGACGGCAACCGTCATACGCCTGTTGCATGAATCACGGCATAGGCGGGCCGAGATAAATGGTCAGAATCCGATGCCCGGCGACAAACCCCGCAGCTTCCGAACGCTCTTCATCTCCGACGTCCATCTCGGGTCGAAGTCGGCCAAGGCCGAGTTCCTGATCGATTTCCTGCGCCATCACGAGGCCGAGACCATCTATCTGGTCGGCGATATCGTCGACGGCTGGCGGCTGCGCCGGTCCTGGCACTGGCCGCAGACCCACAACGATGTGGTCCAGAAGCTTCTGCGGCAGGCGCGCAAAGGCGTGCAGATCACCTATATCGCCGGCAACCACGACGAGTTCCTGCGCATGTTCCAGGGCGTGCACTTCGGCGGCATCGTGGTCGCCGACCGCGCCATCCACGAGAGCGCCGACGGCAAGAAATACCTCGTCATCCATGGCGACCAGTTCGACACGGTGGTCCACAACATGCGCTGGCTCGCCTATCTCGGCGACAAGGCTTATGACGCCGCGATCATGGTCAACCGGATCATCGCCCGCTTCAGGCGGCTGTTCGGCATGCCCTACTGGTCGTTCTCGTCCTGGGCCAAGGTCAAGGTCAAGAAAGCCGTGAATTTCATCGGCGCCTTCCAGGAGGTGCTGACCGAGGAGGCGCGCCGCTCCGAGGTCGACGGCGTCATCTGCGGCCACATCCACCACGCTGTCATCGAACGGTTCGACGACGTGCAGTACATCAACACCGGCGACTGGGTGGAAAGCTGCACGGCGGTGGTCGAGCATTTCGACGGCGCAATGGAAATCCTGCACTGGCCGCATGTCCGCGCGCTTGCGCCCATGGCGCTCGACCAGCCCTTCGTGCCGGTCGTCGTCGACAACGAGACGGTCAAGGCGGCCTGACCGCGGCGCGGAATTCGTTCGATCCTGCCTCGCCGCGTGCCCCTGACCAATTGCCTCTTGACTAACCCATAGCTGGCGAGTTATCGATTACCCATAGCTCGCGAGTTATGGTTTGACATGGACGCCGCATCCGATACCCTCTTCAGGACCTTGGCCGACCCGACCCGCCGGGCGATCTTCGAGCGGCTGGCGCGCGACGGCGAGCAGACCGTGCATGCGCTGACCAGCCATTCCGGCGTCTCCCAGCCCGCAGTGTCCAAACACCTCGGCGTGCTGAAGCATGCAGGCCTTGTGCGCGACCGGCGCGCCGGGCGCGAAACCCATTACAGCGCCCAGCCGAAGGGGCTGGCGCCGCTGATCGACTGGATGAGCCTCTACGGCGCGTTCTGGCGCGACCGGTTCGATCGGCTCGAGGATGTTCTCGACAGGATGGACCAGTAAGGACGAAACCGATGCTCAGGGTCGGCAGCTATTCCAAACGTTGCGTCGAATCTCTTGCCGGCCCACGGCGTTCTTCGACAAGTTCGTGAAGAAATATCCGTAACCCATTCCAAGGCAATGACCATGACTGAAACCGCCGCTACACGTTCCCTCGTCGTCGAACGGGAAATGCCACATCCGCCGCAAAAGCTCTGGCGCGCCCTCACGCAGGGTCCGCTGATCGAGGAATGGCTGATGGCGAACGATTTCCAGCCGGTCGTCGGCCACAGGTTCAATTTCCGCGCCGCTCCCATGCCGCACTGGAACGGCGTGACCGATTGCGAGGTACTTGCCGTCGAACCCAATGAGCGGCTGTCCTACAGTTGGAACGCTTCGGGCGAGGAGGCGGCGGGAGGGCTGAAGACAATCGTCACTTGGACGCTGACGCCGGCAAAGGGCGGCGGCACGCATCTGCGCATGGAGCAGTCGGGCTTCCGGCCGCAGGACGAGGCCAACTACCAGGGCGCAGGTTACGGCTGGCAGCGGTTCATCGATGCGCTGGAGCGGGTGACGGCGCGGCTGGACCGATAGCACTCTCAAAACGGCGACGAGCTTCCAGCCGCCTCACCGCGGCTACGGGAAGCGCGTCCCGATATGTCCGCCGGCGAGCGGGCAGATCTGATCAACTTGAAACCAAAAGGAGAAGACCGATGCAACCACGAATGAAGAACCCAGCGGCGATCGTTCCCAACGCCATGCAGGCCATACTGGCCCTCAGGGCCTCCATCGAAAAAGGCGGCGTGCCGCCGCTGACGCTCGAATTGGCGCACCTGCGCGCGAGCCAGATCAACGGCTGCGGCGCTTGCGTCGACGCCGGCGCGCGCACGGCCAGGAAGTCGGGCGAAACGGACGAACGGCTCTTCGCGGTTTCGGCCTGGCGGGACACGCCGTACTTCACCGACGCCGAACGCGCAGCACTGGCTCTCACCGAGGCCGTTACCCGGCTCAGCGACCGGGCGGACCCGGTGCCCGACGATGTCTGGGACGAAGCCGCCCGGCACTATGACGAGCGGGCGCTCGCGGCGCTGATCCTCTGGATCGCAACGACGAACGTGTTCAACCGGCTCAACGTCTCCACCAGACAGGTGGCGGGCGCGGCCTGGTGAATCACAGGCCACGCGGCGGACAGGGCTGATATTCCGACTGTTTAATCGATTGGGCCAGACAGTTTTCCGGCATGGGCGGCCATGCTAAGGCACGCGCGATGCGGCGGGGCTCCTTCGTCGAGTCGCGCCCGCCCGGATTTCCCGCCCATGTCCCTCCCGCCGCTGTCTCCCGAACAACTGGTCAAGCCGCGCCATTTCGAACTGCGCATCAGCCTGATCTTCGCGGCGCTGTTCGTCCCGCTCGGCGTCCATCTTCCCTATTTTCCGCTCTGGCTGGAGGCAAAAGGCTTCGACGCCGGGCAGATCGCCGTCATTCTTGCGGCGCCGATGTTCCTGCGCGTCGTCACTACGCCCTTCATCACCGCGCTGGCGGATGAGGCCAAAGACCGGGCCAATGTCCTGATAGTGCTGGTCGCCTCGGCGCTGGCGCTTTCAGCCGGCTATTTCCTCGAACCGACCTATGTCGTCGTGCTCGGCGTGTCCCTGGCGCTGACGGTGGTCTGGACGCCTCATTCGCCGCTTGCCGATTCGCTGGCGCTGTCCGGCGTCCGGCGCTTCCGCTCCAGCTATCCCAGCATGCGCATCTGGGGGTCGGCTGCCTTCCTCTGCGCCAATCTGGGCGGCGGCGCCGTGCTCGCCTCGACCAGCGCCGACGCCGTGCCGGCGATGATCTCGATCGGGCTCGTCGGGACGTTGCTGGCGGCGCTGCTTGCGCCGCGCCTTGGCCGGCCGCGCCGCGCCTCGCCGCTATCGGCCGCCGACCTGCAGGATTCCGCGCCCAAGCTGCTTAACCGCTATTTCCTGCTGTTCGTGGCAGGGGCCGGCGTCATCAACGCCAGCCACGGCTTTCTCTTCACCTTCGTGTCGATCTACTGGAAATCGATCGGGCTCAGCGAAACCCTCGTCGGGTTCCTGTGGGCCTGGGCGGTGGTCGCCGAGGTCTGCATGTTCCTGGTGTTCACCCGCATTTTCGGCAAGGTTTCCGTTCCGGCGCTGCTCGTCGCCGCCGGGCTTGCGGCGATCGTGCGCTGGGTTCTCTATCCTCTGGTCTGGCCGCTCGGCCTGGGAGTCCCCGGGTTCTTCGCCGTGCAGGCGCTGCATGCGGTTTCGACCGGGCTCATCCTGCTCGGCGTGCAGAAGCTGATCGCCGAGACGGTGGCCGAGGAACGCACGGGCGCAGCCCAGGGCATCGCCTTCTTCGCCAACGGCTTTTCGATGGCGGCGGCGACGCTGCTGTCTGGCCCGCTCTATGTGGCCTTCGGCGTCGGCGGCTTCTACGTCATGGCGGGTTTCGCGCTGGCGGGCATTTGCCTGATCGCGCTTGCGGCTAGCTCAGCCCCAAAGCGCCGGCTCGGGCGGTGAAACCACCGATCCGTGGTAGACGAGCCCGGGCGACCGGTCTTGCGCCAGGAGCAGCGGCCCGTCGAGATCGACGAAGTCGGCGTCCTGCGCCAGAAGCACGGCCGGCGCCATGGCCAGCGACGTGCCGACCATGCAGCCGACCATGATGGACAAGCCGAGTTCCCTGGCCCGGTCTCGCAGCAGCATGGCGGCGGTCAGGCCGCCCGCCTTGTCGAGCTTGATGTTGACCACGTCGTAGAGGCCGGCGAGCTTTTCCAGGTCGCTCGCCTCGTGTACGCTCTCGTCCGCGCAGATGGGGACGGCGTGCTCGATACGCCGCAGGATCTCGTCGCGGCCGGCAGGCAGCGGTTGCTCGATCAGGGCGACCCCAAGCGCGGCGGCGGCAGCGAGGTTGGCTTCGATATTCTCGTCGGTCCAGCCCTCGTTGGCATCGAGAATGATCTTGCTGCGGGGAGCGGCGGCCACCACCGCGCGGATGCGCTCGATGTCGTTTTCGCCGCCGATCTTGACCTTGAGCAGCGGCCGCGCCGCGTTGAGGGCCGCTTGTTCCGCCATCGCCTCCGGCGTGCCGAGCGACAGGGTATATGCCGTAACAATCGGGCGCGGCGGCGCGGCGCAGGCGCCGGAATGCGCCGGTTTGCCCGACATCTTCGCTTCGAGATCCCACAGCGCGCAATCGAGCGCGTTGCGGGCGGCGCCCGCCGGCATGGCCTGGAGCAGCCCGGCGCGGTCCATCCCGCCGACGATATCGCCGCGGACGGCCTCGATGGCCGCTATGATGCGCTCCATGGTCTCGCCATACCGCCGGTAGGGGACGCATTCGCCGCGCCCCGAAAAACGGCCCTCGCTGATCGTGCAGCAGATCACTTCCGCCTCCGTCTTCGATCCACGCGAGATGGTGAACGTGCCGGCGATGGGGAAACGCTGCGACTCGACTAAAAGGTCACGCTGCATATATTTCTGCTCCGGTTCGGGGCTAAGTATCTGACGACAAATGACAGGTCCCGCTTGGCGGGCTAATACAGGGCGCATGTTGACCAACGCCACCAGGGAATCAAGCGGCGCGCCAGCCGACAATTCCCGTCCCCGGATCGCGGAGACGGAAGAGGGCGGCGTGCTTCATTGTGCCCTGTCGGGCGTATGGACGACCCGCACCGTGGCGCTCGTCGATGCCGAAATGCGCAAGATCGAGCGGAAAGCGCGGGGCCGCGCCATGGTTCTCGATCTGTCGAAGATCGAGAAGTTGGACACCGCCGGTGCATGGCTGATCGACCGGCTGATGACCTCGCTCGCCCAAAATGGCGTGGAGACCAGCATTCGCGGCCAGAACGAGGCCGCCTCCGTGCTGCTCGAGGCGGTTGGCGAGGCTTCCCGCCAGGACCACGAGTTGCAGCCGCCGCGGCAGCCGAACATTATCATCCGCGCGCTGGAACTGCTTGGCCGCGCCGTCTATGCCGGCCGCGACGACTTTCTGGCCTCGATGGGCATCCTCGGCGCCACCATCCGCGGCGGCCAGATGAAGCTCGGACGCGGGCACAGCGTCAATCCTGCCGCTATCTTCAACCAGATCGACCGCATGGGCGTCGGCGCCATTCCCGTCGTCGTCCTGATGTCGGCCATCGTCGGCGCGATCGTTGCCCAGCAGGGCGCGCTGCAACTGCGCTATTTCGGCGCCGACATCTTCGTCGTCGACCTGGTGGGCATACTGGTGCTGCGTGAGCTCGGCGTGCTGATGACGGCGATCATGATCGCCGGCCGCTCGGGCAGCGCCATCACAGCCGAGATCGGCTCGATGAAAATGCGCGAGGAGGTCGACGCCCTGACGGTCATCGGCCTCAACCCGGTCGGCGTGCTGGTTTTTCCACGGCTAGTCGCCTTGGTTATAGCGCTGCCCTGCCTGACGGTCGCGGCCAATTTCGCGTCTCTCGGCGGCGCCATCCTGGTTTCCTGGTTCTATTCCGACATCGCTCCGGCAGCCTTCATCGACCGCCTGCGCAGCGCCATCGACGTCAGCACAATCGCCGTGGGGTTTATCAAGGCGCCGTTCATGGCGATGGTCATCGGCGTGATAGCTTCGGTCGAGGGCCTGAAGGTCGGGGGCAGCGCCGAATCCCTCGGCCTGCACGTCACCGCTTCCGTGGTGAAGTCGATCTTCGTGGTCGTCATCCTCGACGGCATGTTCGCAATATTCTTCGCAGCGATCGATTTCTAGCATGAGCGAACAAGCCGAACTCGCTCAACCCAAAGCCTGCGCCGGCAGCGAGGACGACATCGTCCTTTCGGCGCGCGACGTGACCGTCGGCTTCGGCGACAAGATTGTCCTCGACAAACTGTCGCTCGACATCAGGCGCGGCGAGATACTGGGGTTCGTCGGAGCCTCGGGCTCGGGTAAGTCGGTGCTACTGCGGGCGATACTCGGCCTCACCAAGAAGCGTTCGGGCAAGATCCACCTGTTCGGCGTCGATGTAGACAAGGCGAACGAAGCCGAGCGGCTCAAGATCGACATGCGGCTCGGCGTGCTGTTCCAGCACGGCGCGCTGTTTTCGGCGCTTACGGTGCAGGAGAACGTGCAGGTTCCGATGCGGGAATATCTCGACCTGCCGAAAAAGCTGATGGACGAGCTGGCGCTCCTCAAGATCGAACTGGTCGGCCTCCCGCGCGACGCGGCGCTGAAATTTCCCTCGGAGCTTTCGGGCGGCATGATCAAGCGCGCCGCGCTGGCGCGGGCGCTGGCGCTCGACCCCGACATCGTCTTCCTCGACGAGCCGACTTCCGGCCTCGATCCGATCGGCGCCTCTGAGTTCGACGAACTGGTCGTGAAGCTGCGCGACACGATGGGCCTCACCGTCTACATGGTCACGCACGACCTCGACAGCCTGTTCTCGGTCTGCGATCGGGTGGCGGTTCTCGGCAAGAAGAAGGTGCTGGTCCAGGGAACCATTGAAGATATGCTGGCCAGCGAGGAACCGTGGGTGAAATCCTACTTTCGCGGCAAGCGGGCGCGGCAGCTCGACCTGGCCGCCAGGGAATAGAAGCAAGATCGCCGAATGGAAACCAAAGCCAACTACGTCATCGTCGGAATCTTCACGCTCGCGGCCATCGTCGCTGCGTTCGCCTTCGTCTACTGGACGGCGGCGGTCCGCGATCGCGGCGAAACGACCGAACTGCGCGTGCGCATTCCGGGGTCCGCCTCCGGGCTGGGCACCGGCAGTGCGGTCCTGTTCAACGGCGTCAGGGTCGGCAATGTGCGGCGGGTCTATATCGACGTCACCAACCCCAACGTGGCCATCGCCGACACCGAGATCGATCGGCTGACTCCGATCACCAGGTCTACTCAGGCCGATATCGGCATCGCCGGTCTCACCGGACAGGCCAATATCGAGATCAGGGGCGCCAACCTGGAGGAGCCGAACCTCCTGGACGAGGCTGAGGCTAACGGCACCGTGGCCGAAATCACCGCCGACCCTTCGGCCGTGACCAACCTGCTCCAGACCGCGCAGGATATCTTCAAGCGTGCCGACACGGTGCTCTCCGAACTCGAAGGGTTCACGCGCGATGTCCGCGGACCGCTGACGCAGACCGTCGAGAATACCCGTACTTTTTCCGATGCGCTGGCCAGGAATGCCGACGGCGTCGACAGGTTCCTGGAGAGCGTATCCAAGCTTTCCGAGGAACTGGCAGGCGTTTCCGGCAAGCTCGACGGCACGCTTCGGGCAGCCGAAGACATCCTGAAATCGGTCGACCCCGAGAAGGTGGAGGAAATCGTCGCCAATGTCGAAAACTTCACGAAGAACCTCAGCGAAACCAGCACCGAATTCGACGCGGTCGTGAAGCGGGTCGATACGGCGGTCGGCTCGATCAACGAATTCGCCGAGAAAGGCAGCGATGCGCTGGCCAGGGCCGACGGCATCCTCGAGGCCGTCGATCCGGCGAGGGTCCGAAGCACGCTGACCAATATCGACGTGGCGAGCCGGGACGCAAGGACGGCGGCCGCCGACGTGGCCAAGGTCACCGAGAGATTTGGCCGCCGCTCCGACGACATCGACCAGATGATCAGCGATGCCGGACAACTGACGGAGCGGCTCAACGATGCGTCGGTGCGCGTGGACGGCATTCTGGTCAAGGTGGACAAGCTCCTCGGCTCGGGCGAGGCCGAAGGCCTGATGGTCGATGCCAGTGAGACACTGAAGGCGTTCCGCCAGGTCGCCGACACGCTGAATTCCAGGCTGGGGACGATCACCGACGGGCTGGCGCGCTTCTCGGGCCAAGGGCTGCGCGATGTCGAGGCGCTAGTGCAGGATGGCCGCCGGTCGATCACCAGGATCGAGCAGGCGATCACCGACCTCGAGCGCAATCCGCAGCGCATCATCACCGGCGGCGAGGGCACGGTCCGCCAGTATGACGGAAGGGCGCGGCGTTGACTTCGCAGCCGGCGCGCAGCAAGAAAGAATCTATTAGTTGGGGGTTACGACAGGATTCAGCATGGCCCCGAAAAGTTGCAGACTTTTCGGACAAGGCCATGCGGCAGACAAACGTATGGCCCCGAAAAGTTGCAGACTTTTCGGACAAGGCTATGCGGCAGACAAATGCATGATCCCGAACCGAAGGCCCGCACAGGGGAAAAGCGCAGACTTTCGGACCGGGTGATGCGGCAGCTAAACGGTGGGACGGGCAGGTCGAGGGTGAAGCCAAATCAGTTCATGGTCGGGGTGGCGGCGGCTTTCCTGCTGTCGGGTTGCGCGCTTTTTCCCGGCGGCGCGCCGGCGCCCCTGGATACATTCGAATTGTCGGCGCCGCAGACGCAATCCAAAGCCAGGCGCAGCCGCATTCAGATTCTCGTCGCAGAGCCTTCTGCGCTGAAGGCGCTCGATGGGCAGAACATCGTCATCAAGCCGTCTCCCGGTTCCATCCAGTTTCTCAAGGGCGCGCAATGGGCCGATCGGCTGCCGCGCGTCGTCCAGGCGCGGCTCGCCGAGACGTTCCAGCGCTCGGGCGGCTTCGCCGGCGTCGGTAAACCGGGCGAGGGGCTGGCGATCGACTATCAGATCATCGCCGAGATCCGCGCCTTCGAAGTGCTTGTCGACGGCGGTGGCCGCGCCAATGTCGAGCTATTCGTGAAACTGCTGAACGACCGCAACGGCACGGTCCGCGCCTCCCGTGAATTCGAGGCCAGCGCACCGGTTTCCGGCGACGGCAACGACGCTTACGTTGCAGCCCTCGACCAGGCCTTCGGCTCCGCAGCGGCCGAGATCGTCGAATGGGCGGATTCGCAGATCTGAGCGGGCCTGCCGCCGGACAAGTAAAAAGGCGGGGTTTTCCCCGCCTTTTTTTATGCGCTCGTTCTACCGCAACCGGCCGCCGGCGTGGGCGAGCATGGTGTAGACCTTGCCGGTGTCCGACGACAGGTAGGTCCGGGTGATGACGTTGTCGCGGTCGTTGCGCGAGACATCCTTGAGCAACTTCTCGAAATCGTCGCAGTAGCGGTCGACCGCGGCGCGGAACTCGGTCTCCGACTGGTACTTGCGGCGAATCTCGTCGAAGGTCTGCTGGCCCTTCAGCGTGTAGAGCCGGCGCGTGAACACGTCCCGCTCGCCGCGCCTGTAGCGGTCCCAGAGCTCGATCGACGCTTCGTGGTCGATCGCGCGGGCGATGTCGACCGACAGCGAGTTGAGCGATTCGACGACATGGGCCGGCGAGCGCGGATTGGTGGCGCCGCGCGGGGCTTCCATCACCGGCGTCTCTGCTTCGTCGCGCGAGGCTCCGGTGAGCAGGTCGCGGACCCAGCCGCCGGGTTGTGGGGGGCGGCCGTTGTTGTTGTCGCGCGGCTTTTGCGGTTCGCCTGGCGGTGCGGGACGGCGCTGCGGTTCCGGCGCGCGGGGCGCCGCCGCCTGCGGAGCCGGGCGCGGGTTCGGCCGGGCCTCGGCGACGTCGACGGTGCGGCCCGATTTCGCAACGATGTCCGACAGTTCCTTGAGCGCGTTGATCTGTTCGGTCACCGCGCGGCGGATCGCCGTCGTGGACTGCTTGGCTTCCTCCGGCATGTCGAGGACGCCCTTCTTGAGTTCGGCGCGTGTGGCGTCCAGGTCCTGCTTGATCGAGCTGGCGGTGCGCCGCATGTCCTCGGTCGCATCGGCGAAGCGCTGCGTGGCCGATTCCACCACATCGGAGATGGCGGTGCGGATCTTGTCGGTCGAGGCGAGGGTGCGATCCTCGGCCTTGTCCAGCGCCTTGCCGACCAGATTTTCGAAGGAGCGCATGATCCGCTCCAGGTCTTCCGACTTCTTGACCAGGCCGACGGCGAGATCCTCGAGCGAGGACTGGCGCTCCAGCGTGTGCTCGAGATTGCTCTGGGCCGAACTCAGAAGCTCCGACGCGCCGGCCAGAAGACGGCTGTGCTCGTCGAACTTGGTTGCGATGGAGGCGACTTCCTTCAGCGTGTTGGACGACAACTCGGTGAGGCGCGACGTGTTGGAATCGACCAGCCGCGCGGAGCTTGCGAAAGTCGCCGCCGCCTTTTCCGTCGTCGTGGCAAAGCTCTGCGTGCTGCCGGTCAGCCGCTCGTCCACAGCCGTCAGGTTGCTGGCCGCCGCATCGATCAGCGCGCCGAGCTGGGCGCTCGAATCGGCGAGCTTCCCGATCAGGCCGTTCACGCCCTCGGCGAGCGTGGAACGCGCGCCTTCCACCGCCGACAGCGTTTCGGCGGTGCGGTTCGCCAGCGCATTCACCAGCGTTTCGTTATCCGCACGCAGGCGCTCGGCAGCCTGCTGCGTCGCCTGCTCCAGGCTCTTCTCCAGTTCGCTGCCGCCCTCTGCCAGGCGTTCGGCCAACGGCCGCCCGCTCTCGTCGAGAATGCGGGAGATTTCGGCCGACCTTTCGGCCAGCATCGAGTTCAGCTCACGCGTGTTGGCGCCGATGGTGCGCGCCGCCTCGTTGGTGCTCTGGCCGATATGCTGGCCGACCGCGGTGAACGTCTCGGCGATCACGTTGGCGCGCGACACAAGCTGTGTTTCAGCCTGGTTGATTTGCTCGCTGAGCTTCTGGCCCATGGCCTCGGCGCTGTAGGCGAGCCGGTTCTCGACATCGGCGATATGGGTGCCGACCCGCGCGGCGGCGGCCTCGGCACTGGAGGATAGCCGGATTTCGGCATCCGCGACGTGCTGGCCCACCCGGGCAGCGATCGCCTCGGCGCCCTGCGCCAGCTTCTCGTCGGCGCCGGAGAGCGCTTCCTCGATTGCCCGGGCGCGCGCGTCCAGCTCCTTCGAGGTCTGCAGCGCGCGAGCGATGACGCGCTGCTCGGTGTTCGCGAAGGCGTCGGCGATGCCTGCGGCATGCTGGCCGATCGTGGCCGAACTGTCGTTGATCCTGATCGCAAGCTGCTGGTCGGCGTCGGTGAAGACGCGGCTGATCTCGAACGCGCGCCCGGCCAGCGTTTCGGCGGTTTCCGCTACGCGGGCGGTCAGGCGCTGGTCCGCGTCCTCGAACGTGCGGACGATCTCGATCGCACGCGACCCGATTGCGTCCGAACCCTCGGAAATCCGCGACGCGAGCTTCTGATCGGCCGCGTCGAACACGGTTCCGATCTCTGCGGCGCGCGAGCCGAGCGCTTCGGAGCCTTCGGCGATGCGGGCCGTCAATTGCTGGTCGACGCTTTCGAAGATGCGTCCGAGTTCGGCGGCGCGCGAGGCAAGCGCCTCGGCGGATTCGCCGATGCGGGCGCCGAGACGCTGGTCGGCCTCATCGAAGTTGCGCAGGATGTCGCCGGCGCGGGAAGCCAGCGTGGCCGCCGTTTCCACCGCTCGGGCGACCAGCCGCTGATCCGCCTGGTCGAAGGTGCGGGCGATGTCCTCGGCACGGGCCGACAGGCTGTCGGCCGTCTCGCCGGTGCGGGCCGCAAGGCGACGGTCGGCTTCCTCGAATACATGGCTGATGTCGTTTGCCCGCGCCAGGAGCGCCGCGGAAGTCTGCTCGGCGCGTTCGGCTATCTGCCGGTCGGCGTCGGTGAAGGCCTTGCCCGCCTCCTCATGCAGCGCGGCGGTGACTTCGATCACCTTTTCGCGCAGCGCGCCGGCAACGACGACCGCGCTTTTTTCCAGAACGAGGCGCACATTGTCGACGCCGTTCGAGAGCGCGCGCTCCATGGTTCCGGTGCGCTCCTCGATGATCCCGGTCTGGCGCTGGAAAGCCTCCTCGATCTTCTCGATGTCGGCGGCCAGCGCGTCGTTGACGACGTTGCTCTTGCCAGCGATCGTGTCGATGTGGCTCGAAATGGCCTCGTCGATCTCGCGCCGCGCCGCTGCGAGCTTTTCGAGATCCTCGTTCAGAGCGCGTGCAAGCGCGTCGCGGCCCTCGGCAAGCTTGCCGACATGCCCGGCGACGACCTCGTCGATGCCGGCCCGGCTCTGCGCGACCTTCTGCAGGTCGGCTTCGAGCGCCCGCGACAGGATGTCGCGGCCTTCGGCGAGCTTTTCCACCTGTCCGGCGACCAGACCGTCTATGCCGGCGCGGCTTTCGGCCAGCTTGTTCAGGTCGGCCTGGAGCGCGCGCCGCAGGATGTCGCGACCCTCTGCCAGCTTCTCCACCTGTCCGGCGACGAGCCCGTCTATTCCGGCGCGGCTCTCGGCAAGCTTGTTCAGGTCTTCCTCGAGGCGGCGCGAAAGCATGTCGCGGCCCTCGACGAATTTCTGGGCGTGGCCGGCCAGCATTTCGTCGATGCCGGCAAGATCTTCTTCCATCGCCCGCTTCAGCGTCTCGCGACCCTCGGCAAGCTTGTCCACCTGGCCGGCGACAAGACCGTCGATGCTGGCGAAATCGTCCTCCAGCGCACGCGACAGCACGCCACGATCCTGCGCGATCTTTTCCATCTGCGCCTTGACCAGCCCGTCGATGCTGTCGAGGTCCGCTTCGAGCGCGCGCGAAAGGATGTTGCGGCCTTCAGCCAGCTTGCCGATATGGCCGGCGATGATCTCGTCGATGCCGTCTCGTGTTTCGGCGACCTTCTGCAGGTCTGCTTCGAGCGCCTGCGAAAGCAGGTTGCGGCCTTCCGCTATCTTCTCGACCTGGCCGGCGACGATGCCCTCGACCTTCGCCATGTCGGCCTCGAGGGCCTGCGACAGGATCTGCCTGCCTTCGGCAATCTTCTCGACCTGGCTGGCGACCAGCCCGTCAATGTTGGAACGGGCTTCCGAAAGCCTGTTCAGGTCGGCTTCGAGCGCGCGCCGCAGAATGTCGCGGCCCTCGGCGAGCTTCTCGACCTGGCCGGCGACCAGGCCGTCTATGCTCGTCCTGCTTTCGGCGAGCTTGTTCAGGTCGTCTTCGAGCGTCCGCTTGAGGATATCCCGGCCTTCGGCGAGCTTGTTCGCCTGGGCGGCGACAAGGCTTTCGACAACGGCGATGTCGTCTTCCAGAGCCCGGGTCAGCCCGCCGCGTTCCGCCACGATCTTGTCCATGTGCCTGGCGACGAGGCTGTTGATGTTGGCCATGTCGTTTTCGAGCGCGCGCGAAAGGATGTCGCGGCCCTCGGCCAGCTTTTCGACCTGACCGGCGACCAGCCCGTCGATGCCGGACCGGCTTTCCTGCAGCTTGCCAAGATCCGATTCCAGGGCACGCGTCAGTATGCTGCGGCCTTCGACCAGCTTTCCGATATGGCTGGTGACCATTTCATCAATGCCGGCGCGCGTTTGCGCCAGTTTCTGCGCATCTTCGGTGAGCGCGCGCGCAAGGCTGTCGCGGCCTTCGGCCAGCCTTTCGAGCTGGTTTCCGAGCGAGGCGTCGATCGTGGCGCGCTGCTCGTTGATCTTGCGCAGATCCTCCTCCAGAGCCCGCGAAATCATTTCGCGTCCTTCGGCCAGCCTCTGCACCTGGGCGCCCACGGTTTCGTCGATTGCCGCGCGGCTCTCGACAAATCTCGCAAGGTCGGAATGGATCGCTTCGGCCATGCGTTCGCGGCTGTCGGCAAGCCTGCGCGCATTCTCCTCGACGGCCATCTCGATGCCGGCGCGGGCTTCGCCCAGTCTTTCGATGTCGGCGTCGAAGGCGCGCGACACGACGTGGCCCGCCTGTTCCAGCCGCCCGGCGAAATCGCCGGCGCGCGCTTCGAGCATGGAAGAGGTCGAGGTGACGATGTCGGCCATTTCGGCGCCGATGCGCTCGCGGCCCTGCTCGATAAGTTCGGACAGAGTCTGCTTGCCGTCGCTGAAGGTAGTGGCGATATCGCGGGCGCGATCGACCAGCGTGTCGTTGATCTGACGGGCGCGCGCCTCCAGCGCGGCGTTGAGTTTCTGCGTGCCCAGGTCCAGCGCTTCGGCCCGGGTGTTGAATTCGCTGATCAGGCCCTGGCCGCGTTCGGCAAGGGTCCGTTCGATACCCTGCAGGCTGGCTTCCAGGTCGGCGTTGAGCGATTTCGCCGCGCCGCCGAGCAGCGAGACCATTCCGGAGGTGCGTTCGTCCAGGAGGTCGCTCAGCGAGCGCGTCACGTCGTCGGAAGTCTGGGTGAGCTTGGCGATGCGCGTGTCGAGCAGGCTGGCGAATGCTTCGCCGGAGGTCGAAATGCGCTCGCTGATCGTGTGCAGGCGGCCGTCGAGCGAATCGAAGATCGACATGCCGCTGTCGTTGATGCGGTCGATCAGCGTGTCGCCGGAATTCGTGATCGTCATCGACAGTTGCGTCGATGCGCCGAGAATGCTGTCGCGTATGGAATCGCTGGCCGAGCCGAGCTGTTCCTTCAGCGTCTCATGCGCGCCGGCGATCGAGGCGCGAACGCGCTCGGCATGCGTGACGACGGCCTCGCGCTCGCTGCCGAGCCCGTCGACCAGCGAACGGATGCGCACTTCGTTCTCCGTGTAGGAGCGCTCGATCTGGTTCACTTCGGAATGGACGAGCGTTTCCAACTCGACCGCGCGCGCAAGCGTGCGCTCGATGCCTTCGCCCATCGCCGCCACTTCGCGGCGCACGGCCTGGCCGACGGTCATGACGCGGTCCTGGGCGAGATTCTCGGGCTCGGCGAGACGGAATGCCATTTCCGTCATGGACTGCGCCGCAAGGCGCATGTCCTGGGCACGCCGGACCATCACCGCGAAGCCCCAGAACAGGATGACGGGAATGACGGTGGCGACGGCCAGCAGGATGGCGTTCGGCATCGCGACGAGCTGCTCGACCGAACGGATGGTGAGGATGCTCGGCGTCAACACGGTGTGCCCGAACAGCACGCCGCCGGCGATCCACAAAAGCGAGAGCGCCGCAACCACCCAGTAGATGGTGTTGGAAGAACGGCGGTTCATGCCTTGCAGCAGGCTGCGATAGTCCCTCTGGCGATCGTCGTTGGCGGGCGTAAAACCGTTTGTCTGCTCGGCGGCCGGGCGAAACCATGTCGGAGCAGGGGCGTCTTGATTTGCCGGCGTTGGAGCGGATGTCGAAGCCGCGCCCTCGGCGGCAGCATCGGGGTTGCTTTCGGCGCGGCCCTCGCGCGCGAGCTCGTCGGCGGCCTGCGAAATCTGCGCTTCCAGGTCTTCCATGGAGGCCGCAATGTCGAGGTCGTCGGCGCCTGCGCTCAAATCGAAGTCCAGCGCCTCCTCGAGTTCCTTGGCGACTTCGCTGTCGAAATTCTTGGTTGTCGTCGGTTGTTTCGCCATGCCGCCTTACCCTGTACAAATGCCGCGGAAACGCCGGATTTCGGCTCTTTTTTGCCCGCTGAAGAGGCTTTTTATGGTTATCCCGTATCGTACTGGCACAGCCCGGTAAAGGAAGCTTGAATCAGCCCCGATACGTAAAAGTTTAAACATAGGGTTAACGATGCCACGAATCTGGCGGCTTTGCGGCGGAATTGCGGGCTCCACGCATTAACGCGTTATCCACAATGGCCGGCATAGGCTGAGCAGTCATACTCCGACGCGCGAACGTGAATTCCAGGAATCCAAAAATGGCTCTGCCCGATGCCGATGCGTTGGCTTTTTCGATGCCCGGCGGCGAAAGCTGCGGCCAGGCGCGGTCGCGGCCGGTCGACCTCGTCCATCTTGCCCGCCAGACCATGGGCGACCGGGCACTGGAGCAGGAGGTGCTGGCCCTTTTCGTCCAGCAGGCGATGCTGGTTCGGGACCAGATCGGCGCCGCGGATACGGCCGGGAGGCTCCGTCTGGCCCATGGCCTCATAGGGTCGGCGCGCGGCGTCGGCGCCTTCGCAATCGCCGATTGCGCGGTCGCGATCGAGAAAAAGCCCGACGACCGGCAGGTGATAGGGCGGCTGGCCGGCCTGATCGACGAGATGCGCGATTTCATCGCCGCGATCGGCCGCTAACGCCCGATAATCCACGGCTTGGCAAGGATTGCGCCACGGCGCGGCGCGTTTGCGCCGCAGTTGACTTGGCCGGCGGAGTGATTATCTCGGCGGAGGATATTCCTCCCAGGAACCGTGATGACCAAGCTTTCCTTCGTCGCCTTTGACGGCACCCGATTTGACGTGGATGCCGAAAACGGCTCCACCGTCATGGAAAACGCGATCCGCAACGCCGTGCCCGGCATCGAGGCCGAATGCGGCGGTGCGTGCGCGTGCGCGACGTGCCATGTCTATGTCGACGAAGAGTGGACCGACATCGTGGGCGAGCCCGAAGCCATGGAAGAAGACATGCTCGATTTCGCCTACGAGGTTCAGCCCAATTCGCGGCTTTCCTGCCAGATCAAGGTGCGCGACGAACTCGACGGGCTCGTCGTGCGCGTTCCCGAGCGCCAGGGATAGGCGACCGCCACCACATTCAAGAAGGGCAGACGCATGAACGCCACGATGACCCGAACCGACGTGCTGATCATCGGGGCGGGGCCGATCGGGCTGTTTGCCGTGTTCGAACTCGGCCTCTTCGACATGAAATGCCACCTGGTCGATATCCTCGACCGCCCCGGCGGCCAGTGCGCCGAGCTCTATCCGGAAAAGCCGATCTACGACATTCCGGCGTTGCCCTCGGTCTCGGCGCAGGGGCTGGTCGACCGGCTGATGGAGCAGATCGCGCCTTTCAAGCCGACCTTCAGCTTCAACCGCATGGTTTCTAGCCTGGAAAGGCTGGAGGATGGCGGTTTTCGCGCCACCACCGACGAGAACGAGACGATCGAGGCGAAGGTCGTGGTCATCGCGGCGGGCGGCGGCTCGTTTCAGCCGAAGCGCCCGCCCATACCGGGCATCGAGGCCTATGAGGGCAAGAGCGTCTTCTATTCAGTGCGGCGGATGGAGGAATTCCGCGGCCACGACGTGGTTATCGTCGGCGGCGGCGATTCAGCGCTCGACTGGACGCTCAATCTCCAGCCCGTGGCGAAAAGCATGACGCTGGTGCATCGCCGGCCGGAGTTCCGCGCCGCGCCCGACAGCGTCAACAAGATGTACGCGATGCAGGAGATGGGAGACCTCGAGTTCGAGGTCGGCCAGGTCACCGGCCTGGCCGGCTCGGACGGCCAGCTCACTTCGGCAACCGTGAAGGGCCCGGAGGGCGAGGTCGAGATCGCCTGCACGCGCATGCTGCCGTTCTTCGGCCTGACCATGAAGCTCGGCCCGATCGCCGACTGGGGCCTCAACCTTCACGAAAACCTCATCCCGGTAGACACGGAGAAATTCCAGACATCGGAGCCGGGCATTTTTGCTATCGGCGACATCAACTGGTACCCGGGAAAGCTGAAGCTCATCCTGTCGGGCTTTCACGAGGCGGCGCTGATGGCGCAGGCCGCCAAGCGGATCGTCAGCCCCGGAGAGCGCATCGTCTTCCAGTACACGACATCCTCGACCAGCCTGCAGAAGAAGCTCGGCGTGGCGTGATGGCAAGGCCGGCGTAGCCCGCTAGCCAGGCAGGCGGCCATCCCCGATGCGCTCGATCCGGTAGCGCAGCAGCCTGAGGATGCGGCTTTCGAAGTTCATGCCTTCGATCCGATCGAATTCCACCTGCGCCCTGTCGTGCTTCTGGAGCAGCCTGGCCGTTATCGCCTTGACCTTGGCCGCGGCGACCTGGCAGTTCTCCTGCCGGCCCAGGCCTTTCAGCGCCTGCTCCATCTCCCGGGCGTGGTTCTTGGCGATGATGACGTGGCTTTCCTCATGCCGCTTGATGTCCGACGAAAGCGTATCCCAGATCAGCCGCACATCCTGTTCGGCCTTTCGGCTGCGCCGCCATTTGGGCAGTATCACCCGGGCCTTCACCGTCACGCTCGCCTGCACCACCTGGCAGGCGCCCTTGACCTCGCCATAGCCGACGCGGGTGGTGAACTCCATGCGCGTCGCGCCGGGATGACGCCGTCCCGAACTCTTGAGCTGCGGGCCGCGTTTCGAAAGCTCCCCTTCGATCTCGTCAAGGGTGCTGCCGCCGACGGAGAAATAGTTGTACGTCTTGGTCAGGCTGGCGCTCTGCGCCGGCTGGACCGCGCAGAACAGCGCCGAAAGGATGAGAAGCGATTTCTTGTTCATGTTGCCTCACGCTACACCTTGCTTTACGGGCGGTCGTTACGCAACGGAAAATCGACGGCCCGAAAGTGGCCGCCGGCCATTTGCGTGTGTTTCGATAGAGTCGAGGTGACTGTTGTCCGGCAACAATAGAGAACGGGTCTATCTCAGCCTCGGCGGAAATCTCGGCGACCCGGCAAAGGCCATGGGCGCGGCGCTGCGGATCCTGGACGAGGACCCGTCCACCGAGGTCGTGAAGGTATCGTCGCTCTACCGCACGCCGCCCTGGGGCAAGACCGACCAGCCCGATTTCCTCAACGCCGCAGCCGAGATCGAGACAGGCCTGTCGCCGCGCGAACTTCTCGACCTGTGCCTGGAGGCCGAGCGCCGGCTGAAGCGCGTGCGCCAGGAGCGCTGGGGCCCGCGCCTCGTCGACATCGACATTCTGGTGTTCGGCGACCGGCGCATCAATGAAGCCGGGCTCGACATACCGCACCCGCGCATGCTCGAACGCGCCTTCGTGCTGGTGCCGCTGGCCGAGATCGCGCCCGATTTCATGGTCGAGGGGGACAGCCTCGCCGGGCATCTCGGCAATATAGACCGGGCCGGCATCGAGAAGCTGCCTTCGGGCGGCGACTGGTGGAAGGATTAGCCGGCAAACCCGCCGCCGTCGAGAAACGCCTGCTCCTCGGGCGTGGTCTGCCTTCCTAGCGCCGGGTTGCGGTGCGGAAAGCGGCCGAAACGCTCGATGATGGCGTGGTGATCCAGCGCATATTTCAGGTATTCATCGGCGCGAGCCGTGGTCAGGTCGACCGAGAGCTGCTGGTCCTCGAGATTCTCCGAATGCTCGAAGGGCAGATAGAAGAAGACCCTCATCTCCTTACCGAACTCCATGTCGAACCCGGCATCGATCGCCCTCCTTGCAAAGTAGCGGGCCAGCGGGTCGGTCGCAAACATGTGCCCGGTGCCGCGGAAGCAGTTGCGCGGCAGCTGGTCGAGCAGGATCATCAGCGCAAGCGCGCCTTCGGCGCTGTCGGCCCAGTGATCGCATTGCCGGCGCGCGGCGGCCATATGCTGCCCCAGGAAGCGGCCACGAAACTCCGCGTCGAACGATTCGTCCTTGAAGAACCAGCGGTCGGGACCTGCTTCGCGCCAGAATGCGATAACTTCGGCCGGGCCGGCGTCGATGTCGTTCATGATGCTTACTCCGCTGTCGCCGTTTTGCCGATCACGATGGCCGCTTCTTCGTTGAGCGCCTGGCCTGGCCGCTTCGGCGGCGTGAGCGGCGTCGGCACCGGCATGTTGCCCTTCATCAAGCCGCGGCCGGCCTTGATGCCGCCGGCGATCTGCAATTCAAGCCGCTCGGCATCGCGCCGGCGCACATCCGCGATGACCTCGGCGGCTTCTTCTTCTTCCTCGCCGAGATGCCGGAGCGTGCTTTCGCCGAACAAGAGCGCCGATTCGAAGGTCTCACGCATCTGATAGTCGACGCCGGCGCGGATCAGGGCGATGGCGTTGCCGCGGTCGTAGGCGCGCGCCAGCACCTGAACCAGCGGAAACTCCGCCTTCATCTGCTCGGCGATCCTGACCGAGACGTCCGCCTTGTCGACGCAGATCAGGACCGCGCGTGCCTTGCCGGCGCCTGCCGCCCGCAGGATGTCGAGCCTGGTGCCGTCGCCGTAATAGACCTTGAAGCCGAAGTCGGCCGCCGCCTTGATCATCTCCACGTCATTGTCGATGATCGACACGTCGATGCCGCGCAAGAGCAGCGGCTGGCTGGCGATCTGGCCGAAGCGGCCGAAGCCGATGACAAGCACGCTTCCCGTCAATCCGTCGGCAATATCGACACCCTCCAGCGTCAGTTCGTCCCGCGGCGTGATCCGGCGCAGCACGAAGATGGCGAGCGGCGTCAGCACCATGGAAATGATGATTATGGCGGACAGTATCGCGTTTGCCTGGCCGTCTATGATGCCGACGGCGAGTGCCGACGAATAGAGGACGAAGGCGAATTCGCCGCCCTGCGCCATCACCACCGCGCGTTCGAGCGCTTCGCGGTGGTCCGATTTGAGGAAGCGCGCGACGAGATAGATGCCTAGCCCCTTCATAACCATGAAGGCGACGACATAGGCGGCGACCGTCTGCCAGTTCGCCCATACCACGGTCAGGTCGAGCGACATGCCGACAGCAAGGAAGAACAGGCCGAGCAGAACGCCGCGAAACGGCTCGATATCGGCCTCGAGCTGGTGGCGGAAGGTCGATTCCGAAAGCAGCACGCCGGCGAGGAAAGCGCCCATCGCCATCGACAGGCCGCCGAGCTCCATCGCCAGCGCCGAACCAAGCACGACGAGCAGGGCCGCGGCGGTCATGACCTCGCGGGCCCGGGATTCGGCCAGTATGCGAAACAGCGGGTTGAGCAGATAGCGGCCCGCCAGCACCAGCCCGCCGATGGACCCCAGCCCGACGACGACATCGATCAGGCGCTCGGCCCAACTGGCGTCGGCGCCGCCGGGCGCCAGGAAATGCACCAGCGCCAGCAGCGGCACGATCGCCAGGTCCTCGAGCAGCAGGATCGAGATCATGCGCTGGCCCCTCGGCGTGGAGATGTCGCCGCGCTCTTCCAGCAACTGCATGACGATCGCGGTCGAGGTCAGCACGAAGCCTGCGCCGGCAACGAATGAAACCGAGACCGGAAAGCCGGTGGCCAGCCCGACGCCGGTCAGAAGCAGAGCGCAAATACCGACCTGGAGCACGCCGAGCCCAAAGATCTCGCGGCGCAGGCTCCAGAGCCGCGATGGCTCCATCTCCAGGCCTATGATGAACAGGAACATCACCACGCCAAGTTCGGCGACGTGAAGAATCGCTTCGGGATCGGAGAAAAGGCCCAGCCCGAACGGTCCGATCACCAGCCCTGCCGCGAGATAACCCAGGATCGAGCCGAGCCCGAGGCGCTTGAAGATCGGAACCGCCACCACGCCCGCGGCAAGCAGGGCAACTACATTGACGAGATTGCTGTCTGCCGCCTCTGCCGCCATGCGGATTTCCCTGTCGAATGCCTGGTTCCGTTCGTCTTTATCGCAGGCGAACGGAAATGTCCTCGACAGGATATGGACTCATGCCGCTGTCGAACAGCCTTCGGCGAGAGTTTTGCGGGCTGTGTTTCGGTTTGAATTTCGGCTCCCATTTTTGACTTTCTTTGGCTTGACCTTCCCTGCTCCATCTCTTTTTTCGCCGCCTGCGCGAGCGACGTTCACCAAATGCTTGGCACAAGCCGGAATCGGACATGCCGGGCATAGTCCGCATAGCCGTCGAGTTCGGCCTGCAGCAGCGCATCTTCCCAACTTGTTCGGAGGATCAGAACCGCACCCGCCCAAGCCGCCGGAACAAGCGCCCACCATGAAGCCAGCGCCAGCGCGATGCCCGCGAACATGATGAGCGCGCCGACATAACCAGGGTGCCGCACGAACGCGTACGGTCCCGAACTGATGACGTTCTGGCCGCGCTCGCGCTGGATTCGCACGCCTGGCTCAAAGAAGCGGTTAACCGCCTGCGCCCAGGCGCTCACCGCGATTCCGGCGCCCAGCAGGACATAACCCAGAATGACGATCGAAAGCGGCACGACCGACCACGCCATTCTTCCGGCGTCGAAGGTCGCCAGCGGAACCTCTGCGACCATGGCGGGGAGCATCAGCCAAAGAAGAATCAGGTCCCACCGCTTGGTGCCGGGCTGGAAGCGGCTGCGCGCCCGATAGATGGCGGGATTGACGCGCGCCAGGATCAAGGCGGAAGCGCCATAGGCGATGCCGACAAAGCCGATGAAGTACCATCCGGGCAACCAGTCGAGACGGCCGACGGGAAGAAAAACGAGGGCGAGCAACCCCAGCGGCAGTCCGACCGCATAGGCGATCGCCTTCGTGCGCGACATCGGTTCAGGTTCGGTTGCAGTCATCATTCAACATGCCTGCCAGGCTCAGTCCTCTGACGATGCTGGCATCGCCAAACCGGGTGAGGTTTTGTGCTATTTCTGGCCAGCCTTGGCTTTCACCAGCTTGTCACGCCAGGTGCGGGCCTCCTGATTGCCGGGAGCCAGCCTGACAGCCTCGTCGACGTCGGAGAGCGCCCGTTCGAGGTCGCCCTTGTTCCAATAGGCAACGCCGCGATGAAAGAATGCGTCCGCGAAATTGTGACCGAATTGGAATGTTCGGTCTGATGGATCAAAGTACAGATCCTTCTCGAACATGGAATTCGAGTCCTTTGCGCGAGGCGGCGCTTGGACGCTGGCGTCCCGGTAGAGCCGGATGGCCTCGTCCAGGTCGGCAATGGCGCCGTCGAACTTTTTCAACTCGAGATAAGCCCGGCCACGGTTGGCATAAGCGCCCGGCTCGGATGGATTGCGCCGGATCGCTTCGCCGGCGTCGGCGACCGCGGGTTCATAGTCGCCCATCGCGATATAGGCGAAGCTGCGGTTTTTGTAGGCCATGGAATCTTCCGGGTCGAGACGGATTGCCTCGCTGAAATCGCGTACTGCCTTATCCCAGTTGCCTTTTTGCACATGGGCAAGGCCGCGGGTATTGTAGGCCCCGATGTGGATCGGATCGTTCCGGATCGCCGCGCTGCATTCCACGATCGCTCGATCTGCTTGGCCGATCGTGAGATAGGCGAAGCAGCGATTTGCATAGGCACTGGCGTCATTCGGGTTATGCCAAACCGCCCTGTCGAAATCCGCGATTGCCATGTTGGGCCTGCCTTCCTGGGCGTAGGCGAGGCCGCGGACGTTGTAGGCTGTGGCGCTCGCGGGGTCGAGGCGGATCGCCTCGTTGACATCCGACATCGCCCGGTCCAGGTCGCCCTGCGCGAGATAGGCAGCTCCACGGATAGCGTAAGCAACAGAATCTTCCGGATCGCTCTGGATTACCTTGTCGAAATCGGAGATCGCGCGGTCGAAGCCGCCCTGTTGGAAAAGGAGGTGTCCCCGCTTCCGGTAGGCCTCGGTTCGCTGCTCCGGAGTGATCTGTTGGTCGTTTTCCAGAAGCTGCGAACAGACCTCGATTGTCCGGTCGGTGACAGGCGCTTCCGTGCACAACGCCAGCAGCGATTCCTGCGTTTGTGCCTGCGCCGATGCAGTGAATATCGCCAGACCAACCGTCGTGAGGCTTGCCGTTCGCATCATGAATGGCCGTCATTCGTGTATGGTCGACTATTGCGCGTGCGGCCCCATTGTTGAAGTAACTTTTGACGACAGCGTTCCGGCGCCTGCCCGAGCGCTGATGCGAGGAATCTTTCTTGATCGTCCGGGTAAGCCGATTCCTAGGAGCAGGCTCCGTCGGCTTCGCCACACTCTTTGCGGTCTTTGGAGCAATCGGCAAAAAGTGTGGTAGCGATAGGCAATGATGCGTCCGTGTCTGTTCTGCTCCATCGCCACCCATAAGGTTCCCGCCACCATTATTTGGGAGGATGGGAAACTACTGGCTTTTCTCGATATCAATCCAATCCGGCCCGGCCACACCCAGATCATACCGAAGGAGCACTTTCCTTACTTCGAGGATCTGCCGGCGGACCTTCTGGGGAACATAGCGTCACTCGCTCAGCGGATCGCCCAGACCCAGAAGGCGATTTACGGGGTGGAGAGGGTGGGGTTCGCATTTACCGGAAGCGATATTCCGCACGTTCATGCGCACGTTGTTCCGCTCGTTCGCTCTGATGACCTGACCTCCAGATGATACATTGCCGAGGAGGTCGTCACCTATCGCAATCCGCCAAGGCCGATGGAAGCCGAAATGATCGACACTGCCGAAAAGCTCAGACAACACCTGCGGTAACAGAGGCTGCTCCACCCGCTTCCCACTTCACCTCCGAGACGGCCGGATACGCTGAGATACCTGGCTTGCCTTAAATCAGGCCGCGCCTATTCGGTGGCGATGGACCCCACCGCCGTCGCGTCGACGCGCTTCAGGCTCATGCCGATGACGGGCACGAGTTCCTTCTCGACGCGGACTGACACGGTGACGTTCATGGTGTTCTTGTCGGCGATGCGGGCCTGCATGACGCCCTTGAGCTGATTGCGGTGGATCGCCAGAACGACCTTGCTCGCGTCGACGACATTGCCCGAAACAATGTCCAGACCTTTGCCCTCGGCGCCATCCATGAAGGTGCCTCTGTAGCCCTTGCCTGCCTTGTGCTCGATGGTCGCCGACATTTTTTGGGTGAAGACGCCGACGCGGCAGGCGCCGTCCAGCGTCATGCCCAGCTTTGCGGCCGGCGTAGAGCCGTTGAGCGTGCAGTTGAACTTGGTGCCCTTGTACTTGCCGGCGACGATCTCGCCAGGTCCGCTCCAGTCGCCTTCAACGCTTTCGAAGAATTCGCGGTCGCGCTCGCCGCCATTGGCGGGTCCGGCGAGGCCGGCTGTCGCCGCGCAGGCGGCAAGGATGGCGGACATTGCGACGCGTTTCATCAGGAACACCCGGCGACTGGAACTGGAAATCGGATGGAATGACCATGGACAAGAATGGTTAATGCTTCGTCACCTGGACCTTCTTGCGGCAACGTCCTTCTTTACCGCGTCAGCTCTCGGGCGGCGATTTGCCGGCCAGTTTTTTTGAAGCGAACGAGGTCAGCGCCGAGAGGAAATCGCCGATGCCCGGCCGTTTCAGCGCCGTGAAGGGCAGGGGCCTTGCGGCCTCCATGGCGGCAATTCCGATGCGCGCCGTCATCATGCCGTTGACCACGCCTTCGCCGAGTTTAGCCGACAGCCGCGCGGCGAGACCCTGGCCGACGATCTGGTGGACGAAATCGTCGCCGGCCGCGATCGCGCCGGTCACGGCCAGGTGCGCAAGCACGCTGCGGGCCAGCCGGAAGAAGCCGAGCGTTCCCGGCCTTCCGCCGTAAAGCTCTGACAACCGCCGGATAAGCCGTCCCGATTCGAACACGACGTAAGCGATGTCGACCAGCGCGCGCGGACTGACCGCGGTGACCAGCGAAACGCGCTTGGCGGCATCGAGGACCATGATCTTGGCGCGGGCGTCGAGCGGCCCGAGTATCTCGGCCTCGGCTATCCGGACGAGATTTGCCCCGTCGATGATTTCGCCCTGAAGATCGGCGAGCGCCCTGCGTCCCGCCGCCGTGTCCGGCTTGGACGCCACGAGTGCGGACAGTTCGTCGACCACCGCGCGGGCAGCCTTGGAATCGTCCCGGACGATCGCGTCAAGGGCGCGTGAGCGCAGCTTTTCCACCGACGCGAGCCGCGAGAGTGCCAGCATCTCGCGGACCAGAATGATCAGCAACGCGGCGGCCGCGACCAGCGCCATGCCCGCCGCCAGCCAGCCCAGCCATTCGGCGCGCTGGAAAAGCTCGCGGATGAGCTGGTCGGTCCACAGGCCGACGGCGAGCGAGACCAGCACGCCGAATGCGCCGAGGAAGATCGCCGCCAGCCTGGAACGGCGCTTTGGCGGATAAGCGGGCGGCGGCGGGCTTTCCGCAACGTCCGGCTCGGCAAAGACGTCGATCTCGGCCGGCGTGACGATGGCGACGTCGGATTTGAGGGCGCGGGGCCTGCGGGGCGCCTCAGTCGGCTGCCTGTCGTCCCTGGGCGCGGGTTCGGGCTCGATGCGGAATGCTGCCGGTTTGCGGGGCGGCGTCATGCCAGATGATCTCCGATCAGGAACTGCAGGGCGCGGTCGAGCCGAATGTGCGGCAGCGACAGGGTAACGCCTTCGGCCGTCGTCTCGAGTTTTGGCGGACGGAAACGCACGATGCGCAGCATCTCGTCCTGTGCCTTGCCCGGTTCGAAAGCCATGTCAGCTTTCGCCGGCAAGTCGCCGGGAAATATGGCGGTTTCGGTCTTGCCGTCGAATGTCTCCCCGCCGATCTTTTCGCCCGCCAGGGGGGTGCCAATGATGACGGGCAGAGTATCCCGGCCCTGCTTAACGCTGCCCTCGCGCGTCGCGCGGATGGCCGCCATCGCCAGCACGTCGACTTTAGCACCGGAAAAGTTCGCGCGCTTCACGGCCCGGTCCGTCAGCCGCCGGACAATGGCCTGCAGCCGATCGTGGCTCTCATGATGCAGATGGTCGGCCTTGGTCGCCGCCACCAGTATGCGGTCGATGCGCCGCGAGAAGAAGTCGGTCAGAAAGCCGCCGCGTCCAGGCCGGAAGCAGGCCAGTATCTCCGTCACCGCGCGTTCCAGGTCGGCCATCGCGGCAGGGCCGGCGTTCAGCGCCTGCATTGCGTCGATCAGCACGATCTGCCGGTCGAGCCGCGCGATGTGCTCGCGGAAGAACGGTTTGACGACATGGGTTTTGTAAGCCTCGTAGCGGCGCTCCATCATCGCGTGGAGGGAGCCGCCGCGGGCGCGGCCTTCGCCTAGTCCGGGCAGCGGCGCGAAAGTCAGCGCCGGCGAGCCGTCGAGATCGCCCGGCATCAGGAAGCGGCCGGGCGGCAGCGTCGACAGCGCCCGTTCGTCGAGCTTGCAAGCCTTCAGGTAGGCGGCAAAGCTCTCGGCGAGGCTGCGCGCCACCATCTCGTCGGCGTCGACTGCAGGATCAGCCATCGCGGACAGCCTGTGCCAGTCTTCCGACAGGTCGGCGCGCACCGGCAATTCCGACAATTCGAACGCCTCGCGCGAAAATTCGGCATAGCTCTTGCCGAGAAGCGGCAGGTCGAGCAGCCATTCGCCGGGATAGTCGACGATGTCGACCGACAGCCGGCCGCGCGAGAACAGGCGGCCCCAGCCTGACGCCGATTCATATTCGATGGTCAGCCGCAATTCGGAAATCGCGCGCGTGGATTCCGGCCAGACCCGCGCCTTCACCAGCGCGTCGATGTGGTCCTCGTACTGGAAACGCGGCACGGCGTCGTCGGGCTGCTCTTCCAGGAAGGCGCGCGCGATGCGGCCCGACTTCTGCGCCTCGAACAGCGGCAGCCGGCCGCCATGGACCAGATTGTGCACGAAGGCCGCGATGAACACCGTCTTGCCGGCGCGGGAAAGCCCCGTGACGCCGACCCTCAGCGACGGCGAGAAGAGCCCGGTCGCGCGCCCGGAAAGCGTGTCGAGCGCAATCCGCGCCTCGTCGGTTAAACTTGTCAGAGACGCCAAGCGAATTCCCCGGACTGCCGATGGCTCCGATATAGGCGACGGGGCGGGCTTTTGAAATGGCGTCCCGGCGCGGTCACAGATCCGCCGGGGTCAGGAAGCCTTCCAGGTGGCCGCCGCCAGGGGCGGCGTCGGCGAGGCTGCCCTCGAAACGGATGACCGCCAGCCCGGATGTCGGGAAGCCGGAATTCAGCGTCGCCCGCGCGCTTTCCTCGCCGGTGCCGGCCATCGCCATCGCCAGATCCTCCATCATCGGATTGTGGCCAATGACCAGCAGCGATCCAGCGCCGCCGTTGCCGCGTATGATCGACAGGTATCCGGCGGCATCCTCGGAATAGAGTGCGTCGGAGAAAAGGACGCGCCCCGTGTCGGCATGGCCGGCTATGCCCTCCAGCGTCTCGCGGGCGCGCCGCGCATTGGAGCAGAGCGTGAGGTCGGGAACATAGCCGCAGGCGCGCATCGCGACGCCGGTGGCCTCCGCGTCGGCCACTCCGGATGCGTCGAGCGGGCGGTCGAAATCGCGCATGCCGGGCGCGGCCCAGCCCGCCTTGGCATGTCTCAGGAGAAAGAGCCTGCTGGCCAATATGCCCCCCAAATAATCGCGAATGTCGTGCCGTGCGCGGCCGGTTCGTCGGGGTTTAGCGATGCCCGCCGCTTCGCGCAACACGCCCAATGGTCGAGGCTGCATCGCGCACGACCTCGGCTGTCACCATCTGCGGCCAGCCGGTCCGGCCGTCGCCCGTTTGCCCGAAGGGGCGGCAAAACCGGGCTTTGTCTGCGACTAACAATTGCGTGACCTTCGTTACGATTGATCTTGTGCGGCTTCGGGCCGGCGAATATATAGGCCCGAAAAAAGGGGAAATGGGATGAGTCGAATGAACGCTCTCGCTGATGCCGATTACGTTCCCTCCGAAGACGAGCCGTTCATGAACGAACGGCAGAAATCCTATTTCCGCGCCAAGCTCGTCACCTGGAAGAACGATATCTTGCGCGAAGCGCGCGAAACGCTGGAAATCCTGCAGCAGGAAAACGCCAACCATCCGGACCTCGCCGACCGCGCCTCGTCCGAGACGGACCGCGCCATTGAACTGCGCGCCCGCGACCGCCAGCGCAAGCTGATCGCCAAGATCGATTCGGCGCTGCAGCGGATCGACGAGGGAACATACGGCTTCTGCGAGGAAACCGGCGAGCCGATCGCGCTCAAGCGGCTCGACGCCCGCCCGATCGCCACGCTTTCCATCGAGGCGCAGGAGCGCCACGAACGGCGTGAAAAGGTCTATCGCGACGACTGAGCGAAAATAGCAGGCAACGAATAGGGCATATTCGTTTGCCATTGCCGGTTCCCCCGGCAATTTTACTCCCTACTCCCTACTCCCTACTCCCTACTCCCTACTCCCTACTCCCTACTCCCTACTCCCTTATCTCTTGTGGGCCGACAGTTCGCCCAGGAGCTTCGTCATTTCGTCGTCGAGGGATGTCGAGCTCTGCCGCGGCGCGCTCCGCGCCGGTTTTTCGTCCAGCGACACTTCCAGTTCCTTCAGCAGCGCGTCGTCGAGATCGTCCTGCTGCGGCTGCGGCTGTGGTTGCGGCCTCGCTGGCGTGAAGGATGGCTGCTGCGGCCTGGGTGCGGGCGCGTAGCGATTTTCCTGCGGCAGAGGCGGGACGGACGCGGCGGGTGGCGGGACGGACGCGGCGGGAGGCATTCTCGGCGGCTCCGATCTCGCAGGCGGCTGCGGCGCCGGCGCCGATGGAGCCAACACGCGGCCGATCGGCTGGGGCGCTGGCCGTTCCGGCGCTCGCGGCGGCAAGGTGGCCGGGCGACCGAGGGTCGTCGGTTCCGGCGCCCGTTTCGGCAATTGCTGCGGCTGTGCGACTGCTTCGCGCCCGCCATCGCCGGTCAGGGCGGGGCGGCGCGGCTGCGCAAGCCTTATGTCGCGCTCCACGACCACGTCGGTCGGTCCGCCGATCAGGAGCAGGTGCTCAATATCGTCCCGCCGCACCAGCACCAGCCTGCGATGGCTGTCGACCGCGGTCGCGTCCATCACGGCAAGGCGGGTCTTGCGGTTGCGGCCGCCGGCCACAAATGTGCCGAAGGTGAGGCTGCGGACCAGCTTGATGATTACCAGCACGATGACGAGGAGGAGGAGCGCGGCGAACGTCCATAGGATCGCCTGGGTATATCCTGGACCCGCCAGTCCATCCAACCAATCCTGCATCTCATTCCCCGTGTTGTTCTTGCCGCCCGGGCGACACTAGACCGTTGCAGCCGCCGTTCGCAAGTTGCGTTTCACGGATCGTGACGCACTGAAATATGCAAAGCCGCGCATGCCCTGGTTTTTCCCGGCGCATTTTCAGGCTAGGTCTATGCGCGTCGGGGAGAATGTGATTCAAGCGGTCTGACGCAGAGCGCTAAGCATCGGGCCGAAAGTCGGAATCGATTTTCGGAAAGCACGAGGCGCAGAGCAAAAACCTGCAGCGTCGTTGCGCGTCCAAGAAGACGCGCGGCGCTGCAGCATCGGGGAAAACAGGCAGGGGGCCGATGGCCAAGGAAACGCGCGGCGATTTTTATCCGGTGCCGATCGTCGACCAGAACACGCGTCCCGGCGCCATAACGCGCCTCATCGTCTTCGTCGTCGTCCTGACGGGCGCGGCGATCGTTTTCGGCCTGTTCCGCGAACGCCTGGGCGACCCTTTCCTACTCGGCATGCTCGGCGTGCTCGCCATGATCGGCGTCGGTTTTCTCTTCGCCACCGCGATAGGCTTCATCCAGATCGCGCCGCGTTCGACCACGGACGAATTGTCAAAGGCCTTCGTCGATTCGATGTCGCAGGGCCTGCTTGTCACCGACACCAAGGGCAGGGTGATCTACGCCAACCGCGCCTATGCGGACATGACCGGGGCCACCGCCGCGGCCGATCTGAAAACGGTCGAGAGCCTGCTTTCGGATGTACAGGAGGCTTCGCCGACGATCTACCGCCTGGCGTCCGGCCTGCGCGACGGCCAAGCCGGTGACGGCGAGTTCCGCCTTGCCCTGGCCATCCGGCCGGGCTCGGAGCCGGGCGCGCGCTGGTACAGGGTGCGGGCCCGCAGCTTCAAGGTGCCGGGCCAGCGCCTGCCGCTGTTTGCCTGGCAGTTGGCCGACATTTCGAAGGAGCGGGCCGAACAGGAGCGGTTCTTCCTCGACCTGCAGCAGGCGATCGACCATCTCGACCATGCGCCCGCCGGCTTCTTCTCCGCCGACCAGGACGGCCGTGTCACCTATATCAACGCCACGCTTGCCGAATGGCTGGGCATCGACCTGGCGAGCTTCACGCCCGGCGCCACCAGCCTGCGCGAGATCGTCGCCGGAGACGGCATGGCGCTTGTCCGCTCGGTCAAGGCCGATCCGGGGACGACGCGCAACGCTGTCATCGATCTTGATCTGGCGACCGCCGCTGGCGAAGTCTTGCCCGTGCGCTTCATGCACCGCGTTTCGGCCAGCCGCGAAGGCGTGAACGGCCCGACCCGCACCATCGTGCTCAACCGCACCCAGGGCGAGGATTCCTCCGCCGATCTCAGGGCTTCAGAGGTTCGGTTCACGCGCTTCTTCAACTCCACGCCGATGGCGATCGCCGGCGTCGATCAGTCTGGCCGCATCGTGCGCACCAACGCGCCGTTCCTGTCCCTGTTTTCCAACGTCGTCGACCGCGACGCGATCGACCGCCGCGTGCGCCTGGACACCGCGATCCATGAGCGCGACCGCGCCGCCTTTGCCGCGGCCCTCGAGAGGGCCCGTCAGCGGCAGGCGGACATCGCGCCGATCGACACGGTGCTGCCCAACAACGAGGATCGCCACATCCGCTTCTACGTCAACGCGGTGGCGGATGGCACGGGCGGCGAGGGCGCCGAGGAGGCGGCGATCGTCTATGCGGTCGAGACCACCGAGCAGAAGGCGATGGAAAGCCAGATGGCCCAGAGCCAGAAGATGCAGGCGGTCGGCCAACTGGCCGGTGGCATCGCGCACGACTTCAACAATGTGCTCACCGCCATCATCATGGCGTCGGACCTGCTTCTTACCAACCACCGGCCGTCGGACCCGTCTTTCCCCGACATCATGAACATCAAGCAGAACGCCAAC
Source organism: Pseudaminobacter sp. (assembly GCA_035941355.1). Classification (GTDB taxonomy): domain Bacteria; phylum Pseudomonadota; class Alphaproteobacteria; order Rhizobiales; family Rhizobiaceae; genus Allomesorhizobium. Next base: position 33,111 of record DASZDZ010000048.1, read on the forward strand.
CGCGCCGCCTCGCTGGTGAGGCAGCTCCTGGCGTTCTCGCGCAAGCAGACGCTGCGCCCGGAAGTGCTCAACCTGACCGACGTGCTGGCCGACCTGCGAATGCTTCTTGCGCGGCTGGTGGGCAACACCGTCAAGCTCAAGGTCGATCACGGCCGCGACCTTTGGCCGGTCAAGGTCGACATCGGCCAGTTCGAGCAGGTCGTGGTCAATCTCGCTGTCAATGCGCGCGACGCCATGCCGGACGGCGGCGATCTGACCGTCAGGACGATGAACGTCGCCGCCGCTGAATGCCCGAAATTCGGCTACCGCGAACTCGCCGCCGCCGACTACGTGCTGGTCGAGGCAGAGGATACGGGCAGCGGCATCGCGCCCGACGTGCTCAAGAAGATCTTCGAGCCGTTCTTCACCACAAAGGAAGTGGGCAAGGGCACCGGCCTCGGCCTGTCCATGGTCTACGGCATCATCAAGCAGACCGGCGGCTTCATCTTCTGCGATTCGGAAGTCGGCAAAGGCTCAGTGTTCCGCATCTTCCTGCCGCGCCACGTTCCGGGCATCAGGCCTGCGTCGACCGACGCCGAACTCCAGGCCGCTGAAAGCGACGCCAAGGCTGCCGATGTGGCGGCCGCCGCGGCCAAGCTTTCCGACGCCGCGCGCGACCTCTCGGGTTCGGCCACCGTGCTTCTGGTCGAGGACGAGGATGCGGTGCGTATGGGCGGCATGCGTGCGCTCACCTCGCGTGGCTATACCGTGCACGAGGCTTCATCCGGCGTCGAAGCGCTGGAGGTCTATCACGAACTCGGCGGCCAGGTGGATATCGTCGTGTCGGACGTGGTCATGCCGGAAATGGATGGGCCGACGCTGCTCGGCGAGTTGCGCAAGATCAGGCCGGACATAAAATTCATCTTCGTTTCCGGTTACGCCGAAGACGCCTTCGCAAAGAACCTGCCCGCCGACGCCAAGTTCGGCTTCCTGCCGAAACCTTTCTCGCTCAAGCAGTTGGCGACGGTGGTGAAGGAAGTGCTGGAGAGCTGACGCCGGGCGAGGCCGGACCAGGGAACACAGGGGCAGCCTTGACGCCGCACATCGAAGCTTCAAAGGGCGATTACGCCGAAACCGTGCTCCTGCCGGGCGATCCCGACCGGGCGCGGTGGATCGCCGAGACCTTTTTCGAACGCCCGCGCTGCGTCAACCGGGTTCGCGGCTGCCTGGGCTATTCCGGCTCGTATCGAGGCGTTCCGGTCAGCGTCCAGGCGACGGGCATCGGCCGCCCCTCGATCGCCATCTATATCCACGAGTTGGTCCAGAGTTACGGCGCAAAGACGCTGATCCGCACCGGCACCTGCGGCGCGTTGGATGAGGCGGTCGGGTTGCGCAGCCTCTATCTGGCCGAAACCGCGATCATGGATTTCGACATTGCCTCCGGCCGCCCGCCGATGCATCCCGATGCGGCGCTGCTGCGGCTGGCGAGGCTCGCGGCCGGAAAATCCGGCGTGGCGCATCATGTCGGCCCGCAAGTCTCCAGCGACGTCTTCTATCATCCCGATCCGCTCGGGCGTTTCGACGCCGCGCGGGCGCTGGGCGCCCGGGCAGTGGACATGGAAACGGCCGAGCTGTTCGCCCTCTCGGGACGGCTCGGCTTCCGTGGCCTATCGGTCTGCACGGTCGTCGACAGCCTCGCCACCGGCGAGGCGACCGCGCTGTCGGAGCGGCAGGCGCTGTTTACGGACATGGCGAAGCTGGCGCTCGATGTCGCCTGCGCAGGCGACTAGCCGAGGCGCTTGCTGATCGAGCTTCCCGAACTTTCGAAAGAAGCGCATGCTGGGTGCGGTCAGCAAGGAGGATCTGACATGACCCCGCTCGAAATCGTTGAGAATCTGTACAAGGCCTATGCCGCCGGAGACATCGAGGGCGCGCTTTCCTACTGCGCCGACGATGTCTGTTTCAGCTGGGTCGCCGATCCGGCACTGATGCCATATGGCGGCGGCTGCAACTGCAAGGCCGATTTCCTGGAGCGGCTCATGGGGCTGCACAAGGACTATGAATATCATTCCTATCGGCCGCTTGAGGTCTTCGGGGCGGGCGAGCGCGTGGCGGCACAGATAGAGATCGAGCTGACCCGGCGTGACAACGGCAAGCGCTTCAAGATGCTGTGCGCGGATTTCTGGACCGTGCGGAACGGCGTCGTGACCGAGATGGTGGAGTATTACGACACCGCCATGATCGCCGAAATGGACAAGCCTGTCGCCGTTGCGGCCTGAGAACGAGCACCGCGCATTCTGCCTGGCGGCGCTTGCCCGCCGCCGGAAGCTCTTGTCATGCAGCTTGGGCGCGGGTGGACATCGCCGCCGAAGGCTTTCATCATGCCGGTCTTGTCAATCGCGGGGCCGTTCATGCTGAGAGTGCAGAAGTTCAAGATCGACGATATTTACGTTCCAGCAGCACGCCGAAAGACGCTGCATCCCGAAACGGTGCGGCATCTGGCCGAGGATATTCTGGAGAACGGCCAGAAGATGCCGATCCAGGTCCGCTTCGATGGCAAGCGCCACATTCTGGTCGAGGGGCTGCACCGGCTGGAGGCGAGCAAATGGCTGGGCGAGACCATGATCGACGGCTATCTTGTGCAGGCGAAGCGGCATTGAGACGCCGCCGCTGCAGACTTGCGGTTGCGTGCATTGCGCGTTTTGCGTGCTATTCTTCCCGTTGCCTCGGTTGAGTCGTGCGGGTTCCTGGGCGTAAAAAAGATATCAGCGGAGTTTTTTCGGCCGGCGCGGCAAGGCCGGCGCAAGCAACGGCAATCATCTTGATGGGGTATCGAGTTTGTCGTTTGAGTTTTGACATTCGGGCGAGGGGAAGCCGATGTTGCATGCCATTGACGACTGCGCCAAGCGCCGATTGACGGAGCGCGTGGACATATTGACCGCGATCAATATCCTGAAATCGCGCGGCTACGACGAAGAACAGTTGGTCAGCGAGATCACCAGGATTTTCTACGTCGATCTCGACGAATACAACGAGATCATCCGCCATTCCTGAGCCAATCTTGGGCGGGCAGGGCGAATATCACCGGTCCCCGAAGACCGACGCAAAGGCGTTGGCACGGGGGATTGCAATGCAAAGCAGAGGCGCGGAGCGGTGAATCAGCCCGCGCCCAATGGCCGCAAACACGACCTGCGACCCGCCGCCGGGCGGGCCGCTCTGTCATAGGCGTCACGCAGCTCTCGTCGCGCGGGCCTCAGCCGATGATGGCGCGCAGCCTCGCCAGTATTCCGCTCCGCGGTTTCATCGCGGCGCGGACATGCCGGGCGGCTCTCGCCCCGGTGACGGTCTCGCCGAAATGGCAATAGCAGACGACTTCGTGCAGTTGCCAATCGGACAGTTCGAAGAACCGCTTGGCCTCGCCGTAGCTGTCGTCCTTCAACCCCTCGGCGCGAAGGCCCGGATCCTCGAAGGCGACAGTGATCGGGGAGCCCGAGGCGCGCATCGTCTCGCGGGCCCCACCGCCCTGGTACTCCGTGCCATGGAGCGTCGCTAGCCGCCGCTCTGGCCTTCTTTCGAGAAGTTCCGCCCAACGCTCGAGGCGCTCGCTCCGTGTCATTACGGGGCGGGTCGGGTCTGGATGGACCTCGGCGACGGCTTTGAGATGTTCAAGTGTTTGGTGCTGCATGACGGGCTCCTGTTAAGGACTGAGTGCCTCCTCCTGCGACAGACTTCAGCTTGACTCCGCAGGGGCACGGAGTCCAATCACGATCCAGGGTTTTGGTTCCGCTCAGCGAAAGGTTTAGTGAGCGGCGGGCCAGGGGAGCTGCCGGTCTTGCAACCTGCTGGCCCGTTTGCGACCGCTCAGGCGCCGATCGGAACCTTCAGCACCTGGCCGACGAAGATCTGGTTCGGGTTGGTGATGATCTGCGGATTGGCGCGCTGGATATCCGCGAACCGGCCGGGATCGTCGTAGTTATCGCGGGCGATCTTCGACAGCGTGTCGCCGGCGCGGACGGTATGCAGCCGGAAGCCGATATAGCCCGGCACGATGCGCGGCCCATAGATCACCGGGACGATCACCTTGTTGATCTCGGAGCCGTCCTCGGCGCTTTCCTCGAAAACCTCGACGAACAGCCGGTCGAGCTGGAACGCGGCGTTGCCGATTGCGACCGCGAGCTGGAACTGGCCGTGTTCCCCGGTGCCGCCGCCGACGTTGAAGAAGCCGGTGCGCTCGTCGTGGCCGTCATGGATGCGGTAGTTGAGCGTCGCTTCGAAGCCCTGGCCAATGCCGGCGACAAGGACCGGATCGCCGACGATGTCGAAGGGCTGCGGCTGCTGGATGATGTTGGGCATGTGATCTCCTCCGGATCTGTGACGCAGCAGACTGCGCGATCGCGGTTTCGGAGGTCTGTGTGGTGGTTCACATTTCGGCGGATTTTATCGAGACGGCCCGCGGCGCTCACAGCGGAATGTTGTCGTGCTTCTTCCAGGGGTTCTCCATATCCTTGTTCCGGAGCATGCGCAGCGCCCGCGCCACCCGGCGGCGGGTTGAATGCGGCATGATCACCTCATCGACATAGCCGCGCTCGGCGGCCACGAAGGGCGACAGGAAGCGGTCTTCATAGGCCTTGGTGTGGGCGGCGATCTTCTCCGGGTCGGCGATATCCTTGCGGTAGATGATCTCGACCGCGCCCTTGGCGCCCATCACAGCGATCTGCGCGGTCGGCCAGGCGTAGTTCATGTCGCCGCGCAGATGTTTCGAAGCCATGACGTCATAGGCCCCGCCATAGGCTTTGCGTGTGATCACCGTGATCTTCGGGACCGTCGCCTCGGCATAGGCGAACAGCAGCTTTGCGCCGTGCTTGATCAGCCCGCCATATTCCTGCGCGGTGCCCGGCAGGAAACCCGGCACGTCGACGAAGGTGACGATCGGGATGTTGAAGCAATCGCAGAAGCGCACGAAGCGTGCCGCCTTACGGCTCGCGTCCGAGTCGAGCACGCCGGCCAGCACCATCGGCTGGTTGGCGACGAAGCCCACCGTGCGGCCTTCGACGCGGCCGAAGCCGGTGACGATGTTTTTTGCGAAACTCGGCTGGATCTCGAAGAAATCGCCCTCGTCGGCCGTCTTCAGGATCAGTTCCTTGATGTCGTAGGGCTTGTTGGCGTTGTCGGGAATCAGCCGGTCCAGCGAAAGATCGTGGTCGGTCACCGACTGGTGGCACTCGATCTCCGGAAGCTCGGCCGTGTTGGAGGCCGGCAGGAAATCGATCAGCCGGCGCATCTGCAAAAGCGTCTCGACATCGTTGTCGTACGCGCCGTCGGCGATCGAGGATTTTGTGGTGTGGATCGATGCGCCGCCGAGGCTTTCGGCGGTCACCGTCTCGTTGGTCACGGTCTTCACCACATCCGGACCGGTCACGAACATGTAGGAGGTGTCGCGCACCATGAAGATGAAATCGGTCATCGCCGGTGAATAGACATCGCCGCCCGCGCATGGGCCCATGATGACGGAAATCTGGGGGATGACGCCGGAGGCCAGCACGTTGCGCTGGAAAATCTCGGCGTAGCCGCCGAGTGCGGCCACACCCTCCTGGATGCGCGCGCCGCCCGCATCGTAGAGGCCGATGATCGGCGCCCTGTTGCGCAGCGCCATGTCCTGGACCTTCATGACCTTCTCGGCATGGGCTTCCGAAAGCGAGCCACCAAAGACGGTGAAATCCTTGGCGAACAGGAAGACAGGCCGGCCGTTGACGGTGCCCCAGCCCGTGACGACGCCGTCGCCGGCGATCTTCTGCTTTTCCATGCCGAAATCGGTCGAGCGGTGCTCGACGAACATGTCGAATTCCTCGAACGAGCCTTCGTCGAGGAAGATGTCGATGCGTTCGCGGGCTGTCAGCTTGCCGCGCCTGTGCTGGGCGTCGATGCGCGCCTGACCGCCGCCGGCCCGTGCGATCTCGCGCCGGCGTTCGAGTTCGACCAATACGTCCTTCATGGAGGCTCCCCCCTCGGCAGGTGTTTGCCAAGGGTGTTACCACGCCGGAGAGGCAGTGCAAATCAGGCCGGAAGCGGCGGCCAGGAGCGTTCCAACCAGCCTTTCAGCCATCCCGTTATTGCAACGGTGCGCGAGGGCAGGGCGGCAGCCCCTACCAGGTGCCGGTGTTACCCATCGAGGCCCATGGTTCGGCCTTTTCCAATGCCGGCCCTTTCTGCAAGAGCTCGATGGAAATGCCGTCGGGCGATTTGATGAACGCCATGTTGCCGTCGCGCGGCGGGCGGTTGATCGTCACGCCATTGTCCATCAGCCGCTGGCAGGTGTCGTAGATGTTGTCGACCTCGTAGGCGAGGTGGCCGAAATTGCGCCCGCCCTTGTAGTCCTCGGGATCCCAATTGTAGGTCAGTTCGATCAGCGGCGCCTTGGCGGTGATGCCGGCCTGCTTGTCGTCGGGCGCGGCCAGGAAGATCAGCGTGAAGCGGCCTTCCTTGTTTTCGTGGCGGCGCACTTCGGCCAGGCCGAGCTTGTTGCAGTAGAAGTCGAGCGATGCATCCACGTCGGAGACGCGGACCATTGTGTGGAGATAGCGCATAGGTGGTCCTCCGGCTGCAGCCCTGGGTTAAGCGCCGGAACATAGGGCCGGGCAATGTCGCGCGGCAACCCGCAAAAACAGCTTGTTCGGCAAGCGAACGGCCTCCCTCCGCATTTCCGGGGTGAAACGTTGAAAAAAGGCACGTCAGGTCTTGCGCAGCCCGGAAGGCGCAGTGCTATTCTTACGCGAAGAATCAGTGGCTGCGTTTCTGGAAAGGGTGCGTTCGAATGGGGGACAGGGCCTCTTTCATGGGGCAAGACTTGGAAGCGGACGGCGCCTTGGACCGTGACGAGGGCGGCGACGCGGCTGGTCTGGTCGAGATTTCTGGGGCGATCAAGTGGTTCGACGTGGCCAAGGGCTACGGGTTCATCCTGCCCGACGAGGGCGCTTCCGGCGATGTCCTTCTCCACGTGACCTGCCTGCGGCGCGACGGCTTCCACACGGCCCTCGAAGGCGCGCGCGTTGTCTGCCTGGTCAAGCGCGGCGAGCGCGGCATGCAGGCTTTCCGCGTCATCTCCATGGACAGTTCGACCGCGGTCCATCCGGCTGAAATGCAGGAACAGCGCACCCATGTCGCGGTGACCGCCGAGAGCGGGCTGGAGCGGGCGCTCGTCAAATGGTTCAACCGCACCAAGGGTTTCGGATTCCTTACGCGCGGCGAGGGCACCGAAGACATCTTTGTCCACATGGAGACGCTGCGCCGCTACGGCCTGACCGAACTCCGTCCGGGCCAAGTTGTGCTGGTTCGCTTCGGGCGCGGCGAAAAGGGCCTTATGGCTGCCGAAATTCACCCGGATATCGGTACCTTGCCGGTCTCGCATTGAGGCCTGACAGGGATTTTTCGATGACACCTTTCCGCCCCGCGGCATGGAAGGCCGGCTTGGCCGCCGCGCTTTTCGTTTGTCTTGCGCTGCAGTCGCCGGCCACCGCGCAAGAGCAGGCGATGGAGTTGCCGGTTCATCCGGAACCGCTGATCGCCGAGACCGACGCAGGCGAGCGTGCGTTCAACGTCGAAATCGCGGACGAACCGGGCGAGCGCTCGCGCGGTCTCATGTTCCGGCAGGAAATGGACAATGACCATGGCATGCTGTTCGTATTCGAAGAGAGCCAGCCTGTAGGCTTCTGGATGAAGAACACGCCGCTGCCGCTCGACCTGCTGTTCATCGGGCAGGATGGCAAGGTGCGTGCGATCGAGAAGGGCGAGCCGTTTTCCGAGGCGCCGATCGCACCGGGCGAACCGGTCCAGTTCGTGCTCGAACTCAATGTCGGAACCGCGGCCGAAGCAGGAATCGAGAATGGCGACCTCATTCGCCATCCGGCTATCAGCCAGGCCGCCGGCGCCAACTAACCGATGGTCTCAATTCTGAAAGGGATCGCAGGCGCCATGCAGTCCTTCTCCCATGACGGTTTCGACCTGGCTTTCATCGACCGCCCGCCGGAGAGCGGCGGCGGCGAGCCTATCCTGCTGATCCACGGCTTCGCGTCCAGCGCGCAGGTGAACTGGGTCTCGCCGGGGTGGATGAAGACGCTGGGCGATGCAGGCTATCGTGCGATCGCGTTCGACAATCGCGGCCACGGCGCCTCATCGAAGAGCTATGAGCCCGCCGATTATACGCCGCAGAAAATGGCAGGCGACGCGGCGGCGCTGCTTGGCCATCTCGGCATCCCCCGCGCGCACGTCATGGGCTATTCGATGGGCGCGCGCATTGCCGCTTTCCTGGCGCTCGCCGAACCGGCGATGGTGGCGACGCTGGTCTTCGGCGGGCTGGGAATAGGCATGGTCGAAGGCGTCGGCGATTGGGACCCGATCGCCGACGCGCTTCTCGCGCCCGACCCGTCAAAGATCCAGAACCCGCGCGGGCAGACTTTCCGCGCCTTCGCAGACCAGACCAAAAGCGACCGGCGCGCGCTCGCCGCCTGCATTTCGGCGTCGCGCACGCTCCTGTCGGAAGAGGAAGTCAGCCGCATAGCGGTTCCGACGCTGATCGGCGTCGGAACCACCGACGATATTGCCGGCTCCGCCTCGGAACTCGCCGGATTGATGCCGAATGCGCAAAGCTTCGACATAGAAGGCCGCGACCACATGCTGTCGGTCGGCGACCGCACGTTCAAGAAGCGGGTGCTGGAGTTCCTGGCGGACAACCCTCTGTAGGGTTTCCGAAAGATAATCTTTGCGTGGCTGCGCCGCCGGAAAGCTCCGGCGGCGCAGTGTTGTTTAGCTCCCCGCTAGAGCCCCCATTCCGATCGAATCGGAATGGGGGCTCTAACTGTTGTTTAGCCGCATGATCTTGTCCGAAAAGTCTGCAACTTTTCGGGATCATGCTCTAGGCTTCGAGGTCGCGGTTCCGGTCTTGCCAGATTTCCAGAAGCGCAAGGACTGCGACGGCCGCGCCGAGCGCGATGTGCCAGTTGCGCAATGTTCCGGCATATTCCAGGACGAATGGCGAGGACATCATCCAGACGCCACAAAGCAGCGTCAGGAATTCTTCCCACCGACGCAGGAATATCTGCTCCAGAGCACCCAGAACAACAATGGCTGCGCCGACGATTGCGGTGGTCGCGACCATTGTGGTGTTGCCGGCGGTATCGCCGAACATCGGCGATACGAGGATCGCGACGCCGAGGATCATCGTGACGATGTCCTCCCAGCGCCGATGCTCGATCAGGCCCCAGCCCGTTCTGTCAAATGTTGCCATGACGATACTCCTCTCAGGCTACTTTGAGCGTAGCTCAAACGCCCGTGAGGACTTGTGCGTCGTCGTCGAACTCCTCGGCCGGGCGTCCGTACGAACATCGTCATTATCTCAAAAAACACCAACAAGATCAATTATGTCGTCCCGAACCGCCGCAGCCTGTCGGTTCGTCCGGTCCAAGCGGGCCTGCTCAGGCGGTGGGCACGCCGCTGTCCCCCGATCAAGGGATTGTTTTCCACGACAGCTTGATTCCGGCTGAACCAAAACCATTTGAACAAGCACTAAGGAAAATTGAGTTCATTCCTGTCAGGCTCTGGAGTATATGTCCGGCTGACGAGAATGGACGCCGGTAACGGAGACCGTCGATGACGAGTATGAACGCGCCGCGCCCGGCCGCCCTCAAGCCGGTCGATCCGATCTGGAGTACGGTGCGCGACGAAGCAGCCGAGGCAGTTTCGCGCGATCCGCTGCTGTCGGCGTTCCTCTATTCGACGATCCTCAACCAGGAAAGCCTGGAAGATTCCGTCATCCACCGCCTCGCCGAGCGCCTCGACCACCCCGACGTCGGAGCCGACCTGATCCGCCAGACCTTCAAGGCCATGGTGCGCGACAATCCGGACTGGTCGACGACCGTTCGCGTTGACATCCAGGCCTATTACGACCGCGATCCCGCCTGCGACCGGTTCTTCATGCCGATCCTTTATTTCAAGGGTTTTCATGCGATCCAGACGCATAGGCTTGCCCACTGGCTGTGGAACAACGGCCGCAAGGATTTCGCGCTCTATCTGCAGAGCCGCTCCTCTTCCGTGTTCCAGACCGACATCCACCCGGCCTCGAAAATGGGCATGGGCGTGTTCATCGACCATGCGACGGGGCTGGTGGTCGGCGAAACGGCCGTCATCGAGGACGACGTCTCGATCTTGCATGGCGTCACGCTTGGCGGCACCGGCAAGGCCGGTGGCGACCGCCATCCGAAAATCCGCTACGGCGTGCTGATCGGCGCCGGCGCCAAGATCCTCGGCAATATCGAGGTCGGTCATTGCTCCAAGATCGCGGCCGGTTCAGTCGTGCTGTCGGCCGTTCCGCACAACAAGACGGTCGCCGGCGTGCCGGCCCGCGTCGTCGGCGAGACCGGCTGCGACCATCCGTCCCGCCAAATGGACCAGTTCCTTCCCTCCCAGGCGCTGGACCACACGGTAAGCTTCGACATCTGAGCGTTCGGGCTGGTGGCGGTCCGCGGGGCGGCGGCTGCCGCAGGTTGAAAACGCTCGCCTTGCCTTTACATCGCCCTTCGTGCCGTGCCAGAAGCGCTTTCCAAATCGAACGCACCCGCCACGGGGAGAACAGCCTTGAACCCGGATGAAATCAGAAAACTCGACGCCTTCTTCAAACGGACATTCCAGAATCCGCAGATGCAGGTGAAGGCGCGTCCGCGCAAGGAAGATTCGGCCGAAGTCTACGTCGGCGACGAGTTTCTCGGCATCGTCTTCAAGGACGAGGAAGACGGCGACTATAACTTCTCGATGGCCATTCTCGACATCGATCTCGGCTGAAGCCTTCCAGCCGGCTCAGCCGCCGGTCCTCAGTATGCGGGACGTTTCGGCCAGAACGGCCGCGTCCAGCGCGCGCCACTCGGCCAGCAATTCCTTCGGAAAACGGTAGGCCAGGCTGAGATTCTCGCCGACCTGCACGTCGCGTTCGCAAGGTGCGAGTGATTCGTCGGCGCTCGGCCCGCTGAGGCAGCGCGCCACGAAAGGCGTGTCGCCCGGCCGCTCGGCAACCGCCAGCACCTCGTTGAGATAGCCGGACTTGCCGTTGAACTCGTAAAGCATGACGCCGCCCGGCGCCGAAACGCCCGGCTTGACGATCATCGAACTGTAGATCGGCGCGAAGCGGCCGCTCATGTCGCGCGACATTGTGCGTTCTTCGAACGACAGGAAGATGATCCGCCGCGATCCGCCGGCATGGTTGAAATCGTCGCGAGCGGCGGTGCTGTAGCCGCTTATGTCGGGCCAGCGCAGATAGAGATCGAGCCGCGAGGCGATGCCGTCGCGCCGCGCCCGTTCGAAGCGGATGGCGTTTGCCGGCACGGCGATGACATCGTTGCCGATGACGATTTCGTGCAGGGTGGTGTCGTCGGTATGGCCGGCCATCGCCATCGAGCGGCCGAACCATTTGCCGCCTACGCTGATCGCCGCGGAGAGGAGCGCCAGCAGCGCGAACGCGCAGAACACCCTGAACATCAGCGACGAATCCACCGTCCTGATTTCGGGACCGTTCGCGGCCATCGACTGTTTCATCAGAAATCCCGAAGGTTTGCCACGCGTCCCGACCTTGCATTTTCATGGTAAACGCCGAGTAAAGATTGGGGCGGATCGACCGTTCTGGCCGGGCCCAGGGGCTCCAACGGAAGCACCGCTCGGCCAGGCAGGTTTCAGGCGTGTAACCGCGCTCTGTGACGGCGACATCTGGCCGTTACAGATTCAGCCCAAACAGCCGGTCGTCAGATGTCGGGCGGGCAAGGCCGGCAACTCACAAATTCATTCGGGAAAAGCCAACGGCACGCATTGGGCGCGCCGGGGTGATCCCCATTATCTCAAGAAAGCGATCCGATGGCCGTCACCAGCACCTACTCCCACCTCGCAACCAAGAACGAATTCCAGGCCAACAGCTTCGAACCCGGCGACCAGCTTTGCCGGAGGTGACCGGCCTGTCGAATGGCGGCTTCGCCGTCGCCTACAACAATAACAACATTGCCGACGGCTTCGTCCTGGTCGACTTCTACGATGCCGCCCAGGACGAAGCCGTCGGCACGTTCAAGATACCTTTTGACGCGACCACCAAGGCGATGGGCCAGCCGCAGCTGATCGAACTCGATAACGGGAATGTACTGGTGACCTGGGAGAATGATGTGCCCGGCGATACCGGCGTCAAGGGTCATTTGTTCACGACCGCTGGGGAGCCGATCGGCGGTGAGATCGATCTATATCATGGGGCCGTGGATGGAGACGTTCAGGTCGCAGCCCTGGAATTCGGCGGATTCGTGGTTACGGACACATCATCGGGCAATATCTACCAAACTCGCTACACCAACGAGGGCGTAAAAATCGGATTCTCCAATCAGGTCAATACGCTCTCAGGCGACCAGGCAGACGGCGCCGTCGCGGCTTTGAGCACCGGTGGCTATGTCGTCACCTATACCGACACCGATCTGGCCGACCAGACGACGATACGCGCCCGTATCTACAATGCCGACGGCACAACGCACGTGAACGACTTCAACATCGCCACTGGCGCCGACAACACCCAGTCGAAGGTGGTCGGCCTGGCAGACGGCAAATGGGCGGTGGTCTATACCGACACCGGTTGGGACGGCGCCGACAGCGGCAATTCGGGCATCGCGCTGCAGATTTTCAACGGCGGCGGCGCAAACATCACGCCTGGCAGTTTCATCCGCGTCAACAATCCTTCCGACCCAGTGGAATCCGAACCCGACATCACGGTGCTGGAGAACGGCTTCATCGTGGTCAGTTGGACCACGCATTATACCGTGACCGATTTCGATGTCATGGCGCGCGTGTACACCCCCGAGGGCGCCGCGATAACCTTTCCGTTCCATCTCACCACCTCCGGCGATATGGACGTGAAGTCAGCTGTCGCCGGCCTTCTATCCGGGAAGTTCGTCACCGCCTGGCAGGACAATAGTTCGGACGGCACCGGCGGGCAGATCACCGCCGAAGTGACGGAGATCGTGCGCACCACGACCGGGGATGGTGCGAGCGACGGTTTCAACGGCGACGAGCTGCGCGACATCATTTACGGCCTCGGCGGTGAGGACGGCATGACCGGCGGCGGCGGCAACGACGACCTGTATGGCGGCAGCGAAAACGATATCCTCGGCGGCGGCGACGGCGACGACCTGCTCAACGGCGGCACGGGCGTCGACGCCATGTACGGCGATGGCGGCAACGACACGTTCATCGTCGACAACATCGGCGACGAAGTTTTCGAAGCGAACGGGGCCGGCACGGGCATTGATACCGTCCGAACCTCCGTCAACTATTCGGTGGTCGCGCAGTTCGTCGAGAAGATGGTGTTGCTTGGCACCGGCTCGATCAATGCCGTCGGCAACAATCTGAACAACACCATCACCGGCAACGACGGCAACAACGCCGTCGACGGCCGCGGCGGTGCCGACACCATGACGGGTGGATTGGGCAACGATACCTATTACGTCGACAATGCCGCCGACAAGGTGGTTGAGGCCAACGGAGCCGGCACCGGCACCGATACGGTGAACTCGTCCGTGACCTATTCGGCCGCCGCGCAGTTCGTCGAGAAAATCACGCTGACCGGAACCGCAGTGATCAATGCCACGGGCAACAATCTCGCCAACACGATCGCCGGCAATGCCGCAAACAATGTTCTCACCGGAGCGCTCGGCGCAGATAGGATCTTGTTCCGGACCGGGCTGAACGGCACGACCAACGTCGACACCATCACTGACTTCAACGTTGTGGATGACATTATCCAGCTTGAAGATTTTATCTTCACGCAAGCCAGTGGCGGCGGCGGTGGCGGCGGCGGCACCTTGTTGGCCGGCCAGTTCAGGACCAACTTGACCGGCGCCGCGCAGGATGCTGACGACCGCATCATCTACGAAAGCGACTCTGGCAAGCTTTGGTACGACAGCAACGGCAACGCCGCCGGCGGCAACTACCTGTTCGCCGACCTCGCTTCCGGACTGGCGCTTACCAACGCCGATTTCTTCATCGTCTGAGGCGGATCGCCGCCGGCTGCAGGCCGGGGAAAGCTCTCGTTTCGGATTTTCGACATCCGGCGAGCCCGTTGATCGCCCGAAAACAACAGGGATGCGCGCCGGAGCGAACTTCCGGCGCGCATCCCGTTTTCGTGCACGGCCCATACGCCCGTCCGCTGAACCCATGCCGCCGGGATCAACCGGGCCCGCAAGTCCACCCACTTGCGCGCGCAGGTTGAATGGAGCAATCTGGGTACTCCCAGATCTACGGGGGCCTCGAGAAGCGGCCAGTCTGGGCTCCGCGTTGCAATATTATCGTGCGGCGGAGATTTTAGCACACGCGACGGCACTTGCCGGTCTTCAGTATTCTGCCTGCAGGCGGACCGGATGCATGCAATCCACGAACATGGATTGCGGTAGTGTGGGGGATACTGTGGCCGCATTCACATCTCCAGGAAACGAGAACACGCTCTGCCGCGCTGGAATTTCTGTGACTTAGACCTCAACCACGGGAGCACATGATGGCAATCACGGTGACTGGAGCGAACCCGACCCGGGTGACCGTCGTCTCCAACACGGTCACGGCCGACACGACATTCAACGGCAGCGCGACCAACGACCGGAACTACGCGATCGGCGACGATATCATCGGCGTGGTGAACGCGGGTGTCATGGTCGGCGGCTTCGGCCTGCGTCTGGAGACGATCGCGGTCAACGGCGACATTGCGATGACCAACAACGGCGGCATAGCCGTCACTCACGCAACCACAGGGGTGGCCTTGGCCGGCAATGGCGGCTCGGTCACTTATGGCGGGACCGGCTTCATCACCAATCACAGCAACGTCTTCAACGACTCGAACGGCAATGGCGCCGGTGGCAACGTCCTGTTTGCAGACCTGAACAACGGTCTGGCGGTCACCAACGCTGACTTTCTCGTCGTCTGAGATTTGGACGCCGACGATCGCATCATCTACGAGACCGACACGGCAGGCTTTGGTACGACAGCAACGGCAACGCCGCTGGCGGCAACTACCTGTTCACCGACCTCGCCTCCGGGTTGGCTTACCAACGCCGATTTCTTCATCGTTTGACCGACGAAAGGTCCGGCTGGCAAAATCTCGCCAGGCGGATTAATCAGAACAACGATGGGAGCCGCTCTGGAGCGGCTCCCATCGTCTCAACAACCGGCTTGGGAAAGACAATGCCGCTTTACGCCATCGACAATATCAGCCCACGGTTCGAGGACGAGAGCAGCAACTGGATCGCGCCCGATGCGACGGTCATCGGCGATGTCCGACTTGGCCGTGACGCAGGCGTCTGGTTCGGCGTCGTGATCCGCGGCGACAACGAGCCGATCGTTATCGGCGCCGGCTCAAACGTGCAGGAACACGTCGTCATGCACACCGACCCGGGATTTCCGCTGACGGTCGGAGAGGGCTGCACAATCGGCCACCGGGCTATCCTGCATGGTTGCAGCATAGGCGAAAACAGCCTGGTGGGCATGGGCGCCATCGTGCTGAATGGCGCTCGCATCGGCAGGAACTGTCTGATCGGCGCCGGCGCGCTGGTGACGGAAGGCAAAGAATTTCCCGACAATTCGCTGATTGTCGGCTCGCCGGCCAAGGCGGTGCGGATGCTTGACGCGGAGGCCGCAGGCCGGTTGCGCGCTTCGGCGGAGCACTATGTCGCCAACGGCCGCCGCTTCAAGGCCGGGCTGAAGCCGGTTTGACTCGAAAGAAGCGGAGCCGGCCCGGGGACTGGGCCGGCTCCTGACCCGGTCGTGGGGACGGGGAGGGTGGGGACTCGACCGGGTTTTGGCTGACCTTGCCTTTAGCGCACGCTGGCGACCGCGTCGGCGCGGCCGTCGTCGATCTGGACCCAGAGGCCGGAGTTGCGCTCCGACTGACGCTTCAGGAAGGTGTATTCGGTGTCGCTCCACGCCAGCAGGCGCGGTTCGAGATTATCAAGAACGAATTCGCCGCGGCTTGTGCGCATGGTGAGAACGGCATGGCCGGCGCCGCTCGGCTGGCGCACGACCGTCAAGAGCAGGTCGCCCGCCGGCACGCCGAGCGCCATCAGTTGGCGGCGCTTTTCGAGCGCATAGTCTTCGCAGTCGCCGACGCCGTCGGGATAGGACCAGACTTCCTCGCGGCCCCACATCTCCATGTCCGTACGCGGCATGACCATCGTATTGACCACATTGTTGATCTCGACCATCGCCGCCCACAGGCTGCGGGTGAGTTCGACCGGCGCCTTGTTCGCCGACTTCTGCCGGCATTCGTCGGGCTGGCGCTGGCAGAGTTCATAGTGTCCCACCGGCTGCGTGGTGCGGCCCGCGGTCTGCATGAAAGGCTGCGCAGCACTGGCCGTTCCCGCCATTGCGGCCAGCCCGACGATGGCCGCAAACAGCAACGATGTCCCCGTCGTTCTTGTCATTGTGGTATGTCCCCGTTTGAGGAGACACTGCCACAGGTGGGTTTACTTCACGCAAAAAGACGAAGTACATGTTGAGTAAAATCAAGATGTAATTCTCTCTATGTTTAAATCGAATAATAATAAAATAAGAGAGAAATTAAACTAAAATTGTAACGAACGCTCACTCGATGCTGCGCCCGAGCGCGGGAATGCGGCTTGGCGAGCGATGCCTGAGGCTGAAAAGCAAAAAGCCGGCCTGATGGCCGGCTCCGATTTCGGCTATGCAGCGCGGATCAGCGCGGCGCGTTGAATTCGGAGTCCAGCGTTTCGGGCCGCTGGACGACCGCGAACTCGATGGCGATGCCGTCTTCGAAATGCCGCACGACCTGGCCGCGCATCGTGCCGAGCACGACCTGGATGCCAAGCGCCGGCTTCACGTCGATCTCAACCGCGGCGCCCGACAGCGACAGGTCTATGATGCGGCACGGATATTGGCGGCCATCGGTCAAATGCAGCGAACTCAGGGGATTGCGCGGCGCGACGCGTTCGTGGCGGCGGTCCTCGGGCAGGTCGAGTTCATGCTTGTTGGCGAGCCAGGTCAGCTGCGCGGCAAGCTTGTCTTTCTTGCGGTCGGACGCGATCACCGTCATGGCGAAGCCGTCCTGCAGCGTTCGGGTCAGAACCCCCTCGACGCGGCCGATATGGTCGATATAGGCAATGATCTTCTCGCCCGGCCTGCCGAGGCGTTCGCAGCGGAGGGAGACGTTGCCGGGCGACATGTCGAGAACGAGGCACGGATGCTCGGTGCGGTCCTCGAGCATGTAACGGCCATAAATCTTGACTTTGACGCGCTGAAAATTGCGCCTCTCCGCCCTCGCTGGCGGATAGTCTATGGCCGCTAACCTCATCACTGCCTCAATCCCGCTCGAATTTTCATTCGCGCTTATTCAGGAATATGGTGTGAAAATACAACAAAACAGGTTAATAACGGGTAAGCTACAACCTGTGCTCGGGAGAATTCCCTAGCCCTCGCGGCCGCCTGGAAGCAGGACGAGGTGACGGACGCGACGCGCCGGGCCGGTTGGGGAATCCGATCCCGACAGGGCGGCGTAGCTCGGCTCCAGCGAAGGCACGGTGACCGGGGGCCGATTCTTCAGGTACATGGGCTCAAGGTCGGGATCGACGACGCGCACTGATTCGAGGACTGCATCGACGACGGGGTCGGCGCCCAGCCAGAACGGCTTGTCGGTCGGGGAAATGACGCCCAGCGAACGTGGGCTTTCGACCCCGCCGTCCAGTGGCAGAAGCAGCAGTTCGAAAGACGTGGACCGCCCGTTCCGGCTGAGCCCGTCATAGGACATGACTACGACCGTTTTCGACTGGAACACGCCGTGCGCAAGCTTTGCGATCAGCCGCTGATCCGAGGCGCGCCACAGCGAAGGAAACGAGAACCCCTTCAATTCGCGGCCGTAAACCGCGCACAGGCGTGTGCCGGCCAGCCGGAAGACGGCTTCGCCGCGCGTATCCTTCTCGAGAATGAAGGTATCGGCCAGGAGCGACTTGATGTCGGCCGGTTCGATCTCGGTCCGTTTGGGCGCAGGGCGTCCGTTGCGCAATCGGTTCCAGTATTGGAACAGGTTGATCGATCCATTCTGTTTCATGTTTCTCCGCTCCGCGCGATCTGCTGTCCGGTGTCCCATCGGCGAACAGAGGGGCGTTGTCTGATGGTCTACATGCGGGGTGGAGCAGGTTGCGTGCCAGTCCGGTTATCAGTTGTTAACGGGTCGGGGACGTTAAGGTTAACCAATGGTTTAGATTGTCTGGCCGGGCGCCCTGTGACACATTCAAACCACTCCGGAAGCGGTCGCTTCGCAGCGGCCGGCAGCACTTCAGTCAACGTTTTGTGGGGAGAGCAGGGGGCTCGACCAGCCGTCCAGGGGAAACCCTGGGCGGCTTTTCTTTTTGTGATTCGGCCGGCGCTGTCCTAAGTGACGTTCAGATTCCCTGGAACGCAGCATGAGCCAATCGCCGCCCGAGCCTAGCGAAGACGATCAGGATGGCGCGCCGAAGCGCCGGGAGCCGGCGTTCAATCTACCCAGCGTCGTGCTTGCCGCGATCGGGATCTGCGCCGGCGTCCATCTGATCCGGCTCTACGTGCTCGATGTCGAGCAGGATCTCGCGCTTCTGGTGCGCACGGCCTTCATTCCGATCCGCTATTCCGGGCAGTTCGACATCGATTTTTACGCATTCTCCAGCCCGTTTACCTACGCCTTCCTGCACGGCGGCTTCGCGCATCTGGCGATCAACATGATCTGGCTCGCCGCGTTCGGCTCGCCGCTGGCCAATCGGCTGGGCGCGGCCCGCTTCGCAGCTTTCTGGGCAGCCACAGGACTGGCGGCGGCCGGGCTCCACTACATGTTCCATCCGCTCGATTCCTCGCCGCTGGTCGGCGCGTCGGGCGCCATTTCGGGGATGATGGGCGCCGCAGCGCGGTTCGGTTTCCGCATCGACCGCTCGGAAGGGCGGGCGGCCTTCGCCGGTGAGCCCCTTCCCGTACCGCTCGTGTTGCGGATGCGTGGGGTGCTGACGTTTCTCGTCATCTGGATGGCCGTCAACCTGGTTTCCGGCCTGGTGGGCTTCGCGCCCGGCGTCGAAGACCGCATCGCGTGGGAGGCGCATATAGGGGGCTTCCTCGCCGGCTTCTTCGGCATCCGCCTGTTCGACAGCGCGCCGCCGCGTAACCCGTAACGCGCGGCCGCCTGCGCTTCCCGCTTGAAAAGGCGATGTCCGGGAGGCACGATGCGCCTCTGGCGGAGCGAGGGCGCGGCCGGCGCCCCGTCGCCGCCTGCGAAGAGGAGGAGCAACGCCATGACTGTGAAGGCTATTCTCGAAGAAAAGGGCCATGACGTGTACACGTTTGGGCCGAACGAGAAACTGTCGGATGCGATAAGGCTTCTTGCCGAGCACCGCATCGGCGCCCTGGTCATCACCAATGGCGACCGCAAGATCGTCGGCATCCTCTCCGAGCGCGACATCGTTCGCTGCCTGGCCAAGGAGGGCGCCGATGCTCTCGACCATGCGGTGCGCACGGTGATGACGCCGAAAGTGAAGATCTGCAATGAGCAGCACACGGTGAACGAGGTCATGGAGATCATGACCAAGGGCCGCTTCCGCCATCTGCCGGTCGAAAAGAACGGCATGCTGGACGGCATCATTTCCATCGGCGACGTGGTCAAGCGCCGCATCGAGGATGTCGAGCGCGAGGCGGCCGAGATACGAGCCTATATCGCCACGGCTTGAACCAGGCGCCGCCGGCCCGTGAGAGCCGGCGGCGCCTGCGCCTATCTGTTGTCGAGTTCGGAGCGGACGAGCCGCAGCCCGCGCCGCGTGATGCGGTAGGGGCCGCCTTCGGAAGAGGCGATTGCCTTCTTCCGCTTCAGCTTCCTGAACAAGTCGAGATCAAATCCGGGATATTGCCAGCCGTCGCGGGTCAGGCAGTGGATCGTCTCGATGCGTTTCCTGTCGTCCTTTTCGATTTCGATGCGCCCGCCCTGCGCAAGCAGGTGCAGGATGCGCTGTTCGCTGCGCGATATGTCCATGTGTGGAAAGTCCGGGAAAACCTGGCCTCGCGGCCAACACAAAAAGCCGCAGCCGCATGAGCGGCACGGCGGTTTCGGTTTTCATGCCCTGGCTTCTAGTAGAAGCTCAGGGCTTCAGCGGGTCTGAGCGGAAGTAGACATCCACACTCCATGGGATGCTCGCCATATAGCGGACCGCGCGCTCCGGAGCAACGGATGGCTCGCGCTGCGGTCCGGGAACCGGCGCAGATTCAAGTCCTAGAGCGTCCGAAGGGACGCGCGGTGCTCTAAAGCCTCGTCAGGAAGTTGGCGAACGCCATTGTGCCCTCGGGCCATGGCCCGTAGCCGGCTTCCGCATTGATGTGCTCGGCCTCGCCCGCGTGGATGAACTGCGAACCCCAGGCTGCGGCGATGTCCTCGGCGACCTCGATCGGGCAGAACGGGTCGTTGCTGCTTGAAACCACAATAGAGGGAAAGGGCAGCGGCTCGCGCGGGTAGGGGCCGAAAGTCATCAGGTGCCTTGGCCTGACGGCCGGATTGGCGACGTCGGGCGGTGCCACCAGAAACGCACCGGCGATTGGCTTCCTGAACTGCGGTATGGCCTGGATGACGGTGGCGACTCCGAGCGAGTGGGCGATGAAGACCACCGGCTTTTCGGCCTCGTTGACAGCCTTTGCCACCTGTGCGGTCCAGTCCTCGCGAACCGGCTTCGACCATTCCGCCTGCTCCACGCGCCTTGCCGTCGAGAGTCTCGCTTCCCAGCGGCTCTGCCAGTGTTCCGGCCCCGAATTGGTGTAGCCGGGAACGATCAGTATGTCTGTGTCCTTGACCTTCATGGCGCGCCATGTAGCCACGCCGCGCCGCCCGCGCAACCTTTTGCGGACGCACGGCAACCGCATCGCTATGATGAACAGCGTGTTCGCTCCTGCCGCGCTTGCGCGAAGCCGCGTGGATGCCGATGTTCGGCGCAAGTTGATTTTCGGCCGCTAAGGAGCCCGACATGTCAGAAATTCCGTTTGCCGCCACAACCCCGATTAGCGTCGCCCGGGTCGGGCTCAAGGCGCGCGACGCCGAGGCGCTTTCCAAATACTACCGCGACGTTGTCGGCCTCGAGGAACTGTCGCGCGAGAGTGGCGCGATCACGCTCGGCGCCGGCGGCCGGCCATTGCTCGACATCGAGGCCGATCCTGCCGCCAAACCCGACGATCCGCGCAGCGCCGGACTTTTCCACACGGCCTTCCTGCTTCCGAGCCGCGCCGACCTCGGCCGCTGGGTAAAGCACGCGATCGAAAAGCGCATTCCGATCAGCGGCGCATCTGACCATCTCGTCAGCGAGGCGCTGTACCTGAACGACCCGGAGGGAAACGGCATCGAGATCTATGCAGACCGGCCGAAGGACACCTGGAAATGGAGCGGCCCGTCAATCGAGATGGCGACGGTGAGGCTCGACATTGAAGGCCTTGTCGCGGCGATCCCGGCGGGCGACGCAGGCTGGCGGGGCGCGCCGGAAAACAGCGTGATCGGCCACGTTCACCTGCGTGTCGGCGATCCGGAACAAGCTGAGACATGGTGGCACGACGAATTCGGCTTCGACACCGTGGCCCGATACGGCGCGGATGCCGTGTTCCTGTCTTCGGGCGGTTACCACCACCATATCGGCGCGAACCGTTGGCAGAGTGCCGGTGCGGGGATGCGCGATCCGGGCCGTGCAGGGCTTGCGTGGATCGAGATGCGTTCGTCGGAAACCTCGGCGGAAAAGTCGCTGGAGGATCCTTGGGGTACGGTCATCCGGGTGGCGCCGGACGACGTATGATGGGGCAGCGAGCGCTACTGACCCTCGATGATCTCGGTCTCGGGAATCTGGATCTTTAGTTCGATGCTGTCGGAACGGTCGAAATATCCGTCCGCGTAGAGAAACAGCGCCACCAGGGCGGCCATCGCCAGGGCGCCGGCGGCGAACCACACCATCTTGCTGTCTGCCGTGGTCGTGTTGCGATCGGCCATTCTCACTGCCGTCCATCCTGATTGGAACCGGATGCACAACGTTGAACAATGGCGGCGGGTTCCGGATCAGGCCTGCCCGAACACCCGCCGGAAGATCGTGTCGACGTGTTTGGTGTGGTAGCCGAGGTCGAATTTCTCGCGGATCTCGCTTTCGGGAAGAGCGCCCGTCACTTCGTTGTCGGCCAGGAGTTCCTCAAGGAAATCAGCGCCGTGTTCCCAGACCTTCATGGCGTTTCGCTGCACCAGGCGGTAGGCGTCCTCTCGCGAGACGCCGGCCTGCGTCAGCGCCAGCAGCACGCGCTGCGAATGCACGAGGCCGCGGAACTTGTTCATGTTCTTCAGCATGTTGTCGGGATAGACGACCAGCTTGTCGATAACGCCGGTGAGGCGCGCCAGCGCGAAATCCAGCGTCACCGTAGCGTCCGGGCCGATCATGCGCTCGACGGAGGAGTGTGAAATGTCGCGCTCGTGCCACAGCGCCACGTTTTCCATCGCCGGCATGGCGAAGGAGCGGACCATCCGCGCCAGCCCGGTCAAGTTTTCGGTCAGTACGGGGTTGCGCTTGTGCGGCATCGCCGACGAGCCTTTCTGGCCCGGCGAAAAATACTCCTCCGCCTCCAGCACCTCGGTCCGCTGCAAATGGCGGATTTCCGTCGCCAGCCGTTCGATCGAGGACGCGACCACGCCGAGCGTGGCGAAGAACATCGCGTGCCGGTCGCGGGGAATGACCTGCGTCGACACCGGCTCCGGCTTCAGCCCGAGCTTTGCCGCGACATGCTCTTCGACACGCGGATCGATATTGGCGAAGGTTCCGACCGCGCCTGAGATCGCGCAGGTGGCGATTTCTTCCCGCGCATGCACCAGGCGCTCGCGGCAGCGCGAGAACTCGGCATAGGCGAGAGCGAGTTTGACGCCGAACGTCGTGGGTTCGGCATGGATGCCGTGGCTGCGACCAATCGTGATCGTGTCCTTGTGCTCGAAGGCGCGGCGCTTCAATGCGGCGAGAAGCTGGTCGATGTCGGCAAGCAGTATGTCGCTCGCCCTGGCAAGTTGGACGCTGAAGCAGGTGTCGAGCACGTCCGACGAGGTCATGCCCTGGTGGATGAAGCGCGAATCGGGACCAACGAACTCGGCAAGATGGGTGAGGAACGCGATCACATCGTGCTTGGTGACGCGCTCGATCTCGTCGATCCGCTCGACGTCGAACTTGGCGGCGCCGCCCTTTTCCCAGATCGTCCTGGCTGCCTCTTTCGGGATAACGCCGAGTTCGGCCAGCGCGTCGCAGGCATGCGCCTCGATCTCGAACCAGATGCGGAAGCGGGTTTCCGGCGACCAGATGGCGACCATTTCCGGCCGCGAATAACGAGGGATCATCTCGGGTCCAGTTCAGTTTGAAGCAAATCCTGCCGCGTCCTAACAGAGGCGGCGGCAATGCTCAACGTGGACGGCGCGCGAACCAGATGGCGACGGCAAACAGCGCCGCGAAACCGAGCGGAAAGAACAGCCGCACGCCAAGCACCGCGAACTGGTAAAGCGCGGCGAGCGCCGTGAAGACAAGCTGGAACGCCCAGATGACCGAGAAGGTCTCGGCGTGCCATGCCGAATAGTAGAGGCGGTATTGCAATGCGTAGAGCGCGGCGGTCATCGCGATGGTGGCGACGGCGAAGGAAATGAACGCGGCGGCGAAGGACGCTTCGGCACGCCGCCCTTGGGAGAAGAGCCGGGCGAGGAACAGCCCCAGCGGAAACGCCAGCGCGCCGCCCACAGCAAACAGCGCGGCGACGAACTGGAGCTTGGCCGGCGTCTCCCACGCTCCGAGCAGCAGGTTGGCATAGGCGCTGGCGCCCATCGCCAGCCCCCACGGCGCCGCCCCGGCTAGAGCTGTGCCGACAGAAGGCACGGAGCGACGCAACCTCGCCGTAAATGCGCCGCTAGCGGGGCGACCGTGGGCAGCGCTGTCGGCCGGCAGGGTCACCAGCGCCCCGTGACCGCGAGCCAGCGGAAATTCGGGCCTTCGAAGCCGTACCCGCTGACCGATATGATCACGGCGTAAGCGGACAGACCGCCGTCGTGATAGAAGGTCTGCACCGCGCCTATGCCGTAGCCGTAGGGGCAGTCGCGACTCTGCGGGATCGACTTGTCCTCATGCAGCACCTGCGTCCGCCCGCCTTCCGAGGCGTCTATGCGCAGAAGGCGGAAGCCGTTGACCTCGCCGTGGCTTTGGCACCGTTCCGTGCCGTTGAGCGGCACGCGTTCCAGCCGGAATTCCAGCGGCTCGTCTACCGGATAAAAGATCGGCCGCGGATTGACCAGCATACGGTTGGGATCGGCCGACAGTTCGGTCATGGCATTGGAGCCGGCGGTGAAGCCCGGGTTGGCGGCGAGCGCCGACTGGCCGACGATCTTCTCGCCGCGCTCGCGCGATAGCCGCCGCGCTTCGTCGATCGTGGCGTTCTCGTCATCGAGACGAACTCTGATCGGCATTGCCGGCAGGAACTCATCGCTGTCGACATCGATATAGTAGCGGTTGGAATAGGGGAAGCCGGAGCCGTCAAAAGCGCCGTATTCCTCGAAGGCGAAAACCGAGCCGTCATCGCTGAAGCCCAATATTTCGAGCTCGGCGACATCGCCTGCCAGCGACGCTGCCGGGACGGCCAGAAGCATGAGCAGGGCAAGGGCGGTTCGCATGGTTTCTCCGCGGTCTATCAGCGTCGCCGAAATAACAGGAATATCAAGGGTGAACCCTAACATCGCGTTCATGGCGGAGCCCGATGCATCCAATCCCGCCGCAGGCCGTTAGGGCGTCAGGCCAGAAACGAAGGAGGCAGACCATGGCTGACATGAGCGGCATTCGCGAGCATATGGAAGTGATCGGCGCCGATGGCGTCCATATCGGCACGGTGGACAAGGTCGAAGGCCAGCGTATCAAGCTGACGCGCAAGGACAGCGGTGAAGGCTCCCACAAGGGGCATCACCACTTCATACCGGGGAGCCTCGTGGCGGAGGTGGAGGGCAACAAGGTGCGCCTGTCCGCCAATGCCGACGTGGCCGTCACCTTCGAGGGAGAAGCGCGCCCGATGTAACCGCCGCGCTGTCTCAGCGGCGGGACGACCATACCGGAAACAGGTCGCCCTCGGCGGGCATTGCAGCATAGACTGCCCGCGCGATGGCGCGCGCCATTGTCGCGCTGGCGGCGGCATAAAGATCGATCGCGTCGTCCAGTTCGACCATCTTGCCGCTGCGCCCGGTCGCCAGCGCGAAGACGAGATCACCGTCCGCCGGCGTGTGCGTCGGCCAGATGGCGCGGACGAAGCCGTCATGCGCGGCGATGGCGAGGCGCTTGGCCTCGGCCTTGGTCAGTATCGCGTCGGTTGCGATGACGGCGATCGTGGTGTTTCCCGTCGTGTTCATGTCGCGAAATTTCAGCAGGACTTTCCTGGCGTTCTCCGGCACCGGCGAGGGATAGCCGAGGCCGCCGAACTCATTGTCGATCTCGAAAGGAGCAGCCCAGAAATGGCGGCTGCGCCCCACCGTCACCGAGCCAATCGGATTGACTGCTGCGAGCGCCCCGATGGTGATGCCGTTGTCCAGCACGACCGAAGCTGAGCCGAGGCCGCCCTTCAGGCCGGCCGACAGCGCTCCGGTTCCGGCGCCGGCCGTGCCGATCGGAAAATCGCGGCTTGCCGCCTGCACGGCATCGTAGCCGAGTTCGCGATAGGGCGGATAGCGGCCCCAATCCTTGTCGCCGCCGTTGCGAAGGTCGAACAGGATGGCGCTAGGCACGATTGGAACGCGGTATCCGCCCACCTCGAAGCCGATTCCCTGTTCGCGCAACGCCGCCTGCACGCCCGACGCGGCGTCGAGCCCGAAGGCGGAGCCGCCGGAGAGGACCACCGCGTTGATTGCCTGGACAGAATTGTGCGGCTCGAGCAGGTCGGTCTCGCGCGTGCCCGGTGCGCCGCCGAGTATTTGGTAGCTGGCAACCGCCGGTTCCTCGCAGATGACTGCCGTGACGCCCGATTTCAGCCGCGCGTCGTCGGCATTGCCGACCAGCAGGCCGTCGACATCGGTGATCAGATTGCGCGGGCCATGGCGAAACATCAGTCATCTCCCAATGGAATGAAGCGCGCGCCGTTATAGCGGAAGGCGCGATAAGGGTTGTCGGCGAGGTCGCCCTTGTCGTCGAAGCGGATAGGCCCGATCGCCGTCTTGAATTCCCGCTCCGCCAGGACGTCCGGCAAGGGCTTGCCGGCAGCATCCGCAGCTGCGAGGGCGGCGCGGGCGATTTCGACCGCCGCGAATGATGGCAGAACATAGCCATAGGGCGCCGTTTGCCGCTCCCTGAAGACCGCAAGCGCCCTCCTGTCGGCGATTTCAGACCATTCCGGCAGGCCGATCATGAGGGTTCCTTCGGCAAGCGGCACTTCGCCGGATGCTGCGCGCAGCGCCTCGCCGCCGGCAAAGATCATGTCGGCGCCGGTGGCGGCGGCGTCGCGCGCCATGATCGCGATGTCGTCGCGGTCGCCGCCGACGAAAACATGTGTCGCGCCAGCCTTGCGAAGACGCCCGATCAGGCCGACCTGGTTGTCCATCTGCGGCCGAAAATTGTCGGTGAAGACCGGCTTGAGGGCGGATTGCTCGGCTGAGGCCCGAACGCTTTCGGCAAGCTCGCGGCCATAGATCGTGCCGTCGTCGATGATGGCGAAAAGCTCGCCGCGCCAAAGCTTCGGGATAATATCCGCCGCTGCCGCATTCTCGCCGTCGGCGCGCGGTCCGAGCCGGAAAACCGGCCAACCGGTCTTTTCGCGCCCGTCGGTCAGGCTGTCGGTCCGGACACCGACGGTGATGACGGGAACGCCCGCCTCCTTCAGGATGGGCAGCGCCGCTTCGATCGCTTCCGTGCACAGAAAGCCGACGACAACCCGCACCTTCGCCTCGACGAACTGGCGTGCTGCGTTCGCGCCGCCTTCGCTGGTGCAGGCATCGTCGGCGATTTCCAGTTCTGCTGCATCGGCCGCCGCGGATACGCCTTCCAGGACCTGTGCGCCGAGAATTGCCGACGGGCCGCTGAGCGGCACGGAAACGCCTAATCGCGGCTCCTGGGCTTGCGCCTGTACGGCCAGCAACAGGCCGGCTATCCCCGCCAGGCAGCTTGTGCCAAGTCGCATGTCGCTCGACGTCCTCCGTCCGGCGGCTTCAGGGCCGCCTGTGTTGCCGCCACTGGTAACGGGTGGCCGCTTCCCGCGCAACTCATGAGATTGAAGACAAGAATGGCCCTTGACCTAAAGCTTAGTTGAGGTTGCAGGCTGGTTTTGTCATGCCGCGCAAAACGGAGTTGGTAAGGAGAATGAGATGGTAGAAGAAAAGCCGAATGGCGGGCCGCTCTATCGCGTCGACAAGTTCGTCGTTCCGGAGCACGGCCGGGACGAATTCCTGGGCCGGGTAGCGACGACCCATGCGTTGTTGCGGGGCCAAGACGGCTTCGTGCGAGACTTCATCCTCGAGCAGCAATCCGGCCCGGGCGAGTTCAACATAGTGACCTTCGTGGAGTGGTCGAGCCAGGATGCAATTGGCCGCGTGTCGGCGGCGGTGGCGAAGCTGCACGCGGATATCGGCTTCGATCGCCACGAAATGTTCTCGCGGCTAGGCATCAAGGCCGACATTGCTAACTACATGCGGCTGGAGATTTAGCGGCTTGCCGGCTTCGCTTGTGGCACGCGCTTCATGCCCATATATAGCGGGCAACGCAATTTCACGGGAATCTCCGGTGCTGAAGAAAAACGACATCGGGCCGCAGGCCTATCGCGACGCGATGGCGAACTTCGCCGGCGCCGTGCATGTGGTGACGACCGATGGCCCCGCCGGAAAGCGGGGCGCCACCGTGATCGCCACCTGCTCGGTTTCCGATACGCCGCCAACGGTGCTGGTTTGCGTCAACCGCGAAAATCCCAACAACGAGGCCTTCCTGAAGAATGGCAATTTCGCGCTGAACACGCTTCGTGCCGAGCAGCAGCCGCTGGCGGTCGCGTTTTCGGGCCTCAGCGGTCTGCCGCCCCAGGAGCGCTTTGCCCTGGCGCGCTGGGACACGATCGCGTCGGGCGCACCGACGCTGATGGACGCGCTCGCCGTCTTCGACTGCGAGCTGGTCGACACCAAGGACCACGCCACCCACCGCGTGCTTTTTGGCAAGGTGACAGGCCTGCGCATCGGCGATACGCTCGAACCGCTGATCTATTTCAACAGGGGCTACCGCGCGCTCTAGGGTTTGGCCCCGAGCGCCGGCCCTGCATTCCGGAGGTCGAATGAGCGAGTTGCAACCGCGTCCCGCGCCGCAGACGATCGACGAGACGCTCGACATGCTGGCCGGCGCGGATTATGTCGCCGACCGCTCGCTGGCTACCGTCCTGTTCCTCTCGCTGCGCATGAAGCGGCCGCTCTTCCTCGAGGGCGAGGCAGGCGTCGGCAAGACCGAGATCGCCAAGGTTCTCGCCCAGGCGCTCGGCCGCAAGCTCATCCGTCTGCAGTGCTACGAGGGGCTCGACGTATCGTCGGCGGTCTATGAGTGGAACTACGCCGCCCAGATGATCGAAATCCGCATGGAGGAGGCGGCGGGTTCGGTGGTGCGCAGCGACATGGAGCGCAACGTCTTCTCGGAAAAATACCTGATCCGCAGGCCGGTGCTGGAAGCGCTGACCGGCGAGGCGGGTGCTGCCCCGGTGTTCCTCATCGACGAACTCGACCGCACCGACGAGGCCTTCGAGGCGTTCCTGCTCGAAATTCTTTCGGATTTCCAGGTGACCGTGCCGGAACTCGGCACGATCAAGGCCGAGGAGCCGCCGATCGTCATCATCACCACCAACCGGACGCGCGAGATCCATGATGCGCTGAAGCGGCGCTGCCTCTACCACTGGGTCGACTACCCCGACGCGACACGCGAACTGGAGATCGTGCGGCGCAAGGTGCCGCAGGCCAACCAGCGGCTCTCGGCGGAGGTCGTCGCATTCATTCAGAAGCTGCGCGAGATCGACCTCTTCAAGGTGCCCGGCGTCGCCGAGACCATCGACTGGGCCGGCGCGCTCACCGAACTCGACAAGATCGCGCTCGACCCCGAAACCATCTCCGACACGATCGGTGTGCTGTTGAAATATCAGGACGACATTTCGCGGATCGAACAGGGCGAAGGCCGCCGCCTGCTCCACGAAGTGAAGGCGGAGCTTTCGGCGGCCGAGTAGATGGAAAAATTCTCTTCCGTTCCGAAAGTCGCCAAGCCGGAAGGGCGCCTCGCCGACAACATCGTCTATTTCGCCCGGGCGCTGCGCAAGGCTGGCATGCGGGTCGGCCCGGCTTCGGTGAAGGATGCGATCGAGGCGGTGCTGGCTGCGGGCATCGGAACCCGCGAGGATTTCTACTGGACGCTGCATGCCGTGCTGGTCACTCGGCATGAGGATCACGCCACCTTCGACGAGGCGTTCCGGATGTTCTGGAAATCCCGGGAGCTGATCGAAAAGATGCTGGCGATGTTTTTGCCCGTCGTTCCCGCAGAGCGCGAACGGGAAAAACCGCGGGCCGCCGAAAGCCGTGTCAATGACGCGATGTTCGAAGGCCACCGGAAAAACCAGCCGCCGCGCGAGATTCCCGAGATCGAAATCGATGCGCGCTTCACCTTCTCCGGCAACGAGGTGCTGCGCGGCAAGGATTTTGCCCAGATGAGCGCTGCCGAGATCGGCGACGCCAAGCGGGCGATTGCGTCGCTGACGCTGCCTTTCGACATGGTGGCGACGCGGCGGTTCAAGCTCGACCAGCGCGGCCGCACCATCGATCCGCGCGCCATGATGCGCTCGGCCGCGCGCACCGGCGGCGCGCTGATCTTGCCGAAATTCCGCACGCGGCGGGAAATCCACCCCCCGCTGGTGGTGCTTGCCGACATTTCCGGGTCCATGAGCCAGTACACGCGGATTTTCCTGCATTTCCTGCATGCGCTGACCGAAAAACGGCGGCGCGTGCATACGTTCGTGTTCGGCACGCGCCTCACGAACCTGACGCGCCAGATGCGCCATCGCGATCCCGACGAGGCGCTCGCCGAGGCTTCGGCGGCGGTGAAGGACTGGTCGGGCGGCACCCGCATCGGCGACACGCTGCACGAGTTCAACCGGCTGTGGTCGCGCCGCGTGCTCGGGCAGGGGGCGGTCGTGCTCCTCATCACCGACGGGCTCGAGCGCGACGATGTCGCCGGCCTGAGCGAGGAGATGGAGCGGCTGAGAAAATCCTGCCGCCGGCTGATCTGGCTGAACCCGCTCTTGCGCTTCGAAGGTTTCGAGCCGCGCGCCCGTGGCGTCAGGGCCATGCTGCCGCATGTCGACGAGTTTCGCGCGGTCCACAATCTGAATGCCCTGGCTGACCTTTGCGCCTCGCTCGACAAGGCATCGAGCCGCGATGTCGACCCGCGCCGGTGGCTGGCTATTGGCAGGCCGCGCGCGGCGCAACATATTCTTCTCACGGAGGATCGACCATGAACGATCTCGCTCATCTCGACGAAAGCCGCGACCCACTGACGATCGCAGAGGGCTGGTTGCAGGACGGCAAGGAGGTGGCGATCGCTACCGTCGTCGAGACCTGGGGTTCCGCCCCGCGTCCGGCGGGCAGCCATCTCGTCATCGACGCCGACGGCAATTTCCACGGCTCGGTTTCGGGAGGGTGCGTCGAAGGCGCGGTGGTCGCGGAAGCCGCCGACGTGATCGAGACCGGCAGGCCGCGGATGCTGGAATTCGGCGTCGCCGACGAAACCGCGTGGCAGGTTGGGCTGTCATGCGGCGGGCGCATAAAAGTCTATGTCGAGCGGCTGGGTTGAGCGCATGGATACTATTTCGCTGAAAAAACTGAATGAGGAGCGCCGGGCGCGGCGCGCAGCCATCCTGGTCACCGACCTCGGCGACGGCAGCGACCGTATTGTGTGCGAGGGCGATGTTGTTGCAGGCGGGCTCGGCGAGGCGGTCGCCAGGGCATTCCGGTCGGGAAGCTCCGGCTCGGTCGAGGCCGACGGCCGGACGTTTTTCCTCAACGTGCATCTGCCGCAGCCGCGCCTGATGGTGATCGGCGCCGTGCATATCAGCCAGGCGCTGGCGCCGATCGCGCGCGTCGCCGGCTATCCCGTCGAGATCATCGATCCAAGGACGGCGTTCGCCACGAAGGACCGTTTTCCCGACGTAACGCTTCATGCTGCATGGCCTGAGGACGTGCTCGCCATGCGTCCGCTCGACGGCTACACCGCGCTTGCCGCGCTCACCCATGATCCCAAGATCGACGATTTTGCGCTGAAGGCGGCGCTCGACGCCGGCTGTTTCTATGTCGGCGCTCTCGGCAGCCGCAAGACGCATGCGAAGCGGGTCGAGCGCCTGCTGGCGGCCGGCGCGACGGCCGACGAGATCGCAAGAATTCACGCGCCGATCGGCATCGATATCGGCGCGGCCAGCCCATCGGAAATCGCGGTGGCCGTGCTGGCGCAGGTGATCCAGGCGTTCCGCTCGCGCGGGGCGGCAGCCGCCAGGGGCGAAGCGGCGTGAGGTTCGGTCCCGTACCGGTCGAGGACGCCGAGGGCGCAGTTCTTGCGCACTCCATCCAGCTCGCCGGCCGGCGCCTGCGCAAGGCGCGGGTGTTGACCGCGGAGGATATTGCAGCGCTAAAGGCGGCGGATGTCGCCGAGGTGGTCGCGGCGATGCTTGCGCCGGACGATCTCGGCGAGGACGAAGCGGCCGCGAGGATCGCGGGCGGCATGTTGTTTCGCGGCGTCGAGGCAAGGCCGCCATCCACCGGCCGGGTCAATCTTCATGCGCGCGAGGCCGGCGTGTTCACGGTCGACGCGGCGATGATCGATGCGATCAACGCCGTCAATCCAGCCGTCACCATTGCCACGCTGGCGAATTTCGCGGCGGTCGAGCAGGGACAGATGGTCGCGACAGTGAAGATCATTCCGTTCGCGGCGCCGCGCGAAACGGTCGAGACCGTGACCGGGCTTTGCGGACGGGGCGAGATTTTCGCCGTCCATCCCTTCACCCCAAAGCGCGTCGGAATTGTGCAGACCGTGCTGCCCGGCATCAAGGACAGCGTACTCGCCAAGACCACGCGCATCACCGAGGCGCGGCTGGCGCGTTCGCAAAGCCGCTTCATGGAAGAACTGCGGACGTCGCATGAGACGGATACCGTGGCGGCGGCCATCGCCAAGTTGGCGGAGAATTGCGACCTCGTGGTCGTCTTCGGCGCATCGGCGGTCAGCGATTTCGACGACGTCATTCCGGCAGCCATCCGCGCTGCCGGCGGCGCGATTATCCGCACCGGCATGCCGGTCGATCCGGGCAATCTGCTGGTCCTGGGCAGGCTCGGCGGCACGCCGGTGCTGGGCGCGCCGGGCTGCGCCCGCAGCCCCAAGGAAAACGGTTTCGACTGGGTGCTGGACAGGTTGATCGCCGGTCTCGACGTGACCGCGGCGGATATTGCCGGCCTGGGCGTCGGCGGGCTTCTGATGGAAATCCCGACCCGGCCGCAGCCGCGCGAAGCGCCGGCCGCGCCGCTGGAGCCGAAGGTCGAGATCGTGCTGCTTGCCGCCGGCCGGTCGAGCCGCATGGGCGGGCCGAACAAGCTGATGGCGCTGTTCGAGGGCAAGCCGCTGGTCCGCCGCTCGGCGGAGCGGGCGCTGGCCTCGCGGGCCGCCGGCGTAACCGCCGTCACCGGCCACCAGGCCGACCGCATCCGCGCCGCGCTGTCCGGCCTCGAGGTGAAGATCGCCGACAATCCGGATTTCGCCTCAGGGCTCTCCGGCTCGCTGAAGCGGGGCGTGGCAAGTCTGCCGGCGAACGTGGCCGGCGCCATGATCGTGCTCGCCGACATGCCGGGCGTCTCGACCGGCGACCTCGATCATCTGATCGGCGCGTTCGAGAAATCGGGCGGTGCGGCCGTCGTCAGGGCTGTGCATGACGGCAAGCGCGGCAATCCGGTGATCCTGCCGCGCTCGCTGTTCCACGCGGTCTCGTTGCTTGAGGGCGATACCGGTGCGCGCCATCTGGTAGAGGCGGAGGGTTTGGGCGTTATCGATGTCGAGATCGGCGACGGCGCAGGCATCGATGTCGACACCAGGGATGCGCTTGAAAACGCCGGCGGCGTGCTGCAGGACTGAGCTGTCCGTCAAAAACCATCTTGCTGTTGACAAATTGTTTGACGAAAAGGAGGCCATCGGACCGCCGAATCGAGGAGCAGGCGTGCAAAAATCCTACATCCGGTTTTGCCGCTTTGTCTTAGTTTTCCTCCTGTCCGCCCTCCCGTCGCTAGCCTCTGCCGAAACCCTGAAACCCTATAAGGACGAGCTGTTCGCCTATCCGGACATCCTGTCGCAAAAAGGGCCATACACGGTTGTCGACTATGACGAGATGCGCGACATCAACGGCCGCGACCAAATCCCTGAGCGGCAGGCGCGCGCCAAATATGTCTCGACCGCCGTTCGCAAGCTGCAGCAGGATCTGGTGCTGAGGACCAACACGGGCAAAATCCGCCACGTCGCGGTCGGAAAGCGCGCGGGCGCGAAGTTCATCACCATCTACCTGCACGGGCAGGGCGGCAGCCGGAAGCAGGGCGTCGACGACTTCAGCTTCGGCGGCAACTTCAACCGCATCAAGAACCTGATGGTCCGAAACGGCGGGCTTTACCTGTCGCCGGATTTTTCCGATTTCGGCGAGAAGGGTCAGGCGGAAATCGAAGCACTGCTCGCCCACTACAAGGCGCAGTCGCTCGGAGCGAAAGTCTTCGTCGCCTGCGGCTCGATGGGCGGCGCGCTGTGCTGGAACCTGGCGAGCGACAAGGTGGCTGGGCCGCAACTCGCCGGCCTTCTGCTCCTCGGCTCGCACGGGTATGACGGCTTTCTGGCCAGTCCCGCCTTTCGCAAAAACGTGCCGGTGTTCTTCGGTCACGGCAGCCGCGACACCGTCTTTCCCGTCGAGAAGCAGGAAGCCTTCTTCCGCTCGATCAGGGCGAAGTCGCCGAACTATCCGGCCCGCTTCGTGCGGTTCGAGACGGGCACGCACGGCACGCCAATCCGCATGACCGACTGGCGCGAAACGCTGAACTGGATGCTTGCCGTCCGGTGAGCTTGCTTGTGGGGCTCACATCGAGCGGCCGTCGAAGTCGATCACCGGCACGGACGCCAGATCGATGTCTTCGAGGCAGCGGGTATTGACGTAGGCCGAAGGCTCGCCCTCGGATGCCGCATCCTCGGCGAAGGGATGAATGCCGCAAATCCGGCAGAAGCGATGCTCGATGGCATGCTTGTTGAACGCGTAGGTTCCTATGCCGTTTCCGGAGCCGGTCAGGCGCAGCCTGGCGCGTGGCACCGCCCACAGCAGCGCTCCCTTGCGGGAGCAGATCGAGCAATTGCACGCCACAACCGCCGAAAGTTCGCCCTCGACTTCGAAAGCGATATCGCCGCAATGGCAACTGCCTTTGTAGAGCATGCGTTTTTTCCTTGGAGAATGATCGCGTCGATAAGGACGCGAATCTCAACACACCCTAAGGCGCGGTGTTATAGTCAAGCACGGTCTCGGGGTTGATCTCGCCGTCATAGGTCGCATCGACATCGTACTGGACGAGGCTGAATTCGCCGTCGCGGAACAGCCAGACGCCGTTCGCCGCCGCATCGCCGAGCCCGCGCCACTTGGCGTTCGAATGGATCGTTTTCGCAGCCTCGTCGTAGAAGGAGTTCGTCAGGCGGCCTTCGCTGCGGTAGCCGATGATGTTGAGCGCCAGAACCTTTCCGTCGCTGTCGTCGTTCTCGTACTGGACTTCGAGTTCGGGCGCAGCAAAGTGGATTTCCCTGACGCCCGCCAAATCGTCGGATAGATAATAGTAGTGGTCCTCGTTGTAGGCGGCCATCGAACAGAAAAAGCGGAAGAGACGCACTTCCAGTTCGGCGCCGTCCGGGCTGGTGGTGGTGAGATACTTGAGGGTGTAGACCT
Organism: Pseudaminobacter sp.; assembly: GCA_035941355.1. Taxonomy (GTDB): domain Bacteria; phylum Pseudomonadota; class Alphaproteobacteria; order Rhizobiales; family Rhizobiaceae; genus Allomesorhizobium. The sequence goes on from DASZDZ010000048.1 coordinate 68,118, forward strand.
CCGGCTCTCGCGCATCGTCGCCGGGCGACGCCGATCGGCAGTCCTCGCTATGGCTTGCTGCGAAGGCGGCCTTGGCTTGCTTCAGCTCGGCATCGCGGGCGGGCGGCGGCGGCCCGTCGCCGCATTGAGCCGGCAGCGCTTCTTCGACGGACAGGTCGGTAGGCTTCAGGTCGCCGCGCTCGAGATGCAGCCCGGTAAACGGCGGCTCCTGAATTTGTGGATTTGCAAGCCGCGCCGTGTAGCAGCCGGCGAAGACCCGCTCGGTATCGTCCGCGCCTGTCGCTGCTATCGCAACCGGAACGTTGAAGTAGGTGCTGCCGGCCGCGCCTTCGGCGCCCGGTTCGCCCGTCACGACGCGCACCGATTTCGTGTCCTCGAAGCCGGCGACGAAGCTCTCGAAATCGGCGGCGGGTTTGGCTTCACCGAAATAGGACCAGGCGCGGGAGAATTCGCGGCGGTTGACGGCGTTGTAGAACGACTTCACGACCGCTTCCGCGTCGGACCGGTCGTCGAGATAGTCCGGTTCGGCGGCCCGGGCACACAAGGGGGCGACGACGCCCGCCACCGACACGGACATGGCTGCGGCAAGAATTGTTTTCCTCATCGGGAATCTCCATCGACAAATACAGGCTATCACGGATTGGGGCGAGCCGATGGCGCTTGAAAGATGCTCTGCCGGATCCCTATCTGCGAGCGGGGCCATTCCGGCCGTCCGAGGGATATTCTCATATGACGATTTCAATGTACCAGGCTTCGGTTCCAGTTCTTGTGAACCGGTTGAAAGCGCTGTCGCAAGTGCTTGCCAAGGCGGAGGAAAACGCCGCCGCGCGCAAGATCGAGCCTAATGTGTTCCTTTCCGCGCGGCTTGCGCCCGACATGCTCACGCTGACGCAACAGGTCCAGATCGCCAGCGACAACGCCAAGGGCATCGTTTCTCGCCTGGCTGGCCGCGAGATCCCGAGCTACGAGGACAATGAAGCGTCCTTCGCCGAGCTTCAGGAACGGATCGCGAAAACGGTGCGCTATCTCGAAAGCTTCGCGTCCGCCGACATAGATGGATCCGAGGAAAGGCCCGTCGAAATGCGGCTGCGGGGTGGCCCGGTGACGTTCACCGGTCAGCAATACCTTCTCAACTTCGGCATGCCGAACTTCTATTTTCATGTCGTCGCCGCCTACGCCATCCTGCGCCACAATGGCGTGCCGCTGGGCAAGACCGATTTTATCGGCGCGATCTGATCCGGACAGGGCGGCCGGCGTTTGCGCCGGTCGCCGCTCAGCCGGTAAATTCCTCCGCATGTTTCGAGGTGATTTTTAACCGCCTTGCCCTAACGGTGAAGCGGGACGATCTGTCGAAGGCGAGGGAGGCTGTCATCGGAACGGGTGCAAACCGCAATTTCGCCTCGGTGCTGGACGATCTCTTCGTCGCCAAGCCGCCTGCCGAAGAGGCCGCGCGCCCGCCGTCGATCCCGTTCGACTATCTGTCGGTCGCCGATGAACTGCACTCCGGTCGGATCAAGGTTTCCAGCGACGAAGCGGCCGCCGAGTATCGCCGGACGAACCACGAGTTCGAGACGGAGCTGGCGGCGCTGCTCGCCGCTGCCGAGCCGCTTCTGGCGGAAGTCGCGGCGCCGGCCGAAAGCCTGCCGTCGATCGAGCCTGCCGCCATCGCCGTCGAGCTTGGCCTCGACGCAGCCAAGGCGGCTGCCGATTTCAGCCGTTTGCGCCGCAGCTTCGCCTTCAAGAACCATCCCGACCGCGTCGAGCCGCATCTGCGCCAGCGCGCCATGGTGCGCATGCAGGTCGCCAACATGCTGATCGATGACGCCAAAAGGCGAGCCGCCGCGAAGCGCTGATCCGCCGGACGGAGAACTGTACATCGCTGGCCCTTGGCGGGTTGCGAGGTGGTGGTTATGATGCAGACCTCACCCGCGCTTTGCCGCCCAAACCATTTTCCCGCCGGAGATTTCAAACCATGCAACAGCGCCGTATTGGCCGCACCGATCTTCATGTTTCCAAAATCTGCCTCGGAACGATGACCTGGGGCCAGCAGAACACCGAGGCCGAAGGCCACGCCCAGATGGACCTCGCCTTCGAGCGCGGCGTCAATTTCCTCGATACCGCCGAGCTTTACCCGATCCCGCCCAAACCCGAGACGCAGGGGCGGACTGAAACCTTTATCGGCAACTGGATGAAAGCGCGCCGCAACCGGGCGGATGTGATCGTCGCATCCAAAGTGGTCGGGCGCACGGCCAATGACTGGTTCCGCGGCGGCCGCCCGTCGAAGCTGGTGCGGGCCGACATATTCGACGCGGTAGAAAAATCGCTCGCCAGGCTCCAGACCGATTACATCGACCTCTACCAGATCCATTTCCCGGAGCGGCAGGTCCCGTGGGGATCGAACCCGACACGGGTCGGCAACTGGCCGGCGCCGCGCGACGAGGACGAAACGCCTATTGCCGAAACGCTGGCTGTATTCGCGGAACTGGTGACGGCGGGAAAAATCCGCCACTTCGGCCTGTCCAACGAAAGCTCGTGGGGCGTCATGCGGTTCGTCGCGGAAAGCGACAGGGGTGTGGGGCCACGCGTCGCCAGCCTGCAGAACGCATACAATCTCGTCAACCGCACCTTCGAGGTCAATCTCGCCGAGGTCTGCGGCCGCGAGGAGGTGTCGCTGCTCGCCTATTCGCCGTTGGCGCAGGGCTATCTCACCGGCAAATACGACCATGGCGCGCGGCCTGAGGGGTCGCGTTCGCAGCTTTTCAACCGCGGCCAGCGTTACGAGACGCCCAACGCGGCGGAAGTGCAGCTCGAATACAATGAACTCGCCCGCAGCTTCGGCTTGGAGCCGGCGCTGTTCGCCAACGCTTTCGTCACCAGCCGGCCTTTTGTCACCTCGAACATCATCGGCGCGACCAGCATCCCGCAGCTCAACATGGCGCTCGACGCGGCGGAACTGCGCTGGACCGACGAGATGCAGGCGACGGTCGACGCCATCCACCAACGCGTCGGCAATCCGTGCCCCTGATTGGCGCGACGGATTGCGCGCGCTGGTGAGTTCACGGCGGCGCGCAAATGCACTAACAAGCGCCATCTGACGCTCGCGGCGGGCGAATTCCAGCCCGCGCGAGCCAAATCGCGAACAGCAAGAAGAGATTTCACGATGACAATCGCACAAGAGACCGCCGAACTGCTGACTCGCCTCGGCGTTTCGAGGGAGAGCTTCACCGGCGGCGACCTACCCGCCAAAAGCCCGATCACGGGCGAGAAGATCGCAGACGTCCGATCGGTATCGCCCACTGAGGCCGCCCGCATCATCGAACAGGCCGATGCGGCCTTCCGCGTCTGGCGGCTGGTGCCGGCGCCGCGCCGCGGCGAACTGGTGCGGCTGCTTGGCGAGGAACTGCGCGCCCACAAGGCCGAGCTTGGCCGGCTGGTCTCGATCGAGGCCGGCAAGATCCCGTCCGAGGGCTTGGGCGAGGTCCAGGAGATGATCGACATCTGCGATTTCGCGGTCGGCCTTTCGCGGCAGCTCTACGGTCTGACCATCGCCACCGAGCGCCCAGGCCACCGCATGATGGAGACATGGCACCCGCTCGGCGTGGTCGGCGTGATTTCGGCGTTCAACTTCCCCGTAGCCGTTTGGTCGTGGAATTCGGCGCTTGCGCTGGTCTGCGGCAATGCCGTCGTCTGGAAACCCTCGGAGAAGACGCCGCTGACGGCACTTGCCTGCGACGCCATACTGAAGCGCGCAATGGCGCGGTTCGGCGATGCGCCGGAAGGCCTGGCCCAGCTTCTGATCGGCGACCGTGCCGCCGGCGAGGTGCTGGTCGACCATCCGAAGGTGCAGCTCGTTTCGGCCACGGGCTCGACCCGCATGGGCCGGGATGTCGGCCCGCGCCTGGCCAAGCGCTTCGCCCGCGCCATCCTCGAACTCGGCGGCAACAATGCCGGCATCGTCTGCCCCTCGGCCGATCTCGACATGGCGCTGCGCGCCATCGCATTCGGCGCCATGGGCACGGCCGGCCAGCGCTGCACGACGCTGCGCCGGCTTTTCGTGCATGAGAGCATCTACGACGCGCTCGTCCAGCGGCTGAAGAAGGCCTACGAAAGCGTCTCGGTCGGCAATCCGCTGACCTCGAACGCGCTGGTTGGGCCGCTGATCGACGAAGCTGCCTTCCGCGGCATGGAAAAGGCGCTCGACCACGCCAAGACTGAAGGCGGCAAGGTCACCGGCGGCAGCCGTGTCGATATCGGCGACGCCGCGGCCTTCTATGTCCGGCCGGCGCTTGTCGAAATGCCGGACCAGATCGGCCCCGTCACGGAAGAGACCTTCGCACCGATCCTCTACGTGATGAAATATTCCGATTTCGACGAGGTGCTGGCCAAACATAATGCAGTCGGCGCAGGGCTTTCCTCGTCGATCTTCACACTCGACATGCGCGAGGCCGAGCGCTTCCTGAGCGCCGATGGTTCGGACTGCGGCATCGCCAACGTCAATATCGGCACCTCGGGCGCCGAGATCGGCGGCGCTTTCGGTGGCGAGAAGGAAACCGGCGGCGGCCGAGAATCCGGTTCCGACGCCTGGAAAGCCTATATGCGCCGCGCCACCAACACGGTGAACTATTCCAAGGCGCTGCCGCTGGCGCAGGGCGTTTCCTTCGACATCGACTAGGCCGGCTTCAAACGCCAAACTGCCCAGGCCCGGCGCGCTTCCACGCGTCGGGCTTTTGCGTTCTTTCCGGAGAACAGTTTCGCCGCTCGGGCGTTAGGTACGCACACTGACCCCATACAGCGAGCGGAACCATGGACAAAAACCCCAAGACGCCGCCAAAGGCGGCGGAAGCCTCCGAAAAGCAGCGCGAAATCCAGGGCGGCATCGACGCCGCCGACGAGGCGAAGAAGCGTTCCGGTGGAGAGTCGCAGGGCGCCATGCAGGCCGGCGCGCGGCGTTATCCCGAGCCGCCCTTTCCCAAGCAGCACCAGCTCAAACCGGGCTCCGAAGCGCGGCTCGATCCCGCGCCGATGTACGATGCGCCATACTATATCGGCTCGCGCAAGCTCGACGGCAAAGTCGCCCTGATCACCGGCGGCGACAGCGGCATTGGCCGTTCGGTGGCGGTCCTGTTCGCCCGCGAGGGCGCCAGCGTCGCGATCAGCTATCTCGACGAGCATGAAGACGCCAAGGCCACCAAAAAGGCAGTCGAGGCCGAAGGCAAACGCTGCATCCTGATCCCCGGCGACATCTCGACGCGGGAAGCCTGCCGGGCGGCAGTCAGGCAGACGGTCAATGAACTCGGCGGCCTCGACATTCTGGTCAACAACGCCGCCTTCCAGGTCCATGCGGCGAAGTTCGAGGACCTGACGCCCGAACATTTCGACACGACGGTGAAGACCAACCTCTACAGCTACTTCCACATGGCTCAGGCCGCGGTGGAGCACATGAAGCCAGGCTCCGCCATTATCAACACGGGTTCGGTCGTCGGCATAACGGGCAGCAAGCAACTGCTCGACTACTCGATGACCAAGGGCGGCATCCACGCGTTTTCGCGGGCGCTGGCGGCGCAACTGGTGCCACGAGGCATTCGCGTCAACGCGATCGCGCCCGGGCCGGTGTGGACGCCGCTCAATCCTTCCGAAAAGGAAGCCGAGGACGTGTCGAAATTTGGCGCGGACACGCCGATGAAGCGCCCGGCCCAACCCGAGGAGATCGCGCCAGCCTACGTATTCCTCGCGTCGTCGCATTGCTCCAGCTACATCACCGGGGAGATTTTGCCGATCATCGGCGGCTACTGACACTCTGCCTGTTGGATAGTTAGTCGCGGGCGCGCGGATGCGTTCCCGCGCTTCTTCTCGAAGCCGGGGTGTGGGAAGCGGCGCATGGCAGCGACGCCTAATCAATTTAGTTAGTTGACGCGCTGCCATGCGTCGCCGGCGTTTTCTCCCCTTGCCGCTCCCGGCCCATGCCCTGTCCCGGTATTCTGGGACGGAGCGCGGGCGCACAGGTTCGACCCGGGGGCCGGAGCGCCCCGCACGACCATGCGGGGACATCTCCGGCGCCACACTTGCCTGGATGCCGGTCGTGTACACCCGTTCCCACCAGCAAGCTGCCGGGATGGAGTATGCAGGCATTGAGGGAGGGTGTGGACAAAGCCCAGGAAAACATTCCTGACACATGCTGACAGAGCGGGCGGCGGGAGAAGCGAGAATCGCTACGCGGTGCCCGGCCGGAACAATCTCTCGTTGTGGAAGTTTGGCCGTAAAGCAGGGGTTTCCCGCATGAAAACCGTTATGGCGGTCATACTTGTGCTGCTCGGGCTCGTCGTCGGCTTTGGAGGGGTCTGGCTCCTGGCCCTCGGCGGTTCCCCATATTATGTGGTGGCCGCCGCCGGCCTGCTCGTCGCGGGGCTGCTCCTCCTTCTTAGCAGGCCGACAGGCCTTCTGGTCTATGCTCTCGTCATTGCCGGATCGCTCGGCTGGGCGATCTACGAGGTCGGTTTCGACTGGTGGCAGCTTGCGCCGCGCGGCGGCCTTCTCATTGTGCTGGGGCTGCTGATGCTCACGCCGTGGGTCAGGCGCCCCCTCGCAAGGCGGAGCGGCAAGGCCTGGGGCGTATCGGCTCTCGCGCTCGTTGCGGCGATCCTCGCCTCCGTTGCCGTCGCCGTCTATTCCATGACGATCGATGTGCACCAGATCGCGGGCACTGTCCGCGAGGCGGAGGCCGCGACCCTGCCGCCGAGCGAGGCGACCGTCGTGCCGGCCGAGTGGCACGCCTATGGCCGCACGCCGGGCGGCAGCCGCTATTCGCCGCTGACCGCGATCACGCCCGACAACGTGGCGGGCCTGCAGAAGGCATGGGAATATCACACCGGCGACGTGCGCGTTGAAGACGATCCCGAGGAGACGACCTACGAGGTGACGCCGACGCTGGTTGACGGTCTGCTCTACCTCTGCACGCCGCACCAGATCGCGATCGCGCTCGATCCGCTGACCGGCAGGGAGGTGTGGCGCTTCGATCCGCAGGTCGGCGTCAACAAGCAGCGCCAGCACCAGACTTGCCGCGGCCTTTCGTATGTTGTGGTCGAAGGCGCAGCCGGCGGCGCTTGCGCCAGCCGCGTCCTGCTGCCGACGGCCGATGCAAGGCTGATCGCGCTGGATGCCAAAACTGGCACCGTCTGCGCCGGCTTCGGCGACAACGGCATCGTCAACCTAGCCCTCAACATGCCCAACTTCTATCCCGGCTCGTACTATTCGACATCGCCGCCGGTCGTTGCCGGCGGTCTTGTTATCGTCGGCGGGGCCGTCAACGACAATGTCTCGACCACCGAGCCGTCCGGCGTCATCCGCGCCTTCGACGCCGCGACGGGCGCGTTGGTCTGGAATTTCGACAGCGGCAATCCCGACGAGACAGCGCCGATCTCGGCCGTCCAGCCGTATGTCGGCAACTCGCCCAATGCCTGGTCGCTGCTCAGCGTCGACGAGCAGCTCGGCATGGTCTACGCCCCGATGGGCAACGCCCCACCGGACCAGTATGGCGGCGACCGGACCCCCGAGACCGAACGGTTCTCGTCGTCGGTCACTGCGCTCGATCTGCGGACCGGACAGGTCCGCTGGGTATTCCAGGCCGTGCACCACGACCTTTGGGACATGGACACGCCCTCGCAGCCGCAACTTGTCGACCTCGCGAGGGACGGCGAGACGGTCCCGGCGCTGGTCCAGGCCACGAAGCAGGGCGACATCTACGTGCTCGACCGCCGCACAGGCGAGCCGCTGCTGCCGGTGACCGAGGAACCGGCGCCTCAGGGTGCGGTGGAGGGCGACTTCACCGCGCCGACGCAGCCGACATCGGCACTCAGCTTCAAGCCCGAGCCCCTGCGCGAGAAAGACATGTGGGGCGCGACGCTGGTCGACCAGCTTTATTGCCGTATCCGTTTCCGCAGCCTCAACTATGAAGGCCGGTACACCCCGCCTTCGACAAAAGGCTCGATCGTCTATCCCGGCAATTTCGGCACTTTCAACTGGGGAGGCGTGGCTGTCGATCCGGTCCGGCAGATCGTCTTCGCCACTCCGGTCTACCTGGCCTTCGTCGTCAAGCTGATCCCGCGAGCCGACGACACCACCAGCTACGTCTCGGAGAGCGAACCCGGCTTCAACGAGAATTTCGGCGCGCCGTTCGCCGCAATGATGAGGCCCTTCTGGTCGCCGATCGGCGTGCCGTGCCAGGCCCCGCCATGGGGCTACGTCGCCGCGGCCGACCTCAACACTGGCGAGGTGATCTGGCAGCACCGCAACGGCACCGTGCGCGATCTTTCGCCATTGCCGCTGCCCTTCGAGATGGGCGTTCCGGGCATCGGCGGTCCGATCGTCACCGCGGGCGGCGTCGGTTTCCACAGCGGCACGCTCGACTATTTCGTCCGCGCCTTCGACGTGAGCGACGGCCGGGAACTGTGGCGGGAGCGGCTGCCGGCCGGGGGCCAGGCGACGCCGATGACCTTTCAGGGCTCCGATGGCCGGCAGTATGTCGTTGTCGTCGCCGGCGGTCACGGCTCCACCGGCACCGCGGCCGGCGACGCCATAATCGCCTATGCTCTGCCCGCAAGCTGAACTTTCGGCGCATGCGGCTGATGCGGATTGGTCACGCCTGCCGCTAGTGCTTTGTCTCGCCGATATTTATGGATGCGCAGCCGCGCCGATACCGTTATGGTTCCGCGCGAGGCGGTGGGGACTGCATCGAGGACGCCTGTGCTGGGTTTGTGTTCTAGTCGCCTGCGGGCAATCGCGGCAGTTTGCGTCGTCGCCGTGGCGATTGCCGAACCCGCTTCGGCGTTCGAACTGTTTGGCCTAAAGATTTTCGAGCCGAAGACCGACGAGGCCGAGGACGTCATCGGCGAGCCGCAGCGCTATTCGGTTGATTTCGCCGTCTCGCCGGTTTCCGAAGACGACGACGTCGAGGCTGCGCTGAAGGGCGCGTCCACCCTCTGGCAGGATCGCGAAAAGGCCGCCTCTGGGTCGGCCGGGCTTCTGGCCAAGGCGCGCGGCGATTACCGCCGCATCCTCGCTGCACTCTATGCGCTGGGCCGCTATGGCGGTTCGATCAGCATCCTGGTCGATGGGCGCGAAGCCGCCGATCTGCCGCCCGACACCGAATTGCCCGATCCCGCCGCAGTACGGGTTGCAATCGATCCCGGACCGCTTTTCCATTTCGGCCAGACCAGCATCGTCAATCGCGCGCCGCCGCCCGTCGATCCGGACGACGAGGTCGAGGCGCCGGAAAGGCGGGGCTTCTCGCCGGGCGAGGTCGCGCTCTCCGGCGTCATCCTGCAGGCCGAAAACCTGTCGATCGAGGCATGGCGGCAGCAAGGGCACGCCAAGGCGAAAACCGTCGAACGCCGTGTGGAAGCGGCGCACGCCGTCAATCTGGTGGATGCGACGCTCGAACTCGATCCCGGGCGCAGGGCTGCCTACGGACCGGTATCGGTCCAGGGCACCGAGCGCATGGACCCGGCTTTCGTCGCCTACATGACTGATCTTCCGCTCGGCCAGGAATACGATCCCGACGATATCAAGCGGGCCAATACGCGGCTTGCCAAGCTCGACGTGTTTCGCGCCCAGCGCATAGAGGAGGCGGAGGCGATCCGCGACGACGGCCTGCTGCCGATCAGCGTCATCGTGCAGGAAAGATTGCCGAGACGGTTCGGCGTCGGCGCAAGTTATTCCACGCTCGACGGGGCAGGTTTCGAAGCCTTCTGGTTGCACCGCAACCTGTTCGGCCGGGCCGAAAGCCTGCGTTTCGACGCCAGGGTGGCCGGCATCGGCAACGATGCAGGCGAGGGCGGCGGGTTCGATCCGGCCGACTTCACCTATCGCCTTGCCGCAACCTTCACCAAGCCGGGCGTCTACACGCCCGACACCGATTTCATCGCCTCGCTGATCGGCGACCGCGAGGTGCTGGATCCCTATACACGCACCGCCGTCACCGCGCAGGCGGGGTTCAAGCACCTGTTTTCCGAAAACCTCTCGGCCAGCCTGTTCGGCTATGGCGAGCATGCAAAATTCGACGACGATTTCGGAGAACGTACCTTCACCATGGCAGGGTTCCTCGGCGGCCTGACACTCGACCGGCGCGACAATGCCGCCAACGCCACCGAAGGTTATTACCTCGAAGTGCTGGCCGACCCATTCTACGAGTTCGAGTACGGCAACGCGGCGCTCCGCGCCACAGTCGAGGGGCGCGCCTATTACGGTTTTGGCGAAGACAACCGCATCGTTGCCGCAGGACGCCTGAAGCTCGGCTCGGTCGTCGGCCCGCCGGTCGACGAAACCGCGCCCGACAAGCTGTTCTTCGCCGGTGGCGGCGGTTCCGTGCGCGGCTATGCCTATCGCAGCATCGGCATTCCGTCTCCGGATGGAGATGTATCCGGCGGGCGCTCGCTGATCGAGGGGTCAGCCGAACTGCGCGCTCGCGTCACCGATACCATCGGCGTCGTCGCTTTCGCCGACGCCGGCTATGTCGACGCCGATTCGTTTCCGGAGTTTTCCGAGGACCTCAAGATCGGCGTCGGCGCCGGCCTGCGCTATATCACCGGGCTCGGCCCGATCAGGCTCGATCTCGCAATGCCGCTCGATCCGGGGCCGGACGACCCGGATCTGGCCTTCTACGTTGGAATAGGACAAGCGTTTTGACCCGCATCATCCTGACCATCGCTCTCTTTCTCTTCACACTGCCGGCCTTCTCGCAGGACACGGAGCAGGAAGACCGTTCCTATTTCATCGGCTTCGTCGAGGATCAGCTTTCGACGCCCAACCGCCAGATCAGGATCAGAGGCATCCAGGGAGTGCTGTCGTCCAACGCGACGATCAGCGAGATCACCATCGCCGACCGCCAGGGTATCTGGCTGCGGATTACCAATGCGCGCATCGTCTGGACCCGCTCGGCGCTGCTGCTCGGACGCCTCAACATCCAGACGCTTGCGGCAGACAGCATCGACGTGCTGCGCCGGCCCGTGCCGGAAGAAGGCCTGCCCCCGCCCGAGGCGGGATCCTTCCGGGTGCCGGACCTGCCGCTTTCGGTCACTTTGGGCGCACTCGAAGTCCCGCGCGTCACATTCGGCGCGGACGTCTTCGGGCTCGCCTCGCAACTGGCGGTCACCGGCCGGCTCCAGCTTGCCGGCGGCTCGCTCGACACCGCGCTTGACATCACACGCCTGGACGGGCCGGGCGGACAACTCGGGCTGACCGCAGTCTACCGCAACGACACGCAGGTGCTCGACCTCGATCTCTCGCTGACCGAGCCGGCAAACGGCATCGTCGCCAACGTGCTCAACATCGAGGGCCGGCCGCCGATGGCGTTGACTTTGGCGGGGGAGGGGCCGCTGGAGGAACTCGACCTCGCCTTGACGCTCGATGCGGACGCCCAGCGCGTTCTGACCGGCACGACGAGGCTGCGCCAGCAATCGGGCGGGCTGGGCTTCGCCGCCAATGTCGAAGGGCCGATCGCGCGGCTCATCCCGCCGCGCTTCCGCGAATTCTTCGGCGCCGAGACGACGCTTACGGCCGACGGCGTGTTCAAGACCGGCGGCGGACTCGCGCTCCAGAGCCTGGATCTGCGCAGCGGCGCGCTGAGCCTCACCGCCGCCGCCGAGACCACCACCGACAATTTCCTGCAGAGGCTGACGCTCGATGCCTCCGTCGACAACCAAACCGCCGAGCGTGTCGTGCTGCCGGTTCCCGGGGGACAGACCACGGTCGATCGCGCCGCGCTGACGATCTCGTTCGGCGAAGGCGCGAGCGAGGACTGGACCGGGTCGCTGACTGTAGCCGGTCTTGCCACCGACACCTTTGCCGCGCAAAACATCGAGCTGACAGCGAACGGAGTGGCCGAGAACATCAGCCAGCCGACGGACCGTCGGATCACTTTCGCGGTCGACGGCGCCGTCACCGGCATCACCGCGACGCGGGCAGACATCGCCGAAGCGCTCGGCGAGACGCTCAACCTCGACATCGAAGGCGACTGGCGGGCAGGCGGCCCCGTAAAACTCGCCAGGGCGCTGCTTTCCGGCAACGGCCTCAATGTATCGCTCTCCGGCGACATCGCCGAACTGGCGTTTCGCGGCAACATTGGCGTCGAAGCGACGAGCATCGCGCCGTTCTCGCAACTGGCGGGGCGTGATGTCTCGGGCGGGCTCGATCTCGACGCCTCCGGCAGCGTGGAGCCGCTCACCGGCGGTTTCGACCTGACCGTGGATGGCGTCGCCACCGGACTGACGATCGACAATCCCGCCGCCGACAATCTGCTGCAGGGTGAGACGCGCATCACCGGCCGCGTCGCGCGCGGCGAAACGGGGCTCGTCGCCGACGGGCTGCGCATCTTCAACGATCAGGTTTCGATGACCGCGGACGGCAGTTTCGCCACGGGTGCGGCCGATTTCGACTTCGACCTGGCCCTGACCGATCTGGCGCTTGTCTCCGAGGACGCAGCCGGCCGCCTGACGGCCAGGGGCCGCGCGTCAGGCTCCGACGGGCTGATCGGCCTCACTTTCGGAGCCGAGGTGGCCGAAGGCTCGCTGGTCGGCAAGGCTTTGCGCGAGGCGGTACTCGGCTTCGAAGGCACGCTGCGGGAAGGCGACATCGACGGGCAGGTCACCGGCAACGCTTCCCTCGACGGAACCCGCGTGCAGCTTTCGAGCGGCGTCGCACTGAACGAAAGCGGCCGCCGGCTGAGCGCGCTGGATTTTTCCGCCGGCGGGACGCGGATCACCGGCGACGTCACTCAGAGCCCTGCCGGCCTGTTCGATGGCGCGCTGAAGGTCGCCTCGGCAGATGTTTCGACGGCCGCCGCGCTGCTGCTGGTGCAGGCGACCGGCGCGGTCAACGCCGATGTTACGCTCACGCCCGACCAGGATCGGCAGAACGCCACGATAAAGGCGAACGCCGAAAATCTCGTCGCCGATACGGTCAGGCTCGGCCGGGCCGATCTTCAGGCGAGCATCGCCGACCTCTTCAACGTGCCGGTCGCCAACGGCTCGCTGCAGGCAACCGACGTCACCGCGGCCGGCATAGACGTGGCGCGACTTTCCGCCAACGCCGAAAGCAGCGGGGCGACCACCAACTTCTCCGGCGATGCGACGCTCGACAATGGCACGACCGCGGCGGCATCGGGTGCACTGTCGCCGGTAGATGGCGGCTGGCGGCTCGGCCTCCAGACAGTCGAACTGGCGCAGGGCGGGCTTGCGGCACGGCTTGTCGAGCCGGCTGTGCTCGAGGTC
>DASZDZ010000049.1:0-5771 GCA_035941355.1 Pseudaminobacter sp.
ATCGTGCTGGTGAGCTTCAGCGTGTCACCGTCGGTCGCGTTGGCATCGCTCGCCTTCCTCGTCATCATCCACAAGCTCGAATATTTTGTGAACGCCCGCATCATCGGCACGAGGATAAAAGCCTGGGCCTGGGAACTTCTCTTCGCCATGCTGGTGATGGAGGCATGGTTCGGGGTTCCGGGACTGATCGCAGCGCCGATCTACTACGCCTATGTCAAGGACGAGCTAATGATGCGGAAGTTGATCTGACAAAGTCACATAAGATTGCGGTCTGGACCTGAAAAGCTCTCTTAGCATTTCGCGGACTGGCTGAGCGAGCCCGCGAAGATGATCATGCCGCCGCGGGCGACGAGCTGTCGAGTGAACTCCAGCCGCACGGGGACCACGCCGTTGTCAAATCAAGTCGATCATCAGGCGCGCCGACGCCGCCGAACAGGCTGGTGCCACCGAGGCCGCCACGAACGAGCGGTAGCTCGGCGCGCCCCGCGAGCTACAAAACTGTCCCCTTGGATTGAGGCCACTAGAGAGCGGCACCGAAACATAAGCAGTTACAAGAGCATCAGCCCAATGCAGCCCGGCTTTGACCGGCTTAAGCAAGCCCTAGCTTTTTCCTGAGCTCGGCGTTTTCTTTCCGGAGCCGGTCGGCGAGGAGCGTCTTCAGACGGGCATTTTCTTCTTCAAGCTTCACCAGATCCTTGAGCCCATCGCTCGGTGTTAGCTGCCCGGCAGCCTTCTTCCACTGATAGTAGGTCTGTTCCGATATTCCGGCTTTCTGGACCGCGGCCTTGATGCTCTCTCCCCGTCCGATCTGCTTTTCGATCTCGCCGAGCTTTTGGGCCCGCTCTGGGTCAGCGAGGGTGGGGCCCGGCTGAACTGGGGCGACCCGGCGGCGGAAACGGACGCCTCGTGTTCTCCACCCCGCCTTTCGCGGAGGGCGCGACCATCGCCGGGCCGATCAGCGCGACGATTTTCGCGAGCTCCAGCAACACCAACCTCGAACTGATTGCAGCTCTCTACGACATGGCGCCCGACGGCTTCGAGCAGCCGATCAGCATGGGCGCTGTCTTGGGCAGCCAGAGCAGGCTTGACACAGAGAGGTCGTGGATGGACGAGGACGGCACGGTGACCTAGCCGTGGCCGGAACTGCTGCGGGACGAGTTCCTGACTCCCGATCAGCCGGTGCGGCTCGACCTGTTTCTGGCCCTCCGGCAATGGGGCGTCGCGCCGGGGCACAGTTTGCGGCTGGAACTGACGACGCAGAGCGGCGCGGATGCCTGCCCGGCAGAGGGCGACCTGCCGATGGTTTCGGAGCCGTGCCGCCTGACCGCGCCGCAGAGCCGGACCTTGCCCGGCGGCACCTACCAAATCCTCTGGGGTCCGGACAAATCCTCGACGTTGAACCTGCCGCTGCTGCCCTACCGGCATTTTCCGCAAGTCGCGTCGGGGCCCGCGCCCACCGCCTGGGATGAAACCTCCCGAAGCATGGTCGAAGCCAAAACAACCCTGCCGCTCGACTGGGGCGCGGCAGAATAGAGGAGATCATGATGCGAACAATACCGACCTTCGGCGCACTTCTAGCGCTTTCAACTGCCGCTTTGGCGCAGGACCTCTCCGAGGTTCAGACCCCGTCCGAACCCTTGGTCCTGCAATCGCGCGGCAGCTTCTTCGTCGGGGGCGAGAGCGTCGAGCGGACGCCGACCCAACTGTCGACCATCTTCGGTCCGCCGCCGGCTGAGGGCGGACACATAACCGTCAACCAGATGTACGTGGAATTTATGGTTCCGGCGGAAGTGACGGGGGTACCCGTCGTCATGCTCCACGGCGCCACCCTTCTGCCCCTGGAGGCGACACCCGACCTCTCGGGCCATGTCGCCGTCTTCCTGGGCTTCCCGATCTGGGGTGGATCGCTGCCCGCTCCGATGCGCAGCTTCCTCTCAGAAGCCGATCTCGCCGGTAAGACCGTGCTGCCGTTTATCACGCATGGCGGCTTTGGCGCCGACGATGCAATGGTCGAGGTACGCCGCCTGGCCTCCAATGCCGACTTCGCCGAACCCTTCATCCTGGAATGCGATCAGGAGCGCGATAACCTGAATGCGTTGCGAGAGTGGCTGAGCGACGTAACTGCGTCGATTCCGCTCTGAGTGAGGTGCCTTCTTGAGCAAGGTGGCTTGGCTGGACTGCCCTGTCGATTTTCACGTTGCCGCGCTACACCATGCGGGCTTCGCCGAGACAGGCACCGTGTGGCAGCGGCTCGACAACTACGTGGTATTCGGACGGCGGCCTGAATAGGCACTACTGGTCATCACGTGACTACGAGCTCCATGAATAGCAACGCTGCTCGGGACCACAAAAGGCCCGATTCGAACTCAAGGCTCCTGGACCTCAAAGAGGCTTGTCTCGTAAGTTATTGATTATAAATGATAATTTGACACTGTTAACTACGAATCTGGGGGTCAGGAGTTCGAATCTCTCGGGCGCGCCAAATCTACGCTCTTCTACGCCATACATGTCCAGCCGCTGCCGATAGGCGCTCAAATGTGCGATCCGCTCAATCGGATGCTTGCCGCCATCCTGCGGCCGTTTCGTCGCCGCTTCGCTCGGTGGATCTTGAACCTTCAGACTTTCGCTCTGGCCGCCAGCCAGCGGTCGAACCAGACCAGAGCCTCGCCGGCGATGACAAACGCCGCGGCAATCATACCGGCGTCTTCCAGCGTCCGCGGCAAGCCAATCTCGGCGATGTTGATGAAGGGATAGGGGTAGCGTCCCTCGAATGCTCCGCGCGGGCAAGGCATAGAAAAAGTAGCCAAGCGGATAGAGCGCCCAAAGCAACGGGTCGCGCCATGTGAGCGCACCCTTGCGGACAAATGCGAGCCAGAAAACTGTCACCATGAACGGCGTGGTTTGGTGCAGCAGAATATTGGCAACCTCTGAGCCGGCGGTCAGTTCACGCAGCCCACGCAGCAGAAGCGCATACACGACTCCGACGAGGAGGATGCTGAGCAGCGTCCCGCCGAGAAGCCAAGAGGACTCGAAAGCGGTGCTGCGGAGAGTGACGCCGGTAAACACAATCGCGACCAACAGGTTCGTCGTGATGGTGAAATAGCCGATCAGAGTCCAAAGCGCGCCGGCCCATGACGCCGCCCCGCTCGCAAGAGCGTGAAAGTGAATTGCGATCCCGGCCCACGCCGCCAAAGCGATTAGCCCGGCGAGAACTCTCGCCCAGCCGTCTCCGCCTTGCAGTCTAGCCCCGCTCACGGTGCCTATCTCGGGCATGCGAGACATTATAGACGCTGCTCTGCATTAGGGGAATTGGAGGGGCGGGCTCGTGCACGGCGACGGCGGAGCCATACTTCGCGGGCTGCAGGTCGGCGACGGCATCTCGGGCTTGTCCTCAGCCCGTCAAGTCAGGCCGACATCCAACGGCTGGAAGATCACGCGGAAGCACCGTGTAGCGAATGATCTTGCGCTGACGGGCTCTCCACCGTCGCCTTATCGCCACATGCCCCGCATGCGCGCGCCGACGTCGACGCGGACCTGCCGCGCATCGGGCCGTGAGGTCTGCCCTGCGGCAACAACCGGCCAGGTGCAGCATTCGAACAGTTGCAGCAGGCTCGCCGGAATGAAGCGGGTGCGCGAGGCATAGACGTGCCGGTCGCCCCGGGCGTTCTGGCCGTGGGTGAAGAAACGCTGCGGCGTGACGAGATGCAGGCTGTCCCTCGCGCGCGTCATGGCGACATAGAGCAGGCGCCGCTCCTCCTCGATGTCGGCCGTCGTGCCGACGCCCAGGTCCGATGGGATGCAGCCATCCACCGTATTGAGGACGAACACCGACTTCCATTCCTGCCCTTTGGCGGAGTGTATCGTCGACAGGATCAGAAAATCCTCGTCGAGATGCGGAACGCCTGACTGGTCGCTCGTCGCATCGGGCGGATCGAGGGTCAGCTCGGTCAGGAAGCGCTCCCGCGACGGATAGCCCGCCGCAATCTGTTCGAGTTGCAACAGATCGGCCTGCCGCATCGTCGCGTCCTCGTGGATGCGCTCGAGATGCGGCTCATACCAGCGGCGGGCCTGTTCTATCTCGGCCGGCCAGCCGGCCTTGCCGGACCTCAGCTGCTGCAGCACATTGACGAAACCCGTCCAGTCATCGCCGGCGCGCGGCGGAACGGGAATGTTGGCAAGCGCAGTCAGCGGATCGGGCTGATCGGCCATGGCATCGAGCACACGCTGCGCTGACGTTGGGCCGACGCCGGGAAGCAGTTGCATCAGCCGGAAGCCGGCGACGCGATCGCGCGGGTTTTGTGCGAAGCGCAGAACCGCCAGCATGTCCTTCACATGCGCGCTGTCGAGGAATTTGAGGCCGCCGAACTTGACGAACGGGATGTTGCGGCGTGTCAGTTCGACCTCCAAGGGGCCGCTGTGGCTCGAGGTCCGGAACAGCACCGCCTGTTGCTTCAGGGTGGCGCCGACCTCGCGATTTTCCAGAACGTGCTCGACGATGTAGCGCGCCTGTTCGGTCTCGTCGCGAACGGTGACGAGCCGCGGCCGCTCCGCCGACTGGCGTTCGGTCCAAAGATTTTTCGTGAACCGTTCTGCTGCGAGATCGATGACGCCGTTTGCAGCCGCCAGGATCGGCTGGGTCGAGCGATAATTGCGGTCGAGCGTGATGATTTCGGCCGACGGACTGAACTCGGTGGGGAAGTCGAGGATGTTGCGTACGGACGCTGCACGGAAGGAATAAATCGACTGAGCGTCGTCACCGACGACGGTCATGCCCAGGCCGCCCGGCTTCAGCGCCTTGAGGATCGAGGCCTGAAGGCGATTGGTGTCCTGATATTCGTCGACCAGGACATGATCGAAACGGCCGCCGATATCGTCGGCAAGGAGCGGATCGCTGACGGTCTGGGCCCAATAAAGCAGCAGGTCGTCGTAATCGAGAACGTTCTGCGCCTGCTTGGCCTCGACGTAGGCGGCGAACAGCTCACGCAATTGCGCGCTCCAGCCGGCGCACCATGGGAAGTGGCTGCCAAGCACCTCGTCGATGTGCAGCTCCGAATTGACGGCGCGGGAGTAGATCGCAAGGCAGGTGCCCTTGGTCGGGAACCGGCTTTCCATCTTGGAGAAGCCGAGTTGGTGCCGGGCAAGGTTCATCAAGTCGGCGCTGTCCTCCCGGTCGTGGATGGTGAAGGCGGGATCGAGCCCGATCTGCTCGGCATAGTCTCGCAGCAGCCGCGCGCCGATCCCGTGAAAAGTGCCGGCCCAAGCCAGCGCATCGGTCATGACGCCGGCATTGGCGCCGAG
This sequence comes from Pseudaminobacter sp., assembly GCA_035941355.1. Taxonomy (GTDB): domain Bacteria; phylum Pseudomonadota; class Alphaproteobacteria; order Rhizobiales; family Rhizobiaceae; genus Allomesorhizobium. The sequence goes on from DASZDZ010000049.1 coordinate 5,299, forward strand.
CACCTGGACGCAGATGCGTTCGACGCGTCGAGCCATCTCGCTTGCCGCCCTGCGGGAAAAGGTCATCAGCAGGATGCGGCGCGGATCGGCACCGTTGACGATCAGATGCCCGACGCGATGCGCCAGCGTATTGGTCTTGCCCGAACCTGCGCCTGCGATGATGAGCAGCGGGCCGCCAATCCTGCCGTCGGAAATGCCGACGCCGTGCTCTACGGCACGGCGCTGTTCAGGATTCAGCTTTTCGAGGTAGGCGACGGACATTGATTGCGAATCGGTTGGAGAAACGGACCTTACTGGATCACGTTTCTCGTTTTGTTCGCAATGCCATCCTTCGGCCTTTATCAACCAAAGACAGCAATAGGCTTGTGATCAAGGACTTCCCATGCGATTCTGAGGCGTGAATCGAAGGGGATGGGAATGTCTGAAACGATGCTCGCAGCGCTTTCCAGTATTCGGACAGTCGATGAAATGGT
>DASZDZ010000050.1:0-67287 GCA_035941355.1 Pseudaminobacter sp.
GTGGGTGGACTGGTTCAACAATCGCCGGCTGCTGGAGCCCATCGGCAACATCCCGCCGGCCGAAGCCGAGGAACGCTACTACGCCATGCTCGAAGAGCCAGCCATGGCGGCGTGACTCAAACGCAACGGCCTCCGGAAAACTCGGCGCGGTTCAAACCCAGGTTCCTTGAGAATATCAGAGCAGTCGCAGCGCCGCCGCTGCCGTCCTGCCCGGGCGAAATAGTGCAAGAAAGGAAAGAGCTCTTCCGCAAGGCGTGAAAAAAGCATGGCCAGCCCTTAGCTCATGTGATTGGGAGGGTTTACGAGCCAGGTAGCTATGGCTTCGTCTATGGGGCGATCTGTGCCCGATAACCACCCCCACTCGCCAGTTGGATTCACCTCGATAAAGAAGATGCCTTCAGGCGTTTCCAAAAGGTCGATCGCCGCGAACGTTAACCCAAGTTGCCGAGTCAGGCGGACACATAGATCGGCGGTGTCGCTGTCCAGCTCCGTATCCTGATATTCAAGATCGCTTTTGGGTATCACCCGCCAATCGCCAGCAATACCCACACCCGCGGAGAGAATGCGAACTGCGAATAATCGGTTTCCGACTACCGTAACGCGCACATCAGTTTTTTGATTGAGAACCCGTTGCGCGAGCAGCGGAGCCGCGGCGACCGAGTCATCGCGCAGCGTAGTGCCGGGGTTAACGGTTGTATAGGTGAAGAGGCAATCATCGCCCTCACGCAAGAGAACGGTGTCCAGCGACTTGATCACCAAGGTTTCGGGAAAGGAATCACGGATACGGCTCGCGCTGTTCGTGGCCAGAGTTTCTGGAACGCGGAACCCGCAGCTGGCTGCGATAGACAGTTGATAAGGCTTCGATTCTGCGAGATAGGTGGCCGGTGGATAGTTCATCCATGCGGCATCACGAAACACGCAAAGCCCACGAAGGAAAGCTGTCCACTGTGAGCGCTCAAGCTGCTCGTTCGGAGAGAGGGAGACCGGAGGGGTGTTTCGCAGAAACACCGGCTGGCGAAACCAAACAGCGCGCAATCCCGCGCCGACGACACACGTGCCGTTGGGACCGTCGATCGTCAGGCGCGGTGCCAAGGGATCAAGAGTAAGGCGGTAGTCAGAAAGCTGCTCGCGGTTGAGGCGTACGTACGAGACGCCGGCGCGGTCAAGCTGAAGGGCCACAAGGTCTGTCGAAAAATCATAGAGGCCGGAAAGTATCAGTACATGTGGCTTCATTCGCCCTTCTGATCTTCACCGGTTTCATGGTCGCATTTCTTGGTGACGGGCCCTCCGGTAGAGAGAACGAGGGGTTCGTTGTCCTTTAGCCAATAACCCTTGGCGTGGTCATAGTAGGCACCGTTCGGAATAATAGGAACCTGGCGATACGGCCGCCGTGTTGCATAGGTAATGAGGATGTGCTGGCTCATGAACAGTACTACTTCCCAACTCAGGCAACCCTGAGCCAACTACCACTAGTTGTCAAACCTCAAACACTCTGATCGGGAACATCCTCTGTGGAGAAGCGCCCTAAATGTCGCAAAATGGCGCGCTGCGGCCGATAGTCGCCTTGCTGCTGCTGCCAATTCCAAGCTGACAGGAGAAAGGTCTGGCTCGGGTGGGACGTTCATGTTGCAGCCGACGATCTGAACCGGCAGAGGCGCCAAAAACCGGCATTCTGGTTCCTAGTGGATGGAATCTAACGCTTGGTGCCCGCGCTTGACGGCGGCGATGATCTTGTCGGGATCGGCGGTCCAGGTGAAGGGCTTTGGCTGCTGGTTGTGCTCGGCGAGGAAGCGGTTGATGGCGGCCTGGATATCGACGACGGAGTGGAAGACGCCGCGTTTCAGGCGGCGCTTGGACAGCTTGGCGAAGAAGCCTTCTACCGCGTTGAGCCATGAGCATGATGTCGGAGTGAAGTGGAAGGTGAAGCGCTCGTGACGGTCGAGCCAGGCGCGCACCTTGGGGTGCTTGTGGGGAGCATAGTTGTCGAGGACCACGTGCACCGCCTTGTCTGCGGGAACCTCGGCGTTGATGGCATTGAGAAAGCGGATGAACTCCTGATGGCGATGGCGCTGCATGTTCCTGCCGATGACGGTGCCGTCGAGGACGTTGAGGGCGGCGAACAGGGTGGTGGTGCCGTTGCGCTTGTAGTCGTGCGTCATCGTACCGAGCCGCCCCTTCTTCATCGGCAGGCCGGGCTGGGTGCGGTCGAGCGCCTGGATCTGGCTCTTTTCGTCGACCGACAGCACGATGGCGTGGGCCGGCGGATCGAGGTAGAGGCCGACGACGTCGCGCAGCTTGTCGACGAACTTCGGATCATTGGAGAGCTTGAACTGGCGCCACCGGTGGGGTGCGAGACCATGCGCCTTCCAGATGCGCCTGACGGCGCTGGCGCTGATTGCGGCGGCTTGCGCCATCGTGTCGGCGGTCCAGTGGGTCGCCTCGCCCGGGATCGGCAAGCGTCAGTGCCACGACGCGCTCGCCGACATCGGGACCGAGCGGCGGAATGCGCGACGGCCGCGTCTTGTCGCGCAGCAGCCCGTCACAGCCTTCCGCGGCAAAGCGCTCCTGCCAGCGCCAGACGCGGGTCTTCGACTTGCCGGTGCGGCGCATGATCTCGACGGTGCCGACGCCGTCGGCGGACAAAAGCACGATCTCGGCGCGCCAGACATGCTTCTGCGGGGCGTTGCGATCCCTGATCAGCGCCGTCAGACGGAGGCGATCGGCCGACGAAACGGTGAACGATATTCCTGTGCGCATGCGCCAGACTCGCACGCGCAGGCCAGAATGGGAATCCCAAAAGGACTCTTATGTCGGGCGCGAACCACTAGCGGTCTGTTGCCACGACGTTGAGTTCGGCGAAGCGCCTACGATGGCCGGTGACCGTCACCACTCGAGCCGGTGGCCCGCAGCATGGCCGGATCATCGACGTGAAGAAAATAACCCTTCAGAAACTGCTGAGATCGCGGCGACAGATTAGGCAGACTCTCGTCCTCAACTATGGAGCGATCGATGTGTCGCCGTTGCGCACGAACTCCGGGTGTGCGCGCCGCGAGAATCGGGTAATTTCCGCCGCGGCTTGAGAAGCCGCCAGGTAGGTATTTGGAGGAATGAATGGCAGTGCGGGATCCGGTCAAATCTGCCCGAAATAGAAAAGTTGCCGAAATGAAGGACCAGGTTCGTGCTCTGCTTCCACAGGTACTTAAAGAAACTGGTATCAAACAGGAAAGTTCGCTGAACGCACTCATCGGCGGCAAGGCGGCCGAGTTCATCGATCTTCACCATGAAGTTATTCTTTCGGCGGATGCGTATGTAAACCTTTACATGAAGGGCTTTAAGGTGGCCCTTTCGCCGAAGGGCTGGCCACCAAATAATCATCGGCGCAATTTCGAAATTATAAAGAAATCCAAAGCAGCTCAGGAATACTTCCTCCTTTTCTTGCGACGATCATATCTTAAGCACTATGACGAGTTGGTTCGGGTTAGACCGCACCTCGAGGACTCGCAGATTTGGATAGGCCAGAACAATGCTGACTACGGCCTGTTTATCACTCCTAGGTGGAACAAAGCGCACGACAGTTGGGAGAATGATCGCAGCGAAATTCGACATTTTCCCAAACTGTACTGGACTGTTGGTCATATTCTTGAGTCCGGGCTGGTTGTTGACGGCGACCCGGACAAAATCGAGTTCCCGGACGTTGATTCCTATTTAACGTTTTTCAAGAACGTACTCGTGCGTGCCTCAGCTTCGCCGCACGAGAAGGAGATTGCTAAACGATATGTCGCGTACGCGAAGTCATCCCCTGATCCCGAACGGGTTCCTCTCCTCATCCCTGAGTACCGTTACGAGGGTCGCCTTCCTAAACACAGGTATCGGCTAGACTTCACGATCATCGACCCCTACACCATGGACAAAATTGGTTACGAGCTTTCACCTTGGTCGACGCACGGCTATCTATCTAAACTTAAGGGACTTACTCAACAGAAAATTAATGAGATGGCCAAAGACAACTTCGAAAAAGAAATGGAAAAGCATAGATCATTCTTCAAGAAACACGACATCTACGCGCTCATATACACGGATAAGCAGTTGTCCGCCATTGATACAGTATTCGATGATATGAAGAAATATCTTCATCCGGTAGACAAGGTCGTGCAGCTCGACTTTGATTTGATGGAATCTTTTTTCAAATAGTGCGTGTGGCACATACCTTCCCATCTCGGAGTGGACGAAAGGCCAAGCGCTTGAGGGGATTTGGCACTTGTAGCCCGATGTCAATGTCTGCATTTGAGTTCAACTTACGCCGTAGAGCGAGGAAATTCGGATGGCAGCACCGGGTCAGTGTCAGGACGTCTGCCAAATGTCGGCTTTTGGGAACGGGTCGAACGTCCGGCTGTGTGCAAACAAACAGTTCAAGCCGGCAATATCCGCGTGATCGCACAGAATCGTGCATAAGGCACCTTCGGTTTCCTGCCACCCGGCGCCATGCTGCATTCTGTCAGTCAAAACAGCGGAGCTGCGCCCATGACACCGACGAAGCTCCTTATCGGCCAGATCGCCGTCGTGTTCGCCATCGTTCTTCTCGGAGTGTGGGCTTCCACGCAATGGTGCGCTCATATGCTGGCCTATCAGGAGCAACTCGGCGCGCCGTGGTTTTTGGCGGCCGGCTGGCCCATCTACACGCCTTGGAAGCTGTTCGTGTGGTGGTTTCAGTTCGAGGCTTACGCGCCGGAGGTTTTCGACCAGGCCGGCATGCTGGCGGCGGCCAGCGGCTTGATGGGCTGTACCGCCGCGATTGCCGGCTCGCTATGGCGAGCGCGGCAGCGTGGCCTGGTCACGACATACGGCTCGTCACGATGGGCCACGAAACGCGAGATCGAGAGGGCGGGATTGTTTCGGCCGGCCGGAGTGTTCCTGGGTGAGTTGCAGGATCGCTATCTGCGCCATGACGGGCCGGAGCATGTCATGGCCTTTGCGCCGACACGTTCGGGCAAGGGCGTCGGGTTGGTCGTTCCAACGCTTCTTTCCTGGACCGGCTCGGCGGTCATCCACGACATCAAGGGTGAGAACTGGCAGCTGACAGCGGGTTGGCGGGCCAAGTTCTCGCATTGCCTGCTGTTCAATCCGACAGATCTGCGATCGGCGCGCTACAATCCGCTGCTGGAAGTGCGCAAAGGCCCACACGAGGTTCGCGACGTCCAGAACATCGCCGACATACTGGTCGATCCGGAAGGCGCGCTGGAGCGGCGCAATCACTGGGAGAAGACCAGTCACGCATTGCTGGTCGGCGCTATCCTGCATGTGCTCTATGCCGAGGAGAAAAAGACGCTTGCCCGCGTCGCCACCTTCCTGTCGGATCCGCAGCGCTCGTTTGCCGCGACGCTGCGACGGATGATGACCACGAATCATCTCGGCACGGCGGAAAAGCCGCAGGTGCATCCCGTCGTCGCCTCGGCAGCACGCGAGGTGCTGAACAAATCGGAAAACGAGCGTTCGGGCGTGTTGTCCACCGCGATATCATTTCTCGGGCTTTATCGCGATCCGACCGTGGCCGAGACGACATCGGCATGCGACTGGCGCATTGCCGACCTTATGGATGGAGATCGTCCAGTGTCGCTCTATCTGGTCGTGCCGCCATCCGACATCTCGCGCACCAAGCCGCTGGTGCGGCTCATCCTCAACCAGATCGGTAGACGACTGACGGAGCGATTGGAGGGCGATCCGAGGAAGACGCGCAAACACCAGGTGCTCATGATGCTGGACGAGTTCCCGGCGCTGGGGCGGCTCGATTTTTTCGAGACGGCGCTCGCCTTCATGGCCGGCTATGGCATCCGCGCCTATCTGATCGCGCAGTCCTTGAACCAGATCTCCAAGGCCTATGGCGAGAACAACGCCATCCTCGACAATTGCCATGTGAGGATCGCCTTTTCTTCCAACGACGAGCGCACGGCCAAGCGCATTTCGGACGCGCTCGGCATGGCGACGGAATTGCGCGCCATGCGCAATTATGCCGGCCACCGGCTGGCGCCATGGCTCTCGCATGTGATGGTCAGTCGCCAGGAGACCGCGCGGCCGCTATTGACGCCGGGCGAAGTAATGCAGTTGCCGCCGGCCGACGAACTGGTGCTGGTTTCCGGTCTTTTGCCAATCCGGGCAAAGAAGCTGCGCTACTACGAAGACCGGAACTTCGCCGGGCGGGTGTTGCCTGCGCCAGTTCTCGCGGACGGCACATACCGGGATCGACCGCGGCCACGCGCCGACGACTGGAGCGGGCAGGTGCGCGGCGTGGACCGGCGGCTTCTCGCTGGCGATGAGCGGTCCGACGCAATGTCCGAAGACGAAGGCGGCGTGCAGCAGCAGCGCCATCCCGGCCTGCCCGAGGAACGCAGCGTCGCCAAACAGGAGCTCGACCAGGGCGACCTGTTCGGACCGCCCGATGACGAAGGCGATACGGCGGCCGAGAAGAAGGTCATCGACCGGATTTCAAATGCCGCGCGGGCGTACGGCATCAACGAAGGCATGGGCGAGGACAAGGACATCCTCCCCGGCTTCTGACGATTCAACCCGAGCGCATCTCAGCGTAGATAAGGGCCATAAGCAATTTCGGGTGTCTGAACGATGCTCGTTCCCAGCCGGCGCAGAAGCGCCGGCCAACCGGAACGAGCCTCATGAAGTCCGCGCGCATCCGTCATCAGTTTCTGCTGGATTCAGAGCTGAGCGAAAAGCTCGCCCAGCTCAGCCGCAGTCCCTCGACCACCAAGTCGGAGATCGTGGCCAAGGCGGTTCAGGCCTTCATCGACCAGCGCGGGGAGAACGAGCTCGACCGGCGCTACGGCAAGCGTCTCGATCGTCTATCGCGAGACCTCGATCACGTCCGACGCGATGCCGAAATGATCCTGGAGAGCCTGGCGCTCTTCATCCGCTTTTCCATCACGCTTCACGCCAATGCGCCCGTGCCCGACAAGACGACGCAGGCGATCGCGCAGGAGCGCTTCCAAAAGTTCATCGAGCAGGTTGGGCGCCAGATCGCTTCCGGCAAGCGTTCTCTGCGCGACGAAAACAGCGGGGGAGGGGGCGAATGACCTCTCATCCCGAGGCCGACCACCGCCGCCGCGCCATGCTGCGCACCGCCATGGGCCAGGCGATCGCCGACGCTTTGGCCGACCCATCCGTCATCGAGGTGCTGGTCAATCCCGACGGCGTGCTGCGGCTCGACCGGCTCGGCGAGGGCCGTGTCGACACCGGCGTTCGCATGCACCCATCCGAGAGCGAACGCATTGTCCGCCTCGTCGCCTCCCACGTCCGCGCGGAGGTCCATGCCGACAATCCTGTCGTCAGCGCCGAGCTGCCGTCCGGCGAACGCTTCGAGGGCCTGCTGCCTCCGGTGGCGCTGGCGCCGTGCTTTGCCATACGCAAGCCCGCGGCACGTGTCTACACGCTCGCCGATTACGCTGCCGACGGCATCATGATGCCGGTCCAGGCCGAAGCGCTGAGGAAGGCGGTTCGCGATCGTCGCAACATCCTGGTCGCCGGCGGGACATCGTCAGGCAAGACGACGCTCGCCAACGCGCTGCTGGCGCAAGTCGCGGAATGTGACGAGCGGGTGATCCTGATAGAGGACACGCGCGAGTTGCAATGCGCGGCCAAGGACTGCGTTGCGCTCAGAACGCGACGCGGCTCAGTCACGCTCGCCGATCTCGTCCGCTCGACACTGCGGCTCAGGCCCGACCGCATCATTGTCGGCGAAGTGAGGGGTGCCGAAGCCCTCGACATGCTGAAGGCGTGGAACACCGGTCATCCGGGCGGCATCGCAACCGTGCATGCCAATTCCGCGCGTTCCGCCCTCTACCGCATCGAGCAACTCGCCCAGGAAGCCGTACTCACCGTCCCCCGGCGCCTCATCGCCGAAGCCATCGACCTAGTCGTCTTCATCGCCGGGCGCGGCTCCTCGCGCCGCCTCGATGCGATCGCCGAAGTGACTGGTCTCGACAGCAATGGCGACTACGCGATCGCCCAGCTCACACCCTCGCAACTTCAGCAGCTTTGAAAGGCCTCGTCATGCGCAAGAAGCTTCGTTTTCTGTCATCAGCCGTCATCGCGTTTGTCCTCACAGCCCCGGCCTATGCGGCCGGTTCCGGCATGCCGTGGGAGGAACCGCTGCAGCGGATTCTGGAATCGGTTCAGGGGCCGGTCGCCAAGATCGTTGCGGTGATCATCATCATCACTACTGGCCTGACGCTCGCCTTCGGCGATACGGCGGGCGGGTTCCGCCGGCTGATCCAGATCGTCTTCGGTCTCTCCATCGCCTTCGCAGCAAGCTCCTTCTTCCTCTCCTTTTTCTCCTTCGGTGGCGGGGCGCTCATCTGATGACGGCCGGCGAGCACCATATCGAGGGCTTCGAGGTTCCGGTTCACCGAGCGCTCACGGAGCCGATCCTGCTCGGCGGCGCGCCGCGGGCCGTGGCGATTCTCAATGGCACGGTGGCCGCCGCGATCGGGCTTGGCATGCAGCAGTGGATCGCTGGCCTTGTGCTCTGGATAGCCGGCCACACGCTCGCGGTCTTCGCCGCCCGCCGCGATCCGGACTTCGCGAGCGTGCTTGTCCGCCACCTTCGCCTGAAGGGCTGGCTCTCATGCTGAACCTTTCGGAATACCGCAGCAGAGCCGATCGTCTTGCCGACCATCTTCCATGGGCGGCATTGGTCGCGCCCGGCATCATCCTTAACAAGGACGGCAGCTTTCAGAGGACGTTTTGCTTCCGCGGGCCCGATCTCGAAAGCGCGACGGAGGCCGAGCTCGTCGGCATCTGTGCGCGAGCGAACAATGCGCTGAGACGGCTCGGCTCCGGCTGGGCATTGTTCTTCGAAGCCGAGCGCGTCGAGGCGCTCGACTATCCTAAATCGAGCTTTCCCGACGCCGCGTCATGGCTGGTCAACGAGGAACGGCGCGCGGCCTTCGAGGGCAAAGTCGCGCATTTTGAAAGCCGCTACCACCTCACCTTGCTGTTCATGCCGCCGCCCGATGGCCAGGCGCGAGCGGAAAGCGCACTCGTCGACTCCGATCGTGAGAATGGGAAACGCGACTGGCGTCAGGAACTGACGCGATTCCGCGACGAGACCGACCGTGTGCTCGATCTGCTCTCCGGCTTCATGCCCGAGGTGCGCGCTTTCGACGATGCCGAGACGCTCACATTCCTGCATGGCGCGATCTCAACCAGGCGTCATCCGGTCGCCGTACCGGAGACGCCGATGTACCTTGATGGCGTCCTGGTCGACATGCCGCTTACGGGTGGACTGGAGCCGATGCTGGGCGAACAGCATCTGCGCACGCTTACCATTCTTGGTTTTCCGAATGTCACCCGGCCCGGGATCCTCGATGCGCTCAACCACCAGGACTTCGCCTATCGCTGGGTGACGCGCTTCATTCCGCTCGACAAGACGGAAGCCACAAAGACGCTGACGAAGCTGCGGCGGCAATGGTTCGCCAAGCGCAAATCGATCGCCGCCATCCTGCGTGAGGTGATCACCAACGAGCCGGTTCCACTCGTCGACAGCGATGCCGAAAACAAGGCGCTCGATGCGGACGCCGCGCTGCAGGCGCTGGGCGGCGACCATGTCGGCTTCGGCTATCTCACCGCCACGGTTACAGTCTGGGACCAGGACCGCCAAGCCACGGAGCAGAAGCTTCGCGTGGTAGAGCGCATCGTCAACGGGCTCGGCTTCACCACGATCCGCGAGAACGTCAATGCGGTGGAGGCCTGGCTTGGTTCGCTGCCCGGTCACGTCTATGCCAATGTCCGCCAGCCGCTGGTGCACACGCTGAACCTTGCCCATCTCATGCCTCTGTCGTCGGTGTGGGCCGGTCCGGCGCGCAACGAGCATCTGGCCAAGGTTACCGGGACGGACGCTCCGCCGCTTCTTATTGCCGAGACCAGCGGCTCGACGCCCTTCCGGCTTTCCACCCATGTCGGCGACGTAGGCCATATGCTGATTGTCGGCCCGACGGGCGCTGGCAAGTCGGTTGTGCTTTCGCTCATGGCTCTGCAGTTCCGCCGCTATCCCGGTGCGCAGGTTTATGTCTTCGACAAGGGCAATTCTGCGCGTGCCGCAACGCTCGCCATGGGCGGTGAGCATCATGCCCTGGGCGCTGACGGCTCGTTCGCCTTCCAGCCCTTGCGCAACATCGACGACCAAGCCGTCCGCAGCTGGGCCGCCGAATGGATCGCGGGACTGCTCGCCCACGAGAACGTTGCCGTCACTCCCGAGGTGAAGGAGGCGGTCTGGTCGGCGCTCACCAGCCTCGCCACCGCACCGGCGGAAGAACGGACGCTGACCGGACTGTCGGTTCTGCTTCAGTCAAATGCGCTGAAGGCCGCACTGATGCCCTACACGCTCGACGGCCCCTTCGGCCGGCTGCTCGATGCGGATAATGACCGGCTGGCGCTGTCGGATGTGCAGTGCTTCGAGACCGAGGAGCTGATGCACAGGCAAGGCGTCGTCCTGCCGGTGCTCACCTACCTGTTCCATCGGCTCGAGGGGCGCTTCGATGGACGACCGACTTTGCTCATTCTGGACGAGGCCTGGGTCTATCTCGACAACCCGCTCTTTGCCGCCCGCATCCGCGAATGGCTGAAGGTGCTGCGCAAGAAGAACGTATCGGTGATCTTCGCCACGCAGTCGCTGGCCGACATCGCCGGTTCTTCCATCGCGCCGGCAATCATCGAGAGTTGTCCGCAGCGCATCTTCCTGCCCAATGACCGGGCGGTCGAGCCGCAGGCGCGGGAAGCATATGACTGCTTCGGATTGAACGAGCGGCAGATCGAGCTGATCGCCCGCGCCACGCCAAAGCGCCACTATTATCTGCAGTCGCGCCACGGTAACCGGCTGTTCGAGCTGGGATTGGGTCCCGTCGCGCTCGCCCTTTGCGGCGCCTCCGATCCGGCTTCGCAGACCCTCATCGACACGATCCTTTCCGAGCACGGCCAGAGCGATTTCGCCTCCCAGTTCCTGAGCGCACGCGGCCTCGAATGGGCCGCCGAGCTTCTCGGGCAATTCCCCCAACCAAAATAGGAGCAATTATGCGACGCCATCTTGTTACGGGTCTTGTCACCGTCTCCCTCATTCTCAAGCCGATAGCCGGATTTGCCCCACCGGCTTTCGCCGTCACTGTCTTCGATCCCTGGAACTATGCGGAGAACGTGCTGACGGCGGCACGCTCGCTGGAGCAGATCAACAACCAGATAAAGTCGCTGCAGAACCAGGCGACCATGCTGCAGAACATGGCGCGCAACCTTCAGCGCCTGGATTTCTCCTCGCTGGGCCAACTGACCGGCGCCCTCAATCGTATCGACGGGCTGATGATCCAGGCCGACGGGCTGAGCTTCAATCTCGATCAGCTCGAGGATGAGTGGCGACAGAAATATCCCGAAAGCTACGACACCACCATCAAGGTGAACGACCTGGCGTCGGCCGCGCGCGAGCGCTGGCAAAGCGCTATGAAGGCCTTCCGCCAAACGATGCGAGTGCAGTCGCAGATCGTCGAGAACGTCAAGGCCGACGGTGATCTGCTTGCTGAGCTCGTCAACCTCAGCCAGGGCGCTGCCGGCGCACTGGAGGCCCAGCAGGCGACCAACCAGTTGATCGCGCTGTCGGCCAAGCAGCAGATGCAGATCCAGACGCTGCTGGCGACCCAGTACCGGGCCGAAGCCGAGGACGCCGCCCGCAAGGCCCAATCGGAAGAAGCCGCCCGCGAGACGACGCGGCGCTTCCTCGGCTCCGGCACGGCCTATCCGGGCAACTGAGCCGGGACCCATTGAAGCGAGGAAAGCGGCGGCATGAACGATCTCGGCGTCATCGACCGGTTTATGGAGACCTTCATCCGCTACATTGACAGCGGGTTCGGTCTGCTCTCGGGCGACGTCGCTTTCCTCACCACCATGCTGATCGGAATCGATATCACGCTTGCGGGCCTGTTCTGGGCGCTCGGCGGCGAGCCCAATATTCTCGGCCGGCTTGTCCGCAAGGTGCTTTATGTCGGCATCTTCGCCTTCATCCTGAACAATTTTGCGAACCTCGCTGGCATCATCTACCGCTCCTTCGCCGGGCTCGGGATCAATGCGTCGGGCGGAGGTCTCTCGGCCGACGATCTCCTGCGGCCGGGCCGCATTGCCGCCGCCGGCTTCGAGGGCGCCTGGCCGCTGCTCGATCAGGCAAGCCAGCTTCTCGGATTCCCGGAATTCTTCGGCAACGCGCTCACCATCTTCGTGCTGCTGCTCGCTTGGTTCCTCGTCATCATCGCCTTCTTCATCCTCTCCATCCAGCTCTTCATCACCATCCTGGAGTTCAAGCTCACCACGCTCGCTGGCTTCGTGCTTGTGCCCTTTGCGCTCTGGAACCGCTCGGCGTTCCTGGCCGAGCGCGTGCTTGGCAATGTGATTGCGTCCGGCATCAAGGTGATGGTGCTCGCCGTCATCGTCGGCATCGGCTCCACGCTCTTCGCCGAGTTTGCTTCGGCACCGCAGGGCCAGGAGCCGGACCTTGCCGCCGCCATGTCGCAGGTGCTTGGCGCGCTGGCTCTGCTCGGTCTCGGCATCTTCGGACCGGGCATCGCCTCGGGACTCGTTTCCGGCGCACCTCAGCTTGGTGCAGGCGCGGCGCTCGGAACCACAGCAGCGGCCGCCGGTGCAACGCTCGTTGCCGGCGGCACGGCATTCGCTGGCGCCCGTATGGCAACCGGCGGCAGTCTGGCCGCGGTCCGCGCGGGCACGGCCATGGGTTCCGCTACCTCCACGGCCTACCGCTTCGGAAGGGATACTTCCGGCGAGCCCGGTCTGGCCGGCCTCGCGGCTGGAATGGGCGGCGTAGCGCGAGCCGCCAGCGGCGCAGTCGTGCGGAGAGCACGGTCCCTAACAGATCCGATCCGTCAAAGCGTCGAAGCCGGCCGCGATATCGCCTGGACGGCGACGGGCGGTACACCGACCTCTTCCAAGCAGGAAGCCGCCGTCAACACAGCCGCCGATGCCACCCCGGCCTGGGCCAGGCGCCTTCGCTCGGAGCAGACGGCCCGAGCCCATCGCCACACTGCGATGCAAGCCGTCCGCGACGGCGACCGGCCGGGCGGCGGCGCCAATCCCTCCCTCAACGACAAGGACGACTAGATGCTCTTCAAGCGACCCGTTCAGCGTTACGGGAAGACACCCGAACCCGTCACGCCTTATCAGAGGGCCAGCCAGCTTTGGGACGAGCGCATCGGCTCCGCTCGCGTACAAGCCAGGAACTGGCGGCTCATGGCCTTCGGCTGTCTGGCGCTGGCGACCGGCCTTTCCGGCGGGCTTCTGTGGCAGTCGATGCAAAGCCGCGTCGTGCCTTACGTCGTAGAGGTCGACCGTTTTGGTGAGGCGCGCGCCGTCGCGCCGGCCATACAGGGCTATGAGCCGTCCGATGCTCAGATCGCGTGGCATCTCGGCCGCTTCATTTCGAATGTCCGCTCCGTCTCAACGGATCCGGTGCTGGTGCGGCAGAACTGGCTTTCAGCCTACGACTTTGCCACCGACCGCGCAGCACTCTTCCTCAATGAATACGCCAAGGCCAACGACCCCTTTGGCAAAATCGGCACGCACAGCGTCGCCGTGCAGGTCACAAGCGTGGTGAGGGCGTCCGACAGTTCGTTCCAGGTCAAATGGACCGAACAGGTCTATGAGCGCGGCAGCCTCGCCAGCACGACCCGCTGGACCGCGATCCTCACGATGGTGATCCGTCCGCCAGGCAACGCCGACCAGCTGCGCAGGAACCCGCTCGGCGTCTTCGTCAATGCCATTGACTGGTCGCGCGAGCTCGACAGCGCCGCGCCGACACCCGTTTCCCCGAAGGAGCCAGCAAATGAAAAATAGAGCATCATCGATCCGTGCTGCGCTGATTGCGTCTGTATCGGCGCTCATCCTTTCGGCCTGCGCGTCGAAGCCGGTGCCGCCGCCCGAGATCTCGTATGATGCAGCGGACTTCAAAACGGCCGTCATCGAGAAGGCGCCGGACAAGCCGGTGAAGATTGTCGAAATCCCGAAGCCACTGCCACTGCCGGGTCAACTGCAGCCCGAACCGGGAAAGGTGGCCGACGATGAGCGCTCGCCCAAGGATCGCGTCGCCGATGCCAACAAGGCCGCCACCCAGGAACCGACCAAACATGGCTATGTCAACGCGGTGCAGGTCTACCCATACGCGGAAGGCGCGCTCTACCAGCTCTATGCGGCACCCGAGCGCGTCACCGATATCGCCCTGCAGCCGGGCGAGACGCTCACCTCGGTGTCGGCCGGCGACACGGTGCGCTGGGTGATCGGCGACACGGTGAGCGGCTCCGGAGACGACCAACGCACTCATGTCCTGGTCAAGCCTTTCGCGCCGGGGCTCAAGACCAACCTCGTCGTAACGACGGACCGACGCTCCTATCATCTGCAGCTCGAAAGCACGGACAAGACCGCCATGGCGGCGATCTCCTGGACCTACAGCGAGGACCTGATCATCGCGCTCCGCCGGCGCAATGCTGAAGCCGAGGCTGCCATGCCGGTGGCGTCCAACGTGGCGCTGGACGATATCCGCTTCCGTTATTCCATTACCGGGGACACGCCTCCCTGGCGCCCGGTGCGCGCCTTCGACGACGGCCTAAAGGTCTATATCGAGTTCCCGCGCCGCATCGACCAAGGCGAGGCCCCGCCGCTCTTCGTGGTCGGCGCCAAGGGCGACAACCAGCTCGTCAACTACCGGATGCGAGGCAACTACTACGTCGTCGACCGGCTCTTTGCCGCCGCCGAACTGCGGCTTGGTACGGAGCCGCAGCAGGTGGTGCGCATCACGAGGACCGACGGCAAGCCGCGGCGGCGTGCATCGCTCTTTGCGCGCTCGGGCCGGTGAGGGGAGGGATCATGACCGGTACATCCCGATCCGATGTTCCTCCGAAAGCCGATCCCGAGGATCTGCAGCTGCGAGCCTCGCCGCGCCGCGTCGTGCGGTTCAGGCGCGGCATCATCATCGCTATCGCCGCGGTAGGCTCGGGCGCCATTTTGGGCGTTACGATGATTGCGCTGCAGGGACCGGCTCTGCGCATCAAGGAGCAGGCCGAAGAGCTCTACGACACGGAGCGCAAACCGACGGCGGAGGGGCTCGAAGCGCTTCCTGGGGATTACTCCGGGATCAAGCCCGATACGCCGGTGCTCGGACCGCCGTTGCCCGGAGATCTCGGGCGACCGATCCTCGAGCGCCAACGCCAGCTCGGGATCGCGCCGGGACAGGAGGTTTCCGCCGAGGAGCAGCGGCTGGCCCAGCAGGCGATCCAGGCGCGCGAGTCGGAAGTCTTCTTCCGCATCGAGAACAAGGCAAGGCAACCTAACGCCGACAGCAGGAATCAGGAGGTCCGACCGCCGTTGCATGCATCCATTCCACAGCTGGATACCCGACTGGCGCCCGCTTCCGTGGCGCCGGAGGAAGGTGACCAGAACAACCAGCAGCGCAAGCTGGATTTCCTGCAATCGCGTGACGGCGGCGGCATCTACAATCCCCATGCCCTGCAGACGCCGGCCTCGCCCCATCAGGTCATGGCCGGCAGCGTGATTGCCGCGAGCCTGGTGACAGGGATCAATTCCGACCTGCCGGGTCTCGTCGTCGCCCAGGTCACCGAAAACGTCTACGACACGGTGACCGGCAGTGTCCTGCTGATCCCGCAGGGCTCGCGCCTCATCGGCACCTATGACAGCGTTGTTGCCTTCGGCCAAAGGCGCGCGCTGCTCGTCTGGCAGCGCATCCTGCTGCCCGACGGCTCCTCCTTCGAAATCGACAACCTACCCGCCACCGACACCGCCGGTTATGCCGGACTTGAGGACAAGGTCGATTTCCACACATGGCAGCTGATAAAGGGAGTTGCGCTAGCCACCTTGCTGGGCGTTGGCACGGAGTTGAGTCTCGGGGAAGACGAAAGCGATCTGGTCAAGGCAATCCGTGAATCCGCTCAGCAGAACGTCAATCGAGCCGGCCAGCGCATCACCGAAAAGAACCTCAACATCCAGCCCACCATCACTGTCCGCCCAGGATGGCCGCTGCGTGTGATCGTCCACAAGGACCTCGTGTTGCGGCCCTACAAAGGCTGAACTGTCTACGCGACCACCGCCAGGAGAAGGATCACCGATGACAAATCTGAAGCTCGGAAAGCTGCCCGACCGCTCGCCCGCGAAGATCACCATCACCGTCAGTGCTGAGCTGAACCGGGAGCTTCATGATTATGCATCGCTGTATCGTCAGACCTACGGCGAATCCGAATCTGTCGCTGAACTCATCCCGTTCATGCTTGAGGCATTCCTTGGAAGCGACCGGGCGTTTGCGAAGGCGAAAAGGGATGGCTTGGCGGCCGCCGACACGTCCAAGAAATCGCGACGCCAGCCACTTTCAGGTTCCGAGTGAAGAGCTAAGGCCCGGGCCGAGAGGCACAGATGCCGATCGTGGAATGACGTGTCTGGGGCCGAAAGCGGACCGACCGGTTCTGGGAAGAACCTGCGAAGATGCAGACATTCAATCGGTTGGACCCGGCGTCTCGACCTGACCCATTCTAGACCTTTGGTTTTCCAGGTCGAACTCTGCTTCCTTCCATAGAAGCGGACGTTCGGCACGATCAAATTCACGTGGGCAGCCGAGGAGCCACTTGCCCAATCCTACTGAGCATCACCGCTGAGGCAACTTTCACCATCTGCGCATTTCGGCACTTGCATTACAATTCGCTCTCGACCGCGTGGCGTCAGAGGAGCATCCTTATACAGATGCTCATCCGGCGCTCCGAGGGACCACGGAAATCTCGCAACTCATCTTCCACGCCCAAGGCCAGGGGCAGAAGGACAATCTCTCGGAAGCTCACAGCTAGTGCAGGTATTTGCATCGACCGGAGGCTCATCAATGACAGAGGCCGCAAACGCATCGATTGAACCTGCTTCAGCACCTGGTGTGCAAGACTTTCTTGGCGGCACGAAATTGGAGGACGGTATAGGCCTGTGCCTGTCAGGTGGCGGCTTTCGCGCGATGCTCTTTCATTTGGGTTCGTTTGTTCGCTTGAACGAGCTCGGATTTCTCCAAAAGCTTGAGCGTGTCGCAAGCGTATCGGGTGGTTCGATTGCCGCTGGGGCGCTTGCTGTTGCTTGGAGCGAACTTGCTTTCGACAAAAAGGGCGTGGCCTCAAACCTCATCGAGAAGGTGGGCGAACCGATTCTGTTGCTTGCTCGATGGCCGCTTGACATTCCAGCTATAGCGCTGGGTCTCTTGCCATTCGTCAATGCTGCAAATGTGGCTGCCGCCGTCTATGACTTTGTGCTGCTCAGAGGCAAAACACTACAGGACCTTCCCGAGCGGCCTCGCTTTGTTTTTATTGCGACGAGCCTACAAACCGGAGCGGTTTGGCGCTTCGCGCGCGAGTACGCGGCGGAATGGAACGTCGGCGAATGGCGCCGTCCCGAATTTCGTGTGGCATCAGTTGTGGGAGCGTCCGCCGCCTTTCCACCATTCTTCTCCCCGGCCCGAATACGCATCCCGGCCGGAAGATTGTCGGAGCTCGATGGCGCCGGTCTCACGGTCCCGCCCTACACGACGCGGCTTTCCCTCACCGACGGCGGCGTCTACGACAATCTTGGACTAGAACCGATTTGGAAGCGGTATCGCACCATTCTCGTGAGCGACGGCGGTCTGAGAACTCCCGCTGTGCCGAGGCCATGGGCAAACTGGCTAAGCGTGAGTAAACGGGCAACGAACCTCGCCCTTCAGCAAGGCATCAATATGCGGATTCGTGTGCTTTACGGGCTCGACCGGATCGGCCAACGCAAGCTTGTTCATTGGGGCATTGGACTGGGTGTTGACTCCTACAAGGGTGGAAATCCGCTGTCATTTTCACGCGGCGCGACACAGACTGCCGCGCAGGTACCGACCCGCCTGACACGGTTGCCAGCCGAGATGCGGAACCTGATCATGAAGGCTGGCTATGCCCATGCGGACGCGGCGTTGCGCGCAAGCGGGCTGCTTGGGAGGGATTTTCCCGCCGCGAGTTTTGATGGGCTCCCGCTTTTGCGGCCGTAGCGTTGAACACCATCCCTTGTTGGAGGTCACAATTGGACATTGCGGAGTATGTCGGCGGTGTGTCTGTTGCCCCACTGGACCCAGTGCTGTAAATTGGACAGGGAATTATTGCCCGGTCGTCTAAGCGGGGCGAGGCACTGTGGATCGCAAGGATTTCGCAGTCATATTTTATGGCGTTGGACGTACGCCAGTTCCTTGGGCAACCGACTGTCCTGTGCGCTTTGATGCCTGGCTAGCTTTCGCCAATCTGCCGGCCGCACGCCCGCCGTTGCGGGTGGATGTAATCCTCGCGGTCAATGAAGAACACGGCGTGCAGCGTATCCTCGACCAATTTTACAACCTTAGTATGTCGGCCTCGGTCAATCCGATCGCAGCCGGCAGTTTTGTCGCAGCAGAGCTCACACTTGACGAGCTGATCCGAGCAGTACTGCCTTTAACTAACTTGCACAGCCTGCTGTTTCAGGCCCAAAAGATGCCTGAGGTGGAATTGCGCGCCCTTGCGACGGACGAAGACAGAGCGGTCGTTGCTCTAGATCCGGTGGATGGAAACGAACGGGCACAAGAGCGCCAGCGTCATTTGGCTTGGTTGGTGAGGGTTCTTGCCACCGTGGCTGACCGCTCCCCGAGGCCAACGAATAGGACGCGGTCAGCAGCAATCAAGGCTGTCGTCAAGATGATGCAGAACGCGATGGTCAGGCCGGAAATGACACAAGTCCCCTCACTGCCAGGAGACCAAGTGATCGATCGGCGGCGGCGCTACCCGGTCGTGACCGTTACGACCAACCGCATTTCGGGACCAGCGGTTTCGCGCTCGCGCTTAACAGTCAAAGCCGATGCCGCAGAGGCGGTGTTTTCCGTGGATTGTCGCAACATCGGTTGGGCAGTCGTGGACAGCGGCATCGACGCCGATCACCCGGCCTTCGCGGATTGGAATACCTCTACCTCGCCGCCGACAATTTGGCCGGGACCCGGGCGTGTCCTGCGCGCATTCGATCTTGTTGGAGCAAGGGCGACATTGTCGGCTGATACCACGGATAATGGCCTCATCGACTGGACTAGGGCTCTTCCGTATCTTGAAATGGCAATGCCGCTCGGGTCCATGAACCTCGGTGACAAGCCCTACCGCACGCCAGTTTATCCACATGGCACTCACGTGGCCGGCGTGCTTGGCGGGCACTGGCCGGAGCGTGGGTTGCGCGGAATCTGCCCGACTATTCGCCTTTATGACTTCCGAGTCCTTGACGATAACGGCGAGGGTGACGAATTCGCCATCGTGATGAGCCTTCAGGCCATCCGTCATATCAATGAACAAGCCGGACGTCTCGCAATTGCTGGGGTTAACGTGAGCCTCTCCGTCCCCCACGACGTTGCTGCGCATTCCTGCGGCTGGACGCCAGTATGTGTAGAATGTGATCGCTTAGTCCGCACCGGGGTCGTCGTTGTAACTTCGGCAGGCAACAGCGGCTTCACGGGCGCAGTGCGTACCGGCGGCGCCGACTATCACACGGTGAGTATCGCAGACCCCGGCAATGCAGACAGCGTGTTGACGGTGGGTTCTACCCATCGCAGCGATCCGCACCGTCACGGAGTCAGCTACTTCTCAAGCCGTGGCCCCACGGCCGACGGCCGTCTCAAGCCAGACCTGTTAGCGCCAGGTGAGGACATCGATGGCCCGGTTCCAGGAGACAGGATTGCCGCGATGCATGGCACAAGCCAAGCGGCCGCTCATGTCAGCGGTGCTGCCGCTATGTTGATTTCACGCCATAGGGAGCTGATCGGGCGACCAGATCGCGTAAAGCAGATACTCTGTTCAACCGCAACGGATCTCGGCCGGGAGCGATGGTTTCAGGGGCACGGCCTTATTGACGTCCTGCGCGCCATGCAAGCAGTTTGAGGAGAACCGGTGTTCACTTTGGAGTTCCTTCCCGCCAAACACGGGGACTGCATATTGGTCAGGTGGGGTGAGCCTGCCCGCGTTATGGTTGTCGACGGTGGTCCTGACGGCGTCTACGAGGGCCAACTGAGACCGCGGTTGGTAGCCCTGCCTCCGGGCCAAGGCGGTGTGCCGGCCGTGGATGTGCTCTGTCTTAGCCACGTCGATGAAGATCATGTCGTTGGCATAGCGCGCATGCTGAAGGAAATCAGACAGGCGAAACAAGATCACTTGCCTCTCCCTTTCGTCGTGCGTCGGGTGTGGTTCAACAGCCTCGATGATTTGATCGATAGTGCGCAACCGGGTTTGGCGGCATCTGTACGGAACCTGATGGGAGCAGCTGCCCCGGATGCCGTGGTGTCCGCCAGCTATGGCCAGGGCGATGACGTTCGCAATAGTGTTGCAGCTCTAGGTCTTGGCGGGAATCAGCCCTTTGGGAGTCTGCTGAAAGTGGGATCGGTGGAGACATTGTGGGGCCTCGACGTCAACGTTGTCGGGCCCAGCGGTGACGCCTTGGCGAAACTGTCGAAGGAATGGGCCGCTTCGGTGAAGGCCAAAGACGCGAAAGCTGTCGCCGCCAATTATGCCGATCGAAAGGTTCAGAACCTGTCGAGTATAGCTCTTCACTTGCGTTATGGCGGGCGGACCGCATTGCTGACCGGTGACGCCCGCGGCGACCATGTCCTCTTAGGACTGGAAGCGGCCGGATTGCTGGCCCCGGGAGGGACTATCCACGTCGATGTCCTCAAGCTGCCCCACCACGGCAGCGAGAACAACGCCGCACCGTCGATGTTCGAACGCATCCGAGCCGACCATTACGTGGTGTGCGCCGACGGTATCAAACACAAACATCCAAGCACGGCGACGCTTGAGTGGTTGGTGGCATCACGGGCTCCCAACGAAATCTATACGATCCACCTCACGAACCATATACCAGACGGCGAGACCACGCTCACCAAGATCGCGATGGGCCGTTCGTTTGTTGTGGCAGTAGGTGCACCACGTGTGGAGATCGCGCTTACCGACGTTCCTTGACTGACACGGCTAAGGTTTCGCTACAGCCAGTATCGTATCGACCGCTAACGGCACCCATGACGTGGGGAAAGCGCACGCGCGGCAGGCCTCGTGTCGCTTCACGTCAGGCAACTTTGGGCTATTTTCATCGATTTGCCAATTGAGAGTGAGGATTGTGCCCGACGCATGTCTACTCGCCGGACGCTAGGAGACTTCGCCACATCTGCGGCAAGTCGGAGTGTCTGGAACTGGGCCTCCATGTCAGACATTTGGGTGGCTCCATCCGATGACCTGCATTGGCGCAACCACGCTGCCCAGGGTGATTGCCGACGATGTCCGCTTTCAGGATGTTGCAAAGCTGATCTCTACGGCCGACATTGGGGCGCGAAGCTGCCATCCCCTATGCGGAAGTAGAGGTCGGCTTGGGTGACAAAGCCTTCCGTAGGGGGATCATTTGGAGAAGTGCTGGAGCCGCACAAAGGGGGAACGCTAAGAGGGAGGTCGAATTTGCGCGTAGAACACCCTGAGGTCATTCCTCTTCTTGGTCATTAGGTTCGCCAGACCATATGAGAGAATACGAAGGAAACGGGTGGGCGAACCAGCCGCTAACATATTGATTTTCTGTCGAAAACGTTGACCCTCCGGGCCTGCCAGACGCTCCAAAGGGGGCCGCTTTGACCCTTCTTTTAGTTCTGCAGCGAGGGGACCGGTGCTCAAACTGCCACCGAGTGCCTGGCCGAGCCACTTTCGAAATATTTATCGAACTTCACCGCGATGCTCCTCACGAAGGGACGACTTTCTGTCGGCACGACGAAACTGTCGCCCTGGCGTTCAAGCAGTCGAGCAGAACCATGAATTGCGATGGAGCTTGCCTGAAGAAGGAGCCTCCGGCCGGCTTTTCCGAAGTTCTCCACCAGCTCGGTCGCTGAAAAGGCGAAGTCGCACATCAGCCGCTCGATGATCCAGCCTCGGACGCGATCGTCGTCGGAGAGCACGATGCCGCGCACAGCCGCCAATCCGCCGTTTGCAACCATGCGCCCGTACTCGCCGGTCG
This sequence comes from Pseudaminobacter sp., assembly GCA_035941355.1. Classification (GTDB taxonomy): domain Bacteria; phylum Pseudomonadota; class Alphaproteobacteria; order Rhizobiales; family Rhizobiaceae; genus Allomesorhizobium. Next base: position 22,093 of record DASZDZ010000050.1, read on the forward strand.
AAGGTATGTTCTGCGCGAAGCCCTGGCGAAAATGGCTGATGGATGACGGGCCAAGCCCGATCAGGGTCTCGCAGCGATCCTCCGTGTAGCCCTGGAAATTGCGACGCAAAGCCCCTGTGCATGCCGCCACCGCCAGCGCATCCCCCGGCTTGGCGAAATGATCGAGCCCTATTGCTTCATATCCCTTGTCCACAATCGCTCGCGCAGCGAGTTGCGATTGGGCGAGCCGCTCTGCGGGGCCTGGCAGCCATAAGTCGTCAATCATCGTCTGATGCTTCTTAAACCAGGGTACGTGAGCGTAGCCGAAGAGAGCCATCCTGTCCGGTTCCAGAGTCAGCGCTTGTGCGACGGTGGAAAAGACGCTCTCCGTGTTCTGGTACGGCAGGCCGTAGAGCAGATCGAGATTGACCGATACGACGCCGCGTGAACGAACTCCATCGACGACCGCCTTGGTCTGTAAAAAGCTTTGCTCGCGGTTTATCGCCTTCTGCACTTTCGGATCGAAATCCTGTACGCCGAGGCTCGCCCGGGTCATGCCGATTTCGGCCAGCGCGTCCAGGTGAGCATTGTCCATATCGTTCGGATGGATCTCGACGCTGATTTCCGTATCGGGAACCAAATCGAAGCTGTCCCGCAAAAATGCGCCCAGAGCCACCATGTCGTCGGGCTTCAGCATGGTCGGCGAGCCGCCACCGAAGTGGATTGCGCCGACGAAGGACTTGCCCCTGACAAGACCGGCAACCGTTGCGATCTCCGCATATAGCGAGCGCAGATAAGCGGTCACCCGTTCATAGTGGCGCGTCTGTTTGGTATGGCAAGCACAGAACCAGCAGAGCCTGTCGCAATAGGGAGCAGGTAAAGCGATATCGCGTCACCGCCTTCGAGCGCCTGCAACCAGCCACGTAAGCGGCAACATCGACGCCAGGATGGAAATGCGGCGCCGTCGGATAACTGGTATAGCGCGGGACGTTCTCGCTAAGTCTGGCAGCTAATTCCGGTCGCATGTCGCGGTCCACCGTGTGTGCATCACCGGAACATTGGACGCAACGGCGAGCCAAGACCTTGATTTCGGACAACTTCCGCCACGGACAAACTGCCGCAGGATTTCTCTACGGTCGGTTGCTATCCTGCCGGCCTGGGATCTCGTTGGATGGTGGTAATGACAGTACGCCAGGATATTCACAATTTCTGCATTCCCGTTCTTTGCCAGAGTTGCAAGGCACGGCATCGCGGCGTCTGCGGTGCGCTCGATCCCGACCAATTGATTGGACTCGCCAAAACTTCGTCGAGACATAAGCTCGAGCCAGGGGTCGAACTGATCGGCAACGCCGAGACCATTTGCAGCTACTCAAACCTGCTTTCGGGCGTGGTGAAGCTTACGAAGAGCCTCTCGGACGGCCGCCAGCAAATCGTCGGCCTCCAGTTCGCACCCGATTTTCTGGGACGGCCCTTCGAGGTGGAAAGTGCGGTCAATGCGGAGGCGGCAACAACCGTTTGCCTGTGTTCGTTTCCGAGGGCAGCCGTCGAACGGATGATGAAGGAATCACCGGAGCTCCAGCACCGCTTGCTCAAGCAGACACTGAACGAACTCGATGGAGCGCGCGAATGGATGGTGACACTGGGACGCAAGACCGCTCCGGAAAAGGTGGCGAGCTTTCTCTTGATGATCGTGCGGAATATCGACCCTACGGTTGATCCGGCGGCCAAGTCGGCGTGCTTCGATCTGCCGCTGACGCGTGCGGATATCGCTGATTTCCTTGGACTGACTGTCGAGACCGTGAGCCGCCAACTAACACGATTACGGGCTGACGGCGTGATCCGGATCGAGAACAAACGCCATGTGACGGTGCACAGCGTGAGCCGGCTGGAGCAGCGCTGCGGCGGCTGAGGTGGCGGCAACCGCCCTTTTATAACACCTAAGCGACAGGACCCCACATCGCTTAGGCCGATCCGCGGCAGGACATGCTCGCGTTCGAACGCGATGTGTCGCGGCGAGCCTTCGACCAAGCCGCTTAGCATGATCCGACAGCTTCGGCATCCAAGGCCGATCGCCGGGAGCGTTCGGTCACCTCATCGGGCGAAAACATTGGTCCTCGACATGCTCGGCACTCAACCGGCTGATGGAGGCAAGATTGGCATCGGTCAACGTCAAGTACGCCTGATACGCCGGGAAGATGACCCACTCTTCAAACCGATGAATGTCACGGATCAGCGGAACGATCGCGTTGGCTGTTGCGAGTCATCCGAAGCGATCGACGTTCGCAAAGCATCGGCAATACTTTCCAGCGCGTCGCAGAGCCTCAGTTTTCCCAATGCGCGCGCTTCATCACATCGCCCGGAATCGCCTTCAGGCCGGCCCGTCCCGGGACGCCGGACTTTTCCATGAGCGGGGCGGCCCGTGCTGTGTTTCCCCCTTCAATCGTCACCTTTTGATTGCACCGAGCTCGATGCTGTCCATAGCAAAATCGTGCCTGCTTGACGTGGATCAAGGCGAGCGGCCCGCGGCTGCGGAATTCATGCACCGCGGATTTGGCGTCCGCCGGAATCCGAGATCGGGGACTTGCGATGAAATTCGGCACAGAGATCGTCCTCCTATGCCTGTTTGCCTTTGCGGCCCTTGTAGCTGCCGGCCTGGGCGTGGATGAACCTTTCCGCCAGCATATGTGGGTGTTGTTCTTCGTCCTTGCCGGCTTTGCGGCGCTCCTGTTGCGCAATACGGAATTCAAACCGGCGACCCCGGTTGATCCCTCGGCTTACATGGATGGGCCGATCCGCTACGGGGCTGTCGCAACGGTGGTCTGGGGCGTCGTCGGCATGCTGGTTGGTGTGTTCGTCGCCCTGCAGCTTGCCTATCCAGATCTCAACATCGAGCCTTGGTTCAATTTCGGCCGCCTGCGGCCCCTGCATACGTCCGGCGTCGTTTTTGCATTCGGCGGCAATGCGCTGCTTTGCACATCCCTGTATGTGGTGCAGCGCACCTGCCGTGCGCGGCTGTTCGGCGGCGATCTCGCGTGGTTCGTGTTCTGGGGTTACCAGCTTTTCATCGTCATGGCAGCGACAGGCTACCTGCTCGGCATCACCGAGAGCCGCGAGTATGCCGAGCCCGAATGGTATGTGGACCTGTGGCTGACCATCGTCTGGGTCGCGTATCTCATCCTGTTCCTCGGCACCATCGTGAAGCGCAAGGAACCGCACATCTATGTCGCCAACTGGTTCTACCTGTCCTTCATCGTGACCATCGCGATGCTGCACGTGATCAACAACCTGTCGATGCCCGTCTCCTTCCTAGGCTCCAAGAGCTATTCAGCGTTTTCGGGCGTGCAGGACGCTCTGACTCAGTGGTGGTACGGCCACAACGCCGTCGGTTTCTTCCTCACCGCCGGCTTCCTCGGCATGATGTATTACTTCGTGCCCAAGCAGGCGAACCGGCCGGTCTATTCCTACCGCCTTTCGATTATCCACTTCTGGGCGCTGATCTTTCTCTACATCTGGGCAGGCCCGCATCATCTCCACTACACGGCCCTGCCGGACTGGGCACAGACGCTCGGCATGGCGTTTTCGATCATGCTCTGGATGCCCTCCTGGGGCGGCATGATCAACGGCCTGATGACGCTGTCCGGCGCCTGGGACAAGCTGCGCACGGATCCGATTATCCGCATGATGGTGATGGCCATCGCGTTCTACGGCATGTCGACCTTCGAAGGCCCGATTATGTCGATCAAGGCGGTCAACTCGCTGTCGCATTACACCGACTGGACCATCGGTCACGTCCATTCCGGCGCGCTCGGCTGGGTAGGCATGATCTCATTCGGCGCGATCTATTACATGGTGCCGAAGCTATGGAACCGTGAACGGCTCTATTCACTGCGGCTTGTCACCTGGCACTTCTGGCTGGCGACCCTCGGGATTCTTGTCTACGCCGCGGCAATGTGGGTCTCCGGTATCATGCAGGGACTGATGTGGCGCGAGTACGACGAGCAGGGCTTTCTGGTCTACTCCTTCGCCGAAACCGTCGCCGCCATGCATCCCTACTACATCATGCGTGCCATCGGCGGCGCGATGTATCTGTCCGGCGCCCTGATCATGGCTTGGAACATCGGCATGACCATCTTTGGCTATCAACGCGAGGAGGAGCCGATGCCGGGCTCCACCCCCGCCATCCAGCCTGCGCGATAAGGAGCCGGACATGGGATTGATGGACAAACACAAGGTCATCGAGAAGAGCGCCACGCTCCTCCTCGTTGCGTCCCTCCTTGTGGTGACGGTCGGGGGCATCGTCGAGATCGCGCCACTCTTCTATCTCGACAATACGATTGAGAAGGTCGAAGGCATGCGACCCTATTCGCCGCTCGAGCTCGCCGGGCGGAACATCTATGTGCGCGAGGCCTGCTACACCTGCCACAGCCAAATGATCCGCCCCTTCCGCGACGAGGTCGAGCGCTACGGTCATTACAGCCTGGCGGCCGAGTCGATGTACGATCACCCGTTCCAGTGGGGCTCGAAACGCACTGGACCGGATCTCGCCCGGGTCGGCGGTCGGTACTCGAACGAATGGCACGTACAGCATCTTACCGAGCCGCGTTCGGTGGTGCCGGAATCGCTCATGCCGAGCTATGGCTTCCTGAAGGACACACCGATCGACCTGAAGGATTTCTCGGCGCATCTCATCGCGAACAGGCGCGTCGGGGTTCCGTACTCCGCCGACATGATCGCCAACGCGAATGCCGATCTCATGGCGCAGGCCGATCCGAGTGCCGACACATCGGGCCTTGAGAAACGTTATCCGAAGGCCAAGATCGGCGACTTCGACGGCAACCCGCAGAAGGTCACCGAAATGGATGCCCTGGTCGCCTATCTCCAGACGCTCGGCACGTTGGTCGATTTCAAGACCTACGATGAAGCCGCCGGCCACCGCTGAGGAGAGTGATCATGGACTACAATTTGATGCGGGCATTCGCCGACAGCTGGGGCCTGCTCGCGATAGCGCTCTTCTTCGTCGGGTGCATTGCCTTTGTCCTACGTCCCGGCAGCCGCAGGCATGCCGATGAAGCCGCTCAAATTCCTCTCAAGGACGATTGATCATGAGCAGAGAGCACATCGACGAGGTCTCGGGCATCTCAACGACCGGCCATGAGTGGGATGGTATCAAGGAACTCAATAACCCACTTCCGCGCTGGTGGGTCATCACCTTCTACATCACCATCGCGTGGGCGATTGGCTACACTATCGCCTATCCGGCATGGCCGATGGTGACTTCCGCCACGAGGGGCGTGCTTGGCTTTTCAAGCCGAAACGAAGTCAACAACAAGTTGGCGGCCGCAGAGGCCGCCAAGGCCAAATATGTCACGGCGATAAAGTCGAAAACCGTTTCCGAAATTGCTGCCGACGATGGGTTGCGCGAATTTGCTGTCGCTGCCGGCGGGGCCGCGTTCAAGGTCAATTGCGAGCAGTGCCACGGCGCGGGCGCGCAAGGGTCTAAAGGTTTCCCAAATCTCAATGACGACGATTGGCTCTGGGGCGGCAAGGCCGATCAGATCCAGCAAACCATTGCCCACGGCGTCCGCTTCGCGTCCGACCCGGATACACGCATGTCGGAAATGCCCGCTTTCGGTGACATCATCACGGCCGATCAGATCGCGCAGGTCAGCACCTACGTTGCCAGCCTGTCCGGCCCGGTCCAGGACGCAGGGCTGATCGAAGCCGGCGCCAAGGTTTTCGCCGAGAATTGCGTTGCCTGTCATGGTGAGACCGCAAAGGGCGACAGGGAGATCGGCGCACCCGACCTGACCGACGCGATCTGGCTGTATGGACCGGGCAAGGCGGCTATTGCCGCGCAGGTCCGCGCGCCGAAGCACGGCGTTATGCCGGCCTGGATCGAGCGTCTCGGCGAGACCAAGATCAAGGAACTTGCGGTCTACATCCATTCGCTTGGCGGCGGAGAATAGGAAGAGAAGCCTGTTCTCCGGCCCCCCCTCGCCAAGCGTCGAGGCCCGGCGCGAGCCGGGCCTCGACACCACTCCGACGTCCGGCGATTTGACCAGCATCAATGCAGCGCTTCCCGCCATGCGGCAAAACTTGCTCAACGTTGCATTCCGGACGTCAGCCAAGCAGTTTCGGTCGCACGCCAAATCATCACCTGCGCGACTGGAGATGCTCGTGCTGGACAACGTTCAGGTAGAACGGCTCGAAGACGAGGCGGTCAACTCCGCCAAGACAAGTCAGCCGCTCTATGCCGCACACAAGAAGATCTTCCCCAAGCGGGTCTCTGGCAGCTTCCGCCGCGTCAAATGGCTGGTCATGGCGATCACACTAGGGATCTACTATCTGACGCCTTGGCTGCGATGGGAGCGTGGACCTTTTGCCCCGGATCAGGCCGTGTTGGTCGATATTTCCAACCGCCGCTTCTACTTCTTCTTCATCGAGATATGGCCGCAGGAATTCTACTATGTGGCCGGCCTGCTGGTCATGGCCGGCATTGGCTTGTTCTTGATCACATCGACGATCGGCCGGGCCTGGTGCGGCTACACCTGCCCGCAGACCATATGGGTCGATCTGTTTTTGGTTGTTGAGCGCGCGATCGAGGGCGATCGCAACGCCCGCATGAAACTCGACGCCACACCCTGGAGGGCGCGCAAGCTCGTGCTGCGCGTTTCGAGTCACGCTATCTGGCTGGTGATAGCGGCCGCGACCGGCGGTGCCTGGATCATGTATTTCGCCGATGCGCCAACGCTAGTAGGTGAAGTCTTCACCGGCAACGCCGCGCCCGTTGCTTACACCACCATCGCCGTGCTGACAGCGACCACCTACACATTCGGCGGACTGATGCGGGAGCAGGTCTGCACCTATATGTGTCCGTGGCCGCGCATCCAGGCGGCCATGCTCGACGAGAATTCGCTCACCGTGACCTATAATGACTGGCGCGGCGAACCCCGTTCGCGTCATGCCAAGAAGGTTCAGGCAGCCGGTCAGCCGGTCGGCGACTGCGTCGACTGCAATGCCTGTGTCGCGGTCTGCCCGATGGGCACCGACATTCGCGACGGCCAGCAGCTTGAATGCATCACCTGCGCGCTCTGCATCGATGCCTGCCACGCCGTTATGGACAAGCTGGGCAGGGATCGAGGGCTCATCTCCTACGCGACGCTATCTGACTTCAACGCCAATATGGTGGTAGCGACAGCAGGCGGCACGCGCCCGATCGATCCCACTCTCGTTCGGACCGCCGGCGGCGCTTTCTCCGACAGGTTGGCGCATTTCCAAATTCGCAAGGCCTTCCGACCGCGCACCTTCATCTATATGGGCGCTTGGTCGGCGGTCGGGCTTGTGATGCTCTATTCGCTGCTGACGCGAGACCGGCTCGAAATCAACGTTCTGCACGACCGCAACCCGCAATTCGTGACCCTGTCCAACGGCTCGATCCGCAACGGCTATACCGTCAAGCTGCTCAACATGATCCCCGAACCAAGGACTATCGTCCTCAGCTTGCAGGGACTGCAGGGTGCCGAAATGAGCATCGTCGGCATCGACCTTCCCGCCGGCCGCTCCTTCGCCATTCCGGCCGAACCCGACCGGCTGAAAGTGCTCAAGGTTTTCGTTCGTCTGCCGGCCGACAAGGTCAAGGACGAGGTGCAGACCTTGAAGTTCCGCGTCGAAGATAAGGCGAGCTTCGAGAGCAACGAATACAAGGCCAGTTTCAGCGCACCGGAGGCCCACACATGAGCGGCGACACCCAAAAGCCCCGCGAGTTCACAGGCAGGCATATGCTGTTCATCATCCTCGCCTTTTTCGGGGTGGTCACCGGTGTCAATGTGACCATGGCGACGTTCGCCACGACGAGCTGGACCGGACTTGTCGTCGAAAACACCTATGTGGCCAGCCAGCAATTCAATCAGAAGGCCAGGGAAGGCCGGGCGCAGGCGGCGCTGGGCTGGACCGGCAAACTGACGATCGCGGCAGGCGAAGTTCGCTACAGCCTCAGCGACGCTGCCGGCAAGCCGGTCCCCCTGCACGGCGTGAAGGTGCTGTTTCGTCATCCCGCCTATGAGGCGGGGGACAAGACCGTCACTCTTGCTGGTGCCTCCGGTCAGATATTCGCCGCGCCACATACGCCGAGGGATGGCGTCTGGATCGTCGAAATCCATGCCGATGCCGGCCTTGCGGAATCCTATCGCGACGTTCGCCGGATCATGATTTCCCGGGGAGCGCAGCAATGAGCTGCTGTGCGCCGGGCGCCGAAATGGCACTTGATGTTGCCGGCGCCGCACCTGTTTCGCCGTCGAGCCAGGAAATAAAACTGGGGAGCCGCTCGCTCGGGGGCGACCTGTATCAGACCGATCTCTCCGTGCCGTCGGTTCACTGTGCGGCCTGCATCCAGACCATCGAGACGGCGATTGGAAGGCTGGATCGGGTCGAGGGCGCCCGCGTCAGCCTGTCGACGAAACGGGTCTCGGTGCGGTGGCGTGGGGACGAGGTCCCATCATTCGTCGCCGCGCTTGGACGGCTGGGCTATCAGGCGCATCTGTTCGATCCTGTGATGGACGAGAAGGACAAGACGCTTTCGGAACTCATCCGGGCCGTCGCGGTTGCCGGCTTCGCGGCGGGCAACATCATGCTGCTTTCGGTGTCGGTCTGGTCCGGTGCCGAAGGTGCCACCCGGGACCTGTTCCATTGGATCTCGGCCCTGATCGCCATCCCGGCCCTCGCCTTTGCTGGCAGCATCTATTTCCGCTCGGCGTGGAGTGCGCTGCGCCATGGCCGCATGAACATGGACGTGCCGATCGCGGTCGGGGTTTCGCTCGCCTACGCGATGAGCCTCTACGAGACCGCCAACCATGGCGACCACGCCTATTTCGACGCGTCGGTGTCACTGCTTTTCTTCCTGCTGATTGGCCGAACGCTGGATCACGTGATGCGGGAGCGGGCACGCACCGCCGTGAACGGCCTGTCGCGGCTGGCGGCGCGCGGTTCCATGGTGCTTCGCGGCGACGGCACACGCGACTACCTGCCGGTCGGCGAGATTGAGCCGGGCATGCAGCTTTTGATCGCGGCCGGTGAAAGAATCCCCGTCGACGGCAACATCGTTGAGGGCTCGTCGGACCTCGATTGTTCCCTCGTTTCCGGCGAGAGCGCCCCCAGAACCGTTGCGCCCGGGGAAAAGGTACAGGCCGGCACCCTCAATCTTACCGGCCCGCTGACCATGGTTGCGACCGCCGCGGCGAAGGATTCTTTCCTGGCTGAAATGGTCCGGCTGATGGAGGCGGCCGAAGGCGGCCGCGCGCAGTATCGCCGGATCGCCGACCGCATCTCGGCGCTTTATGCTCCGGTGGTCCATCTCACCGCGTTTGTGACCTTCCTTGGCTGGATGGCGGCGACTGGTGACTGGTACGGCGCCCTAACCATCGCCATCGCCGTTCTCATCATCACGTGCCCCTGTGCGCTCGGCCTGGCGATCCCGATCGTGCAGGTGGTCGCGGCGCGGCGCCTGTTCGAAAGCGGCATCATGGTCAAGGATGGTTCGGCCATGGAACGCCTGGCGGCGGTTGACACGGCGGTATTCGACAAGACAGGCACGCTTACGCTCGGACAGCCACATCTTGTCAACGCCGCCTCCATCGACTCTACCATGCTGGCGATCGCGGCCGACATGGCCGTGCATTCCCGTCATCCGTTGTCAAGCGCGATTGCCGGCTATGCAGGGTTTTCCGGCCAGCCCAAGCTCGAATCCGTCAGCGAGCATCCGGGCTTCGGGATCGAAGCCCGTGTGGCCGGAAACCTCTGGCGTCTTGGCCGGCGCGGATGGGCAGGATGGAAAGCCCGAACTGGCGGCGAAGGCAAATTAGGCGGGTACGGCGGGACGGTCCTTTCGAAGAATGGGATCATTACCGCATCCTTCGCTTTCGAGGATGCACTCCGCCCAGATGCCAAGGCAGCCGTCGAGCAACTCAAAGATGCTGGCCTGTCGGTGGAAATTGTGTCGGGCGACACGGCAAAAGCCTGCGGGGAGGTGGCCGAAACATTGGGCGTCGACCGCTTCGCGGCCGCGATGTTCCCCTCCGGCAAGGTCGAACGGATCGAGACGCTCGGGAAAGACGGACATAAGGTTCTGATGGTCGGCGACGGCCTCAACGATGCGCCTGCGCTGGGCGCGGCGCATGTCTCGATCGCACCGGCGACTGCGGCCGATATCGGCCGCTGCGCCGCCGATTTCGTCTTCCTACGCGACAGCCTCATGGCAATACCGCGCGCGCTGGACATCTCCAGGAAAGCCGGGCGGTTGATCCGGCAGAACATCGTCATAGCGATCGTCTATAACGCCGTCGCGGTGCCGATTGCCATTCTGGGCCATGTCACGCCGCTGATCGCGGCAATCGCTATGTCCGCCTCGTCGCTTTTGGTCATCGGAAATGCGTTGCGCCTGCAGGGCTTTGTGCTCGCCAAGGTCACGAGGGTTTCTTCAGCAAGGCGTTCCGGCATTCGCGCATCGGTGCAGCCTTCATGACGACGCTCGTCTACCTCATACCAGTAGCTCTGTTCCTTGGCGCACTGGGGCTGTCCGGCTTTCTGTGGGCGTTGAGGAGTGGTCAATATGAGGATCTTGATGGGGCCGCTGAGCGCATCCTCATCGACCGGGAGAACAAGCCAGAACGCTGACTCAGATCGCTGTGCCGACGACTGCGGACGCTGGCCGTTGACGACTGAGTCTGGCCATGCGCACCGGAGGGAAAGCCAGCCATTCCATGATGATCTGAACAGACCATGGCCAACATTGTCGGGGCGATCGACCAGTCGACCGTGAACCCGCCGTTGCCGGGTTTGTCGTGTTTGGTTGATCCATATCAAGATTATCTTCTCATCGGCGTGGTTACGTCGACCAGTCTTTCAAAGGAGAACGCATGTCTAACGGACAGTTTGGTCGGCCCTCTCATCGTCTTGGCGGTTTTTGGATATTTCATGGTAGCGGTCGGGCCAGGTCTCCTTCGACGAATCGCGCCGCCGAACACCTCGGCGACCAGTCTGGATCGAGACCGACACGAAGAATGGCCAAAGCTGGACCGGTTCGATCAGCCGCGCCCGTGTTTGATGAGACTGCATCCTTTGTTGGCGATTGATGCGGATCTCCACTGCCCAGTAGCTTGAACCATGCGGCGGGCAATGAAACGCAGCCACCAGCATCTTACAAAGATGGCCGACGTGATGGCGGCACGCTGATGGCCTGCTCCGACGAAAGGTTCGACATCGTTGTCGTCGGCGCCGGGCCGGTCGGGCTCTCCTTCGCCGCATCGCTTGCCCAGAGCGAACTCAAGGTGGCGGTTGTTGAACAGCAATCCCTGGAAAGGCTGGCGGATCCGGCTTTCGACGGACGCGAGATCGCGCTGACCCACGCCTCCATCAGAATCCTTCGTGAGATCGGCGCCTGGGATGCCATTTCCGCTTCGGACAAATCACCGATTCAAGGCGCGCGCGTGCTCAATGGATCGAGCGCTTTCGCTCTGTGTTTCGATCCTCCCAGCGGATCTGGCGAACCACTGGGAGTTCTGGTTCCAAATTGCCGGATCCGCGATGCCCTGTTCAAGATCGTCCGCTCGCAGGATCATGCCCGGCTGCTGTGCGGCCACTCTGTCGTCGATGCAACAAACAGCCACAAAGGAGCAGTCATGACACTCTCCGATGGCAGGCAGCTGACCGCTCGGCTTCTGGTCGCAGCGGATTCACGTCTGTCCGCCACGCGCGACCTACTCGGCATCGGCGCCAACATCAATCGGCTTGGAAACTCGATGCTGATTTGCCGGGTGAGGCACGAGCGCGTCCATCACCAGATCGCAGTCGAATGGTTCGATCACCATCAGACCGTAGCGATGTTGCCGCTCATGGAAGGCGTGTCGTCGCTGCTTCTCACTTTGCGCTCAAACGAGGCCGATAAACTGCTTGCCTTCGACGACGATTTGTTCCTGACGGAATTGACGAACCGGTGTCAAGGGCGCCTCGGAAACATGACCTTGACAAGCAACCGCCATTCCTATCCGCTCGTCACGACGTGGGCGCACAAGTTCTGGGCTCCGAGCGCCGCACTCATCGGCGACGCTGCCATTGGCATGCACCCGGTGACTGCGCATGGCTTCAACATTGGCCTAAGCGGCCAGAAGCAACTCGCCCATAGAATATTGACAGCATGTCGCGACCGTCGCGACATTGCCGATCCCGACATGCTCTACAGGTACGAAAGCTGGCTGCGCCTGTCGGCGGCACCGCTGTATTATGCTACGAATTTACTCGTCAGACTCTACTCAGGCGAGCACCCGGCGGCACGGCTTGCAAGACATGCGGGGCTTCGCTTTGGCCAATATCTTCCCTTTGTCCGCCATGGCATTTCGACGATGCTGAGGCGGTGAACCACGGTCACCATAACGTTAACCGCGCTGAGGACGCTATCTCGCCACGGGCTCCGCTTCTATCTCGCCGTCTATGCGCCAGCGTCTCGAGATCTGTTGATCTATGACAAGTCAATCCTGCATCTGGCAGCAGAGACATTCGGCTTACGCCGGGGCGATCAACGCCACCGCCATCCGCACATTCCGGTTCGCCCCCCGGAACGGACATATCCAGCCACCTGCTGCTGTCGGCGCTCAAGAGGCTGACGAGGGCGCAGGAGCACCTGCTGGTCCTCGGCGGCCAAAACGCCATTGAACGCGTCGCCGCATTCGTGGTTGACATGGCGGCGCGGCAAGGCGGATCGCGACAGATCGAACTCTGATTAAGGAACGATCGCTGCTATCGGCAGAGGCATTGTCGCCGGCCGCTGATGCTTGTTGGTCGGTTTTTATGGATGTCCAGTCGGAACGTAGTGCTTCGGCGGGAGTTCGCGAAACTCTACGCCTCGTTCGGTGAATACAATCCCCGCCGCGGCCAATTCCTGCTTCAGCACGAAATGGCTGGCCTCATGCGGCTCTCGCTTTCATTATTCCAGATCCGCAATGGTCGATCGGCTCTCCCAATCCCCTTCGGCGTGTCCGGCAGTGGGTGAGGGTCGGCAACGAGTTCCTGCTGATCAGCCTTGCTATCGGGATCGTCGCAAGCATCATCGCGGGGCGCTAGTGACAACTCAGTCACACAACAGAGGCGGGTTCATCACCCGCCTCTTCTTGCGACTAGGCGGCTTTCGTGCGCGTCCGCTTTACAGGTTCCGCCGCCTTGGGCTTGCGGCCGAGGCCTATCTTCTTGGCGAGTTCTGAACGCGTCGCCGCGTACGACGGAGCGACCATTGGGTAGTCGGTCGGCAGATTCCACTTCGCCCTGTATTCTTCAGGCGTCATCCCAAACGTTGTCTTCAAATGCCGCTTTAGGGATTTGAACTTCTTCCCGTCATCGAGGCAGATGATGTAGTCCGGCGTCACCGATTTCTTGATGGGAACGGCGGGTACAAGTTTTTCTTCCGGTATCGTCGCCTGGCCATTTGAGAGCCCGGTCAGAGACTGGTGAATCTGCGCGATTAGAGTAGGCAACTCCGACACTGGAACCGGATTATTCGAGACGTAAGCTGAAATTACGTCTGCGGTCAGTTCAATGGTGTCGGTGTTGTTGGAGTCGTCAGTCATAATCGGAATTCCCTCGTATTATTATAAAGATCGCCCCAGCGCGTAGATATTGCTTCTTGGGTAAGATGCAACCCTATCGGTCGCTGATTAATTCACTGCTGCTCGACTCGGATAGCCAAACGGATTGGGCTCGATGCGGCGGAAGGATCATCTGCCGCGGTGATGTCTTCTAGCCTCACCGCCCTCTGTGAGCCAACTGGCCTGAACCAGCGGTCCGCCGGCCCGCCGTAGGTAGACGCGTAACATCCCAATGGCTGACGAAGCGCGCACAGACGTCCCGGATTGGCGGGCCTCCAACAGATGAAGACGAGACGGCCGACAAAGTGCTTGAGCATGCCGGGACGCGCCTGGGAACGTGCCGCCGCAATTGCTGGCATCGCGCTGGATTAACGAAAGTATTCCGGTTCGTGGATAGTATGGAGTTTTCGCCCATGGCCAGAGGCATGCGTGGGCGCGTCCCCACCGGGACGCAATCCGACCAATTTCGCGGCCGGAGAAGTCTGATGGAAGATTCGTGGATAGGGAGAGCTAAGATTGCACCTCCGCTTATCCCGAATAGCTCACGCGGATGCACGTGTGACTTGCCGTCTGTTGCCCCTTGCTTCTTACCGAAATTGAGCCAGATCCGACCGTTGGGCTGCTCCGTGGAAATTCGAATGCACTCCCATGCGTGTATCGATTGTTGTTCCGCCCGGCCGCTGCCCCTGGAAGCCGGCCACGTTCGCTCTCCCGGCGCGGTCGCCCTTCTCAGTGAAGCTTCAGCGAGAAATGGGACATGCGCGAAGTGCTCGATCTCGCTCGGATACAGCGTCTTCCAGATCATATTTCGCGGACAAGAGGAAATCCCGCGCACAAAGATCGGCTGTAGCCGTCGGCGACGAAGCACAAGTGAGGCGCGGGCTCGTTGTCACTCAGGACGTGTTGTCGGCAGTCATCCCCAAACCCTTCGGCTCCGATGAACCAGAGCTACGGCGCTGCCGACGAGAATGGCTCCCGTCCGCGCTGATGATCGCGATCACGCAGTCCCGCAGCTTTTCGACTTCGGCCTCTGCAATCGACCTGGACAGAGGGCGATCGGCATAGTCACCGTGGATTCGATTGTCTTCTCACCTGTCTGACGAGGACGCGTACGCATGCGGCGACATTCTCCAATTCATTGCTGATCTATGAGATCGCTCAAATGCTGTGCGCTCGCAATCGTCATCTTCCTGAAATACGCAGACGTTGTATACTATACGCCTTGCAAGCACCCGGAGGGCGGGGCATTGGACTTATTCAAAACACTTGTGGCCGCCATCGTGGCGGTCGTCGCTGTGTTCCAGCCCGCTCACGCGGATCGGTTGCGCATCGCTGCGTGGAACATCGCAAACCTCGCATCCCAGCCGGAGCAGGCTCTGCGCGGCCACGCACGCAGTCCTGAAGTCTACGATCAGATCCGCACCGTCATCGCCTCACTCGACGCCGATATCATCGCGTTGCAGGAGATTGGCAGCATTCCGGGAGCGGAACGCGTTCTGGGACCCAACTACGAGGTTCACTTCGAGACGCGCTGCCTGACCAACGATCAGAAATGCCGCTTCGACAATGACGACATCTATACGGCGATCGCCGTTCGCAAGTCGATCAAGGACAAGGTGACGATCGACCAAATCAACGAACTTGCGCTCTATCATGACGACGAGTGCTGCACGCCGTCCCGGCAGGTGCGCGGAAGTCCAGTGGCTATTGTGGAGTTCGGCGGGCAGAAGATCTGGATACCATCCATACACCTGAAATCCGCCTGCAAGCGGGGAACAACGTCGGAAGACGACGTGAAAGACGACTGCGAGCTGAACGCCCAGCAGTTCGACGTGCTTGAGGATTGGATTGCAGCGCGCCCAGAGGGCGACGCGGTCATCCTGGCCGGTGATTTCAACCGGCTGCTGTTCGCGGCCCCGGAACTGGTGGCCCGGCTGGGGACAGGCGCGTCGCTGCTGCCCAGCGGGGACAGCCGGTCTTGCTGGCAACGCTATCGGTTCGATTTCAATGCGCTTAAAGCGGAAGCGCGCGCCAACAACCCAAAGACCTTCGAAGGCGGTCTGACGCCGCAGATCTACACGCCGAAGGAGTTCGGTTTCATCGATTTTTTCGTGATCTCTGGCCTGACCGGAAGCAAGGTGACCGATGCGAACCAGGTCGAAACCGATGCCTTTGACAAGTTCAGCAACCCCGGCGACACGCTGACAACCTGCGACGGCTCACCCAAACCCTTCGGAGCGCAGTTGCTGACCTTCGGAACGGCCGACCCCAGCGATCACTGCCCGATCCTAGTGACGTTGACACTCTAGGGCGAGGGAACGGAGATGAGAGCGCTCTTTCTCGCACTGGTTTGCCTTTTTGCCGGAGGCTTCCCGGCAAGTCAGGCCAGCGAAGCGAGCCTGAAGGTGGCAGCGGTACATTTCAAGCCCGATCTCGGTGATGTCGCAAGCAACCGGGAGCGACTCCTCGCGCTGAATGAAAAGGCTGCCAAGGCCGGCGCAAAGATCATCGTCAACACTGAGATGGCAACCTCCGGTTATGCTTTATTCAGCAGGGCTGAGATTGCCGCGGTGGCGGAAACGATCCCCGGCGTAACCACCGAAGCGTTCGGGCAACTCGCCAAACGCCACGCGGCCTACATCGTTATCGGCCTTCCCGAGTTCGACACCGCGACGAACCAGTACTTCAACTCAGCTGTTCTCATCGGTCCGGACGGAGAGGTGGCAGGCACGTACCGCAAACGCAATACGCTGATCGAAGCGTCCTACAATGCAGTTGCGGGCGGACCGATCCCTACGGTCGATACGCCCTATGGACGCATAGCGGTGGTAATCTGTGCTGACCTGTTCTACCCGCACTTCGCGCGACTCGCGGCAGTCTCGGGCGCGGACATCCTCCTCGCGCCGGCAAACACGGGCGTTGACCTGGATTTTCTGGCTCAGCGAGCTCGTGAAAACGACATCGCACTCATCGTCTCCAATCGGTATGGGAAGGAGAGACAGGGAAACGAGGCGGATGTCTTCAGCGAGGATACGTTCGCCATTCCTTCGCCCTGGCCTTATGACTTTTCGTTTGGATCGCTAAGCGCCGTCGTTGAGCACGACGGGAGCGTCGTTTCGCACTGGACCGACAGCAGCGATGGGGTGGTGCTCGGTGAGATCAGTCCATCCGAGGAGCGGGTTTTCCCCATCCTCCGCCGTCCGGAGCTCTACTCCACACTGAACCAAGATACGCTGGAAAGTTACACCTTTTCGAAGCTGGGCTTGCCGGAACCCATGGTGGGGCTCCTGGGTGCTATGGATCTCGGCGGTCAGGCTGACGAAATCTCAGAACTGGTGTCGGCCGCTGATGACGCCGTTGCTAAGGCGGCATCGGAACAGAGGAAGCTCAACCTTCTCGTGCTCGCGCCCGGCTCGTACGCGAGCGACGATGAAGCCTTTCTGAAGTCAGTGGATGCGCTTGCGGAGCGTACCAGGGTTGATCTCGTCATCCCCTTCGAGGGGACCAGCGCGGACCCTAGGCCCACAAGCATGATGTTTACGGTGGAAGGCGGTTCGGTGAACCGCCACCGCTACGTACGCACACACCGGCTGCGGAACGAGAACATCGGACTGGGAGACGATTTCCTCATTGTGGACAGACCCTACGGACGCGTAGCCATTCTGCACGGCGCGGACTTGTTGGCACCTGAAACGACGATGGTGATGGCGAAGCTGGGAGTGGACATTGCCGCCGTATCCGCGGATCTTCCGCCCGACGGGCTGACCAGCTTATGGCGGACGCGGTCCAACGACTACCTTACGGTGGTGGTAGCCAACCGATCGGGCGATGAGGGGATCTTCCTCGGATATTACCCCGCCAACGCCCCAAGAGAGCTGGTCGGTGAAGGGCTCAACCTCATGTCCTCGGACAGCGGACAGACCCGCAACAAAAAGGAACCGCGCCACGTCGACACCTCGCCGCTGCTTTTGGCCTGTTCGGCTTCGATCTGCTGAAAGTGGCGCCGTGAATGGACAGCACATTGGGGCGGTTGCTAATGCAGAAGTCATCGGCGGGCGAGCGGCCGACTGCTTGCGGGCATGATACCCGCCAGTGGCGCGAACCAGTCCTGCCAGTTGAGTGCATTGTCTCGCCCAAAGATCAGGTGCGGGATAATGCCATCCCGAGGGCGGCGCCTCGTTTTCGGCGGCGACTTCCTCGAACTCAAGCGGCTGGGAGAACGGCCGGCCCAGGACCCGTGGCGACCAAGGGCGTCTAGACTCGCCTGCTTGAAAGAGGTCCGCTAAAGGTTCAGTCATTGCTATGAGATTGAATGCCGTCGGCGGCGTAGCGGGCGGAGGAATGCCTGGTGATAATTTGGATTTCGGGTCCGACTGGCTCGGGAAAGAGCACTCTGGCCGGGCTAATGGGTGGAATGGGCTATCGAGTCATTCGGGAAGAACTCCCCCGTGACCTGTTCCAGGCCTTTCGGCGTGATCCGGCGCGACACTGCGCCTCCCTGCAAGAGGCGATCATTCTGTCGCGAGCGACGCAGTGGCGGATCGCCGCCGGGCGAAAAAACGTAGTGCTCGATCGCAGCGTAGACGAGGACATAGCCATCTTCTGCCAGATGCACCATGAGCGCGGCCTTCTGGATTACAGCGCTTATGCACGCCTCCGCTTCCTGGCCGAGAACATCATTGCGGACTTGCCGAAGCCGGACCTAGTGATTTACCTCTCGCCACGCTTGGACGTACTTACCACCCGCGTCATCGACGTCGGACACCCTCGACTGATTGTAGACAACCTCCAGCGCCAGGTCGCGATAGGGGAACGCTCGAGAGCCTCTTCGGACTAGCGGCTGGGCATCACTCCTGAGGAGACACCGGCGCAGCGACCGATTTGGTTACGGAGACGTCAGGGTGGTCACGCCCAAGCACTTGCTGGTCGAATTTGGAGGCCATCACGGCATGATGTGGTCTAACGTCGTCCATCGTTCTCCGAACCATGTCGGATATCTTCCCGGCGGCAGCTTGATCGGCGTGTTGGCAAGTGCGCACACAACGCACAGTGGTTTTAGACTGTGAGCGCCTTGACCTCGCCGCGGGGGCAGGTAGGAAACGATGGAGTCAAAACCATGCATGCCGCGACGGCGGCTACATTGTTGCAGCCTTTTCAACAGCGTAGGAATCTGACGGTATTATTGACGGCATTTGAAATTTTCCGATTGAAGTTCCTAAAAGGAATCAATGACTTACATCTCCAGTTGACCATGGAGTGGGAGTGACCCGGCGTGCGGTCAACATCGTCGGCCGGCTGATCAGCTTTTCGTGCTCAGCAGCATTCCGGTCGCGCCGGCCGCCATCCGGTTAACTCAGCAGCGGCCGGAAATTCAAATTGGGTTCTCTGGTGTTCGACTCAGCGTTTCGCGCGGGCGAACTTTCGATACCAACCCGAGCCGGCGATAGTGTTGCGATAGATGCGTTCCCGCTCGTTTGCCTCTTCCATTGTTTCGGCGCGCACCTCGCCTTCGATCGCGGCGTCGGCGCGGCGAAACGGGAAGACCTGCACCAGCGGCGTGCCCTTTTCGATGATGTGCACGCCGTCTGGGCCGATCGGGAAAAAGGGGAAGTGGATGTGCGCCGAATAGGTGTCGGTGTCGACGATGCCGGCGACAGCCTCGAAGACACCGTTCGGCCGGTTGAGCGGAGGCACGAACAGGCAGCTCCACCCCGGCGCCGTTCGGATCGCCCAGTAATTGTGGAATTTGCAGGGCGGCCGCGGCATGCTTGGATGGCCTGTTATCTGGTGCGGGCTGTGATTGCTGACCATCGTGCGGTCGAACTCCCAGCCGTAGTCGACGGTCTCGCCGCCATCCTTGATCTCCAGCCGAACCTCCGCGGCGAGCGGAAGTATCCAGCCGGTGGAGAGCGCGTCCAGGAACGGCATGCAGCGCTTAATCGTGATGCCGTTTTCCCGGGCGCCGACATGCTCCAGATCGATCGGCGCAATCTTGCGGAACCAGTCGGGGAGGGCGGATTTGGCCGGCCGCGGTTCGGCGACAACGCCGATATCGGAGGGCTGGCAAAGAAAGCTGATCTTGGGCGAGGGCTTGTTGAAGCGTGTCAGCATGGCTGTCATCTGGAGCTGGGGACTGATCGCCGGAAACCGGTTTGCTCACCGTGAGTCGCCGGTGCAACGAGGGGCCAGGGAGCCGGCCCCTCGTTTCATGGCCGGTTTCTAGCGTTGACGCAGGAGGTCCACCAGCGTCCGGGCCGGCCGGTTGGAACTCGAATTTGACGATCTGTTCGAGCCCCAATCCGACGAGCTGTTGGAATTGGAATTCGACGAACTGTTTGAACTCGAATTGGAGGAGCTATTCGAGCTTGAGTTCGACGAACTGTTCGAGTTCGAATTGGACGAACTGTTGGAACTCGAATTGGACGAACTGTTGGAGTTCGAGTTCGAGGAGCCGTTTGAGCTGGAATTCGACGACCCATTCGAACTCGAGTTCGACGAGCTGTTGCCGGCGAACTGCAGCAACTCCTCCTGAGCCTGAACCGTTCCAGGCAGCGTCTTCGGCGCCGCCTGCTTCGCGCCAACGATGCTCCTGATGCCGCCGGTCTCGACTGTGTGCGGCTTGACGGCCGCTTGCGCGCCCCCTGATACCGCTGTTCCGGTTGCAGCGGCGATTGCAAAGGCAATCATGCGGCCGATTCTTTGACTGGGTTTCATGATGCTTTCTCCGTTTATCGTCACGCAATGCGGTCGCTCCAGTGCGACCACCGCGAAATAACGTAGAAATTCGGAAATAGTCTCGGAATAAATCGCCTTCTATCCAACTTTTAACCTGACCGTAACCGATCTCTTTCTTTCAACATAATCTTGTTAGCCGTGCAACAATATATAAAACATATAAGATGAAGATCATGGGCGCTCGAAGACAAGCGTGTCGCTTCAAGCCGATATGACGTAACCGAAGCCGCGCACGGTCTTGATAAGCGGGTGTTCCTCCGCTCCGTCGATCTTGCGGCGCAGGTAACGTATGTAGACATCGACCACCTTTGTTTCGGGGTCAAAGCTCAGGTCCCAGACATTGTTGAGCAGCCGTGTGCGGCTGATGACGGCTCCGGGATGCAGCATCATATAGTTTAGAAGCCTGAATTCCTTGGCCGTCAGACTGATCTCGCGCTCGCCGCGCCGAACCTTTTTTGCGACGGGGTCGAGCGTCAGGTCGCCGACCTTCAGCAGCGGATCCGATGCCGCGCCGGGTTCGCGTCGAAGCAGGGCTTCGATGCGAGCGATCAGTTCGTCGAAGGCGAAGGGCTTGGTGAGGTAGTCGTCGGCGCCACCCTTCAGCCCCTCGACCTTGTCCTGCAGGCTGTCTCTCGCCGTGAGCATCAGGACGAGATTCTTGCGCCGCTCGCGTTGCAGCATGCGGCACACGTCGAGACCGTCAATTCCGGGAAGCAAGCGGTCGAGAACAATCAGCGAATAGGACGTCTCCCGCACCATCGCCAACGCATCTTCGCCATTGTTTGCAAGGTCGACCAGATAACCCTCCGCTTCGAGCCCTCGCTTGATAAAGCCCACGATACGGTCGTCATCCTCCACCAGCAGAATTTTTGACATTGACATCACCTCCGTCGGGGATCCTGCCGCGGGCAGGAGCGCTTCCCCCGCTATGCCGCGCTGGATTTTACACGAGGTTTTTTTCTCGAAGCAGTCGCGCCGGCGCCGAAATTGTCATCCGGCGCTTCGTTCGCGTCGGCGCACGGGATGCGGACCACGACCTCCGTAAAGGATCCGACCTCGCTGGTGAGCGTGATCTCGCCCTGATGCTTTTCGACAAGCCATTTCGCGATCGCCAGGCCGAGCCCGCTGCCTGGCTGGCGCGATGCCTTTGGGCTTCGGCCGCGGTAAAACCGCTCGAACACCTTTGGTATTTCCTCGGCGGGAATGCCCAGCCCCTTGTCGCGTATGGTAATCCGGGCATGTCCATCCGAAACGGTCATGCTCAAGTTCACCGGGCGTCCGCGCGGCGAGTATTTTATGGCGTTGTCCAGAAGTATGACGAGCGCCTGCTTAAGCTGCTGCGCGTCGGCAGTGACCCAGATCGGATCGGTCCTGTAGTCCGCCTTGATTGAAATAGCGTTGGCGCGAGCAAGGATTTCGCCGTCGTGGACTGCATCGGCGACGATGGTCACGAGGTCCGTTCGGCGCGGCTCGAAGCGGATCGTGTCGGATTCCGAGCGGGACAGGAAAACCAGATCGTCGACGAGCCGGCTCATCTCCAGGCTTTGCGTTACAATCCGTTCGAGCGCGTCACGGTAAACTGCCTCGGGTTTCGAACCGTGGCGCAGCGGAATCTCCGCCTCCCCGCGAAGAGCGGTCAGCGGGGTGCGCAGTTCATGACTGATGTCGGCGAGGAACTGAACCCGCAACCGGTCGAGATCGGTCAGCCGCTGGTTCGCTGCGGCGAGTTCGGCGGTACGCGCGGTGACTTGCCGCTCGAGATCCGCTCGCGCGGCAAGCAATCGGTTGCGTTGGTCCTCCTGATTGGCGGCCATGGCGTTGAAGCGCTGGGCGAGCACGCCGAGTTCGTCATGGCCGTCGAAGTCGATGCGGTGGTCGAGTTCGCCCCGCCCGATCGCCTCGGCGCCCTGGATTAGTAGACCAATGGGGCGCACCAAAGACCTGGTGAGAAGGAAAGCGGCGACAAAACAAAGGACCACGGCAACCAAGATAAGCGCCACTATTATCCAGGTCAGGCGTCGCCACAGCGCTTCCGCCTGTATCTCCGTCCGGGCAACCTCTTCCGCTTCGTCGCGCCTCGCAGCTTCGAGGATGTTTTCGAACTCGGCGTCGAAACGGTTCTCGATATCACGGCGAAAGACGCTGATCGCTTCCTCCTGCCGTCCTTGATTGCGTAGATCAACTGCCCTTAAAGCGGCTTTGCCGATCTCTCCATAGAGTGCGCGCATTCGCGTGACGCGGAAGATTTCGTCGCCCTCGTCCTCCTGTTCGCTGGTGCCCACCAGAAACTCGGCCTCGCCCCGGGTCACCTTCTCGAGCCGATCGAACCCTGCTTCGAGCTCGGCCCGAGCGCTGTCGTAGTCGGGGCGCTCCGGCTCGCCGATCAACAGGAATTCCGCGATCTGCTCGGAATATCGATTGGCGTTGACGGTCAGCTGCGTGACGGCTGCCAGTTGATGGTTGGTCCACTGCACGCGCTGCAAATGATACTCGGTGGAGCGGATCGTCGCGTAGACGGCGATAGCCATCGCCAGGACCGACGCGACCACAATGGACTGAAAGAGAATGATGCGAGACCTGATGCCCATCGGTGTCCATCGGCGTTGAAAACCCGACGATCGGGTCCTCGAAAATCCAGTGTGCCGCACATGGCCGGATAGCGGCCATCACGCAGTCGGCTCGCGGGGTCAGCGGAATACTCGCGCTCGACGCCGTTGTAGCACGGACCGAACATACGAGACCGGCAATTAAGGTTGCGGGAGATTCAGGTTAGAAATTGGTGAGAATGTGCCGCCGGAATTGCTGCGACTTTAGCGGGTCGCCTTGACCCGGAACAGCACGAAGGTGGTCGGTTCGGCGTCCTTCCTTGTCTTGTCGGTGACGATGAGAAACAGATCATCCGACAGGCGGGCCATTCCTTCGAAATTGTCGACCAGCATCGCGTCGGGCTCGGCTGAAAGCTCGGCTATATGGCACTCCCGTTTTCCCGAGCACTTGGCGAAGTCGAGATAACGCAGTCGCGCCGTCGGTGCGGCGCCCTTTTTCTCGCGCGTCCGCTCCAGGATAAGGAGATTGCCGTCCGGCAACTGCTGGATCGCCTTGAGCCTGCTGTCGGGCTGGAAAGCTTCGAACGACCAGGTTGTTCCGTCCGCCGCATATAGCGTGTGACGGTCTTCAGGCTCGCCTTTAAGGGGCCGTTCCGGCGCGGTCAGCATGCCATGACGCTCGTCGAACGCCACCGACTCCAGGCGGCTGTTCTTCTTGCTGTATCGCGTCTCGTCCGCCAACGGGGCGGGCAGGGCGGAATTGGCGATCCATTCGCCGCGCGGCGTAAAGCGGGCAATCGAAGGTCCATCCTCGAACGCAATCAGAAGCTCGCTGTCGGACCGCCGGCCGTTGTCATCGCTGACGGTGGTAAGACCCTCCGCGTTGTTGACAGGCTTGCCGGAGGTCTCATTAGCCTTCGTTGCGAGAGGAGCGGAGAAGACGGGCTCGATCTCTGCAATGCGCAATCCGTCCAGCCGAACGCGAAAATGATAAAGGACGCCGCCGTCGGAGACCGCGTAGAGAAGTTGCTCATCCTCGTCCCAGGACAGGCCGGAAAGTTCCTCGATCCTGACGCCGTCGGCGCCTTCGGAAGGCAGGTCCATGCTATCCAGAGCTTCCAGGCCCGGCTGGGCTGACCCGGTCGACAAAGTAGAAGCCAGCATCGCCCCGGCCAGCGCAAACCCGCAGAACAAGCGGCCGAATCTGTTTCGCTTGGTCATTGAGTCAATTCCTTTGCGATGTGTCATGCGGCGACCTCGATCTCTTGCCCGGGGACGACCTCAGCCGTTTGCGGCGCGGGCACGATCCCGAGCTTGCGAAGGGCGGGAAGGAACTTGTTGTGCCTCGGTGCCTGATTGAGGATGGCTATGCCGGTGCAATATTTCGAGCAGTGCTTGGTGGGATGCTGATGCATTGCGCGCAGGATGCGATCGGCTATCCCGTTGCCGTTTGCGGATTTCGTTTCCAGGATGAAGCGATCATCACTAACGGCGTGCGACGACCCGGGAGCGAAAAACCGCATCCCGCTGTCGATCGTCATGCGCTCGCCGCCGTCCTTCGCCACGAGCGTCATGCGGACATAGCGCATGTCCAGGACGCGTGACAGCGCGTACGGAAACTCCTGGCTATACTGGTCGAGATAGACTTGGTGAACGTAGGCGAGCGCCGCCTTGTCGAGAATGCCGAACTTGCCGGCTTTATAGGGCAGCCGTTTCTTGATCGTCGTGCCGCGCTTGTCCTTGAGCTTCACCTCGACGAAACAAAGCCCTGCATCGACATATTTCCGGATCCGGACTTTCGCGCGCTGCCGGCGGCCCTGATGGTGATCGAAATAGCTGCGCCGGTCCGCATCGTCGAAATAGCAGGTTTCGTAGGTGAAAGCCCGGCGGCCCTCGATTTCCAGAACATCGAAGCGCCGTGCCAGTTCCGCGGCGGCACGATGCAATATGTCCGCGCCGACGACGTATTTGTTGTCGAGCCGCTCCAGCATCTCAGCTTTGGAGTTGAGCGTTGCGAGGTTGATCGGGTCGAAAACCCGCTCTAGGCGCGCGTCAGTGTTTGCGATAGAAGACATTGAGCCTCGCCATTTCCGTGATGTAGTCGAGTTGCAGAACCTGATAAGACAGCACGCTGACCCCCAGCCGCTTCGAGAGTTCGGCGCGCATGGTTTCGGGGTCCGACAGCAGCGTCAGGTGGATTTTGTCGAGCGTGACCTTCGCCCCGCTGACCGATTGCAGCATCTTCGGGTGGTCGACCACGTAGGCGCCGACGAGCACGAACAAAACGATCATCGCCGCGAAGGGCAGCGTCGTTCCCTGCACGGATGAGATGACTGCGATGGCGACGCTGCCGAAGAAATAGGTCATCTCGGTTTTGCTGAGCGGCTCCGAGCGCAGTGTGAAGAGCGCCAGGATGGCGAACAGGCCAAAGCCCGCGGCAACGCTGAAATTCACCGAAGACAGGACGGTAAGCACCGCAAAAACGAAGATGTTGAACAGCGCGGCGGCCGTCACCAGTTCTTTGTCCCGGTAGCGCCGGTAATACATGCCGAAGGTAAGAAGCGTCATTCCAACGAGGTTCAGCGCGAACCTGATCGCCTGAGCCACCAGCGGATCCTGAAGGGCCTGCATGGAAGAGTAAATCATCGCGCCCTCGCCATCGGCGCGCCTGGCGATGCTGCCCGGATAATTGGACGGGGGTACATTTCAGCTCCTGCTTCTCGTGACGCCATAGGCGGCGCTGAATAGAAAACGGGACGGTCCCGCCTCCTTCCGGTCGGAAAGTCAGAAACTGCGGAATGCGGCGGCGTCGCTTAAGCTTCCAGGATCAACGACTTGTCGGAACGCATTCGGAAGTGTGACAGTCCGATGACGGATTTATGAAGCTAGCCGGCTAAAGCTTCGCGGGAGTTTGGCTAGATTTTGGGGCACCCCAGATTAGAGTTTGATAAACTTCGGGTGAGAGGAGGGTAAGAGCCGGTGTCCCAGCCGCGCTCGAAACATGCTCGATCAGGAACTCGCAGCCATCCGGAAATCTAACGGTTTTTCGATGCCGCCCGATCGCAGGAACCGGTCTTCGCAAAGAACTTGGAAAACGTACAGAGGGATGAGCGCGAGGCGGTCTACCATCAGGTCAATCGGGCTCCCGCGTGCCTCCAGCGCATGGGCAACCGCTTCGAACCGTCTTTATCCGGCGTGCTCGGCAATCACCGCGAGAAAGGCGGGGCCATAGCGCCCCAGTTTGGCCTCGCCGACACCTGGAACACCGGCCATTTCCGCACGCGAGGCGGGGCGAGCCGCAGCCAATTCGATCAGCGTCCGGTCATGGAAGATCACATAGGGCGGCACATTCTGCGCTCGGGCGATTTCCATGCGTTTTCCGCGCAATGCCTCGAACAGTCCACGATCGGCGTCTGGCAGGGCGGCAGGCGCGCTGTTGCGCGAGACCTTTTCACGCCGGGCGCGCGGCGGTGGCGGCACACGCAGCATGAGCGTCCGCTTTTCGCGCAGGAACTGGCGGCCCGCGTCCGAGATCGACAGCCCGCCATGGCCGCTCAGGTCAACGTCAATCAGTCGTAGAGCAATCAACTGACGCAAGATCGCGCGCCAGGTGCGGCTATCGAGCTCCTTGCCGATGCCGTAGGTGGAGATGCGGTCGTGGCCGAACTGCATGATGCGTTCATCCTGAGCACCCAACAGGACATCGACGATATAGGCCTGGCCGAAGCGTTCGCCGGTCCTGTGAATGCACGACAGGGCTTTCTGCGTGGCGATCGTACCGTCGAACAGCGTTGGCGGCTCGGCACAGGTGTCGCAGTTGCCGCAGGGCTCGCAGCGGTCGCCGAAATAAGAGAGTAGCGCCTGGCGGCGACAGCCCGCCGTCTCGGCCAGCCCAAGGAGCGCATCGAGCTTTTGCCGTTCCATACGCTTGCGCTGTTCGGGTGCATTCGATTCTTCGATGAAACGACTGCGCAATGCAATGTCTTCGTGGCCATAGAGCATCAGGGCGTCCGAAGGCAGGCCATCGCGCCCGGCGCGACCGGTCTCCTGATAATAGGCCTCTATGCTGCCTGGCAGATCGACATGGGCGACGAACCGCACATCCGGCTTGTCGATGCCCATACCGAATGCGATTGTGGCCACTATGATGACCGCTTCGTCGCGCTGGAAGCGCGTCTGGTTCCCCTCGCGCGCTGCCTTGTCCATGCCGCCATGATAGGGGAGCGCGTTATAGCCTTGCGTGGAGAGCCAGGCCGCCGTCTCCTCGGTCTTTCGTTTCGACAGACAGTAGACGATGCCGCTTTCGCCCTCATGGCTCTTCAGGAAGCGCTTCAACTGCCCCTTCGGATTGTCTTTCTCCTCCATGGCGTAGCGGATGTTGGGGCGGTCAAAGCCGGCGACGAAGGCATCGCTTTCCGCGATCTTGAGATGCGCCAGGATTTCGGCCCGTGTCGGAGCGTCGGCGGTGGCCGTCAGCGCCATGCGCGGCGTGTCGGGGAACAGCGCGACCAGAGCGTCGAGCTGACGGTATGAGGGACGGAAATCGTGCCCCCATTGCGACAGGCAATGCGCTTCGTCGATCGCGATCAGCGACAGTGGCACTTGGCCGAGTTGCTCCAATATCCCGGATCTGAGTAGCGTCTCAGGGGCTACGTAGAGGAGGTCCAGAGCGCCGTCGGATACGCTTCGCCACAACGCGCGCCGCTCATCGCCTGTCAGGTCGGAGTTGAGCGCGGCGGCCCTGACCCCTGCCTGACGCAAGGCAGCCACCTGATCGGCCATCAGAGCGATCAGCGGTGAGACTACGAGGCCCATGCCGGGCCGGGCCATCGCCGGGATCTGGTAGCAAAGCGATTTGCCGCCGCCCGTCGGCATCAAGACAAAGGCGTTGTTGCCGGCCATCACATGGTCGACGATCTCCGCCTGCGGTCCGCGAAATGCGTCGTAGCCATAAACGGCTTTCAGGATATGCGCGGGATCGGCGGTCACGGTAACCTGTGGTAAGAATCAGAAAGACCACGCCTCATAACAGTTTTGCGAGGTGAAGAGCGCCCGGCGACCTTCTTGTTGAGCAATTTCGCCTCCAGGACATGACCGAGCGATGAAGGTTAGCCGAGATGAAGCGATTCCCTTGGTTCGGCTATCCTGCATCTTGCATCATCTACGAACTTCGTGACCCGTTGTCGCAACATCGGCATTGTGAAACCCGACGATGCTCGGCTATGCATGGGACATGACCACGATCGAGGACATGCTCCGGCCGCTCTCGCTGACGGCCGGTCTTCTCGGCCGCTTCTGGCCGCAACTTCTGCTTCTTGGCGCAATCGGCATCATAGCGCGCGATCTTTTGCTCAACGCGGCCGTCACGGTAGGGCTCAAGAACCCGCTTGGCGGCATGGTCGTCCTTTCGCTTGTGGTGCTGACAAGGCTGCTGGTCGTCGTGGCGATGTTCACGGCCCTTCGCCCCGGGCTTCCAGCTCTTGCCTCCCTGCGCCAGGTCTCGGCCAGAGCCGAGCCGCAGGAGAAGAGATCCCAGCCCGCCGACCACATGCTTGCGGTCACCGCGGCGGTCATCCTGCCCTTCTTCGCCTATTATGCCGCCTGGGGCTTTCTTGGTGACACGGTACGCGAATATTCGCGGCTGGCGCTCGAGCGCGTTCCCTTTGGCGAAAGTGCAGACATATTCGGCTTGCTGCGCTCCAGCGGCCTCATCGCGTCGATCGCCGCCTGCTGGATGATCCGCTGGTTCGCCAAGCGCATGAACAAGCGCTCGCGTAGCCCTTACTGGCGGCTGCTCATCGTGGCGGCGGACGCAAGCTGGATATTTATCGGCCTCTACGCGCTCGATGTCTTGAAGGACGAGTTGATCGCCTGGATAGGGGCGGGCGCTCTGCTGGACGAACTCAGCTTAGGCGCACACTCGCTATCCCTGTCGATCGCGGCTTACGCGGCCGAGGGCTTCACGCCGGTCGAGTTCAGGCAGCCAGGCATCCTGGAACAGGCGCAAAGCTTGTTCTTCTACGCGCTCCTACCGATGGTCTGGCTGGTCATGGCTGCCATCATCAACGCCTACGAACTGTCGGCCGCGTCGATTCCGGCCGTCCCGCCGCCGTCGCGCGGATCCACCTGGCGCAAATGGCTCAGCGACTTCATCGCCCATTTCCTCGGTGGTTATCGCTCGCGCTACGCCCCGGTCTGGACCTGCCTAAAGCTGACGCTCGGCGCAGGGCTCGCCACGCTGCTCACCTACGTCGTCGCCTACCGGCTGATCGGCTGGCTCGGCGCCTGGCTGTGGTTCGGCGCGACGCGGACGCTCGGTGCGCCCGATCTGGACACGTGGCAGGTTGTCTTCAGCGTCGCGGCAGTGTTCATCGGGAGCCCAAGCGATCTCGACGGCGGCATACTGCTTGACGCCTTGCGGATCGCGTTGCTGGCGGCCTTTCTGGAACATGCCGTCTCGGCGCAGCGGCCGTCACCGGCAGCAGCTACCTGAAGAGCAAATAGCGCGGCCGGGCGCTCGGCACCGTAACCGACAGCGCCAGGCCGTTCGCCGTTGCCGGAACGACGAAAGTCTCGGCCATGCTCGCCGTGCCGCCCTTGCCGGCGTTTCGGAAGGCGAGGCCGCCGCAACGCGGCTTGTCCGCCGCCTCGGGATGCATCTTGCGCACGATCGGCTCAATCAAGAAGGCCGGCTGCCAACGGCGGCCTTCCGCGTCGGTCAGCACGACGGCGCAAAGGCCCTCCGTGAGTAGGTTAGGCTCCTCGATCCTCGCCTCGAATTCGGCCAGCACCACGACCTGCTCGGCAGAGCCGCTTGGCAGCCGCGACAGTGTCGTCAGCCGCCATTCGGCCCCGGCGTAACTCTCGGATTCTTCCCTCCCGACCATGACCGGATCGTGTTCGTTGACAGCCCGCCATGCCGCGATGCTTTCCCAAGAATGCACCAGGACTGCCACCGGTAGGGCGATTGCCAGTCCGGCGAGGCTCATCCAGTAGCGGCGTCTTTCGCTTTGAGAAATCGCTTTGGCCATCACTCCGCCCCCAAGACCCAAGGCATCGGCCCTCCGGTCTGGCGAATCGTCACGGCGCTTCGGATATTGCCCAGCGCGAGTTGCGTGATCGCCACCTGGACCTCTTCGCCAAGCGGCGTGAAAGCCGATGGCGCCACCAGCAAGGTTCCGCCGGCAAGCTCGCTTTCGGGCACTTCAAAAGCCATCAGCACGGGCTTTGGCAGCCCAGGTTCCAGCCGCTCGGCCGGCAACATGCCCGGCATGGTGGAAAAACGCTGGCTAAGCGTATAGCGCACGCCGCTCGGGCCGCGCCACTCGGCCGAAGTCAGGGTCAGGCTCTCCCGGCTTGCTTCGGCCGCGGCCTCCAGCAGCACCCAGACGCCGGAGGTGGTATAGGTGCGGGTACGGCCGAAGCGCTCGGTCTTGACGATGCGTGCGAGATGCACGTCGCCGACGCCAAGAGCAAAGGCGCGGGTGTCGATGCGCTCGCCCTGCTCGCCGGCGACAGGGACGGGCGAAATTATGTCGCTGTAGAGCGGCGTCGTGCGCTGCATGGCGTAGAGAATCGCTGCCGCCAATATGACTGCGGCGGCTCCGTTGAAGCCTGCTTTCATTGCGCCGACCCGATCGCATCCGCCGTCACCGGCAGATTCACGGCCGCGACCGGATCGCGGTCGAACCAGCCCGACGCGCCGTAGAGATTGTCGCGTCGCTTGTAAATCTGGCTGCCGACCACGAGGCGCAGATCCCGGGGCAGAGGCCGCGTCGCCGGCCACTCCCAGGCGGCGATCATTCCTTCCGGCATCCTTGGATGGACGCCGCTCGCGATCCACTTGTCGCGTGCAAGATAGAAGGCCGGCGCCGGCAGGTCCGCAATCGGCGGGTCGATGGCGAACAAGGTCGAAAAGACGTTGCTGGTGGCTGCCGAGCGGTTGTCGAGATTGAATTCGACCATGAGGAAATTCTTCGGCTCGGGCGGTTTGGTCCCGGTCGGCGGGGCCGAGCCGATCCGCGCACCGTGAAACGTTATGATCCAGCGCCCGGTATCGATCGGTTCGCCCGCCGCGATTGTTGGAATTGTGTTCGGGTTGGCCGTTTCATACACCATCATGGCAAACGACGCCGCGGCCGCCGCGGTGCCGCCAATGCCGGCGACAAGGAATGCGAAGAGACGATGCCGCAATGTCGATCGTTGCTCAGTGGCCATATCTCCTCCGTGCCCGATTCGTCAGACTCAACCACGAATTCAACCTGAAGGTGAGGCTTGCGGTAATATTATGACGCAAGCGAAACGGTCAGCGTTTGCTCATATGAGGGTTTTCAAGCAAGGACCCTCTACTGGTGGCCGTGCATCCTCCTGGACGGCACCCCGCCCTAGGCCCTTCAATTCTGAGCATGATCCTTTCCGAAACCGATTCCGGTTTTCGGGGTCATCCGCTAGGCCCGAACCTGCCAGCAATGAAGACGGTGAGAGCGTCAGGCTGCTATCCTGTGCTGAGCCTTCCATGCCTCATGCTGCTTTCCCCAGGCGGACATCGCCGTTACGGCCTCGTTGAGGCTCAGCCCTAGCGGCGTGATCGAATATTCCACGCGAGGCGGCACCTCGTCATAGGCGCGTCGGCTTATCAAGCCATCCGCCTCCATCTGCCGCAGCTGTTGTGTGAGCACCTTCTCGCTGACTCCAGGCAATAGCCGGCGCAGCTCCGCGAAGCGATACGGCCGCGGGTGCAGTTCCCATAGCAGCGAGGTTTTCCACTTTCCGCCGATGGCCTGCAGCGCGGCGGCAAAACCGCAGCTGTCCGGTTCCTTGCGCCTCATTTGTCAGCTCCTGTCATGATGCCGCTAGCTTACCTCAAGGTGCGTACTTCTCAACGCAACAAGAATTTATACCTTCGGCTCGGGCGCCTAACACAAGCCAAAAACCCTCGTGAGAGGGGCCATCCACCTACGGAGAAATATCATGATATCGAATGTCTGCGTGCTCGGCGCGGGCCGCATGGGCTCGTCCATTGTTCGGGCCTTTCTGGACCGCGGTTATCCGACATGGGTGTTTAACCGCACAGCGGCAAAATGTGCGCCCCTGGCAGCGCTGGGGGCGAAGGTCGCCACCTCCGTCGAGGACGGAATTCGGGCGGCCGACGTCGTGATCGTCAATGTTCTGGATTATGCCGCGAGCGAGGCTTTGCTGAAGCAGGATGGCGTCGCCTCCGCCCTGGCGGGCAAAGCTGTCGTGCAACTCACCTCCGGCTCTCCACGGCTTGCGCTGGAGGAAGCACGCTGGGTGGAGGCGCATGGCGGCGGGTATCTGGATGGTGCGATCATGG
Organism: Pseudaminobacter sp.; assembly: GCA_035941355.1. Taxonomy (GTDB): domain Bacteria; phylum Pseudomonadota; class Alphaproteobacteria; order Rhizobiales; family Rhizobiaceae; genus Allomesorhizobium. The sequence goes on from DASZDZ010000050.1 coordinate 54,315, forward strand.
CCACTCCGGATTTCATCGGCAAACCCGAGACCGCACTGCTTTATTCAGGTTCCCGCGTTGTTTACGAGACGCACAAGCCCCTGCTTTTCACGCTCGGCGGCGCCACGAGCTATGTCGGAGAAGTGTCCGGCCAAGCCTCCGCCCTGGACACTGCTCTGCTCACCCAGATGTGGGGCGGGCTGTTCGGAGCACTTCAAGGCATGGCTGTCGCCGAGGCCGAAGGGCTCGGCCTGGAGACGTTCAGGAGCCATCTCTCCGCATTCAAGCCAGTTGTGGATGCCGCTCTGTTCGACTTGGTCGATAGAACAAAGGCGAGCCGTTTTGCTGGCGACGACGCAACGCTCGCCTCGCTGGGCGCCCACTACAGCGCGTTCCAGCACCTGCTCGAGGCTTGTGAGGAGCGAGGGCTCAACGCGTCCATGCCCCAGGCGATGGACGCGATCTTTCGGCAGGCGCTTTCACAAGGCGGTCCGGAAAGCGATTTCGCATTACTTGCCCCCTTGTTTCGAAATGGCGGTTTACCGCATACAGCCGCGGAGCAGGCGAATGCATAGCGGACAGACGAGACGAACCGCGACCTGCTCGTGCCGGGCCGTGGAACTCGTCCTCGCAGGCGAGCCCCGGCGCGTCTATGCGTGCAGTTGCCTAGAATGTCAGCGCTGCACCGGATCGGCCTTCTCCTATCGCGCCATCTATGCGGATTCGGCCGTCGTGAGCAAAAAAGGCGAGATCAGATCCTGGCGGAGAAGCGGCTCGTCGGGACAGTGGCTGGAGCAAACCTTCTGTACAGCCTTCGGATCGGTCGTCTTCATGCGGGCTGAGGCCCTGAAGGACGCGCTCTCTGTATCGGTCGGCTGCCTGGAGGATCGAGATTTCCCGGCCCCGCAAATGCTCCATTGGCCCGACAGAAAGCACCGCTGGCTTTGCCTGGAAGGAATGCCCGATGCAGGTTCTTGAACCTGCGGGCGTGGTGCGGCCCCGGCGACCATCTGGCTCCTGTCGAAGTGGTTGCCCCTACGCCACAGGCGCCGCAAGGAGCTGTTCGATGAACCGGAAGGCAGCCGGACGGTTCTCTTCCCAAGTCGGCAGGATCTGGTCTGGCGGCAGGATGAAACCGCCTTCCTGGAAGGTGCGCGGCCTGAGTTCGACTGTGAAGGACGGTATGCCGTAGGTCCCGTACGTCCAATCCGTCGTGTCGCCCGCGGTCGGGTAGAGCTCGGAAGACGGCTGCGGGACATAGATCTTGCCATGCACCCCCTGGATCAGGGTATGCATCTCCTGGGCCATCCCAACCATCTGCTCCCGATGCTGCACGTCCGGGACCGGCTTGTCCGTATAGCCCCAGGGGTAGAGAATGAGCTGAGAATAGCTGTGATAGGTGATCACGCCGGCGAAGCGTTCGCAGCCTATGAGATCGCGGACCGCCTGTGTCTCCGGCTCGGAGAAAGCGCGCGGGCCGACATAAGTCTCGTCGCTCGGCACGTGGCTGGAGGTGGGCACATCGAGGATGCCCCACATGTAGCCATAGTTGCGGTTCGGGTCGACGCCGAACGAGCCGTCGTCGTTCCTCCGGCGGTTCTTGCGCCAAAGCCGCTCTTGCGCCCGGCTGTGTTCATGGCCGTCCGGGTTGACCATCGGGGCGACCCAGACTTCGCCGCTCGTCAGCCAGCCAGCGATCGGCGCCTCGTCGGCCCGCTCGACGAGTTCCTTCGCGAGCAGGAAGGGCACCTCAACGGCGATCCACTCGCGCGCGTGGTGGCAGCCCATGAAAAGCACCTTGGGAACGCCTCCGCGGCGGTCGCCGATTCGCAAGGCGAGGATGGGCCGGCCCTCGATGCTTCGGCCGATCTCGATCAGTTCGGCGACGTCCGGCCTTGCGTCCGCGAGTTGCCGCAGCTCCTCCTCCAGGCTGGCTGCCGAGTGATACTGCTCCGCCGCCTCGGCTGTGGTGAAGGCGGAAAGGTGCCGCTCCACATCCTCGAGCTGCTCGACGACGTAACCCATGCTGGACAGGCGGTCCAACTGAGCCTCAGTTGCACGAAGGATCAGGTGATCCGGCTTGACCTCCCAAACGTCGATGCCCAGCGGCGTCCGAAGAACGTCCCCAAGCGGCTTCTGCGGTCCCGAAGACGTGACCTTGGCGATGAGGTTCATGCGACCATTCCTTCGTTCGATAAAGCCGGCCTTCAGCGACCCTCCGGTTGCCCGTCGAGGCGATCGGAGCCGGGTGCGCCACTTTCCAGGTCGGTGATTGTGCGGAGGCGCTCGACGCCAGCTATTCGTCGGCGCTCGAGCTCGGTTATCGTCTGCTCGGAGGCAGCCGCCACGAGGGCATCAGCTTCCCGTTCCCAGACATCTAGGCTCAGTGGAACCTTCAGGAGATCGTCGACTGTGCCCACGACTGGAGTGAGGCGAACCAGCCAGCGGACCGTCGTGCGTCCCGCCATATCAGGTGCTCCTCGGCATACTTGCAGCCTACCCGAATTTTACTCTCTCCCGAAGTGAGCTGCAACGCCGCGCCCTCCAGACGGAACCGATCGGGTCGAGGTAGCATTAGAAGCGCTCGTCTTACTCAGGCTCGATCGCGATTCGCGCGAAAGCTTCGGGCGGAGCATCGTTGGCAACCATCAGATCCCGCATGAGAAGCGTCATTGCGCGTTCGATCTCCGGGGAGGAAAGCGGGGTGGTCTGCCCTGGATCGTCAACGAGATCGTAGAGGCGCGTCTCGTTCTCGAGCAGCGCGCCGGGACCGTAATTGTCGAACATGGGCGAGCGTTCGGTCACCGGGATTTTCAGGACCGGCGCTCCCTTTGTGAAGGGCAGGGGGTCGGCAAGCGACGCCTGGGCGAGTTCTTCCGGCGTGAACGGCTCCCAGATATGGGTCGGCATCAGCGTATACTGGTAGAGCTCCTGCGAACGGGGGTCGGGCGGGAAGCGGTGATAGGTGTAATGTCCGTCGGTTACGTTGATCGCGCCGCCGAAATAGCCGAACAGCGCTCCTTGCCGGACGGAGCGATCCGCCTCGATCAGCGGCAGAAGCGAGTGGCCCTGCATCTCGGCGGCGACTGGCACGTCGAACAGGTCAAGGAATGTCGGCGCAAGGTCGATCGTCTGGGTGAGCGCTGAACGCCGCCCACCGGTGCCTCCCGGACGGCGCGGATCGTGCACGAAGAGCGGGATATGCACGATCTCCTCGTACATGTTCATCCGGTTCTTCGCCCAGAAATCATGCTCGCCGAGCAGGAAGCCGTGGTCGGTGGTGACGACGAGCGCGGTGTCGCTCCAAAGATCGTGCGCGTCGAAATAGTCGAGCAGCTGCCCCATCAGGAAATCGCAAAGCGCGACGACGGCGTAGTAGTTGGCGCGTAGCTCTTCGCATTCCTCCGGCAACTCGTCGACGCGGCCGTAGCGCGGCCAGTCGCGGATCGGCCCATTCCAGCCGGTCCTGAATTTCTCGCGAAATCGCTCGGGCGCGGTGAAAGGCTCATGCGGGTCGAACGTCTCGACCTGCAGGAGCCAGTTATCCGCTGCCCTGTTGCGGTCGAGGAACTCTAAACCGGCGGCGAAGCATTGCACCGACGGGTATTCGCTCTCTTTTTTGATGAACTCGCGGTTGACGATGTTGCGGCGGAACTTGTCGCGTGCCGCATGGCTGAACTGCCGCTCATGGTACATCTCGCGCAGGCGCTCCCACGGCGGCTGCACCATGGCTTTCCAAGGATCGCCCTCCTGCCCGCGGATGAAGTCGTAGCTGTCGTAGCGGGTGTGGTATGTGGCGCCGCCATCCTCGAAATAATGGAAGTGGTCGGTGACGAGGTGGCTGTAGACGCCAGCCTTGCTCAGCAGCTCGGGAAAAGAATTGTCGAACGGCTCGAGCGGCCCCCAGCTCCTGTGGAGAAAGCTGAGACGTCCGGTCTGCATGTCGCGGCGCGCCGGCATGCAGGGAAGGCTGCCGACATAATGGCGATCGAACGTTGCGGCGCGCTCGGCAAGGCGGGCGAAATTGGGCGTCGGCACGCGCGTTCCGCCATAAGGGGCGAGCAAATGGCGGTTGAGCGAGTCGAAAAGAACGAAGACGGCTTTCATCGAACTGGCAGGCCATCACTCAGAGCTGTCAAACGTTACATGCCGTTTGATTGTGTCGACTAGTGCCGGCGTCGCGGCGAGAATCTCGCAGCCTTTCGTCAGGTGCGCGGCCGCGAAATCATTCGTCCAGCCTCCCGCTTCGCGGACCAGGAGCAAGCCGGCCACGGCGTCCCACGAATTCATGTGGCGCTCCCAGTAGCCGTCGAAGCGCCCCGCGGCCGTATAGGCGAGACCGAGCGCTCCGGAGCCGAGCCGCAGATATTCACACCCTGCCGAAAGCAGCGTATCGACCGCGCGAACATGCTCCGCGACCGGCCGGCGATAGCTGAAGCCGATGCAGATGCGCGCGCGCGTCGGATCAGTTTCGCCACTCACCTTGATCGGCCGGCCGTTGAGAAAGGCGCCGCCGCCTTTTCTAGCCGAAAAGAGCTCGGCCGCCGTTGGATCGTAGATGATCCCGAGCGTCAGCTCGCCGTCGACGACAAGCCCAACCGAGACGCACCAGAATGGAACGCCGGTCAGGAAATTGTGCGTGCCGTCGATCGGGTCGATCACCCAGACGGCAGACGCATCCGAGTTGCGGGACCCGCGCTCCTCGCCGAGGAAGCCGTCTTCCGGAAACAGACGGCTGAGGCCGGCGACGATGAGGTCCTCGCATTCGCGGTCCGCCTCGCTCACCAGGTCCTGTGCCCCCTTTCGATCGATGCTGAGTAGCTCGCGCCGGGCAAAATGGTCGGCGGCGAGCCGGCCCGCCTCGCGGACGACGGCTTCCGCCGCTCGCAAACGGTTATCGAGGAGGGTCGGCTGCAGTTGAGTCATGACGATATGTCCTCAGCCGGTCTGGCCAGCTTGTTTGACGAGCCGGGCGATGAACGGCACGTCGTCACCCGAGATTGAGTCGATCAGTCCGTCGGCGATCCATCGCACGATACTCGGCAAGGGGTCGCGGCCGCCGCGCCAGTATTCGGCGAGTTTGTCGGGGCGGGGCAGGCTGAGGCGAATGCTGAAGCCTGCATCATGCAGTGCTAGCGCGTCGTCGGCGTGGAACATGTCGAGCTCGATCGAGACCGAGGCCGCGCCGCACGCCTTCAGCACGCCGACAATGTCGGCGTGGCGGGCGTGAGTGATGGCTTCCGCCCGGAGGCCCGGATGGCACTCGACCGCGCGCTTCAGCACCACGTGGTCGAAGCTGATGACAATGACGCGGTCGAGCGTATCCGTTGCCTGGAGCAGGGCCGCCACCCGCTCGACGGCAAGGTCCGGCCGCTCGGCCTCCTTGATCTCCAGCACGATCCCTATGTCGTTCGCCTTCGCCCAATCGAGCGCTTCGGCGACAGTCGGTATCTTCGTCCCGGCGAAAGCGGGATGGAACCGCACTCCTGCATCCAGCCTGCGGACTTGCTCCAGGGTGAGGTCGGCCGCGAAGCCGTGGCCGTCCGTCGTCCGGTCGACGGTCAGGTCGTGCAGGACGATCGGCTCGCCGTCCACCGTCAGCACGACATCGATCTCGACAGTGGTCGCGCCAGCGGCCTTCGCCGCTTCGAGCCCTGGCAGCGTGTTCTCCGGGTAGTGGAGGCTGTAGCCGCGATGACCGCAGACATGGACACGACCCATCTCGCGGGCCAGGAAGCTGAAAACCATGTTCAGTCGGTTCTCCCTCGTTATGTCGACGCGCTTCTCTACTGCCGCGCCTTGACAGTTTCGCGTACCACCAGTTCGACCGGGAAATAGATCGACACCGGTGGCGCATCCGGATCGGCAATGCGCCGGTTGAGGATTGACACGACCTCCGTGGCGATACGGTGGGGATCTTGCCGCAGCGTCGTCAGCCTGTAGGAGGTCCATGCGGCAATGGGCACGTCGTCGAAGCCAATGACCGAGACGTCGTCGGGCACGCGCAGGCCTGCTTCGCGCAGGTGATCGAGCGCGCCGAACGCCATGAGATCGTTCACGCAGAAGAGAGCGTCGGGCGCCGGTCCGCTTGCCAGCAACCGGCGCGCCGCTTCTCGTCCGCCATCGTAGTCGGAGTGACCGGCGCGCACGATATTCGGCTTGAACCCGGACGCCACGGCGAACCCGGCGAACGCCTGCTCGCGGGCGGCCAGGCTCGGGCTCGGATCCTCCTTGTTGATCACGGCGAACCGGGAGGCCCCGGTCAAGGACAAGGCCTCGAAGGCCTGCTGCGCGCCGTCCATGTCGTCGCAATGGACGCTGTCGAGCCCGGTCTCGGCGCGGTTGATCAGGATCAGTGGCTGACCGTTTTGCCGCGTCAGCTCGACCATGCTCTCCGGCGGCGAACCGGAAAGGAAGACTGTCGCCTCCGCCCGGTACCGCAGCAGCTGACGGCTGGCATTCGCCATGTCTTCCACCGTACTACCGATATTGATGATCGCAGGCACGTTGCCGCGCTCGATCAGCGCCTGCGAGAGCGCGGCGATCATCTGCGCCCGGAATGGGGAATCGGCATCGGAGGTCACGAGCCCGACCAGCAGGCTGCGATTGGCGAGCAGCCCCCGGGCGAGATCGTTGACCTGGTATCCAAGGGCGGCCGCCGCCTCATGCACCCGCGCCAGCGTTTCCGGCGCGATGCTCGCGCCGGGTGTGAAGGCCCGCGAGACCGCCGATCGAGACACGCCCGCACGCTCGGCGACGGCCTGGGCGCTCACGAAGCGGCCCTGGCCATTGTCCTTGCCGTCAGACACGGCCGAATCCTCCCACTGGACATTCTCCCAAGCCCATTCATAATCGTGTTGCACAGCATTGCAATAACATGACGGCGCGGTGAAACGCGTCGCAACCGGGAGGATAACAGGATGATTCACTGGAAGAGTGGAACTGCCGCAGCGCTTCTGAGCGCAATTCTGATGGGCGGCTCGGCGGCCGTCTTCACGACAATGCCGGCATCTGCGCAGGAGACCGTGAAACTCGAGCTCTGGTCGCGCCAGGACCCGTCCGGGCCGCTGCGTGCCGGTAATGTGGTCAAGGCTGCCGAGCGGCTGAACAAGGAACTCGAGGCCGAAGGTTCGCCCAAGCGCGTCGAGGTCGCAGTGCGCGAGAGCCCGGCCAAGGGGTTCGACGACGACGCGTTGCAGCTCCTGAAAGTGTTCGGCATCGACCAAGGCCCGGACATGTTCATCGCTGCGCATGAATGGATCTGCGCCTTCCAGGAGGACGGCTTCGTCCTCAAGCTTGACGACTACATTGCCAAATATCCGCAGCATTTCGGCACGATCTTCCCCTCGCTCTGGTCGTCGGCAAAGTGCCCGGACGGCACCTACGCCATCCCGCAGGACGCAGAAGCGCGGATGTTCTTCTACAACAAGAAGCTCCTGCGCGAAGCCGGCTACGATGCCGCCTTCGTCGACGCCTTGCCCGAGCGGGCGCTGTCGGGCGACCTGACGATGGATGAGCTCATCGATATCGCCAAGCAGGTGGTCGACAAGACGAAAGCCCAATACGGCATCCTCCACCGGCCGAACAAGGGCCCCGACTACATTATGACCTTCAATGCCTACGGTAACGACTTCGTCGATCCGGCGAGCGGCAACCTGCTCCTCGAACGCGACAAGCTCGCGGCGGCCTTCGGCTGGTTCGAGCGCGGGGTGAAGGAAGGGGTAATCCCCGCCAACAATACCGCGATGGAATTCGACGCGATCCGCAAGGAATTCTACACCGGCAATGCGGCCTTCTACATGTACGGCATCTGGGATCTGGGTAGCGTCGCCTTCCCGACCTACGGGCTGCCGAAGGACGAGAAGGGCTTCTTCGCCGATTGGGGCTGGATCGCCGGGCCGGCAGCCGCGAAAGGCGGCTCGCCGGTCAGCCTGACACATCCGATCGTCTATGCGATCTCCGCCAGCACGAAGGAGCCGGAACTCGCCGTCCGCCTGCTCGGCCACGCCTCGGCGGCCGACCTCAACACCGACCATGCGGTAACGACGACCCACATCGGCATCAAACCGGAGCAGCTCCAGGATCCGCGGTATGCGGAGACCTGGCCGCTCGCTCGGGCAACCGAGCTGCTCAAGATCACAAAATTCCTACCCAACAATGCGCAGTTCGGCGAGCTTAACGGCATCATCTATGCCGCGATCCAGGGCATAGAGTCGGGGCGGCTTTCGGCGGACGATGCGGCTGAATTCGTGATCGACGAGGCGTCGGCGAGCCTCGAAGACGTCGTCGTTAAATAGCTGCAATCCGTGTCGCGACGGCCGGGATCGGCCGTCGCGACGGGCGGCCAGAGCGATGACGACGACAGCCGATGAACTGATGATTGAACGGCGCGGCCATGCACGGTCCGCGACCCGCAGGCGCGCGAATTTTCTGATCTTCCTCGGGCCGGCGATCGTGCTCACGGTCCTGTTCTTCATCGTTCCGGTCCTCATAGACGTCGCGGTTTCCTTCACCGATCTCAACCGCTCGCTTCGCATCACCGGGTTCACTCTCGAGCAATACGAGAAGATATTCCGCGGCGACCGCCGGCTGACGCCGGTCATCGGGCTGACCTTCATCTACGTCTTCGGCACGCTCGCGATTTTCAACGTGACCTTCGGCCTGATCCTCGCCGTCGCTACCACGTCGCTCAGAAACGTGTCCGGCAGCTTCTTCCGGGGCGTCTGGCTCTTGCCGCGGATGAGCCCGTCGGTGCTCTACATCCTGCTGTGGCTCTGGGCGGTGAGCCCCGCCGAAGCCGGGCTCGTTAATCAGGTCCTCATGCAGGGTTTCGGCCTCGACGCGCCGCTCGACCTGCTTACCTCCGCGCCGATCGCGCTCATCATCATCTCGAACGGCTTCATCGGCGCCTCGATGGGCATGATCATCTTCACCGCCGCGATCCGTGGCATTCCCGAGCACCTGTTCCATGCCGCCGCCGTGGACGGCGCCGGCACCTTCGCGCAGATACGGTTCATCACGCTGCCGGCGCTGCGCTGGCCGATCAGCTTCGTGACGATCTACCAGACGCTCTCGCTGCTGGTGAGCTTCGAGTACATCCTGCTGCTCACCAGGGGCGGCCCGTTCTACGACACGACCGTCTACGCGCTCTACGTCTACCGCCGCGCCTTCGAGAGCGGCCAGTACGCGTATGGCGCCGCACTGGCGCTCTTTCTCATCATCATCGGTGTAGCCGTCGCGTTGCTCGGCTGGCGCTTCTTCGACATGGAGCGCCTGCTCCAGCGGCCGCGCATCGAGGTGCATTGATGGCAGTGCAAGCAACCCCCGGGGTCTTCTCGGCACCCGAACCCGTAGTCGATTGGGATGCGCTGGCGGCGCGGGCGCGCGGGCTCCGCCGCGCCAAGGCGGTTGTACTCTACGCCTTCCTGATCGCAGTCTCGCTGCCGATCATCCTGCCCTATTTCTGGCTGGTCACCATCGCCTTCTCGGCCAAGACAGGCGTCGCCGAGACGGCAGTGCTCTGGCGTTCGATGGCGGTGGTAGTGCCGACGGTCATTGCGCTATGGCTCGCCGCTGCGTTCGCACAAAGCCAGCGCCAAATGTGGATCGGCATGGGGGTGGTCGCTGCGGTCGCTGCCGTTGCTTTCGCCCTGCTGGTCGGCCCCGATCTGCACATCGGCAATTTCATCTTCCTGTGGGAGCCGGACTTCGCCTCGGTGGTGCGCTCGCGTGTCGGAGAAGTCAAAGGCGCGGTCCAGTTCCCCAATGTCTGGCATGCCTTCGGCAACTCGATCCTGATCGCCGGGACACAGACGGCCATTGTCGTCACTGTGGCCTCGCTCGCAGCCTACTATCTGTCGCGGTTCCAGTTCCCCGGCCGTTCCGCGATGCTGCGCTCGCTGCTGGTGCTCCACGCATTCCCCGTGCTGACGCTGATCGTGCCGATGTTCCTGATGCTCTACTGGATTGGGCTCCTCGACACGCTTACCGGCGTCATCCTGGTGCTTGTCGCATTCGAGCTGCCTTTCGCCATCTTCATCATGAAGGGCTTCTTCGACGCGGTGCCGTGGGATATCGAGATGAGCGCTCTCACCGACGGCGCGTCGCGGCGGCAGGCGTTCGTCAGCGTGGTGCTGCCGCAGGTCAGGAACGGCATTCTCGCCATCGCGGTTTTCACCTTCATCCGCGGCTGGGAAGAGTACATCTTCGTGTTCACGTTCCTGATCAGGAACACCAACTGGACCATGAGCCTCTACATGTACTGGGTGCGCGATGACGTCATGGGCGTCGACTACGGCGTTGTCTCGGCGGTCGGCGTTTTCTACCTGGTCCCGAGCCTGATCCTCTACCTGGCCGCGCAGCGCTACCTCATGCAGATGTCCATCGGCGGGGTGAAGGGCTGACTGGATGGCGAAGATCGAATTCCGCAACGTTGTGAAGCGCTTCGGCGATGTCGAGGTGATCCCGGATATGAACCTCGTCATCGAGGACGGCGAGTTCGTCGCACTGCTCGGCCCTTCTGGCTGCGGCAAGTCGACGAGCCTGTTCATGCTCGCGGGCATCTATGTGCCGAGCGGCGGCGAGCTACTGTTCGATGGCCATGTCGTCAACGAAGTCGAGGCGCGCGACCGCAATGTCGGCATCGTTTTCCAGTCCTACGCGCTCTATCCGCATATGAGCGTGCGCGATAACATCCTGTTCCCGCTGCGCTTCAAGAAGACACCACGTGACGAGGCTCTCGGCCGGGTGAAGGGTGTCGCCGACCTCGTCCGGATCGCGGAACTGCTGGAGCGTAAGCCCAGCGAATTGTCCGGGGGGCAACAGCAGCGCGTCGCGCTGGCCCGTGCGCTGGTGAAGGAGCCGCAGCTTCTCCTCCTCGACGAGCCGCTCTCCAACCTCGACGCGACGCTCCGGCTTTCCATGCGCACCGAGATCAAGTCACTGCAGGAGAAGCTCGGCGTGACAACCGTGCTGGTCACGCACGACCAGATCGAGGCGACGACCATGGCCGACCGCATCATCTGCATGCGCGCCGGCCGGATCGAACAGATCGGGACGCCGGACGACCTTTATCTGAGGCCGGCGAGCTTGTTCGTGGCCTCCTTCATCGGCTCGCCGCCTATCAACCTGATCGCGGGCGAAGCCCAGGGCGGCGCGGTCGCCGTGAACGGCGTCAAGTTTCCGGTCGAGGGTGCATCTGGGGCTGTAACCGTCGGACTGCGGCCGGAACACCTCAGGTTTGGCGACTCCGGCTTCGCCGGTCATATCGTGCAGATCGAGCCGATGGGCCGCGAGATACTCTACGTCGTCGAAACCGGAATTGGCATTATTCGCGTGCTCGAGCAGGGCTCATCAGCCACTCACACGACAGGCGAAAAGGTGAAGATCGGCTTCTCGCCGGAGAATTCGCTCGTCTTTGAGACGGCGCACCAGAAGCTCCTCGCCGGCGCACACGTCCGCGCGCCGGCTTGACACCGCCGGGCAGGGCTGGCTTGTCGCCAGCGTTTTTCAATTGATGCGATTGGCTTGAGCGGGAGAAGGAGTGTCAATGGCAGCTGTCGAAATCGTGGATCAGATGTCGGGCACGCCTGTAGCGGTCGAGGGCCCCCATGGCCCGATCCGGCTTAAATGGCACAAACTGCGGACGCGCCTCGCCGAAGCTCCGTTCAAGCGTTCGAACCTCATGCTCGGTTGGCAGCTCGGGGCGAGCCTCGAGGTCGACATACTTGCCACCGCCGATGGCCGCTTCGCCGTTGTCCACGATCCGACGCTTGGTCCCTCTACGACCGGCCACGGCCTCGTTTCGGGTATGCCGATCGCATCGATGAAAGGGCTTTTCCACCGCAACGCCGACGGCGCCGGCGATCCCGATGCGCCGGTTCTGTCGCTCACCGAGCTGCTGGCCCCGCTTCGAACTCTGCGGAGAGCGCCGACGGCCAATCTTCAGCTCGACCTCAAGATTGTCGGCGGACGCCGCCCGCCTGACAGTGCGGTCGCTGACGCGGCAGCAGTCACCGGTGTTGAAGGCATCATCATCGGATCGCACCATCTCGACGATGCACGCCGTCTCGCCGCCGCCATCCCCGGAGCTCGGCTTGGTTATGATCCGATGCTGGCAGTCTCTCGCCAGCCAGGCCTCTGCGATCCGGAGCGCCTCCTGCGTCACATCGAGCGTCGCATGGCCGGCGTGACCCTCGCCTATCTCCGGTTCGACGCCATAGTTGCCGCCGAAAAGCAGGGCTTCCCGCTCGTTGCGCGCCTGCTCGACCTCGGTATCGAGACCGACGCCTGGACGGTCAATCCCGGTCGCGGCATCAGCAACGGCATCCTTAGCATGCTCGTCGAGGCGAAAGTGCGCCAGATCACTACCGATGCGCCCAGCGAGATCTCACGGCTGATCCGCTCGCTTTGATATACTTCACACCATGACCGGCGGCCGCCCTCAGCCAGTCGGAACAAAGGCTGTTACGTCAGCAGCCGATTCCGGAAGGATTGGGTATCGTGCGGCGGGTATCTTCAACTCGCTCGCTGCGCAAATCTGCGTAGCGGAAACCGGCAAAAGAGCCACAGCCAGCGATCATAGCGCGCTGGTATGTGCCGTGGCGGTATGGCCGGCAGAAGTAGCCGGGGCATTTCGAAGCTAAAAACCGGCGGTCTCGCGCACCTCGATCGCCCCCATCCGAGCGAGCGAGTCCCGCTCCGCGATCTCCATCGCCTCCGCAAGGTTCTTCGCTTCGATAAGCAGGAAGCCACCCAGATGCTCCTTGGTTTCTGCGAAGGGCCCGTCGCTCCAACTCGCCTTGCCAGCACGAATGCGCAATGTCTTTGCGGTCTTTGGATCGGCAAGCGCGTTGGAGGCGAGATAGTGGCCCGATCGTTTGAGCTCTTCATTGGAAGCCAGGGACTCCTGATCGATCTCGGCCCATTCCTCCTTGCTGGCGGCATCAGCAAGGTTTTGATCGATGTAGAAGAGACAAAGGTAGCGCATCCGGTT